>NZ_JBSFVE010000008.1:0-280548 GCF_053592165.1 Streptodolium elevatio
CCTGGTGCAGATCAACCCGATCTGGTCGTACGGTCCGTACAACCCAGGGCAGATCACCGCCGGTTCCCAACCCGACTGGTACATCGGCTTCCTCGAAGGCTCCCTGCGCATCATGCCGAACTGGGAGACCAACCTCTGGGGCCACACGATCAGCTGGAACGTGCTGATCCCGTCGCTGGTCGTACCGGGTGTGATGTTCACCTTCATCGCGGCGTACCCGTGGCTGGAGGCGTGGGTCACCGGTGACAAGCGCGAGCACCACCTGCTCGACCGCCCGCGCAACGTGCCGGTCCGCACCGGCCTCGGTGCCGCGTGGATCGCGATGTACCTGGTGCTGTGGATCGGTGGCGGCAACGACATCATCGCCACGCACTTCCATCTGTCGATCAACGCGATCACGTGGACCATGCGCGTGCTGTTCTTCGTCGCCCCGGTGCTCGCCTTCGTGGTGGCCCGCCGGATCGCGATGGCGCTGCAGCGCCGGGACCGCGACAAGGTCCTGCACGGCCGCGAGACCGGCATCATCAAGAAGCTCCCGCACGGCGAGTTCATCGAGGTGCACGAGCCCCTCGACGCCGAGAAGCGCTTCTTCCTGACCGCGCACGAGCAGCCGGCCGCGGCCGAACTGCCGCCCGCGGTCGACGAGAACGGCGTGGCGCGCAAGCTCAAGCCCGGCGAGAAGCTGCGGGTGCGCCTGTCGCGCTGGTACTTCGCCGAGCCGATCGAGAAGCCGACCGCCGCGGAGTACGAGGAGATCACGAGCGGCCACGGCCACCACTGATCCGACTGCTGACGCCACATCAGCGGGCCGAGGGCCCCACCGGAGTTCCGGTGGGGCCCTCGGCCTTTGCGTGCCCGCATACGCGCCCCCGCACGGCCCTGAGCGGCCTCCTGGGCGCCTTTCCGGCCACCGCGTAACATCCGTGCTCCCTCCCGCGTGTATAGGACGTCAGCAGGCGCCAAGGGGACGGGTCACGGGATGCGGCAGGGTCGGCAGGGGATGCGGGACGACGACGCGGGGCACGGTGCCGCCCCCGGCACCGGGCAGGAGCCGGCGGCCGGGGACGCGCGGGACGCCGGCAACAACGCGGGGGCGGCGGAGGACGCGGTGGCCGCGGCGGCGTCCGCCGCCACCGCCCGTGCGGAGTTCGACGCGTTCTACGCCGCGACGGCGCGGCGCATGGTCGCGGCGGTCTACGCCCTGACCGGCAACCTGGCGGACGCCGAGGACGCGGTCCAGGAGGCGTACGCCAGGGCGTGGGCCAAGTGGACCCGGCTCCAGGCCGACGGCGATCCCGGCGGCTGGGTCCGCGTGGTGGCGCAGCGTCTCGCGATCAGTTCCTGGCGCAAGGCACGGAACCGGCTGCGGGCCCACGTCCGGCACGGTTCCCCGTCCGCGGTCCCGGAGTTGGGGCCGGACCACGTGGCCCTGGTGGCGGCGCTGCAGAAGCTGCCGAAGGACCAGCGACGCGTGGTCGTCCTGTTCCACCTGTACGACCTGCCCGCCGAGGCGGTCGCCCGCGAACTGGGCTGCTCGGCAGGCGCGGTGCGGACCCGGCTCTTCCGGGCCCGGCAGGCACTCGCCGAACACCTTGGCGAGGAATCCGCCGCCGAACCCGCCCCGGCCCCCTCCAGCACCCGCTGACGTCCCGTCACAACGCACACACGCACCTGCGCACGCGCAGACGTACACACGCAGGCACGCAGACAGGGAGACCATGACCATGACCGACGACCTCGACCGCCGCCTCCGCGGCCTGGTGGACGACATCGAGCCGGCGGTTGTCATCTCGCCGGCGAGCGAGACCCGCGCCCGGGGCACCCGGCGCAAGCTGCGCCACCGCACGGCGGCGGGCGTCGCCGCCGCGGCGGCCGCCGGGATGATCGCGACCGGGTTCGTCGCGCTCGGCGGTTCCGACGGCCGGGCCACCGGGCAGCCGGCCGGGCCGACCGCCTCATGTCCGCCCGGCGGGGGTCCGATGGAGGTCAAGCCCAATCCGTCCGGCTCGACTGCCTCCTCTGATGCGACCGCCCCGCCGGGCGGGCAGATGCCGCTGTCGGCCATGGGGGCCTTGCAGCAGTACTCCGCCGAACAGGGTCTTTCGTACGGGCCCTGGTGCGCCGAACCGCCGGCCGGGACGCAGGGACCCCTGTCCCCCAAGGCGCTGCGCTCCGCCGACCTGCCCGCCGTGGCCGGAGGCTGGACCCAGCCGGAGTACGCCCAGGGCACCTGGTCGGGAACCGCCGCGGAGAACCGGGTGTCCCCCAGCGTGTTCTGCCTTCCCTCGACGTGGACCACCGTCAACGCGAGCCACCCGGACGTGTACATCACGGGTGTCGAGGTGCCGCCCACGACGGAAATGCTGCGTACTTCCCACTCCTTCGGGGTGCCGTCGGGCCCGGGGCAGGCGATCGGCAACGTCACCGAGACCATCGCGACCTTCGCCACCGAGGCCGAGGCCCAGGCGGCCGAGGCGAAGCTCGCCGCCGCCGCGGCAACCTGCCAGGCGCGGTACCCCGGCGCGTCGCTGACGCAGTTGGGCACCGCGGACGCGCCGATCTGGAAGTGGGACCACGCCCCCGATTCGTATCGCGGCTACGAGGGCTACATCCGATCCGGCAAGACGATCGTCGTGATCGGCTACCTGCAAGGCGGGCCGTTCGCCACCGAGTTCGCACCGCAGATCCTGCAGACCGCGATCGACCGCGCGACCGGCTGATCCACCCGAACCGACCCACGCCAGCCGACCCACGCCAGCCGGCCCGGACCGGCCGACCCCGACCGCACGCCGTCACGCCGTCGACCCCTGCGCCCACCACGGGTGCAGGGGTCGACCGCGTGCCGGATGCGGCCCGGCGGCCCGTCAGGCGGCCGTCGCCGGCTCCGTCGTCGTCGAGCCCGCCACGCTCTGGCCGAGCCACTGGTCGAACGACATGTTCCATTCGCCGTACCCGTTGCCGGACAGCTCCATCGACTTGCTGCTGCCGGTGTTCACGACGTTGACCACGTCTCCGACCCTGACCTCGCCGAAGAACCAGCGTGCGTTCTCGGTGCTCATCCCGACGCAGCCGTGGCTGACGTTGGCGCTGCCCTGCGAACCGACCGACCAGGGCGCGGCGTGCAGGTACTCGCCGCTCCACGTCACCCGGGCGGCCCAGTAGACGTCGAGCCGGTAGCCCTCCGAACTGCCCTCGGCGATACCGACGGTGGTGCCGTCCATCAGGACGTGCTCCTCCTTGCCGAGGATCACCTTGGTCCCGGCGCGCGTGGTGAAGCCGGGCTTGCCGGTGGTCACCGGGACGGTACGCAGGACCTCGCCGTTGCGCGTCACCGTCATCTGGTGGGCGGCCGAGTCGACGGTCGCGACGAACGCGTCGCCGATGGTGAAGTCCGTGATGGTGCCCGGTCCGCCGTACACGCCGCCGCCCATGGGCACGCCGTACAGGTCGCTGGACACGGTCACCTCGGTCCCGGCCGGCCAGTAGGTCTTGGGGCGGAACCGCACGGTCTGCTCGTCGACCCAGCCCCAGGCGCCCTCGACAGGCGTGCTGGCGGTGACGACGAGCCGCTTCTCGACCGCCTCCCGCGCCGCGGGGTCCTCGATCTTCTGGTCGAACTCGATGCTGATCGGCATACCGACACCGACCGTGCTGCCCTTCTCCGGCAGGACCTCCTTGGCGGAGACGATCGCCGTCGGGGTCGCGGTGGTGAAGGTGGAACTGCGGGTCGAGGTCAGGCCGTGGCCGTCCACGGCGGTGGCCTGCACGGTGTACTTGGTGCCGTACTGAAGGGGCTTCTCGCTGTGCCACGAGGCGCCGCCTGGGCTGATGCTGCCGGGAACGGCCGTACCGTCGGCGGCCGTCAGGCTGACGCCGGACAACACGCCGCCGCCGGAGCCGACGGTGACCACGCTCTCCGGGGCCACCGCCGCGCTGCCGTCCTGCGGCGTCATGGTGAATCGGGCGGTGCTGACCGTGGGTTTGGGCGCCGGCTTGGCGTCCGTCCCGAATATCGCGCAGCCCCCGAGGGCCAGCATCGCCGCCGTCGTCAGGGCTATCGGCCGCAGCAGGCGCTGGGGACCGAAGGGAACCGTGATGGCGCGCACCCGGAACCTCCTGCGTCAGGGGGCACTGTCTGATCAAGTGTCACCTGAATTGATCAAGAAGGATCGTTGGTGCACCCATTCGGGCTCAAAGATCACACGTATGCGCGGGCGCGTCCCGTCTCCGGGAACGCCGCGGGGGCCGCCTCCCAGGAGACGGCCCCCGCGTGCGCACGGTGTGCGGGTGTTACGAGGCGGAACCCAGCGGGGTGATGGTGGCACCGGGGTTGGCCAGCGCGCTCGCCTTCAGCCAGGTGTCCCAGTCCGCGTTCCAGTCGCCCCAGCCGTTGCCGTACTTGACCTTCTTCTCGGTCCCGTTGACGACCTCGATGACGTCACCGGTGTTCACGGTGTCGAAGAACTTGCCGGCGTTGGCCGTGCTCATGCCGATGCAGCCGTGCGAGTCGTTCAGCTTGCCGAACTTGCCCTCGTTCCACGGCGCGGCGTGTGCGTAGGTGCCGGACGACGTCATGTGCACCGCGTACCGCACGTTCTTCATGTTGTACTCGCCGGGCAGGCCGACCGTCTCGGAGTTCATGTCGATGCCGTCGACCTTGTCCATGACGACCATCGTGCCGGTCCAGGTCGGGTACGACGGACCACCGGCGGAGATCGGCAGCGTGTTGATGACCTCGCCGTTCTTCTTGACGGTCATCTGCTTGGACTTGAGGTCGGCGGTCGCCACGATCGAGTCGCCGATGGTGAAGGTGCCGCCGCGGTTCTGGGTGCCGTACGTGCCGTCCGCCGACTTGGCGCCCGCGAGGTTGGCCTTCCAAGTCACCTTGGTGCCCGGCTGCCAGTACGCCTTGGGGCGGTAGTCGACGCGCTCCTTGCCGTCGTGATCCATGACCCAGGCCCACGAACCCTCGACCGCGGGCTCGGCGACGACGCTCAGGTTCCGCTCGACCGCGGCCTTGTCCTTGATCGGCCGGTCGAACTTGAGCGAGATGACCGTACCGACGCCCAGCGTCGCGCCGGAGTCGCCGTCGGGCATGTAGGAGTACTCGAAGTTCTTGCCCGCAGCCACGGTGGTGAAGCTGCTGTTCGCGGTGACCTCGACGCCGTCGGCGTTCGCCGCCTTCGCGGCGACCGTGTACTTGGTGTTGTTGGCCAGCGGCGTCGCGGGGGTCCACTTGGCCCCGTCCGCCGACGTCTTGCCCTCGACGGCCTTCCCCTTGGCGTCGGTGACCGTCACCGAGGTGACCTTGCCGTTCGTCGCGTCGACCGCCAGCGCGCCGTCGGTCTCCACCGACTTCGCACCGTCCGCGGGCGCGATGGCCAGTGCCGCGGGCGGGGCCGCCGGCTTGTTCTTGCCCCCGCCGCCGACCTGGTCGGCGGATATCGCGCCGCCGGACTCCTTGGGGTCGGCCTTCCCACCGCCCGACGAACACGCGGTCAGCAATGCCAGCGGTACGACGAGCAGTCCCGCGGCCAGCCTGGTGGCCCCCGTACGCGTCGCTCCTGTGATGCGGGGCACGCGATCCCTCCCTTATCGCTTGCGCAGACCTGCTGCGAACCGTATGCGCTGTTTTTGACGCCCCCTCAGCGCACGGGGTTCCGGATTCCGGAGACAGTCACACAACAGTGACAACTCCGGGAACCGGGGCCGCACCACACACGCATGCGCGTGCGATCGCTCGGCCAATTTGTTGCGGTACGACCGGCAAATGATCCGAATGGACGAAGCCGGTCACCCATCTGGGTGACCGGCCTCGCGTGTGTCCTGGTGATCCGAGACCCGGGGCCTCTCAGCGGATCACTGGTTCTGGTTCTCTCCGCGGTAGTACTCGAAGACCCACCCGAACAGAGCGATTCCGACGATCGGGGCCCCGAAGTAGCAGAGCCACCAGCCGAAGATGACGCCGAGGAACATCAACGCGCTGCCGCAGGCGAGCATGAGCGGAGCCCAGCTGTGCGGGCTGAAGAAGCCCAGCTCGCCCGCGTCGTCGGCGACATCGCCCTCTTCGTTGTCCTGCGGCAGCAGCTCGCTGCGCCGCGCGGTGAACCAGAGGTAGTAGCCGATCATGATCGACAGACCGAAGGCCAGGGCCAGCGCCGTGGTTCCGGTCGGGTCTTCCGAGAGCACCCAATAGATGATGGTGACCGGAAGGATGAACAGCGCGACCAGCGTCATGAGCGCACCGGTGAACTTCACCGCTCACTCTCCTTGCCCGCCGAGACGGCCTGCCTGTCGTCGCCCAGGTAGTCCAGGGCGGCGATCTCCGGGTGGTGGAGGTCGAAGGCCGGCGACTCCGAACGGATGCGCGGCATCGAGGTGAAGTTGTGCCGCGGCGGCGGGCAGGACGTCGCCCATTCGAGCGAACGGCCGTAGCCCCACGGGTCGTCCACGGTGATCTTCTTGCCGTACTTGTGCGTCTTCCACACGTTGTAGAGGAACGGCAGGATCGACAGGCCCAGCAGGAACGAGCCGATCGTCGACACCATGTTCAGCGACGTGTAGCCGTCTGAGTCGAGGTAGTCCGCGTACCGCCGCGGCATGCCCTCCGCACCCAGCCAGTGCTGCACCAGGAACGTGGTGTGGAAGCCGATGAACAGCGTCCAGAAGGTGATCTTGCCGAGGCGCTCGTCCAGCATCTTGCCGGTGAACTTCGGCCACCAGAAGTGGAAGCCGGCGAACATCGCGAACACGACGGTGCCGAACACCACGTAGTGGAAGTGCGCGACGACGAAGTACGTGTCGGACACCGCGAAGTCGAGCGGCGGCGACGCGAGGATGACACCCGTCAGACCGCCGAACACGAACGTCACGAGGAAGCCGATCGTCCACAGCATCGGTGTCTCGAAGGACAGCGAGCCGCGCCACATCGTGCCGATCCAGTTGAAGAACTTCACACCGGTGGGCACCGCGATGAGGAACGTCATGAACGAGAAGAACGGCAGCAGGACCGACCCGGTCACGAACATGTGGTGTGCCCACACGGTGACCGAGAGACCGGCGATCGCGATGGTCGCGCCGATCAGGCCCTTGTAGCCGAACATCGGCTTGCGGGCGAAGACCGGGATGACCTCGGAGACGATGCCGAAGAACGGCAACGCGATGATGTACACCTCTGGGTGTCCGAAGAACCAGAAGAGGTGCTGCCACAGGATCGGTCCGCCGTTGGCCGGATCGAAGATATGGGTGCCGAACTTGCGGTCGGCCTCCAGCGCGAACAGCGCGGCGGCCAGGACCGGGAACGCCATCAGGACCAGGATCGAGGTCAGCAGGACGTTCCAGCAGAAGATCGACATGCGGAACATCGTCAGACCGGGCGCGCGCATCGCGATGATGGTCGTGATGAAGTTGACCGCACCGAGGATCGTGCCGAAGCCGGACATCGCCAGGCCCATGATCCACATGTCGGCGCCGATTCCGGGAGACCGGATCGAGTCCGACAGCGGCGCGTACGCGAACCAGCCGAAGTCCGCCGCACCCTGCGGGGTGAGGAAGCCGGCCACCGCGATGATCGAGCCGAACAGGTAGAGCCAGTAGGCGAACATGTTCAGCCGCGGGAACGCCACGTCGGGCGCGCCGATCTGCAGCGGCATGATCCAGTTCGTGAAGCCGGCGAACAGCGGCGTCGCGAACATCAGCAGCATGATCGTGCCGTGCATCGTGAACGCCTGGTTGAATTGCTCGTTCGACATCACCTGCGTGCCCGGACGGGCGAGCTCGGCGCGCATGAACAGCGCCAGCACACCGCCGATGCAGAAGAAGACGAACGACGTGATGAGGTACAGGCTGCCGATGGTCTTGTGGTCAGTGGTCGTCATCCACTTGACCACGGCGTTGCCGGGGGCCTTCTTGCGACGCACCCCCGTCGCGCCCACCGCCACGCTCTGTGGCTCGTTGAGGATGGTCACTTTTCACTTCCCGGGGTGTGCTCAGCCTGGGCCGGCATGTTGATCTGGCTGCGAACGGCCCCGGTCTGACCCTGTTCCTTCAGCAGCGCCAGGTGACGCTGGTACTCCTCGGGGGTGACGATCTTCACCTTGAAGAGCATGCGGGAATGGTCGGCGCCACACAGCTCCGCGCACTTGCCGTCGTAGTCGCCCAAGACCTCGGGCGTGATCTCGAACTTGTTCGTCTTGCCGGGGATGACGTCCAGCTTGTAGAGGAACGACGGCACGTAGAACGAGTGGATCACGTCGGGCGAGTTCAGTTCGAACTGCACCTTCTGACCCTGCGGCAGGTAGAGCGTGGGGATGTCCTGGGTCGACCCGGTGTCATAGACCGCGCCGGTCTTGTTCATCGGGCCTTCCTTGTAGTTGAAGGCCCACTGCCACTGGAAAGCGGCCACCTCGATGACGTTGACCGACTGGAACGCCGGGTCCGACCTCTTGGTGGTTTCCTGGATCTTGGTCTCGTCGCGCGCGGTGAAGTAGAAGAAGACCGCGATGATGATGCCGGGGATCACCGTGTACAGGACCTCGAGCGGGAGGTTGTACCGGGTCTGCGGCGGGATCTCCTGCTTCGTGCGACTGCGCCGGTGGAACACGATGCTCCACAGGATGAGCCCCCACACGACAACGCCGACGATGAGGGCTGCGATCCAGGAGCCCTGCCAGAGTGAGAGAACCCTGTGGCCCTGCTCGGTCGCCGGGTTCGGCAGTCCGAGTCTGGGCAGATCCTTGGAGTCGACGGAGCAGCCGGTGGCGGTCGCGGTGACGAGGCCCAGAGCCAGCAGCTGCGGCACCCTGCGCCGCATCCAGCGCCGCGGCGAGCGGTCGGAGCCGTAGGGACTCACGTAGCGCCTTCCCGAATGTCTCGCCCATAACGGCGTGCTGACGGGGAACTTCATCCCCCGGCGGTCCGTCGCACGGGCAGGTTTGGATGTTTCTGCGGGGCAACCCTACTGGAGCGGTATTCGGGTCGCGCGCCGAGGTCCGGTGTGGCGGAAAAGAGGAATGTGATGAGCCGTCCGATCGAGTGAAGTTCCCGGGCGCGACCCGCGAACGCGCACTCGAACAGCCGGTTCACGCACCGGCCGGAAGGCGGACTACCGTCCCTGTATGGCGTACTTCGACGCGGCCTCCGCCGAACCCCTGAACACTGCCGCGCGCTCGGCTTTCCTCAGCGCAATGGAGGAGGGCTGGGCGGACCCCGCGCGGCAGTACCACGACGGCCGGCGGGCCCGCATGCTGCTGGACGCCGCCCGCGAGACCGTCGCGACGGTACTCGGCGCGCGTCCGGACGAGGTGGTCTTCACCGGATCGGGCACCCAGGCCGCGCAGTTGGGGCTGCTCGGCACGCTCGCCGGCCGACGCCGTGTCGGCGCGCACGCGGTGGTCAGCGCGGTCGAACACTCCTCGGTGCTGCACGCCGCCGAACTGCACGAGGCGGGCGGCGGGGAAATCACCCGGACGGTGGTGGACCGCACCGGACGCGTGGACCTCAAGGCGCTCGAAGCCGCGCTGCGCGACGACACCGCGGCCGTGGCCGTGCAGAGCGCGAACCACGAGGTGGGCACGCTCCAGCCGGTCGCCGAGGTGGCCGAACTGTGCGCCGCGCGCGGCATTCCGCTTGTCGTCGACGCCGCACAGTCGGTCGGGCGTGTCGCGGTGCCGGAAGGCTGGTCGGTGCTCGCCGCGAGCGCGCACAAGTGGGGCGGCCCGGCCGGCGTCGGCGTGCTGGTGGTGCGCAAGGGCACCCGGTACGTCTCGCCGCTGCCGTACGACGAGCGCGAGGCCCGGCGCGTACCCGGGTTCGTGAACGTCCCGGCGATCGTGTCGGCGGCGGTCGCACTCGGCGCGATGGCGACGACGTCCGACGACGAGAACCGGCGGCTGTCGTTGCTCGTCGACAAGATCCGCGAACGCGTCCCGCGGACCGTCCCGGACACCGAGGTGGTCGGCGACCCGGTCGCCCGGCTCCCCCATCTGGTGACGTTCTCGTGCCTGTACGTCGACGGCGAGGCCCTGCTCACCGCACTGGACCGCGCCGGGTTCGCGGTCTCGTCGGGCTCGTCGTGCACCTCGTCCACGCTGACGCCGAGTCATGTCCTGGAAGCCATGGGCGTGTTGTCGCAAGGCAATGTGCGCGTCTCGCTGCCGCAGGGCACGCCGGAGGCCGAGGTCGACCGCTTCCTCGCGGTGCTGCCGGGAATCGTGGCCGACCTGCGCGCGGTGACGAGCGCGGGCGGCGCGGCGACGGTGCCGGCCCCGGACCCGGCGGCCGTCGCGGGGCAGGCCGCGGACGAGTCCGTCCCGGCGGACGACGTCCCCGCGCTGGTGCTGGACACGCTCGGCCGCCGCTGCCCGATCCCGGTCATCGAACTGGCCCGGCACATCGGCGAGGTGCCGAGGGGTGCGGTGGTGGCGGTGCTGTCCGACGACGAGGCCGCGCGGCTGGACGTCCCGGCGTGGTGCGACATGACGGGCAACGAGTACGTCGGCGAGCGGCCGGGCGAGGCGGGCGGCACGGCCTACCTCGTCCGGCGCTCGTGAACGGCGGTCCGATCCGCGGCCGTTCGCGGCTGTCCGCGATCGCCCGCGGTGCCGGCCGGGCTCCGACGGAACCGGACGGCGTTCAGACGGTGAGGTGCGCGCTCACGTCCGCGGCGGCCGCGTCGCCGTACGCCTGCGCGAACCGCTCCAGGAACGGCGCGCGGCGCAGCGAGTACTCCTGTGTGCCGACCGTCTCGATCACCAGCGTGGCCAGCATGCAGCCGACCTGAGCCGAGCGCTCCAGGTCGAGCCCCCAGGCGAGGCCCGCCAGGAAGCCGGCCCGGAAGGCGTCACCGACGCCGGTCGGGTCGGCCTTCTTGCGCTCCAGCGCGCATTCGACGCGGATGGTCGCCTCGCCGCGCCGGTCGATGCGCACGCCCTTGGGGCCGAGCGTGGTGACGCGGATGCCGACGCGGTCCAGGATCTCCTCGCTGGACCAGCCGGTCTTCTCCTCGATGAGGGCGGCCTCGTACTCGTTGGTGAACAGGTACGCGGCGCCGTCGACCAGGCTGCGGATGTCGTGCTTGCCCATGCGCGCGAGCTGCTGCGAGGGGTCGGCGGCGAAGGTGTAGCCGCGCTCCCGGCACTCCTCGCTGTGCCGCAGCATCGCCTCGGGGTCGTTGGCGGCGATGACCACCAGGTCGAGGCCGCCCACGCGCTCGGCGATCGGGCGCAGTTCGATCTCGCGGGCCTCGCTCATCGCGCCGGTGTAGAAGGACGCGATCTGGTTGTGGTCCTCGTCCGTGGTGCACAGGAATCGCGCGGTGTGGTGCGTCTCGGAGATGTGCACCGAGTGGGTGTCCACGCGGTGCCGGTCCAGCCAGGAGCGGTAGTCGGTGAAGTCAGCGCCCGCGGCGCCCACGAGGATCGGCTTGAGGCCGAGGCAGCCCATTCCGAAGCAGATGTTCGGGGCGCAACCGCCCCGGCGTACGTCGAGGGTGTCCACGAGGAACGAGAGCGATACCCGGTGCAGCTCCTCGGGAAGGAGCTGGTCCGCGAAACGGCCGGGGAAGGTCATCAGGTGGTCGGTGGCGATCGACCCCGTCACGGCGATGCGCACGGGCTTGCTCCTGGGATGAGGGGGCGGCGCCGCGAGCAGGCCCGGCGCCGGAAGGCCCGTTCACGGTACCGGCCCCGGAGGTTGCGTGGTGCGCGCCGCGACAGACCGGTTGCCGCCGGTGGACGTGCGCTTGCCGGCGGGTGGGCTGATCGGGCGGCCGGAACGCGCGACGGGGGCGGCGCGGCGGCCGGAAACTACCCATCGGTAGACGGTGCGGTCACGCAGTGTGCGAAATAGGCTGAGGACGTGGCCGCGACTTTGCGGCGATTTATCCCGGCTTCATCGCGAGGAGTGCTTAATGTCTGCTTCGTCCGGCCAGGTGCGCTCGTACCTTCCGCCGAAGGCCGAGGCCGAGTCGATGGCCGAGCTGCGCGGCGACTGCGCCCGGATCGACGTGTCGTGGACGACTCCGCACGTCGCCAAGCCCCTCCCGACGACGCCGTTCTCGCCGACCGCCCCGGCCGTCGAGGTCCCGGCGCGCGGTGCGGCGATGGTCGCCGGCCTCGCGGAGTTCGGCGACTGACGCCTCTTCACTGACACCCCTTCTCCGGACAGCAAACTGCGGCGGCAGTCCTCGGTGAGGACTGCCGCCGCAGTTGTGTTCGTGGCGCCCGCGGCGTCACCGCCGCCGAAGATCAGCCGAACGAATCGCCGCAGGCGCCACTCGGCCGAACGGGTCGCGTCAGCTGAACGAGTCGCCGCAGGCGCAGGAGCCGGCCGCGTTCGGGTTGTCGATCGTGAAGCCCTGCTTCTCGATGGTGTCGACGAAGTCGATGGTCGCGCCGCCGAGGTACGGAACGCTCATGCGGTCGGTGACCACACGCACGCCACCGAACTCCTGGACGGAGTCGCCGTCGAGCGAGCGCTCGTCGAAGTACAGCTGGTAGCGCATACCGGAACAGCCGCCCGGCTGGACCTGCACGCGCAGCGCGAGGTCGTCGCGACCCTCCTGCTCGAGCAGGGCCTTGACCTTGGCCGCGGCCTCATCGGTGAGGATGACGCCACTGGTCGTGGTCTCGTCCTTGACCGTCATCTGGAAGCTCCCACGTGGTGGTTCGGTGCTGGATACGGCTATCACCGTCCGCAACGAACGGTGCCCTGGTTTCTATTCCAGGCCCGATCCGTTCATGGTCGCATACCGCCGACCGTGGCGGGGCGGGCCCGGCATTGTGAGCCGCGTCGCGTGAATCGTGTAAGCAGGACCCACTCTCGTCAATCCGACGAAATCAAGGTAGTATCCATTGCGTCAGTTAGACGAAAAGGATGGGCACCGTGACCGCGACCAACGATCTGGACCTGCCGCCGGGCGTCGAGGCGACCCCGCTGGCGCTGCTGCTCCTGGGCCGCGGCGCCGACCCGTACAGCGAGCGCGGCGTCGAGTGCCCCGGCGACCTGCCGAACCCGGCCGACCCCACGCTGGTCGCGCGCGCCCGGGCCGCGAAGGAGAAGCTCGGCGACTCCGTCTTCATACTCGGCCACCACTACCAGCGCGACGAGGTCATCCAGTTCGCCGACGTGACCGGCGACTCGTTCAAGCTCGCGCGCGAGGCGGCGGCCCGGCCGGACGCTCCGTACATCGTCTTCTGCGGCGTGCACTTCATGGCCGAGAGCGCGGACATCCTGACCAACGACGGCCAGCAGGTGATCCTGCCGGACCTCGCCGCGGGCTGCTCGATGGCCGACATGGCGACGTACGACCAGGTCGAGGAGTGCTGGGACGTCCTGACCGACGCGGGCATAGCCGACGTGACGGTCCCCGTCTCGTACATGAACTCCTCGGCCGACATCAAGGCGTTCACCGGCCGCCACAACGGCACGATCTGCACCTCCTCCAACGCCAAGCGCGCCCTGGAGTGGGCCTTCGAGCAGGGCGAGAAGGTCCTGTTCATGCCGGACCAGCACCTCGGCCGCAACACCGCCGTGCTGGAGATGGGCTTCTCGCTCGACGACTGCGTGGTCTACAACCCGCACAAGCCGGGCGGCGGCGTCACCCCCGACCAGCTCCGCGCGGCCAAGATGATCCTGTGGCGCGGCCACTGCTCGGTGCACGGGCGCTTCGGCCTCGACTCGGTCGAGGACGTCCGCAACCGCATACCCGGCGTGAACGTGCTCGTGCACCCGGAGTGCAAGCACGAGGTCGTCACCGCGGCCGACTACGTGGGCTCGACCGAATACATCATCAAGGCCCTGGACGCGGCCGCGCCCGGCAGCGCGTGGGCCATCGGCACCGAGCTCAACCTGGTCCGCCGGCTCGCCAACGCGCACCCGGACAAGCAGGTGGTGTTCCTCGACAAGACCGTCTGCTTCTGCTCGACGATGAACCGCATCGACCTGCCCCACCTGGTGTGGGCGCTGGAGTCCCTGGTAGACGGCAAGGTCGTCAATCGCATCCAGGTCGATCCCGACACGCAGAAGTTCGCCAACCAGGCGCTCAACCAGATGCTCGCGCTCCCGTAGCGCACCGAAGCTCCCGCGACGGGCCCGGTCGGCACCCCCGACCGGGCCCGTTCTGCTGCCCACCTCGTGAGCGCGTGTTCCGGGGAGGGTCTCTACAGGCGGTCCGCAGGGTGGACGAAAAAGTTCGGGAAATTTCGCGAGAGGTGTCGAGAAGCGTCGAGGCGCTCCGACGTACCGGTCGAGAGCGCGCCGGGAAGGCGCATCAGGACCGACGCAAAGGCAGGGCGATCATCATGGGCAAGCTCATCCACTTCGTGCACCAGTCGCTCGACGGCTACATCGAGGGGCCGAACGGCGAGTTCGACTGGCCGTCCATGGGCCCGGAACTCTCCGCCTACTCGCACGAGCTCACCGGCGGCGACAAGGTGTTCCTCTACGGCCGCGTGGTCTTCGAGCTCATGGCGTCGTACTGGCCGAACGCCGAGGAACACTCGCAGCACCCGCACGACCTGGCATTCGCGCCGGTGTGGCGGGCGGCGGACAAGGTCGTCGTGTCGCACACGCTGGAGAAGGCCGACTGGAACACCCGCGTCGTCAACGACAACGTGGTCGCGGAGCTGGCCGCGATCAAGGCGGCCGGGCGGGACCTGGTGCTGTTCGGCGGCTCGGAACTGGCGTCGTACCTGACCGAGCAGGGTGCGGTCGACGAGTACCGGATCTTCGTGCATCCGGTGCTGCTGAGCGGTGGACGCCCGGTGCTGCGGAAATCCGGCCTGCGTCGGCGGCTCGAACTCGTCGAGACCCGCACCTTCGACGGGACCGTCACCATGCTGCGACACCGGCTCGCCGAAAGCTGACCGACCTTGTCCGGGCGGCGCACCGGGCCCGCATGGGCCCCGCCCGGACCGGGCCGGACTCAGCCGGGGATCAGCCCGCCTTCCTTGAACAACTCGCGGACGTCGTCCACGTGCGCGTCCGCGGCGGGGAGGATCAGCTGCGAAGGTTCGAGCACGTCGTCCGGCACGGGCGTGCCCACCTCGCGCACCCGGTCCAGGAGGGCGACGAGCGCGGCGCGGAACGCCGCCTCGTCGTCCGCCTCGACGGCCGACTCGATCGCGTTGTCCAGCAGGTCCAGTGCCGCGATGTGCTCGTCGGCGACGTCCAGCTGCCCCTCGCCCATGATGCGGACGATCATGGTTACTCCCCTTGCTTCTCGAACCGGGGGTGGTACTCGGGGTCGGCCTGCTGCGGCGCCTGCGTACCGGGCGCGGTCGGCCGGCCCTGGCCGAGGGCCTGCGGCTGCCCCTGGCCCAGCGCCTGCGGTGCGGGCGTCGGCGCCTGCCCGAGCTCCTGCTTCATGCGCATGAGCTCCAGCTCGACATCGGACCCGCTGGAAAGCCGCTCCAGCTCGGCGGTGATGTCGTCCTTGGTCATCCCGGTCGGGTCGTCGAGCGCGCCGGAGGCGAGCAGCTCGTCGATCGCCCCGGCCCGCGCCTGCATCTGCGCGGTCTTGTCCTCCGCACGCTGCATCGCCAGGCCGACGTCGGACATCTCCTCCGAGATGCCGGCGATCGCGCCGCCGATGTTGGCCTGCGCCTCGGAGGCGGTGTACGTCGCCTTGATGGTCTCCTTGCGGATCCGGAACGCGTCCACGCGCGCCTGCAGCCGCTGCGAGGCCAGCGTGAGCTTCTCCTCCTCCGACTGCAGCTGCTGGTACTGCAGTTGGAGGTCGCCGATCTGCTGCTGGATGCCGCTACGCCGGGTCAAAGCCTCGCGCGCCAGGTCCTCGCGTCCGAGCGACAGCGCCTTGCGGCCCTGGTCCTCGTGCTTGGCCGCCTGCTGCTCGAGCTGGCGGAGCTGGAGTTCGAGGCGCTTGCGGGAGGTCGCGACGTCGGCCACACCACGACGCACCTTCTGCAACAGCTCAAGTTGCTTCTGGTACGAGTAATCCAGCATTTCGCGAGGATCCTCGTACTTGTCGAGCGTTTTGTTCGCCTTTGCGCGGAAGATCATCGCCATCCGCTTCATAACGCCGGTCATGAGCCTCGCGCGCCCCCTTCGTAGGCAAGCTGTGCGCTGTACCAGCCTAAATGGCGAATGGACCTTCCGGCAGGAGGGCAGTCCATCAGCACGAGGCGGCAGCCGATCGCCCCGGGAGCCGGACGCATGTCCGGAGGGCTTGCCGGGACACGTACCCTGGTGGCGTGTTCAGACGTCGTTCCCAGGCAGAGTCCGAGGCCCCCGAGACGGTCACCGTCGAGTCGGAGGTCCGCGACCCCGAGGCCCCGAAGGGCCGCCCCACGCCCAAGCGCAGCGAGGCCCAGGCCAACCGCAAGACGCGCGTGACCCCGCCCAAGGACCGCAAGGAAGCCTCGAAAGTGGCACGCCAGCGGGCCCGCGAGGACCGCGAGGCGCAGCGGACCGCGCTGATCACGGGCGACGAGCGCGCGCTCCCGGTACGCGACAAGGGGCCGGTCCGGCGCTTCTGCCGCGACTTCGTCGACTCGCGTATCTCGGCGGCGGAGTTCTTCCTGCCGTCCGCCGTGCTCATCCTCATCATGAGCATCATGCCGAGCGCGACCCTCAAGAACATCTCGCTTCTCGCGTGGGCCTTCGCGATCGTCCTGATCATCCTGGACTCGTTCCGGCTCAACTTCACGCTCAAGAAGCAGCTGCGCAAGCGCTTCCCGGACGCCAACCTCAAGGGCTGCACCCCGTACGCCATCATGAGGTCGCTCCAGATGCGTCGCCTCCGCCTGCCCAAGCCGCAGGTCAAGCGCGGCGAGAAGATCTGACGCGGAGCGGGCGCGGGCCGGACGTACCCCACCCGCGCCACGGCAGTCCCGCGGCGCCGGGCACTGCCGGCACCGGGGCGCGCTCCACCGGCGACACCGGCGAACTCGAACACGGCGAACTCAGTCCCCCACGACGGAGCACCATGACGACCGCCCTGCACGACGCGACCACCTGGCCCACGGACCTGAACACGAGCGTCCAGCGCGAGATCGTGTCCCGGCAGCTCGCCGAGCACCTGGTCCGCCTTCGCTCGCGCGGCCCGCTGACCGTCCTGGACGTCGGCTGCGGCCCCGCCACCCCGGCCCTGCTGCTCGCCCGTGCGGGCCACAGCGTGACCGCGGTGAGCACCGACACCTTGCTGTTGACCGCGCTGCACGACGGCATGGCCGGCGAGCCGGAGGACGTACGCGCCCGGCTGCGCCTCGTCGAGGGCGACGGCAGCGAGGCCGGACGGCACTTCTCCCCCGGCAGCTTCGACCTCGCGCTGTGCCACGGCGTGCTCGAGGACCTGGCCGAGCCGGACGCGATGCTCGCCGCGCTCGCCCGCATCCTGAACGCCGGCGGCCTGCTGTCCGTCACCGCCGTCAACGGCGCCGCGGCCGCGATGCGGCCCGGCACCGCCGGCGAGTGGTCCGCCACCCGCAAGGCGCTGGCGTCGCGCGACCTGGGCGCGGGCGACGGCGTGCGCACCGACTCTCCCGAAGGACTGTCGACCGTCCTCGCCGATCTCGGTACGCCGGTGCTCGCGTGGTACGGCGTCGGCGTGTTCAGCGCGCTGCGTCCCGAGGAGCCCGCACCACCGCGCGGCGGCAAGACCTGGCAGAACCTGGTCGCCGTCGAGGAGGAGGCCGGGCGGGGCGACCCGTACCGCGGCATCGCCGCCACGCTGCACTTGGTGGGTGAGAAGACCATCCGCTGAGGCCCGGCATAGGCTGGTGCCCATGGAGTTCCGACACCTCGGCCGCAGTGGTCTGGTCATCAGTGAGATCGCGTACGGCAACTGGCTGACGCACGGTTCCCAGGTCGAGGAGGAGGCCGCGCTCGCTTGTGTGCGCGCCGCCCTCGACGCCGGGATCACCACCTTCGACACCGCCGACGTGTACGCCGAGACGCGCGCCGAGTCCGTGCTCGGCCGCGCGCTCAAGGGCGAGCGGCGCGAGGGCCTGGAGATCTTCACCAAGGTCTACTGGCCGACCGGCCCCGGCCGCAACGACCGCGGGCTGTCCCGCAAGCACATCATGGAGTCGATCGACGCGTCGCTGACGCGCCTCGGCACCGACTACGTCGACCTGTACCAGGCGCACCGTTTCGACCACTCGACTCCGCTGGAAGAGACGATGCTGGCGTTCGCCGACGTCGTGCGCTCCGGCAAGGCGCTCTATATCGGCGTCTCGGAGTGGAACGCGGAGCAGATCCGCGCGGGCGCCGACCTGGCTCGCGAACTGCGCGTGCCGTTCATCTCGAACCAGCCGCAGTACTCGATGCTCTGGCGTGTCATCGAGACCGAGGTCGTGCCGACCAGCGAGGACCTGGGCCTCGGCCAGATCGTATGGTCGCCGATCGCGCAGGGCGTGCTCACCGGCAAGTACCTGCCGGGCCAGGCCCCGCCGGCCGGTTCGCGCGCGACCGACGACAAGGGCGGCCAGAACTTCATCTCGCGGATGATGGGCGACGAGTTGCTCACCGCCGTGCAGTCGCTGCGCCCGCTGGCCGAGTCGGCCGGGCTCACGATGGCGCAGCTCGCGGTGGCGTGGGTGCTGCAGAACCCGAACGTCTCGGCGGCGATCATCGGGGCGTCGCGCCCCGAGCAGGTCACCGAGAACGTGAAGGCGGCGGGCGTGAAGCTCGAGGAGGAGCTGCTGTCGAAGATCGACGTCATCCTCGAACCGTTCGTGGAGCGCGACGCGGCACAGACCCAGAGCCCGGCCACCCGGCCCTGATGCGGTGAACCGCGTTGGGGGGCGGTCCGGGCCTCCGGACCGCCCCCCAACGCGTCGCCCGGCGGACGCCCGACCGGGTGCACTGCTAGGCCGGGTGCACCGCGCGACTGGGTGCACTGCGCGACTCGTGGACTGCCCGACCGGGCGCGGCTCGACCGGCTACTCGACTCGGTTACTCGGCCGCGCGCAGGCTCATCGCGGAGTAGACCACGTCGTCGCCTTCGAGCAGGCTGACCTGCTCGACCCCCGCGTCGAGCAGTCCGCGCCAGTTCTCGCCGAGCCAGGACTCCGCGTCCGACTGGTTCGAGAACTCCTCGGACTTCGGGCCGGAGACCGGGGCGCCCTCCGCGTTCTCGTACCGCCACTGCCACATCATCGTGGGCTCCTTCGGTCGGGTTCTGCCGGATTCCGTCCGACTACCACGGGTTTCGGGCGGATTCGGCGGCACCGGATCTCTTCGACATCAGCTCATGAACGGTCCGCACAGTAGCCGACCGGGACCCACCAGACATTCCGTAACGCCGTACCGCTCGGGAGTAGCGCAGAACACCATGGAGTTGACGTTCCTCGGCACGGCCGGACCGCGGGGCTGGCCGCAGCCGTTCTGCACATGTGCCTCCTGCCTGGGCTGCACCGGATCCGCGGTGCGCGAGCCCAGCTGCGTGCTGGTCGACGGCACGCTGCTGATCGACTGCGGGCCCGAGCCCGCGCACGCGGCGGCCCGGGCGGCGCGCCCGCTCACCGGCGTACGCCACCTTCTGCTCAGCGGCCCGGGGGAGAGCGCGTCCCTCGGCTGGCTGCCGGCCGCGGGGCTCGACCTGGTCGCGGCCCCGTCCGGTCCGCCGTCCGGCTTGCCCGCCCCCACCGCGGGCGGGCCGCCGTGGCAAACCGTCGAGCCGGGCGAGCAGTTCACGCTGGGCAGCCACCATGTGCGGGTGCTGCCGGGCGGCTCGCCGGGGCGGGTCGCCTACGCCGTGACCGGGCCCGGCGGGGCCCGCCTGCTCTACATACCCTCCTCGGTGCTCGCTCCCGAGGCGGAGGCCGCACCCGCGTGGGCGGACGGACGTCCCTACGACGCCGTCCTGTTGGACGTCGTGGCGTGGCCAGAGCGGCTGGCCGCACTGCGGCGCGAGGGCGCGGTGACGGAGGAGACCGACGTACTCGCCGTGCACTTGTCGCATGAGGCGCCGCCGGGCGAGGAGTTGCAGCGCAGGCTGGCGGCGTGGGGCGCGCGTGCGGTGTCGGATGGCGGCGTCGTACGCCTCGGCGCCGACCCCGACCGGCAGCCGGTGCGCCCGCACCGCACGCTCATCCTCGGCGGTGCCCGCTCCGGCAAGTCCGCCGAGGCGGAGCGCCGCCTCTCCGCCGTCCCCGACGTCGTCTATGTCGCGACCGGCGGCACGCGCGACGGCGACGCCGAGTGGGCGACGCGGGTGGCCGCGCACCGCGACCGGCGCCCCGCCTCCTGGACGACGGTGGAATCGACCGACCTGGCCGCGCTCATCGGTGCCGCGGCCGGCCCGATGCTGATCGACTGCCTGTCGCTGTGGCTCACCGCGGTGATGGACGAATGCGGTGCGTGGGACGACGAGGCCTGGGACTCCGGCGCGTGTGACGCGGTGCGGGCGCGCGTCGACGAACTCGCCGCCGCGTGGCGGGCCTGCCGGGCGCCGCTGGTCGCGGTCGGCAACGAGGTCGGCAGCGGCGTCGTGCCACCCACGTCGTCGGGGCGGCGCTTCCGCGACGAGCTGGGTCGGCTCAACGCGGCGATCGCCGCGGAGTCGGACGAGGTGCTGCTCGTGGTGGCCGGCCTGTCCCTCACCCTGCGCGGGCTGCCCAGGAAGCCGCGGCACGCCCGGAGTTGATCCCTCGGAATCGCCCGAAAGAGGGCGAAACTGGAGTCGCACACCCGAGCCCGTGGAAGCGACCTGAGGAGCGACATGGCGGACGACAACGCATTCGTCATCGTGGGAGCCGGTCTCGCCGGCGCCAAGGCGGCCGAGACGTTGCGCGGGGAGGGCTTCACCGGGCGGATCGTGCTGCTGGGCGACGAGCGGGAGCGGCCGTACGAGCGGCCTCCGCTGTCCAAGGGCTACCTCCTGGGCAAGAGCGATCGCGACGACGTCTTCGTGCACACGGCGGAGTGGTACCGCGAGAACGACGTCGACCTGCGCCTCGGCCTCACCGCGACTGCCCTGGACACCGCCTCCCGCGAACTGGCCTGCGACGACGGGTCCCGGCTGCGGTACGCCAAACTGCTGCTCGCCACGGGTTCCTCCCCGTGCCGCCTCCCGCTGCCCGGCGGGGACCTCGACGGTGTCCTGTACCTGCGGCGGCTGGCCGACAGCGACCGGCTCAAGGAGGCCTTCGCCGCCGCCGACCGCGTCGTGGTGATCGGCGCCGGCTGGATCGGCCTGGAGAGCGCGGCGGTCGCGCGTACCGCCGGGGTCGCGGTGACCGTGCTGGAGGCCGCCGAACTGCCGCTGCTGGGACCGCTCGGCCCCGAGGCCGCCCAGGTGTTCGCCGACCTGCACACGAGCCATGGCGTCGACCTGCGGTGCGGCGTCCAGGTGGCGGAGATCCTCGGCGACGGCGGGCGGGCGACGGGAGTGCGCCTCGCCGACGGCTCCACGGTCGACGCGGACGCCGTGGTCGTCGGCGTCGGCATCCGCCCGAACACCCAACTTGCCGAGGACGCCGGGCTGACCGTCGGCAACGGCGTGCTCGTCGACGCCCGTTTGCGGACGTCCGACCCCGACGTCTTCGCGGCGGGCGATGTGGCCAACGCCTTCCACCCGCTGCTCGGCAGGCACATCCGGGTGGAGCACTGGGCGAACGCGCTCAACCAGCCGCAGACGGCGGCCAAGGCGATGCTGGGGCAGGACGTGCAGTACGACCGGGTGCCGTACTTCTTCACCGACCAATACGACCTCGGCATGGAGTACACGGGGTACGTCGCCCCCGGCTCCTACGACCAGGTCGTCTTCCGCGGCGACCGCGAGGCCCGCGAGTTCATCGCCTTCTGGTTGTCCGGCGGGCACGTGCTGGCGGGCATGAACGTGAACGTATGGGACGTCACCGACCCGATCCGCGACCTGGTCACGAGCGGCCGCCCGGTCGACCCGGAGCGGCTCGCGGACTCGGCGGTCCCGCTGTCCGAACTGATCGCGGGCGCGTAGTCCGGGCCGCCTGCCCGGCACGCTGATCGCCCCCGGCCGCGCGCGGCCCGCGGCGCTCCCCTCCTCGGTCCCGTCCCGCACCCCCACGCACTACGCTGACCCGCGATGACTATCGACCTCGACTCGCTCTCCGCCCTCGTCGAACGGCCCGACGACGAGGCGCGGGCACGGCTGCGCGCGCGACTGCCGAAGCAGACCGGATCGGCCGGATCCCTGGGGCGTCTCGAGGACGTCGCAGTGTGGCTCGCGGGCGTACGCGGAGACGCCGGGCGACCGGTGACGGCTCCGCGCGTCGTCGTCTTCGCGGGCGACCACGGCATCGCCGGGAAGAACGTCTCGGCCCACCCGGCCGGACACACCGCACGGGCCGTCCGCGAGGCGGTGTCCGGCGGCGGAGCCGTGGGGCTGCTCGCCGGGCTCTACGGCGCGAGCGTCCGGGTGGTCGACATGGCCGTCGACACCGACGCCGCACTGCTGCCCGACGCGGTCACCCGGCACCGGGTACGCACGGCCAGCGGCAGCATCGACCGGCACGACGCCCTCACCACCGCGGAGGCCGAACAGGCGTTCCGCACCGGCATGGAGGTCGCCGACGCCGAGATCGACGGCGGCGCGGACCTGCTGGTGATCGGCGACATCGGGGTCGGCAGCACGACGGCCGCGGCCGTCCTCATCGGCGCGCTGACCGGAACGGACGCGGCGGCCGCCATCGGCCGCGGCTCGGGCATCGACGACGCCACCTGGATCCGCAAGTGCGCCGCGATCCGCGACGCGCTCCGGCGCGCGCGGCCGGTGCTCGGCGATCCGCTGCGGCTGCTCGCGGTGTCCGGCGGGGCGGACTTCGCCGCGATGAGCGGGTTCCTGCTGCAAGCGGCCATCCGGCGTACTCCGGTGGTGCTGGACGGGGTGGCGTCGGCGGCTTCCGCGCTGGTGGTGCAGCGCATCGCGTACCGCGCCCCGGACTGGTGGCTGGCCGGCCACGTGACGCCCGAGCCGAGCCACGCGAAGGCGCTCGACCGCATGGCGCTGGAGCCGCTGCTCGACTACAAGCTCCGGTACGGCGAGGCCACCGGCGCGCTGCTGGCGCTGCCGATCGTGCGGGCCGCGGCCTGCCTGGCCGCCGAACTCCCGGTCGACGCAGCGGAAGAAGACGCAAGGGACGAAGACGAGAAGGAGCCCGGAGAGGAAGCGGGTGCCGCCGAGGCCGCGCCCGCCGACGGCACCGGCGACGACGCGGGCGACTCGTCCGACGACACGTGGCCGGGCGACGGCAGCGCCGTCGAGGCGGGCCGGGAACCCGAGTCAGGTGTCTCCGCCGGTCCGACTCCCGGCGTCGGCCCGCGGTACGTCGACCCCGACACCGGCCAGCCGTCCTTTCTCAAGCACACGCCGCCCGCGTCTCCGTGAGCTCTCCGCCCGACCCACCCGCGCGACCGGATCCGCCCGCACCCACCGGGCCGGGCGTCGCGCGCACCGGTGACGGCCTGCGCCTCGCGTTCGGCACACTGTCGGTGCTGCCCGTCCGCGTCCCGAACGTCGACCGGGCGGTGGCCGGCCGGGCGATGGCCGCGGCCCCGCTGGTCGGCCTGGTCCTCGGCGGGCTCGCCGCCGGAGTCCTCGCGGTGGCGTCGTACGCGGACACCGGCCCGCTGCTCGCCGCCGTCCTCGCACTCGGCTCGCTCGCGCTGCTCACCCGCGGCCTGCATCTCGACGGGCTCGCCGACGTCGCGGACGGGCTCGGGTCCGGCAAGCCACCCGAGGGCGCGCTGCGCATCATGAAGGCGTCCGACATCGGCCCGTTCGGCGTCCTCGCGCTGCTGTTCACGCTGCTCGCCCAGACCGCCGCACTCACGCAGACCGGCGCGCGGCACGGCGCCGACGCGGCCGCCGTCGCACTGGTCGTCGCGGTGGTGTGCGGGCGGATCGCGATCGGGCTCGGCTGCCTGCGTCGGGTACCCGCCGCGCGGCCCGGCGGGCTCGGTGCCATGGTGGCCGGAACTCTCCGCCCGGCCACCGTCGTCGGGCTCGCCGTGCTGCTCGCCGCGGCCGCGGCCGGACTCGGCGCGGCCGGCGAACTCGGGCCGGTACGGCCGCCGATCGCCGTCGGGGCCGGAATGCTGGCGGCAACCGCCTTGCTGTGGCATACGGTTCGCCGCTTCGGCGGCATCACCGGTGACGTGCTGGGCGCGTTGACCGAGACGGCGGCCACCACCGTATTGGTGGTCCTGTCCACAGGCTGACGCGTGCCGTGCACCGGCGTGTAATGCTGTGGGCATATGGCGGGACCCACCAGGTTCCCCGGCGGAACCCCGGCACCCCCGGGGGCACTCCGCGCTTCGACGGGCAATCGACGAGAAGAGAACAGGACACTCGTGACCACTCTGAGCCTGAGCACCAGCTCGGCGGCGACGCTCCGCGCCGACGCCGTCGTCATCGGACTCGCCAAGGGCGACGACGGCCCTTCCGTCGTCGCCGGCGGCGAGGCTGTCGAGACCGCTTTCGGTGGCGCGCTGGACTCGGTCCTCACCGCGCTGGGCGCGACCGGAGCGGAAGGCGAGATCACCCGCGTACCGGCCGCCGCGGGCGCGGGGTCGCTCAAGGCGCCCGTGGTCGTCGCGGTCGGCCTGGGTGCCGCGCCCGAGGACGGGTTCGGCACCGACCAGCTGCGCAAGGCGGGCGGCAACGCGGCGCGCGCCGTGGCGGGGCTGAAGAAGGCCGCCGTCGCGATCGCGCTGGGCGACGCCGCGTCGGTCGGCGCGTTCGCGCAGGGCGTGCTGCTCGGCGCGTACACCTTCGACGCCTACCGCGAGAACTCCCTCGAGGGGCGCAAGCCGGCCGTGAAGGACGTCGTGCTGGTCGGCGCGAAGGCGCGCGACAAGGCGGTCAAGGCGGCGTTCGAGGAGGCCCTCGTCGTCGCGGAGAGCGTCAACAAGGCACGTGACCTGGTCAACACGCCGCCCAACGACCTGAACCCGAAGGTCTTCGCGGGCATCGCGGTCGACCTCGGCAAGAACTTCGGCTTCAAGGTCGAGGTGATGGACGAGAAGGCGCTCGCGAAGGGCGCGTACGGCGGCATCCTCGGCGTCGGCCAGGGCTCCGCGACCCCGCCCCGCCTGGTCCGCCTCGGCTACACGCACCCCAAGGCCAAGCGCACGATCGCGCTGATCGGCAAGGGCATCACGTACGACTCGGGCGGCATCTCGCTCAAGCCCGCCGGCGCCAACGAGACCATGAAGATGGACATGGCCGGCGCCGCCGCGGTGCTGGGCGCGGTGACCGCGATCGCCCGCATCGGCCTCCAGGTGAACGTCACCGGCTGGCTGGCCCTCGCCGAGAACATGCCGTCCGGCACCGCGACGCGCCCCGGCGACGTCCTGCGGATGTACGGCGGGCGCACGGTCGAGGTGCTGAACACCGACGCCGAAGGCCGCCTGGTGCTGGCCGACGCCATCACGCGCGCGTGCGAGGAGAGCCCCGAGAAGATCATCGACGTCGCGACCCTGACCGGCGCGATGATGGTGGCCCTCGGCAACAAGACGTACGGCATCATCGCCAACGACGACGACTTCCGCAGCGCCGTGCACGACGCGGCCGAGCGTACCGGCGAGCCCTCGTGGCCGATGCCGACCCCGGCCGAGCTGCGCCGCTCGATGGACTCGACGATCGCCGACATCAAGAACATCGGCGAGCGCATGGGCGGCGGCCTGTCGGCCGGCGTGTTCCTGCGCGAGTTCGTCGCCGAGGGCGTGGCGTGGGCGCACCTGGACATCGCCGGCCCGGCGTACAACGAGGGCGAGGTGTCCGGTTACACCGCCAAGGGCGGCACGGGCGTCGCGGTGCGCACTCTCGTGCAGGTGGCGGCCGACGTCGCCGACGGCACGATCTGATCCGCGTACGGCGGGGCCGGTGCGGGAATCCCCGCGTCGACCCCGCTGTTGCGGACGGGCGTGACCCGAAGTCCCGGCGCCCGCGCATCTCCCGGCGATGTCCGCTGCGCGCGAGCGGGCCGCGCGTCAGCTCGTGCCGCGGTTCTTCTGCGTCCACTCGCGCATGCGCTGCGGGTACCCGACGATCCCGGCCTCGTAGAGCGGGATCTTCAGCTTGCGGGCCAACGAGCGCCCCGCCTCGGGCCCGGCGATCCGCCGCCGCGTCCACTCGCCCGTGTCGGCCACCAGGACGATCGTCGTCCCGCTCACCGTCGTGGTGGGCTCCAGGTACGCCTCGACGCCGCGCCGGCTCTTGGCGAACTCTCTCAGGTGGTCGACGGCCGCGGAGGCCGCGTCGCGATCGACGCCCCCACGCGTCCCGCGTCGGAACAGTCCCACGTCCGGTTCCTTCCTCGGCCGATCCGGTCCCGTGGCCGCTTCCGGAACAGTCTGGGTGCCGTGGCAGATAGCTTGTGCGCTGGTGGCTTTGTGCGGAGCACCAGCTTGGCGCGGCCCTTGTGGCCCAGGCAACACACCAGGGAAACGTGCCGTACGCCCCCGCGGTGCCCGCCTCCCGACAACAAGTGGGAGGATGTTGTACCGGCACTTAGAGCCTTCCACAAGAAGGGGGTGCTACCCGGCGCCCAAGCCCGGGTGAGCACATCGCAATCCAGCAGGAGGACGTGACGTGGCGAACGACGCCGGAGCCGTTTTCGATGTAGTGATTCTCGGAGGCGGAAGCGGCGGGTACGCCTGCGCGCTGCGTGCCGCCGAACTGGGAATGCAGGTCGTGCTCATCGAGAAGGGCAAGCTCGGCGGCACCTGCCTCCACCAGGGCTGTATCCCGACGAAGGCGCTCCTGCACGCGGGGGAGGTCGCGGACCAGACCCGCGAGAGCGAGCAGTTCGGCATCAAGTC
This sequence comes from Streptodolium elevatio, assembly GCF_053592165.1. Taxonomy (NCBI): domain Bacteria; kingdom Bacillati; phylum Actinomycetota; class Actinomycetes; order Kitasatosporales; family Streptomycetaceae; genus Streptodolium; species Streptodolium elevatio. The sequence continues at coordinate 26,767 of NZ_JBSFVE010000008.1, forward strand.
GACGTTCGAGGGCATCGACATCGCGGCGGTCCACAAGTACAAGGACGGGGTCGTCTCCCGTCTGTTCAAGGGCCTGACCGGCCTCATCGCGAGCCGCAAGATCACCGTGGTGGAGGGCGAGGGCCGCCTGGTCTCCCCGACCGCGGTCGAGGTCGCCGGCACCCGCTACGAGGGCCGCCACGTCGTGCTGGCCACCGGCTCCGTGCCCAAGTCGCTGCCGGGCCTGGAGATCGACGGCAACCGGATCGTCAACAGCGACCACGCGCTGGTCCTGGACCGGGTACCCGCGTCCGCGGTGATCCTGGGCGGCGGTGTCATCGGCGTCGAGTTCGCGAGCGCCTGGAAGTCGTTCGGCGTCGACGTGACCATCGTCGAGGCGCTGCCGCACCTGGTCCCGGTCGAGGACGAGAGCAGCAGCAAGCTCCTGGAGCGGGCGTTCCGCAAGCGCGGCATCAAGTTCGAGCTCGGCTCCCGCTTCAGCGGCGTCGAGTACACCGACTCCGGCGTCCGCGTGTCGTTGGAGAACGGCAAGCAGGTCGAGGCCGAGCTGCTGCTCGTCGCCGTCGGCCGCGGCCCGGTCTCGGCCGGGCTCGGGTACGAGGAGGCCGGGGTCGCGACGGACCGCGGCTACGTCCTGGTCGACGAGTACTGCCAGACCAACGTGCCGACCATCTCCGCGGTCGGCGACCTGATCCCGACTCTGCAGCTCGCCCACGTGGGCTTCGGCGAGGGCATCCTCGTCGCCGAGCGCATCGCGGGCCTCAAGGTCGCGCCGATCGACTACGCGGGCGTGCCCCGGGTGACGTACTGCGACCCGGAGGTCGCCTCCGTCGGACTCACGCAGGCGCAGGCGGTCGAGCGCTACGGCGCCGACAAGATCGCGACGCTCGACTACAACCTCGGCGGCAACGGCAAGAGCCAGATCCTCAAGACGGCCGGCTCCGTCAAGGTCGTCTCGGTCAAGGACGGCCCGGTCGTCGGCATCCACATGGTGGGCGCCCGGATGGGCGAACTCGTGGCCGAGGCCCAGCTGATCTACAACTGGGAAGCCCTGCCGTCCGAGGTCGCCCAGCTGATCCACCCGCACCCGTCCCAGTCCGAGGCGATCGGCGAGGCCCACTTGGCCCTCGCCGGCAAGCCGTTGCACGTGCACGACTGACGCGCCCCTGCTGACACTTTTGCCCGGAAGCGTACGAAGGAGTCACTGACCCCATGCCGGTCTCTGTAACACTGCCCGCGCTCGGCGAGAGCGTGCAGGAGGGCATCATCACCCGCTGGCTCAAGCGGGAGGGTGAGCGCGTCGAGATGGACGAGCCGCTCCTCGAGGTCTCGACGGACAAGGTCGACACCGAGATCCCCGCGCCGGCCTCCGGCATCCTCGTCTCCATCAAGGCGGCCGAGGACGACACCGTCGAGGTCGGCGCCGAACTCGCGATCATCGACGACGGCTCCGGTGCGGAGGCCGCCCCCGCGGCGTCGGCACCCGCCGCCGAGGCCCCGCCCGCGCCGGCTCCGGCCGCCGAGGCCCCCGCGCAGCCGGCGCCCGCGCCCGCCGCCGAGGCCCCCGCGCCCGCCGCCGCCCCTGCCGCCCCGGCGGGCGGCGAGGCCGAGGGCACCCCGGTCCTGCTGCCCGCGCTCGGCGAGAGCGTGCAGGAAGGAACGATCACGCGCTGGCTCAAGCAGGTGGGCGACAACGTCGCCGCCGACGAGCCGCTGCTCGAGGTCTCGACGGACAAGGTCGACACCGAGATCCCCGCGCCGGTCGGTGGCGTGCTCCTGGCGATCAACGTCGCCGAGGACGAGACGGTCGAGGTCGGCGCACAGCTCGCGGTGATCGGTGCCCCGGGCGCGTCCGCCCCGGCCGCCGCCCCCGCTCCCGCCGCCCCGGCGGAGGCTCCGGCCCCCGCTCCGGCACCCGCTCCCGCCCCGGCCCCGGCGCCCGCTCCGGCGGCTCCCGCCGCAGCCCCGGCCGCCGCCCCGGTTGCGGCTCCGGCCGCGCCCGCGGCCCCGGCCGCCGAGGGCGACACGGAGTCGGCGTACGTCACGCCGCTGGTCCGCAAGCTGGCCGCCGAGCACAACGTGGACCTGTCCACGGTGGACGGCACCGGCATCGGCGGCCGGATCCGCAAGCAGGACGTCCTCGACGCCGCGCGCAAGCAGGCTCCCGCCCCGGCGGCGGCCGAACCGGCCGCCGCGGCCCCGGCGGCCAAGCCCGCCGCGACCGTCGTCGAGCCGTCCGCGCTGCGCGGTCAGACCCTCCCGATGACGCGCATCCGCAAGGCCATCGCGAACCACATGGTCAACTCGCTGAAGGTCTCGGCGCAGCTGACCACGGTGGTCGAGGTCGACGTCACCAACATCATGCGGCTGCGCAACAAGGCGAAGAACGACTTCCTCGCGCGCGAGGGCGTCAAGCTGTCGCCGATGCCGTTCTTCGTCAAGGCGGTGGCCGAGGCCCTCAAGGGCCACGCGGTCGTCAACGCCCGGGTGAACGACGACGACACGATCACCTACCACGCGGTCGAGAACATCGGCATCGCGGTCGACACCGAGCGCGGCCTGATGGTGCCGGTCATCCACGACGCGGGTGACCTCAACATCGCGGGCATCGCGAAGAAGACCGCGGACCTCGCCGCGCGCACGCGCGACAACAAGGTCAAGCCGGACGAGCTGGCGGGCGGGACCTTCACGGTCACCAACACCGGTTCGCGCGGCGCGCTGTTCGACACGCCGATCCTCAACCAGCCGCAGGTCGCGATGCTCGGCATCGGCGCGACGGTCCGGCGCCCGGTCGTGGTGAACCACCCCGACCTCGGCGAGACGATCGCGATCCGCGACATGGTGTACCTGGCCCTGTCGTACGACCACCGCATCGTCGACGGAGCCGACGCCGCACGCTTCCTGACCACGGTCAAGGCGCGTCTGGAAGAGGGCGCGTTCGAGGGCGACCTCGGCCTGTAAGGGCGACTGGGCAACACCCGTCCGGACACGGTCCGGGCACACGCGGTCGGAGGCGATCCCGGGCAACCGGGATCGCCTCCGCCGTTTCGGGCAGTATGACGACCATGCGCATCGCCGTGACGGGGTCGTCGGGACTTATCGGTTCGCCTCTGGTGCGCTCGTTGCGCGCCGACGGGCACGAGTTGGTGCGGTTCGTACGCCGCGCCCCCAAGGCCGCGGACGAGGCGCGGTGGGACCCGGTCGCGGGCACTCTCGACACCGACGCCCTGCTTGGCGTGGAGGCCGTCGTGAGCCTCGCGGGGGCCGGGGTGGGCGACCACCGGTGGACGAAGTCGTACAAGCGCGAACTGCGGGACTCCCGGGTGCTCGGCACCGCGACGCTGGCCCGTGCGATCGCCGCGATGGAGCGTCCGCCGTCGGTCTTCCTGTCCGGTTCCGCGGTGGGCTACTACGGCGACACCGGGGACCGTCTGGTGACCGAAACCGCCCCCGCGGGCAGCGGGTTCCTCGCCGAACTGTGTGTGGAGTGGGAGGCCGCGACCGCGCCTGCCGAGGAAGCGGGCGTACGCGTCGCACACATGCGCACCGGCCTCGTCGTCGCGAGCAAGGGCGGCGCCTGGGGCCCGCTCTTCCGCGCGTTCCGGTTCGGGGTGGGCGGCCGGATGGGGAACGGCCGCCAGTACTGGAGCTTCATCTCGCTGCGTGACGAGATCAACGCGATCCGGTTCCTGCTGGACGCCGACGCCGTGCGCGGGCCGGTCAACCTGACCGCTCCCAATCCGGTGACCAACGCCGAGGCCACGAAAGCGATGTCGCGGCTGCTGCGCAGGCCCGCGCTGTTCCCGGTGCCGCGCCCGGCCCTGCGCGCCGTGCTGGGCGAGTTCGCCGACGACGTGCTGTCGAGCCAGCGGGTCGCCCCGCGCGTGCTGGAGAAGAGCGGGTTCGTGTTCGCGCATCCGACGATCGACCTCGCGGTGGCGGTGGCCCGGCACGGCTGACGCGCCGGCGCGTCCGTCCCGGCTGCGCCCGCCCTCTGCTCGGCTCTCTCTGCCCGACTCCTTCTCCGCGGCTCCCGCTGCCCGGCTCCCTCTCCCCCGCAACGGCCTTGCCGTCCACGGCAATTCGTGCCGCGGCAATTCGTACGGCTTTACGCTTCCTGGGCACGACCTAAGCGCTTTCCATGGTTTGCGTTGGGTATGACTCCATGGCGATGCGCGGCCGAACGCGCCGCGCCCGGGCAGCGGGAGGGGACACCGTGGCCGAGGCACACCGCACCGATGTCATCGTCGTAGGGGCCGGACTGGCCGGACTGAGCGCGGCACACCGTCTCGCCGCCGCGGGAGTCGACGTCACCGTGCTGGAGGCGGGCCCCCGCCCCGGCGGCCGGGTCCGCACCGATTCCGTCGACGGCTTCCTGGTCGACAACGGCCTGCAACACCTCGCGACGGCGTACCCGCAGGTCGCGGCCCGGCTCGACCTGGCCCGGCTCGACCTTCACTCCTTCGCGCCGGGGGTGCAAGTGGCGGGCGACGGGCCGGTGGCGGCGGTCGGCCGACGAGGCGGGGGGCGGCGGATCGGCGACGTGCGGCGGATGCGCGGGGCGATCGGGGCGTTGCGTACGCCCGGCAACGCCGACCGGGCCCGTGTGGCGGCCGCCCTCGGCAGGGCGTCGGCGCTGCCCGTTCCGCGGATCCTGGCCGCCCCCGACGTCGCGGTCGCGGAGGCCGGCTGGCCGCCCGCGCTGCGTCCGCTGCTGACGGCCCTTCTGCACGACACCGAACTGACCTCGTCCCGCCGCTTCGCGGACCTCGTACTGCGGTCCTACCTGCGTGGGCGTGCGGCCGTTCCGGCGCTGGGCATGGCCGCGGTACCGCAGCAGTTGGCCGGCGCGCTGCCCTCGGGCACGATCCGCTACGGCGTACGCGTCACGGCCATTGCGACAGACCGCGTCACCACCGACGTGGACGGCGAGATCCCCACGCGCGCGGTCATCGTGGCCACCGACCCGACGACCGCCGTGAACCTGCTCCCCGGCCTGCGGCGACCGGCCTTCCGCCGACTGACGACGCTGTGGCACATCGCCCCGACGGCCCCGCCCGCCGAGCCCGTCCTGATCGTCGACTCGGACGATCCGGGGCCGCTGACCCACACCGTCGTGATGTCCGAGGTCGCACCGAGCTACTCCCCCGACCGCCGCGCGCTGGTGTGCTCCACGGTCCTGGACCACGACGGCACCGACCCCGGAAAGCTCGAAATCGTGGTCAGGGAGCGCATATCCGCCATTTACGGCGCCGCCACCCGCGACTGGTCGCACCTTGCGACCCGGCACCTCCCCGAAGCCCTGCCCGTCGTCGAGCCCGGCCACAACTTCCGCCGCCCGGTACGCGTCCTCGCCGGCCTGTACGTCTGCGGCGACCACCGCGACTCGTCCTCGGTCCAGGGCGCATTGGCCTCGGGCCGCCGGGCCGCGCGTTCGGCGCTGGCCGACCTCGGGGCTCTGACGGCGTTCGCCGCCGGTGTCCGCCCGGGCGGCGGCAAGGCTCCTGCTGCGTAGTCGGCGTGGTCGGCCTGGTCGGCGTGGTCGCCCCCTGAGTGAGCCGTCCAGGAGCCGCCAGGTGCCGCCCAAGGCGGCGTCGGGCCCGCATCCCCGATCGGGCCCGACGCGCCGTCCCCTGCGAACCGTGCGCGGCGACGTGCGGCGCCGCCCGCACGGCTAGTGCTGTGGCCGGGAAGGTTTGCCGGTTCCTGGTGTTCGGTGCCGTGCATCGCAAGGCGCAGGCCCGAAGCTCGTACTCGGTCGTACTCGCGAGGGTCTGCAACGCGGCGAGGTGGGGTGCCGGGCGCCGGGAACCGGTGAACCTTTCCGGTCACAGCACTAGGTCGCCGAGTGCAGGAACTCGTCCGTGCGCACCATGAAGTCCTTCACCGCGGGCGTGTCCCGGTACGGCGTCAGGCGCAGCGAGAACTCCCGTACGTAGTCCACCGCGCGCGCCGACCGCAGGCCGCCCGCCTCCTCGGTCGCCTCGGCCTCCAGGGCGCAGGCCCGGTCGAGTTCACCCAGGCCCAGGAGGGCCGTGGCCAGGACGGTCCGGCAGAACAGCAGGCTGCGCGCATACTGCGCGTCCCGCAGCTTGAGCGAACGCTCGGCGTACTCCCTTGCCCTGCGGTGGTCTTCGAGGTCGCGAAAGCAGTGCGCGTGCTCGTCCGCCAATTGCGCCTCGTCGACGTACCGGGACCACTCCGGCTCCTCCGCGGCCGGACCGGCCTGGCCGAGCGCCTGCTCGGCACGTACCAACGCCGCCATGCACGCGCGGCCGTCGCCCAACAGCCCGTGGCCGCGTGCCTCGACGGCGTGCAGGAGTACGCGTACGCGCGGGGTGGCCACGGCAAGCGCCCCCTGCTGGGCGACACGGGCCAACTGGACGGCCTCGCGCCCGTGTCCGAGGTAGACGGCCTGCCTGCTCATCGTGGCGAGAACGTAGGCCCCCAGCGCCCGGTCGCCGGACGCCTGCGCGAGCCGCAGGGCCTGCACGAAGTAGCGCTGGGCCATACCGTGCACGCCCACGTCATAGGCCATCCACCCCACCAGCCGCGTCAACACCGCCGCGGCGGCGAAGAGTTCGCGGCCCACCGCACCGCCGTACGTGCCGCGCAGCATCGTGGCCACCTCTGTGTCGAGGTAGCGCACCAGGGCCTGCCGCGCGTGTCCGCCTCCGAACGTGTTGTCGAGGCGCCGGAACGCTTCGCCCACGGCCCGGACCGCCGCGACATCGCCCGCACCCACGCGCGTCCCGTCGGAGCGCTGCGGCTCCTCGTCGGGGTCGCCGATCAGCCAGTCCCGGCTGGGCACGACGAGCGCGCCGGGCGTGAACGCGGCCTCGACGAGCGCGGGGCGGTGCGCCGAATCCGCCTGCCACATGCCGGAGACGATTTCGACCGCCTCCGTGGGCCCCGAGGCGTACTCAAGGCCGGCGTAGTCGGGACGGCACCCTGCCATCCCCAAGTCCTCCGCACTCAACTTGCGCGACAGGCGCTGCGTGAAGACCTCGGCGAGCAGTATGGGCACGATGCCGCGCGGGTGTTGCCCGCGTAACCAGCGGGCCACCGAGGTCTTGTCATAGCGGAGGTCGAGGCCCTGCTCGGCACCGAGCTGATCGACGCGTCGGGCGAGACCGGCATGCGAGAACCCGGCCTCCTCGACAAGCGTGGCAAGCCGGTGGTTGGGACGCCGTTCGGCCCTGGTCGTCATTCCTGTGCACGCCTCCCGAGTTCGGGTCGGATCGCGCGAGAACTTAGCGACCCTGGAAGGTTGGGACTCCCAATGGCGCAGAGAATGACCCTTTCGGGTGATGCGGTGTGTCCCGTACGCCAGGGCGCCGCCACCCGCCGCACGCCGGTCACGGACTACCGCGCCGCCCCGCGCCGGACTACCCCGCGCGGCGCCGGGTGTTCAGGTGAACGTTTGTTCTTGTCACCGCACGCGACCTCGGGCAACATGCCGCACACCGCCCGCCGATCGTCCGGCCCGGTCGTCCGGACCGGTCGCTAGGCTGATCGCGCCGGAGGGGGCGAAACGGGAACCGGCGGAACCGACACCATGAGGCGGGGTATTCGGGGTGGGTCGGCACGGGGACCGCGCAACTGGCGAGAGAACGCCGCGCGGTGACAAGAAGGCGGGGGGTGTGGTCATACCCCTGGCAGCCGCGGTACTCGTGTGCCTGCTGGCGACCTCGGGCGTGTGGCTGATCACCGCGGAGAAGGGCGACGACGAGCGGGAAGCCACTCCGATCGGACTGAACGTACCCACCGAGGCCCCTGGGACGAACGGCACCGCCGCGGACGACCCGACGGCGGGCGGCAGGGGCATACAGGGCGAGAAACCGAACCAGTCGTCGGCAAGTCCGACCGCGTCGGCGACAGGGTCGAAGAGCCCCACCTCGTCGAAGAGCCCCACAAAACCGGCCACTTCCGCCCCACCGAGTTCGGCCCCTCCGCCGCCACCGTCATCGTCGGCACCTCCCCCGCCGCCGACGACCAGCGCACCTCCGAAGGCGAAGGACTATGCGGTCACGGCCGGTGCGACGAGGGACTATTTCGGCCGTACTTCGCTGACCATCACTGTGAAGAATCCGAACGCGACCCCGCTCGGAGCCTGGCGCGTCGAACTCGACAACGTGCGGCGTGCCAATGCCGCAGCCGAAGGCGGGCCCGTCTCGTTCTCGGATGACGACACTGCCGCAGCAAGCGGTGGATTGATCGGGGCGACGACTGTCACGCTGACTTTCACCTTCTTCCCACGATGGGGCCAGGACACAGTCACTTACACGTTCCAAGGCGTAAGGTTCACCATCCCGATCAGTGCCCCCTCGTAACCCCGTCGAGGGCCCTGAGTGGGCCGCCGTACTCTGGGTCCGTGGCTGACTTGCACTTCGTACACGCCGGTATCGGTTCCCAGGCCGTCCCCTACGACCTCGCCTGGGACGAGCAGCGCCGCGTGCACGCCGCCGTCGTGGCGGGCGAGCGGCCCGACACCTGCCTGCTGCTCGAACACCCCGCCGTGTACACCGCGGGCCGCCGCACCGAGGACTCCGAGCGGCCCGTCGACGGCACGCCGGTCATCGACGTGGACCGCGGCGGCAAGATCACCTGGCACGGCCCCGGCCAGCTCGTGGGCTACCCCATCGTGCGGCTCACCGAGCCCGTCGACGTCGTCGCGCACGTACGCCGCCTCGAAGAGGCCCTGATCCGCACCTGCACCGAATTCGGCCTGGAGACCACCCGCATCGAAGGCCGCAGCGGCGTCTGGGTGCTCGGCGACCCGGTGTCCGCGGCGCCGCCCCCCGCCCCCGCCGGCGAAGGCGCCGGCGGACTCAGCCTGCGCCTGGACCCGCGCATCAGCGCCCCCGACCCGCGCGACCACCCCGAGTTCGACCCGCGGCTGGCCGGACCCGAGTACGCCCCCTCCAACGCCGGGCAGCGCGGCGACGACCGCAAACTGGCCGCCATCGGCGTACGCGTCTCCCGCAAGGTGACGATGCACGGCTTCGCCGTCAACTGCGATCCCGACATGACGTGGTTCGACCGCATCGTGCCCTGCGGCATCCGCGACGCGGGCGTCTCGTCGCTGAGCGAGGAGCTCGGCCGCCGCGTCACCGTGGCCGAGGTGATGCCGGTGGTCGAGCGGCACCTCGCGGAGGTCTTCGCGCCGATCGGCGTGTGACGTACGCCTGTTCCGGCCCGTTCCGGCCTGTTCCGGCCTGTTCGGGAATCACCCGTGCCGCCCGCACGTTCCCCATGCTGGAAGGGCCGAGCTGGGGGCGTACCCTGGTTTCACCGCCCTCGCACCGACCGGTTAACTCCACACCAGGGAGCTCGCGTGTCCGCTGTCGCACCCGACGGCCGCAAGATGCTTCGTCTCGAGGTCCGCAACGCCGAGACCCCGATCGAGCGCAAGCCTTCGTGGATCAAGACCCGCGCGAAGATGGGCCCGGAGTACACCGAGCTCAAGGGCCTGGTCCGCCGGGAAGGCCTGCACACGGTGTGCGAGGAGGCGGGGTGCCCCAACATCTACGAATGTTGGGAAGACCGTGAGGCGACCTTCCTCATCGGCGGCGACCAGTGCACGCGGCGCTGCGACTTCTGCCAGATCGACACCGGCAAGCCCGCCGAGCTGGACCGCGACGAGCCGCGCCGGGTCGCCGAGTCGGTGCAGGCGATGGGCCTGAAGTACGCGACCGTGACCGGCGTCGCCCGCGACGACCTGCCCGACGGCGGCGCCTGGCTGTACGCGGAGACGACCCGGCAGATCCACGCGCTCAACCCGGGGACCGGCGTCGAGCTGCTGATCCCCGACTTCACCGCGCAGCCGGACCAGCTCGCCGAGGTGTTCTCGTCGCGGCCCGAGGTCCTCGCGCACAACATCGAGACCGTGCCGCGCATCTTCAAGCGCATCCGCCCGGGCTTCCGCTACGAGCGCTCGCTGCAGGTCATCACGGCCGCGCGGGAAGCCGGGCTGGTCACCAAGTCCAACCTGATCCTGGGCATGGGCGAGGAGCGGGACGAGATCAGCCAGGCCATGCAGGACCTGCACGACGCGGGCTGCGAGCTGCTGACCATCACGCAGTACCTGCGGCCGACCGTGCGCCACCACCCCGTGGAGCGCTGGGTCAAGCCGGAGGAGTTCGTCGGCCTCCAGGAAGAGGCCGAGGACATCGGCTTCTCCGGGGTCATGTCCGGGCCGCTGGTGCGCTCGTCGTACCGCGCGGGCCGGCTGTACCGCCAGGCGCTCGAGCTGCGCGAATCGCGCGGCGCGACCCGCGCCTGACCTCGGCGGATTCCGGGGTGCCGGGCGTCGCCGAGCACGACACGACGCGTTTTTCACGATGGTTTGACCCTTACGTCATCCGCTGGTAACACAGGGTGGTGAGGGTGGAACACATCGCGGGCACAGATCACCCGATCACCAAAAGTGCACGACGACACATCGACATCGCGCCACTCACACGCCTATCCGGTCCGCGACGCGGATCCGGTGACAGGGGGACAAAAGACATGCAGGTCGGCAACGTTCCATTCGGCCGGATCGCGCTCGGCAACGCCGCGGCACTGCGCGGTGCGTTCGACCGGGGCGCGTCGGCCCCCAAGGCCACTGTGGGCGTCATGCTGCGGACCATGGAGTCGCTGCTGCTGTTCCAGGGCGGGCAGCGTACGGCCCGCCGGAACGCGTGGGACTCGGTCTGCGCGGACCGCAGCAGGGCCCGGGCGCGTGCCGAGGCCAGCGACATCCTGGAGCGGCTGTCGGCGGCCGAGAAGCCGGTGCGCGTCGGCGGCTGACCCGCCCCTCGCCCGCAGGGCCGTCCGGCGCAACGCCGCCGCCTCCTTCGGGCGATCTTCGCCGGACCCGTCGAGGGTCGGCCGAAGGGCCTGCCGAGGACCCGCCGGGCACCCCCTGAAGGACCGTTTGCGCGTCAATTCGCGGTCGGGTCGAACTCATGCCCCCGGCCCCCGGTACGACGCCGCCCGGGGTAGGTATTCTTTGCCACATGGCGAGCAAGGAATCACCCGAGAAGAGCGGCCGACTCAAGCAGATCCGGCTCGCCTACAAAATGACCAAGAAGTCCGACAAGTGGGTCGGACTGGTTGTGGCGGCATGGGGCCTGGGCGTCTTCGGGGTTTTCCTGGCGATCGGCTTCCTGATCGACCACTACATCATCCTCGGCATCATCGGCCTCCTCTTCGGCCTGGTGGCGGCGGCCTTCGTGTTCGGACGCCGCGCCGAGAAGGCCGTGCTCGGCGACATGGCCGGCCAGCCGGGTGCCGCGGCGGCGGTGCTGCAGTCGCTGCGCCGCGGCTGGGTCGTGACCCCGGCGGTGGCCGTGACCCGCAACCAGGACGTCGTGCACCGCGCGGTCGGCCAGGCGGGCATCGTGCTCGTCGGCGAGGGCCAGCCGAGCCGCGTCGGCAACCTGCTGGCGGCCGAGAAGCGCAAGATGTCGAAGATCGCCGAAGGCGTCGTGGTCACGGACGTGACCGTGGGCGACGGCGAGGGCCAGGTTCCGCTGCGCAAGCTGCAGGGCCACCTCGTCAAGCTGCCGCGCACGATGTCGAAGGCGCAGGTCGCGCAGATCAACGACCGGCTCCGTGCGCTCGGCAGCCTGATGGACAACATGCCGGTGCCGAAGGGCCCGATGCCGAGGAACGCGCGCATGCCGCGCGGCCCGCGTCGCTGACGCCCCTGTCGCGGACACCCGCGCCACTGTGACACCCACATCGCTGCAAAACGGCGGTGGTACGGGCCTGCCGGGCCCGTACCACCGCCGTTGTTCGTTGCTTCTTTTGTGTGCGCCGCAGCGCCGCGCGGGACGTGCTGTGCGCCGTCAGGCGCGGACGACGGCCGTGCCGACCGCCTTGTCGTGGAATCCGCGGCCGTCGCGGTCGTACACCGCGGCCGGGAGCACGAGGCACAGCAGCAGTGTGCGTACCACGACCGCGAGCGGCGTCAGGTGGTCGCGCGTCACCGACACCACGCGCAGGCCCATGAAGCGCTTGCCGACCGTGTAGCCGAGCGTGCTGACGAGCAGCAGGTTCTCGGCCGCGAAGACGGCGAGGGTGCCCATGTTGGTGCCGGTGGCGTTGAGGTCGCCGCGGCCTATGAAGGCGAACGCGATGACGTAGCAGAGCAGCCAGTCGATCACGAGCGCGATCAGGCGTCTGCCGGTGGGTGCGAGCGAGTTCGAGCCGTCCTCGGGGAGGCCGAGGCGCTTGCCCCGGTAGCCGAACTCGTCCTCTTCCGCGTCGGGCGCGGGGGCTGGCGCGGTACGCCGCTCCGCCTGCCTCGGGGGCCGCGCCGCGGCGGCCGGGGCGCCGCCGGGGCCGCTCCGTCCGCCCTGCCGATTGCCGGTTCCGTTGCCGGTCCGCTTACCGGCCTGTTTCCTGGTCACGACACCACGGTAGATGAGTGATGTGGGCAACATCCCCACCGGGGCAATCGCGAAGGATGCGTCAAGTTCGGCGGGCTCGCAAGCACAGTGGCCCGATTGGGCGACCACGTAACTTGTGTGAAACATTCGGGACACCGGCGGGAAACCGCCCCGCCATACCTTCGGGACCAGTGGCCAGCGGGGAGAAGGGCCGCCCCCCGAACGAGAAGCTAACCCGAGCCCGGAGCCGGGTCGAGGAGGCATGGATGTTCAACAACGCCGACGAGGTGTCGCGGTACATCACCGACAACGACGTCAAGTTCGTCGATGTCCGGTTCTGCGACCTGCCTGGCGTCATGCAGCACTTCACGATCCCGGCCGAGATCTTCGAGCCGAACGAGACGCTGGCGTTCGACGGCTCGTCGATCCGTGGTTTCCAGGCGATCCACGAGTCCGACATGGCCCTCCGCCCGGACCTCTCGACGGCGCGTGTCGACGCGTTCCGCAAGGACAAGACGCTCAACATCAACTTCTTCATCCACGACCCGCTCACGGATGAGGAGTACAGCCGCGACCCGCGCAACATCGCGAAGAAGGCCGAGCGCTACCTCGCGGGAACCGGCATCGCCGACACCGTGTTCTTCGGCCCTGAGGCCGAGTTCTACGTCTTCGACGACGTGCGTTTCGAGACGAACCAGCACGAGTCGTACTACCACATCGACTCCGTCGCCGGCGCCTGGAACACCGGCCGCGTCGAAGAGGGCGGCAACCGCGGCTACAAGGTCCGCTACAAGGGCGGTTACTTCCCGGCCCCGCCGGTCGACCACTTCGCCGACCTGCGTGCCGAGATCTCCCTGGAGCTGGCCGCCGCAGGCCTCCAGGTCGAGCGCCAGCACCACGAGGTGGGCACCGCCGGCCAGGCCGAGATCAACTACAAGTTCAACACGCTGCTGGCCGCAGCCGACGACCTGATGCTCTTCAAGTACATCGTGAAGAACGTCGCGTGGCGCAACGGCAAGACCGCGACCTTCATGCCGAAGCCCATCTTCGGCGACAACGGCTCGGGCATGCACTGCCACCAGTCGCTGTGGAAGGAAGGCGTGCCGCTGTTCTACGACGAGGTCGGTTACGCGGGCCTGTCCGACACGGCCCGCTACTACATCGGCGGCCTGCTGAAGCACGCCCCGTCGCTGCTGGCCTTCACGAACCCGACGGTGAACTCGTACCACCGCCTGGTCCCGGGCTTCGAGGCCCCGGTCAACCTGGTCTACTCGCAGCGCAACCGCTCGGCGTGCATCCGCATCCCGATCACCGGTTCGAACCCGAAGGCCAAGCGCATCGAGTTCCGCGTGCCGGACCCGTCGTCGAACCCGTACCTGGCGTTCTCCGCGATGCTGATGGCCGGCCTCGACGGCATCAAGAACAAGATCGAGCCGCTGGAGCCGGTCGACAAGGACCTGTACGAGCTGGCGCCCGAGGAGCACTCGGCCGTCCCGCAGGTGCCGGGCTCGCTGCCCGAGGTCCTGAACGCGCTCGAGGCCGACCACGAGTACCTCCTCGAGGGCGGCGTCTTCACCCAGGACCTCATCGAGACCTGGGTCGACTACAAGCGCACCAACGAGGTGGACCCGATCCGCCTGCGTCCGCACCCGCACGAGTTCGAGATGTACTTCGACATCTAGGACATCCGAGCACCGTGCCGCGGCCCTCTTCCGGGACTCCCCGGATGAGGTGACCGCCCCGCAACTCGAAGGCCCCGCCATGACTCGCTCTGGCGGGGCCTTCGATGTGTCCGGAGCCCGGCGGCCGAGAGCGTCGGCGAGACGCCAACTCCTTTGCGGTGACCGGAAATCGCCGCCGCGGCTGCTTTCGGCAGGAAGAACACGACAAGGGCGGACGTCCGACGAAGCGTTCGACTATCCGAATCGCGCAATGCGATGTGCATACTCGGTTTCTTGGGTGACGATGGCTCAGGGAGTGCACGTGGGGTGAACCCGCGTCACTCCTTTCCTTGTTTCCGAAGTGAAGGAGCCGCCGTGCTGCTAGTGGCCGGAGCGACGGGCAATGTCGGATCGGCTTTGGTCGACATACTCACTGCGGCTGGGCACCGCATACGTACACTCACCCGCAATCCCCTGACCACCGGACCCCAGGACGAAATCCAGCACGTCATCGGCGATCTGAACAAGCCGAAGTCCCTGGACGGCGCGTTCACCGGCGTCAAGGCCGTGTTCACACTCGCCGGATACGACGACATGCCGGCACTCGCGGCCACCATGCGTGACCAGGGTGTGGAACACGTCGTGCTGATGACCGGTGGCTCCGCCGGGATCCAGCGCATGGACAACGCGATCTCCCGCTACATGACGCTGAGCGAGCGCGCGATTCGCGAATCCGGGATGACCTGGACTTTTCTGCGGCCCCGGGCGTTCATGTCCAACTCCCTGCGCTGGGCACCCCAGTTGCGTGCAGGCAACCTGGTCCGTGTGCCCTTCTCCTGGCGGCGGACGGCGTTCATCGACCCCGGCGACATCGCCGCCGTCGCGGCACGGGCCCTCGTCGCCGACGAACACCGTGGCGCAGTCCTGGAGTTGACCGGCCCTGACGCCATCCTGCCCGCGGAGCAGGTGGAGATTCTGGGAGCGGCACTCGGGCGGAAGCTGCGCTTCGAGGCCGTGTCGAACGACGAGGCCCGCATCGAAATGGAATCGCGTATGCCCAAGGAGCGGGTGGACGCGTACTTCGGTTTCTACGTGGACGACCTGATCGACGAATCCGTGGTTTTCCCGGCCGTCGGCGAGGTCGTCGGCCGGCCTCCCCGCGACTACCGGACCTGGGCCGCGGACAACGCGCACCGCCTCGCCGCCTAGCCTTCCCGGAGTACGCACCTGCACAGCCAGGCCATGCCGCCCCGCCACCGATCGCACACCGGTCGGAGGCGGCGGACGGCACGGATCCGGACACCGCGATTACGTTGCACGTCGGCCGGAATGCGCGAGGGGGGCCCTCGGCTACTCCTCCTCGTGCGTGTCCTCGTGCGTGATGGTGCCGTGCTCGTCCATCACGGGGTGGATCTGGCTGGGGCCGTAGTTGTCCACGTCGGACGGGCGGGCGGATTCGGGTCCGTCGCCGCCGATGCGGACCGTGCGGCCGACGCGGGCGACGGAGTACAGGCGGTCGTCCACGCAGAGGCTGTTGGCCCGTACCTGTGCCTGGAACTCCCGGGCGAGGGCGGCGTAGCGGGCGGCCTCGGCTTCCGGCAGGTCGCGCATGAGCGGCCAGAACCGGATCAGCCAGTTCGTCAGCGCACGCCGGGCGCCGTGCGGGGTGCTCATGAGACCGGTGAGCGGGGTCCAGGAATCACCGGTGTGTTCGACGACGCAGTACGCCGGCGGCAGCAGGACCACGCCGGGGTGGGTCGCCATCGCCTGCTCGGAGTCGTGGCGTACCTCAGGCGGATAGCGCTCACCCCGGTAGTGGAGGCGTTGCAGGGCCAGGCGTTCGGTCGTCGCGACGAGGCCCGCCGCCGCGGAGTGGTCGATGACGAAGTCGCGGTCGAGCGGCGTGTCGTCGTAGCCGTCCCAGTCCGGTACGGCGGGCTCCGGGTCCGTGGGGCGCGGCGGCTCCGGCACGCTGTCGCGGCTGAAGACGAATTCGTCGGCGCGGACCACCCGGTAGCGGACGTCGAGCACGGTGAGTTCGTCGACGGGCTCGGTTTCCAGGACCCGTACGGCGGCGAGGAGTTCGCGGCGTACGAGCGGATCGTCGGTGTCGTCCTTCGCCTTGAACCACAGGTGCGAGTTGAGGGAGTCGCGTGCCTGCTGCGCGAATCCGTCGGTGATCGGAGTGAGCACCTGCCAATGGCCGTGCCCCGGCGGTGACTGGGTGGCGATGCCGAACACCGGCCCGCGGACGTTCAGCGTGGTGTAGCGCGTGCGCGCTATCGACGCGTCCGCCTCCACGGCCGCCGCAACAGGGTGGTCGTCGACCTGGACCCGCATGACCAGGGGATCGGGATCATCCGATTTGTCGCTGCTCATATCCCATTGATCTCACAGCGCACGGCGGCCTGTCAGTCGATTCGCCACCCTGGCCCACGGCACCCGCCAGTCGCGGGCAGATGCCGTGGGCGGTGCGGTTCTGCCGTCAGCGCACGCGGCCACGGGGCTTGAGCGGCGTCGGCGGCAACTCGGGGGCGTCAAGACGCGGCGCGTGGTATCCGTGCACGACGCCGAAGCGCTCCTCCGCCTGCCACTGCGTCCGCGCCTCGGCGATCTCCTCGGAGGTGCGCCCCACGAAGTTCCACCACATCACGATCTTCTCCGCGAACGGCTCGCCGCCGACGAGGATCAGGTTCGACGCCGCCTCGGTGCGGATGTGCACGTCTCGGCGGCCGCAGCCGAGGTAGAGCAGCGAACCGATCGGCACGGGTACGCCGTCGACCACCGCACCGGGCTCGGTCGCGACGACCGCGTACTCGAAGTCCCGTTCCAGCGGCAGGCGTACGTCGACGCCGTCGGCCAGCGTCAGGTCCGCACCCGTGATCGGCGAGTACGCCTGACCCGGCGACCGGGCCCCGTCGATCTCGCCCATGATCACGGTGCCGGACACGCCGGGCGCCTCGAACCGCGGCAGCTCGGTGTGCAGTTCGAAGTGCGGGTCGCCGTTGCGCGCACCGTCGGGCAGGGCCACCCACAGCTGCACGCCGTGCAGGAATCGTGCGTGCGGCACCGGCGACTCCTCGGAGTGCGAGATGCCGCGCCCGGAGGTCATGAGCCCGAGGTGCCCGGGCAGGATCGTGGCGGTGTGGCCTTCGCTGTCGCGGTGCAGCATCTCGCCCTCGCGCAGCCAACTCACCGTCTGGAGGCCCATGTGCGGGTGCGGGGCCACTTGGGCGCCGGGCCCGTCGGCGATGTCGTCGGGGCCATAGTGGTCCAGGAAGCACCACGGACCGACCATGCGGCGGCCGAGGGTAGGCAGCATGCGCCGTACCGGCCGGTCGTCGCCGATGCTGACCTCGCGCCCGGGGGTGAGTTCGAGGGCCGGCTCGGCCGAGACGTCCTCGCGCCCGCCGCACTCCTTGAGGGTGGGCTTCGTTTCCAGATCACTCATGTGGCCACCGTAACCGGGGCGGCGGAGGACGCGGCGGATGCCGTGAACGGCACCGGCGAGAGGCCGGGCACGACGCCGGTGGCCGAGCGCAGGAGTTCGAGCTGCGCGGTGTACGGCGACCCGTCGGGCGGCGTGAAGATCAGCAGTTGCTGGTCCTCGTTGGGCGTCAGGAGCCGCTCGCACATCAGGTCCACGGTGCCGACCACGGGGTGCACCACACGCATGCGGCTGCTGCGGCGCACGCCGACCTCGTGCAGCTCCCACAGGCGTACGAACTCCTCGCTCACGTCCCGGAGCCGGCGGACCAGGCGCACGGCCGCCTCGTCGTGCGAGCGCCGCGCGACGGCCGCGCGCAGGTCGGCGACGTGTTGGCGGCCGTAGTGCTCCCACTCCTCGACCGGGTACGCGCCGCGCACGACCGGATCCGTGAACCAGCGCCACACGATGTTGCGCCCGTGCTCGGAGACCGTGCAGACGCCGCCGAACAGTTCCTCGGCGAGGCAGTTCTGCGCCAGCACGTCGCCCAGGTCGCCCAGGATCTGCGCGGGGGTGTCGGCGAGTCGGTCCAACAAGTGCCGCAGCGCCGGGCTGATGGTCTCGCCGGCCTGCCGCCCCGCGGGCGGCCGGTGCCCGGCGAGGAGGTACAGGTGGTCTCGCTCGTCGTCGCCGAGGCCGAGGGCACGGGCGAGGGCGGCGAGTATCTGCGGGGACGGCTGCGGCCCGCGCGCCTGTTCGAGACGGATGTAGTAGTCGGCGGACATGCCGGTGAGGGTCGCGACTTCCTCGCGGCGGAGTCCCGGTGTACGTCGGCGCGGGCCGTCGGGCAGCCCGACGTCGGCCGGGCGCAGCCGCTCGCGTGAGCGGCGCAGGAAGTCGGCCAGTTCGCGGCGGTCCATCCCGGTGGCCATGTGCGTGCCCTTCCCGTGCCGGCGGCGTATCCAGGGACCGTTGGTCCCAGGCTGGACGGTCCGCTCCTCATCGCGTGCCAAGTCCGGAAGGGTCATGGATGTTCCCGAACGAACACACGAAAGCAGGATGATCGCATGTCCGAAAACACCGCCGTCGCCCCCACCGCTCCCTTCGCGTCCGCATCGGCGGGATCCGCCCCGGCATCGGCCGCGGAATCCGCCGCGGCGGAAGCCGGACGCCCGTCCCGCGCGGTCCACTTCGCCGCGCACGGCAGCGCCGACGTGCTGGAACTCGTCGAAGTGGACCGCCTGCCCGAGCCCGGCCCAGGCGAGGTCCGGATCCGGGTGCAGGCGGTCGGCGTCAACCCGATCGACTGGAAGATCCGCTCGGGCGCGATGGCCGCGGTCTTCCCGGTCGTTCTCCCCCATGTCCCCGGCCAGGATCTCGCGGGCGTCGTCGACGCGGTCGGCGAGGGTGTGACCCGGTGGCGGGCGGGCGACGAGGTGTTCGGCCTGGGCACGCGGACGTACGCGGATCACGTCGTCACCGGCGAGGACCGCCTCGCCGCCAAGCCGGCCGCGATGCCGTGGGAGCTCGCAGGCGCGCTGCCGACCGCGGCGGATGCGGCGTACCGGGCGCTCGCGGAGGCCGGCGTGCGGTCGGGCGAGACGGTTCTCGTGCACGCGGCGGCGGGCGGAGTGGGCGGCCTCGCCGTGCAGTTCGCGGTGGCCGGGGGCGCACGGGTCATCGGCACGGCGAGCGGGCGCAACCACGCGTACCTGCGCGACCTGGGCGCCGAGCCGGTCGACTACGGACCCGGTCTGGTCGACCGGGTACGCGAACTGTCCGCGGACGGGGTGGACGCGGCGGTCGACCTGGTCGGCGGCGGAGTGCTGCGCGACTCGGTCGAGCTGACCGGCGACGCGGGCCGGGCGGTGAGCATCGTGGACCCGGCGGACGCCGCGGCCAACGGCGTGCGGTTCTCGTCCGGCCACGACGGCGAGGACTACCTGTTGCGTGCGCTGGCCAAGGCGGCCGAACTGTTCGAGGCGGGCACCTTGTCGGTGCCACTGGCCGGTGTCTACGCCCTCCCCGACGCTGCCGAGGCGCATCGCGCGAGCGAATCGGGCCACACCCGGGGCAAGTTGGTGCTGGTCACCGGATGACGCCCCGGGACTCCGGGCGGGTCGCGGGGAGTTGACCCTCCCCGCGACCCGCCCGGCTTTGCGTTTTCGTTACCCGATTTTCTGTTACCAGCGGTAACTCCTGGGGGTTACCCTCCAGTCACTTAGGTCCTCTCTTCCGGATCTTGTCGGAAAGCCCGCGTCGTCTGGCGCGTGCGATCGCAAGGCACAGGGCCGCAGCTCGTACTCGGTCGTACTCGCCAGGCCCTGCAACGCAGCGAGCGCGCGTCCCCGGCGTCGCGTGCCCGGCGGCATCCGGCAGAGAGGGCGCCGTACGGGCTCACCGCACCACCCCACGATCCCCCCGTCGCAGAGGGAGCAGGCATGAGCTCAGGAAAGGTTCCGCGCGCACGCACCGTCAGATCCCGCCTGGCGGTCGTGCTCGCCGTACTCGCCGCCCTGCTGGTTCCGGGCGTCGGCGCCGCGCCGCAGGCCGCCGCGGCCGGGCCGGCGTTCCGGTTCGTCGACGTGCCGGTGGCACCCGGCGTCGTCCTCAAGGCCAACGTATTCGTCCCGGCGGGAGCCGACGCCGCCCACCGCGCGCCCGTCGTGGTGCTGCCGGCGAGTTGGTCGATGCCGCAGATCGAGTACGTCGTCCAGGCGAAGCAACTCGCCGAGAACGGCTACATCGCCCTGTCCTACACGGCGCGGGGATTCTGGCTGTCCGGCGGCGAGATCGGCGTCGCCGGCCCGGACGACGTCGCCGACGTGTCGCGCATGATCGACTGGGCGCTCGCCAACACCCCAGCGGACCCGGCGCGCATCGGAACCGTCGGCGTCTCCTACGGCGCGGGCCTCGGCCTCCTCGCCGCCGGCCACGACCCGCGCATCAAGACCGTTGCCGCACTGAGCGGTTGGGCCGATCTGGTCGACTCGATCTACGCGGGCCAGACGCAGCACATCCAGTCCGCCGCCGGACTTGCCGTGGCCGGTTACGTGACCGGCCGTCCCAGCGACGAATTCGGGCAGTTCCTGGTCGACTTCCTCACCACGGCCAACGTGCCCGAGCTGATCGCGTGGGCGAACGTACGCTCCCCCGCCACGTACCTGGACCGGATCAACGCGAACGGCCCGGCCGTCATGCTGGCCAACGCGTGGGGCGACAGCATCTTCCCGCCCAACCAACTCGCCGAGTTCTACGAGAAGCTGACCGTGCCCAAGCGCCTGGAGTTCCGGCCCGGCGACCACGCCACACCGGAGATCCCGGGGCTGGCCGGGCTACCCAACGACACCTGGGCCAACACCCGCGCCTGGCTCGACCACCACCTCAAGGGCGTCGACAACGGCATCGACCGGCAGCCGCCCGTGCAGATCAAGCCGCGCATCGAGGGCGGGTACGAGGGCTACGCCGACTGGGCGGACCTGACCGGGTCGCGGCTGAACCTGCGGCTCGGCGACAACGGCTGGTCGCGCACCGGCCCGCTCGCGCCGAGTGCGGGCACCGGCTGGACCACGCCCATCGGCACAAATATCGATTCAGGCGCCAATGGAGGCGTGATCTTCCTGACCAACCTGGTCGAGGAGTACCTGCGCATCCCGCCGATGGTGTCGGTGCCGCTGCTGCCGCGGGCGGTCGCGGCGGTGTGGCAGTCGGACCGCCTGGCCTCCGAAAGCCTGGTACGCGGCACGACGAGCCTGCACGTGACCGTGAATCCGAGCGCATCCGCCGGCACATTCGTGGCCTACCTGTACGACGTGGACTCGCTCGGCGTCGGCAAACTCGTCACGCACATGCCCTACACGTTCTTCGGCAAGCAGGCGGGACGGCCCTTCGCCGCCGACCTGGACCTGCTCGCGACGGTGTACGACGTCCCGGCAGGCCACCGGCTCGCCCTCGTCATCGACACCGTCGACCCGCTCTACATCGAGCAGAACCCGGCTTTCTCGACGCTCGCGTTCGGCTCCCCGAGCGCCGACCCCTCGTGGATCTCGGTGCCGCTGCGCTAACGCGTCCCGCACACCGCCCGCGTATCGCCCGGCACACCGCCGAGCCCGCCGGTCGGCCGCCACCGCACGCGGCCGTGCACGACCCCGGGTCCCGCCCGCATGGGGGACCCGGGGTCGTCCGCAGGGGGTACACGTGATCGTCCGAACCGTACCCGCGGGTGATCGGCGCACCGCCTGCCTCTGGCAGACTGGGTCCTTATGGGGGAAACGCAAACCCAGCAGAGCCCGCCGCAGTCGTCGCCGGACGCTTCGGCGGCGATGGGTCCCGCGTCGGCAGCGGGTGAGCCGACTCCGCTCTACGTGCGCGTGCGCACGTACCTGCGGACACCCCGCCGCCCGCGCTTCGTCGTGGAGCTGGCGCTCGTGGCGCTCAGCTACTGGGTCTACTCCCTCATCCGCAACGCGGTGCCCAACCGCGAGTCCCTCGCCGTGGAACGCGCGTGGCAGCTCCTCGACTTCGAGAAGTCGCTGCACATCGACGTGGAGTACACGATCAACCACGCCGCCGACAAGGTGACCTGGCTGATCGTCGGCATGAACTACTACTACGCCACGCTGCACTTCATCGTGACCATAGGCGTGCTGGTGTGGCTGTTCCGCTGGCATCCGGGCCGCTATCGGGCCGTGCGCACAGTCCTGTTCGTCACCACGGGGCTCGCGCTGTTCGGGTACTTCTTCTACGCGCTCGCCCCGCCGCGCCTGCTGCCCGGCGCGGGCTACATCGACACCGTGCTCGTGCACAACACCTGGGGTTCGATGGCCTCGGGCAACATGAAGAGCGTGTCGAACCAGTTCGCCGCGATGCCGTCGATGCACATCGGCTGGTCGACCTGGTGTGCGGTCGCCATCTGGAAGTTCGCGAAGCCGATGTGGGTGCGCGTGCTCGGCGTGCTGTACCCGCTGATGACGCTCGTGGTGATCATGGCGACGGGCAACCACTTCATCCTCGACGCGGTCGGCGGCTGGATCACGCTGGCCGCCGGGTTCGCCGTGCAACGGCTGGTGAACGGGTGCTCGGCCTACCAGTTCCCGCGCTACACGCCCGACGACCCGCGGTACGAGGAGCACGGCGGCGACCGGCACGGTGACGCCGACGGCGACCACGACGGACGCGGGGACGGCGGCCCTTCGGGGCGGGATGCCGCCCACGCATCCGGGCGGTCCCCGGCAGAAGGTGCGAAATCCCCCCGAGGGCCGGACAATTCCTCCGGCAGTCAGCGCGAGCCGGCCGCTTCGTTCCCGTCACCGTAGGTCTCGCCGTAGAACACCCGGTCGACGACGGCCCTGGCGTGCCGCGTGATGCGGCGGTAGTCCTCGATCACGGTGCCCGCCCCCACCGGGCCCGCGCCGGTCGCGCGGTAGCCGAGCAGACGTGCGACCCCGGCCAGTTCGCGCACGTCGGAGGGGAACTGGTCGGACGGGCGGCCGCGTACCACCATCACCGCGTTGCGCACGCGCGTCGCCTCCAGCCACGCGTCGTCGAGCACCTTGGCGTCCTGCGCGTCCAGTAGCCCGGCCTCGGCCGCCGCGGCCAGCGCCTCGCGAGTCCCGGTGGTACGCAGCGCCGGCACCGCGTGCGCGTGCTTCATCTGCAGCAACTGCGCGACCCACTCGACGTCGGCCAGGCCGCCGCGCCCCAGCTTGGTGTGCGTGGTCGGGTCCGCGCCGCGCGGCAGCCGCTCGGCCTCGATACGGGCCTTCATGCGCCGGATCTCGCGTACCTCGTTGTCGGTCAACCCGGCCGTGGGCCAGCGCAGCGGCGCGATGAGGTCGACGAACCGGGCGCCGAGGTCGGCATCGCCCGCGACCGGCGCGGCCCGCAGCAGCGCCTGGCTCTCCCACAACTTGGACCAGCGCTCGTAGTAGGCCCGGTACGACGCGAGCGTCCGTACGAGCGGGCCCTGCCGCCCTTCCGGCCGCAGGTCGGCGTCGACCACGAGCGGCGGGTCGGTGGCGGGCAGTTGCAGCAGGCGGCGCATCTCGTTGGCGATGGCGTGTGCCTGCTTGGCCGCCACCTCCTCGCCGGTGCCCTCCTCGGGCTCGTGCACGAAGACGACGTCGGCATCGCTCGCGTAGCCCTGTTCGTGCCCGCCGAAACGGCCCATCGCGATCACCGCGAGGCGGGTGCCGATCGCCTTGCCGGTCTGGCGCGCGTACTCGTCGGCCGCCGCCCGCAGGGCGCCGGTGAGGGTCGCCGCGGTGACGTCGGACAACGCGCGGCCCACCTCGTCGACGTCCAGCCTGCCGAGCACGTCGGCGGCGACGATGCGGAACAGCTCGCGGCGGCGCACGCTGCGGGCGATCTGCACGGCGACCTCGGCGCTGGGCGCGCGGCCCACCGCGGCCAGCACCTCGGACTCCAGGGCCGCGCGGGAGCGGGGCCGCAGGCCGTCCGGGTCGCCGAGCAGGGCGACCGCCTCGGGCGCACGCAGCAGCAGGTCGGGGGCGAGACGCCCGGAGGCCAGCACGCGGGCCATGTTCTCGGCCGCCGCGCCGCCGGCGTGCCCGGCCCCCGAGTCGCGCAGCAGGCGCAGGTACCAGTGCGTGTTGCCGAGCGCGTCGGAGATCTGCCGGAAAGCCAGCAGACCCGCGTCCGGATCGGCGGAGTCGGCGAACCAGCCGAGCATGACGGGCAGCAGCGTGCGCTGGATGGACGCGCGGCGGCTCACACCGGAGGCGAGCGCCTCCAGGTGGCGCAGGGCGCCGGCGGGGTCGGCGTACCCGAGCGCCTCCAAGCGCTGGGCGGCGGCTTCCGCGGTCAGCCTGGTCTCGCCGGGCTGGAGCCGGGCCACCGCGTCGAGCAGCGGGCGGTAGAACAACTTCTCGTGCAGACGGCGCACCTCGTGCCGGGTGCGGCGCCAGGTGGCCTCCAGCTCACCGACCGGGTTCGCGCGGAACCCCACCGAGCGGCCGAGCCGGCGCAGGTCGACGGAGTCGGTCGGCAGGAGGTGGGTGCGGCGCAGGCGGTGCAGCTGGATGCGGTGTTCGAGCAGGCGCAGGAAGCGGTACGCCTCGTCGAGCGAGGCCCCGTCGGCGCGGCCGACGTACCCCTCGGCGGACAGCGCGGCCAGTGCCTCCAGGGTGGATCCGCTGCGCAGCGACGAGTCGGCGCGGCCGTGCACGAGTTGCAGCAGCTGTACGGCGAACTCGATGTCGCGCAGGCCGCCGGGGCCGAGCTTGAGCTCGCGCTCGACTTCGGTGTGCGGGATGGACTCGACGACGCGGCGGCGCATGGCCTGGACGTCGGGGACGAAGTTCTCGCGCTGGGCGGCGGTCCACACGAGGGGGGCGATGCGCTCGACGTACTTGCGGCCGAGGGCCATGTCGCCGGCCACCGGGCGGGCCTTCAGCAGCGCCTGGAACTCCCAGGTCTTGGCCCAGCGCTCGTAGTACGCCAGGTGGCTGGTGAGCGTGCGGACCAGCGGCCCGTTGCGGCCCTCCGGCCGCAGGTTGGCGTCGACCGGCCAGATCGTGCCCTCGCGCGTGGTGTGCGAGCAGGCGCGCATCATGGCGGCGGCGATGCGGGAGGCCGCGGCGATCGCGGTGCCCTCCTCGACCCCGGGCCGGGCGTCGGCGACGAAGACCACGTCGACGTCGCTGACGTAGTTGAGCTCCCGGCCGCCGCACTTGCCCATGCCGATGACCGCGAGGCGGCACTGCCCGGCCTCGACGGGGTGTTCGCGGGCCACGAGGTCGAGCGCCGCGTCGAGTGTGGCCCCGGCCAGGTCGGCGAGTTCGGCGGCGACCTGGGCGACGTCGGCGGTTCCGCACACGTCGCGGGCGGCGATGGAGAGCAGGCAGCGGCGGTACGCGACACGCAGGGCGTCGAGGGCGTCGTCGCCGGCCAGCGTGCCGTTCGTGCGGTCGTCCAGAGCGGCGCCGAGCGTACGGCGGAAATACTCGGGGGTCGGGTGCGCGTCCTGTACGTCGTACGTGACCAGCGTCCGCCAGTCCTCGGGGTGCCGGGCGAGGTGGTCGCCGAGGGCGGCGCTGACGCCGAGCACGCCGAGCAGCCGGTCGCGCAGGGGCTTGGCCGAGGCGAGTGTGGACAGCAGGACCGGGCGGTCGTCGGCGGCTTCGGCCAGGCGTACCAGGCCGAGCAGCGCAAGGTCGGGGTCGGCCGTCGCGGACAGGCCTTCGAGCAGTTGCGAGTCGTCGCGTATGCCCGCGAGGACCGGGTCGGCCAGGCGCCGCGCGGCCACGGCCGCATCGGTGAAACCCAGCCTGACCAGGCGCGCTGTCGACACTCCCGTGGATACCGGGTCCCATGTGGTCACCTGCCGAGCGTAGCCTCGCGGGGGCCCGCTCCCAACAGCTGACCCACCGTCAGATGTGGGAATGCGGACGGCGAGGCGGCGGCGCGCTCGCCTGGGCGGGCACGAGCATCAGGCCAGGGCACACGTCGAGCAGCACAGGCCAGGCGACACAGGCGGGTCGGGCGGGGAGCTGCGGTGGAACGCAACATGCGGCCGCCGGGAGGGAGCTCCCGACGGCCGCACGCCGTAGGCGCGTCCCGACCATCGAGTCCCCCGACCGCGATGACCGGTGCCGACGCGCTACCCGCCCGGTGGTTCAGGAGAACCGTCCCGTCAGGTCGTCCGTCCCACGGCCTGGGGGATCCTCCGTCTTGCCAGTTCTCCATACGCCACCGTACGGGAAGTCACCCTACGTTAGCGTGTGAGGCATGCGCAACGGTGTTCCCCCGGACAGTGTCCGAACAGACAGACCCGCACGGGCCGGCAGACGCACGCTGTCGCGGGACGATTGGGCACGCGCCGCTCTCGAGGCGATGCGCGAAAGCGGCCTCGGCGCCATCGCCGTGGAACCGCTCGCCGAACGTCTCGGGACGACCAAGGGCAGCTTCTACTGGCACTTCAAGGACCGCGACGCGCTCATCCACGCCGCCCTCGAACTGTGGGTCGAAGAGTCCGACGCGATGATGTCGGCCGCCGCCCGCATCACCGATCCGGCCGAACGCGGGCGGTGGCTCACCGAGTTCGCGTTCACCGGACCGCAGGGCGCGGACATCAGCACCACCCTGCTGGTGAACTCGACGCACCCGGTCGTCGGCCCCTTCCTGGAGCGCGTCACCGAGCAGCGCATCGCGTGGGGCGCGTCCCTCAACGAGGAGCTGGGCCTCGCCCCGGAGGCCGCGCGGCAGCACGCGCTGGCCGCCTGGATGGTCGCGGTAGGCATCGCGCTGGTCCGCCGCGGCGCGCCGCAACTGCTCCCGCAGGGTGACGAGTCCGACGCGTTCAAGCGCTACATCATGGAGCTGCTGCGCCCGAGGCCGTGACCGGCGCGCCCGCCTCGGCGGGCGTACCGGGGACGGCTCGGCGGCCCGCGGCGGTCCGCCGCCCACGGGGGAACGGGCGGCGCGCGATGCGGCACGCCTGCCGAGGTGTCCCCGAAGGGACGCGTCGGCAGGCGGTCAGGTTGCGGGTCGGTACGGCGGTGGCGCGGGCGGTCGGCACATCCGCCGGCCGACACGTCACGCGGCCGACGGCATGCGCGGGTTACAGGACCGGCAGGTACTTTTGCAGCTCGAACGGCGTGACCTGCTGCCGGTACTCCTCCCACTCCTGGCGCTTGTTACGCAGGAAGAACTCGAAGACGTGCTCGCCCAGCACCTCGGGCAGCAGCTCGCTCCGTTCCATCAGGGCGATGGCCTCGGCCAGGTTCTGCGGCAGCGGCGCGATGCCCAGCGCGCGGCGCTCGGCATCGGTCAGCGCCCACACGTCGTCCTCGGCACCGGCCGGCAGCTCGTAACCCTCTTCGACGCCCTTGAGCCCTGCACCGAGCAGGACGGCGAAGGTCAGGTACGGGTTGCACGCCGAGTCGATCGACCGCACCTCGATGCGCGTCGACTGGCCCTTGGTGGGCTTGTACATCGGCACCCGTACGAGCGCCGAGCGGTTGTTGTGCCCCCAGCAGATGTACGACGGGGCCTCGCCGCCCATGCCCGCGGTACGCGCCGACGCGCCCCACAGCCGCTTGTACGAGTTGACCCACTGGTTCGTGATAGCCGCCATCTCCCCCGCGTGCCGCAGCAGGCCCGCGATGAAGGAGCGCCCCACCTTGGAGAGCTGGTACTCCGCACCGGCCTCGTAGAAGGCGTTGCGGTCGCCCTCGAACAGCGACAGGTGGGTGTGCATGCCCGAGCCCGGGTACTGCGAGAACGGCTTCGGCATGAAGGACGCGTGCACGCCCTGCTCCAGCGCGACCTCCTTGACCACCAGGCGGAAGGTCATGATGTTGTCCGCGGTGCTGAGCGCGTCGGCGTACCGCAGGTCGATCTCCTGCTGGCCGGGGGCGCCCTCGTGGTGGCTGAACTCCACCGAGATCCCCATGTTCTCCAGCATGGTGATCGCCTGGCGGCGGAAGTCGTGGCTGACCATCTGGGGCGTGTGGTCGAAGTAGCCGCTGTGGTCGACCGGCGTGGGCGGCGTGCCGTCCAGCGGCATGTCCTTGAACAGGAAGAACTCGATCTCGGGGTGCGTGTAGAAGGTGAAGCCCCGGTCGGACGCGCGCTCCAGGGTGCGCTTCAGGACGTACCGCGGGTCCGCGAACGACGGCGAGCCGTCGGGCATGAGGATGTCGCAGAACATGCGGGCGGTCCCGGGCGCCTCGGCGCGCCACGGCAGTATCTGGAAGGTCGCAGGATCCGGCTTGGCCAGCATGTCCGACTCGTGCACGCGCGCGAAGCCCTCGATGGCCGAACCATCGAAGCCGATCCCCTCGGCAAACGCCTGTTCAAGCTCGGCAGGGGCCACGGCGACCGACTTGAGAAAGCCGAGCACATCGGTGAACCACAGGCGCACGAACCGAATGTCGCGCTCCTCCAGCGTGCGAAGCACGAACTCCTGCTGCTTATCCATGGGTACATCTTGGCCTGTCCCGGTTGCGAACACATTACGGGCCCTCCAACAAAGGGAGCGCGGCGCGAATCAGCCCCCCGGGCGTGACCGGCATCACACCGGCGGCTCCCGGGGACTGTCACATCCGCAGGGGGCCGCACCGTCGTTCTCACGTCCGCCGCATCCGGGCGGCGGGCCGCAAAAACACCGGAAGGACCGCCTCAAATGCAGCAGCGCATGGACATCTCCCAGGCCGCACCGCAGGGCTACCAGGCCGTCATCGGCCTGGAGAAGTACGT
The DNA here is from genome assembly GCF_053592165.1 of Streptodolium elevatio. Lineage (NCBI taxonomy): Bacteria > Bacillati > Actinomycetota > Actinomycetes > Kitasatosporales > Streptomycetaceae > Streptodolium > Streptodolium elevatio. The sequence continues at coordinate 55,455 of NZ_JBSFVE010000008.1, forward strand.
CCGGGCCAACGTCGACCCGACCCTCCTCCACCTGATCAAGCTGCGCGCGTCCGTCGTCAACGGCTGCGCCTTCTGCGTCGACATGCACAGCACCGAGGCGCTGAAGGACGGCGAGCAGGGCCGGCGCCTCTTCGCGGTGAGCGCGTGGCGCGAGTCGCCGTTCTTCTCCGAGGTCGAGCGGGCCGCGCTGGAGCTGACCGACGAGGTCACGGCGCTCGGCGAGCACGGTGTCACGGACCAGGTCTGGGCGGCGGCGCAGGACGCGTTCTCGGACAAGGAGCTCGCCGACATCATCCTCGCGATCAGTACGATCAACGTGTGGAACCGGGTCGCAGTGAGCACACACCTCCAGCCCCCGGCCCTGTGACGGAGACGCTCACCGAACGGCCGGCGTCCGGGAACGGCGCCGGGAGCGGGTACGACGAGGTCTTCGAGCGGCACCGGCAGGTGCTGCTCGGCCTCGCGTACCGCATGCTCGGCAGCTGGTGGGACGCCGAGGACTGCGTCCAGGAGGCGTGGCTGCGCTGGCGCCGGGCGACCGCCGACCCCGGCGCCGCGCCGATCGACGACCCGCGCGGCTGGCTCGTCACCGCCACCACCCGGCTCGCGCTCGACCAGCTGCGTTCGGCGCGGCACCGGCGGGAGACGTACGTCGGCCCCTGGGTGCCCGAGCCGGTGCCCACGGGCCGGCTCGCGCTCGACCCCGCCGAGACCGCGGCGCGGCGGTCCACGGTGTCGCTGGCCGCGTTGCGGCTGATGGAGCAGTTGTCGCCACCCGAACGGGCGGTCTTCCTGCTGCGCGAGGCGTTCGAACTGCCGTACCAGGAAATCGCCGACGCGCTGGGCATCGAGGCCGCCAACGCCCGGCAGCTGCACCGCCGCGCGGCCGGACGGCTGGACCGGGACCGTGTCCGCTTCCGCGTCGACAGCGGCGAACACCATGCGCTGGTCGACCGGTTCGTGGCGGCCGCGGCGTCGGGCGACCGCAAGGGGCTCGAATCGCTGCTGGCGCGCGACGTGGTGCTGTGGAACGACGGCGGCGGCCGGGTCAGCGCCGCGCGCAATCCCATCTACGGGCCGGAGCGGGTCGTACGCTTCCTGCTCGGCGTCATGGACCGCTGGCCCCGTACCCGCGCGCACCGCATCGAGGTCAACGGCGGCCCCGCGCTGCTGCTGGACTTCGACACCGTCCGGCTGCTGCTGAGCTTCGAGACGGGCGACGGAATCATCGTGGGGATCCAGGGAGTTGTGAACCCGGACAAGCTCGGCACGGTCGCCACGCCGGACGGTGAACCGTACTTCGAGTACCGGCCGGAGGACTTCCCGCCGGCCTGACCCGCGCGGCGCGCCGAGACCTCCTTCACTATTCGTCACTTTGACGTCAAGGTCGGCTAGACTGCCGTCGTGCCTCAGCTTCGGATCGCCCTCAGCCAGCTCAACCCCACCGTCGGCGACCTGACCCGCAACGCGGACCTGGTCGTCGCCTGGACCCGGCGCGCCGCCGCCAAGGGTGCGCACCTGGTCGCCTTCCCCGAGATGGTGCTCACCGGCTACCCGGTCGAAGACCTCGCCCTGCGGGCGTCCTTCGTCGAGGCGTCGCGCCGCACGCTCGACGCGCTCGCGCTGCGGCTCGCCGCCGAGGGCCTGGGCGACACCACCGTCGTCGTCGGCTACCTCGACCGCTGCGACACCTCCACGCCGCGGCTCGGCCTCCCGGCCGGGGCACCGCAGAACGCGGCGGCCGTGCTGCACGACGGCCGGGTGGTCGTGCGTACCGCGAAGCACCACCTGCCCAACTACGGCGTGTTCGACGAGGCCCGCTACTTCGTGCCGGGCGACACGCTGGCGGTCGTGCGGGTACACGGCATCGACGTCGCCCTCGCCATCTGCGAGGACCTGTGGCAGGACGGCGGTCCGGTCGCGGCGGTGCGGGCGGCCGGGGCGGGGCTGCTCATGGTCGTCAACGGGTCGCCGTACGAGCTGGCCAAGGACGACGTACGCCTCGACCTCGCCCGGAGGCGGGCCTCCGAGGCGGGGTGCGCGCTGGCATACGTCAACATGGTCGGCGGGCAGGACGAACTGGTCTTCGAGGGGGACTCCCTGGTCGTCGGCTACGACGGCCGACTCGTCGCCCGCGCCCCGCAGTTCGAGGAGGCGCTGCTGATCACCGACCTGGAGCTGCCGGCGGCGTCGACGGACGAGAGCGCGTACAACGCGGGCGACGTGGTCGCAGACGGACTGACGATCGTGCAGGCGACGGTGTCCGAGACGCCCGTGCCGCCCTACGAGCCGCTGGCGCCCACCGTCGCCGACCACCTCTCCGACGACGCCGAGATCTACTCCGCAACGGTCGTCGGCCTGCGCGACTACGCCGCGAAGAACGGCTTCAAGTCCGTGGTCCTGGGCCTGTCCGGCGGCATCGACTCCGCGCTCGTGGCGGCCATCGCGGCCGACGCCGTGGGAGCGGAGAACGTGTACGGCATCTCCATGCCGAGCAAGTACTCCTCCGACCATTCCAAGGACGACGCCGCCGACACCGCCGAGCGCATCGGCCTCAACTACCGGCAGGTTCCCATCGCGCCGATGGTCGACGCGTACCTCGACGCGGTGCACCTGACCGGCGTCGCCGAGGAGAACCTCCAGGCGCGCGTGCGCGGCACGACCCTGATGGGCGTCTCCAACCAGGACGGCCACCTCGTCCTCGCGACCGGCAACAAGAGCGAACTCGCCTGCGGCTACTCGACCTTGTACGGTGACGCGGTCGGCGGCTTCGCGCCGGTCAAGGACCTCCCGAAGACGGTCGTGTGGCGCATCGCGCGCTGGCGCAACGAGGAGGCGCTGCGCCGCGGCACCGTGCCGCCCATCCCGGAGAACTCCATCACCAAGCCCCCGAGCGCCGAACTGCGGCCGGACCAGAAGGACTCCGACTCGCTGCCGGACTACGAGATCCTCGACGACATTCTGGACGACTACGTCGAACTCGACATGGGCCGCGACGAGATCGTCGCCGCGGGCTTCGACCCCGACCTCGTCGACCGTGTCCTCAAGCTCGTCGACAGTGCCGAGTACAAGCGCCGCCAGTACCCGCCCGGGACCAAGATCTCCCTCAAGGCCTTCGGCCGCGACCGCCGCCTGCCCATCACCAACCGCTGGCGCGAGAGCTGACCCGGTCGGCTCGTCAGTGGGGAGCCGGGCAGGCGCAGGAGTTCGGGTAGCCGGCTGCCATGCGGTCGAGCCGCTCGGCGTACGCTGCCCGGCCGAGGTCGCGGTAGGCCCTCGCCCACAGTGGCTTGAGCTCCGCGAAGTGGCAGGTGGGAGAGGTGACGAACGCGTCCATGAGCACGAGGAGAGCAGTCGCCGGATGCCCGGCGGCGAGGGCGCGGCGGGCCGCGGCCAACGTCTCGGCCAGGGACGGTTCGTCGCCGGGCGCGAAGGGTTCCCCGACGTCGAAGGCGGCGGCCGGGGCGAGAACTCCGATGCCGTCGTACCCGGGGTCGTTGCGCCACCCTCTCGGAACGTCGAACACGATCTCGAACTCGTCGTCTCTCGTCACGCCGGAGCCGTGCCAGGACGACCCCGGGTAGACCCGGTCCGGGTCCGGCCGCACGTGCAGTTCCGCGGGCAGCCGACCGACGAGCTCCCGTCTTTCCGTCGGGGGTGCGTCGTGCTGACGCAGCCGCCGCAGCGCCCACGACAGCATGAACTCCAGGCCGGAACGGGTGTCCGGGCCGATGAAGGTCACCCCGTGCTCGTGACCGCTCGCGAGCGCGACCGGGTGGTCCGTCCACCCCAGCTCCGGAGCGGGCACGAGCCAGCCGACGTACGCACCGGTCCCCAGGGCCCCGAACGGCACGAACTCCGGTGTGGCGTAGAGCGATACCGGCAGTCGCCGGTCGTCCTCGTCCGGCGGCGGGTACTGCTCCCAGCCGTTGTACGGACGCGGCGCCGCGACCAGGTCGAACATGAAGTCGTAGTGGGATTCAACGAGGGTGCGGTCGTACACCTCGGTCTCGAGGAGGGTGTCGTAGGCGTGCTGCCAAGCGACGTCGATCAACACGCGCAGCGCGGGCGGCGTGGCGAACGGAAACAGGTCGTCGACCCACGGCGGCGCGATCGGACCGGTCACAGCGGCCGAGGCTATCGCGACGCCTAACATCGTCCGCATGTCACCGACCTCCCCGGTCTCCCCCGAAACAGCGCTGGTACGTCTGGGACTTGCCGACGTACGGCCGCCTGCGCCGATCGGCAACTTCTGCTTCGGCGTACGCGCGGGCGACCTGTTCTTCGTGTCCGGCACGTACGGCACCACCAAGGACGCGGACGGCAACGACCAACTCCCGATCACCGGCAAGCTCGGCCGCGAACTCACCATCGAGGAAGGCCAGGCATCCGCCCGCCTCGTGGCGATCAACCTCCTCGCGATGGCTCGCGCGGAACTCGGCAGCCTCGACAAGGTCCTGCGTGTGGTCCGCCTGGCCGGCTACATCAATTGCGCCCCGGGCTTCGCCCAAGCCCCCGCCGTCCTGAACGGCGCCTCGGACCTCCTCATCGAGGTCTTCGGCCCCGAACTCGGCAAACACGCCCGCATAGCCCTCTACCAACCGGACCTCCCCCGCGAAGCCCCACTAACCGCCGAACTGACCCTCCAACTCCACCCCGACAAGTGACAGCCAAGACCGCCACCGTTGGCGCGGACGGTCCGTCTCGACCAAGGCGTTAATTGTGGGAACTCCCGCATTCGTCGGTCCGTACGGCGTCGCGTAGTCGACCCTGTCGATCCCGATCCGCGCGGGCTGGAGGGCGGTCGGGCGCGCTCCGGGCACTTGCACGCGGGCGAGGTCGGTGGGCCGTACTTCGTCCATGTGTATGTGATCCCGCTGAGCGAGTGAGTTCGCCCCTGTGGGCAATCGCCGGATGTCTTTCCTTGTAAAGATTGCCCTGTTAGCTTGCGCGGGTGGAGGACGACGAGCTGGACCTGCTTCGGGACACCGCCGCGCGTATCGCCGAGTCGCTGCGGCCTGCGGATACGACGCGCCTTATGGCCGCGGACAGTGCGCAGGCGTTGGCGGTTCTGGAACGGGCCGGGCTGACGGGGATGCGGGCGGCGGGGGCGACCGCCGCTCAGGTGGCCGTGGTCGCCACCGAGTTGGCGCGTACGTCGGCGCCCGTCGCGTACGTCGACGGCGAGTCGGGCGGCGAAGCCGCCCTCACGCTGGCGTTGGTGTGCGCGGATCTCGTGGGTGTCGCGCGCGGGGCGCTGGACGATGCCTTGCGGCACGCGCGTACGCGGACGCAGTTCGGGCGGGCGATCGGGGCGTTCCAGGCCGTCGCGCATCTGGCGGCCGAGGCGGCGGTGGAACTCGCGGCGGCGGAGGCGTTCGCTTCGCATGCCGCCTGGGCGGTGGACGCGTTGGCGGCCGACGAGGCACTCGCCGTGGCCGCGGCGGCGCGCGAGGTATGCGCAGAGGCTGCCGTCGCCGTCTGCGAGACGGCCATCCAGGTCCTCGGCGGCATGGGGATGACCTGGGAGCATCTGGCACACATACGGCTCCGGCGGGCCCACGCGGGTCGGCGGCGGGAGGTCGACGGGACGACGGCGAGCGGCGTGCTTCCGGATCTTCGAGGGCTGGACTCGCCTGCCGAGGCGGCGTTCAGGGCGGAACTGGTCGCGTGGATCGACGGGTTCGAGGCGGGGGCCGACGACAGCGCGGGGCGGCCTCGCCTCGCGTGGCATCGGGCGCTCTACTCGGCCGGATACGTGGGGGTGTCCTTCCCGGCGGCCTCGGGCGGACGGGGTATGCCGGCGGCGTACGAGGCCGTCGTCAACGACGAGTTGGGGTTCCGCGGCATGCCGCCGGTCCCGCCGATCGGTCATCTCGCGCACGCGTTGCGGCGGTTCGGTAGCGACGCGCAGCGGGAGACGTACCTTGCCGATCTGCTGTCGGGCGCGGTCGCGTGGTGCCAGGGGTTCAGCGAGCCGGGAGCGGGGTCGGACCTCGCGGCGCTGACGACGAAGGCCCGTCGCGAGAGCGACGCGTACCGCGTGAACGGCACCAAGATCTGGACCAGCGACGCCGTGGACTCCGACCGGTGCCTGCTGCTGTGCCGGACCGGCGAGGCCGGGCACCGGGGCCTGTCGATGCTGATCGTGCCGATGGACGCCCCCGGGGTACGCGTCGATCCGATCGTCACCGCCTTCGAGACGCGGGAGTTCGCGCAGGTCTTCTTCGACGACGTACGCGTGCCCGCCGCCGACCGGCTCGGCGGCGAGGGCGACGGGTGGGCCATCGCGATGGCGCTGCTGGCGTACGAGCGGGGCCCGGCCGACATCGGCTGGACGTCCCGCCTCGCCGCCGCCGTCGCGGAGATGCGCGCCCGGGGAACCGGCGGCGATCCGGTGCTCGCCCACCGCCTCGACCACGCCGAGCGGTGGCTGTACGCACTACGCCTCCGGGTGCGAGCCCGCCTGAACGCCCGTGACACGAACGACAGCGCCGATGCCGACCGCGTCCCCGGCCCCGGCCCCGAGGGCTCGATCGACAAGCTGCTGCTCACGCGCGTCGACAAGCTCATCGGGCGGCTCCGACTCGACCTGGTGGGCGACGAGGCGATGACCGGGTATCTGTGGTCGCGCGCGGCCGGAATCTACGGTGGGACCGAGCAGATACAGCGCGACATCGTGGCGCAGCGCGTACTGGGTCTGCCCCGGGCGCGCTGACGGCCGTGACCACGGGTCGCTTGCACCTGACGGGGCATCAGCTTACGTTCGAGAAGTCCTCGGCTGATGACTTTCGGCCCCGTCGCCTCGGCCCCGGGAGGCCCTGTGAGCACGTCTGATTCCGGCGCGGTGCGCGACTTCCTCGCCTCCGACGGCATCACGCCCTCGGAAGGTGAGCTCGCGGCACTGGCCGCCGCACGCGCCCAGGCGGAAGCGGACGCCCGGACACTGCACGCCACCGCACCTGCCGAAGGCGAGAACGCCGGACTCCCCGGCCGCGCACCGGCCTTCGCCGAGGGCACCGCCCCGGACGCCACGCACACTCCTGACGGCTCCCTCCTCCGCACCGCCGACGCGCTCGCGCAGGGGAAGGTGTCGAGCGTCGAACTGGTCACCGAACTACTCGCCCGCGCCGACGCGTCCGACCCCGGGCTCGGCGTCTACCTCGCGCGGTTCGACGACGCCGCGCTGGCCGCCGCCCGCGACGCGGACGACGCGCGGGCCCGGGGCGACGTACGCGGACCTCTGCACGGCGTCCCCATCACACTCAAGGACCTGATCGCCTCGGGCGAAGGACCCACGACCGCTCACTCCGCGGTCCCGCCGCGGCACACCGGCGGCGAGGACGCACTCGTCACCAGGCGGCTGCGCGACGCGGGGGCGGTCGTGCTCGGCAAGGTGTCGCTCTCGGAGTTCGGCTTCGGCGCCTCCGACGACCCCGAACTGCCGGTGACGCGCAATCCGTGGGACACCGAACGCTGGCCGGGCGGTTCGAGCTCGGGCAGCGCGGCGGGCGTCGCCGCCGGGCTTTTCCCCGCGTCCATCGGAACGGACACCGGCGGCAGCATCCGCATCCCGTCCGCGCTGTGCGGCGTGACCGGCTTCAAGCCGACGTTCGGCGCGGTCCCCGTCGACGGCGTCGTGCCGGGTGCGCCGACCGTGGACACCGTCGGGCCGATCGCCGCCGACGCGGCCGACTGCCTCGCGCTCTACCAGGTCATCGCGGGCGTGCCGGCCCGAGGACCGGGCGATCCCGGGATCCTGCGCGGGCTGCGGGTCGCGGTGGACACGACAGGGCTCGACCGGCCGGGTGCGGATCCGGCGGCGGGGCGCGCGGTGGCGGACGCGGTCCGTGTTCTGGCCGACGCGGGCGCCGTCATCCGCGAGCAGGCGGTTCCGGGTCTCGCGGACCTGGAGACGGCGTGCCGGATCGTGCAGGGTGCGGAGACGTACGACACGCACCGCGAGCGGCTCGCGCGGCACTGGTCGGCGTACGGCTCGCTCACCCGCGTGTTCATGGCCGCCGGAGCCTTCTGGACGGCCCGCGACTACCTGCACGCCCAGCGCGTGCGCGCCCGCGGGCGTCGACAGGTCGCGGAGTTCCTGGGCGAATACGACGTCGTGCTCAGTGCCACCGTCGGCACCGCCGCGCCCCGGCTGGACGCCGGACTCCTGCACCTGCTCCCGCTCTTCTACCCTCGGTGTGGAACGCCACGGGCTTCCCGGCGGTCTCGCTCCCCGGCCCGCCGAACGACGCGGGCCTGCCGATCGGCCTGCAATTGGCGGCCGCACCGGCGGCGGACCACCGCCTGCTGACAGCCGCCCACGCGCTGCAGACGCGGACCGACTGGCACCTGCGGAGGCCGGCGCCGAGCGTCAGAACTTGAGGTCCGCGCTCACCGGACGGTGGTCGCTCGACGTCTTGGGCAGCACCTTGGCGCTGACCGTGTCGACGCCGCGCACCATCACGTGGTCGATAGCGGCCATCGGCAGCGACGAGGGCCAGGTGAAGCCGAAGCCACCGCCCGCGGCCTCCTGCGCGTCGGTCAGGCCGTCGGTGAGCGGTTCGAGGCCACGGTCGTCGACGGTGCCGTTGAGGTCGCCCATCAGCACAATGTTGTCGGAATCGTCGCGGTCGACGGCGGCCGCGAGCCGGCGGACCGTGTCGTCGCGCGAGGCCACGCCGAAGCCGCTCGGGCCGAAGCGGACGGAGGCGAGGTGGGCGACGTACACCGTGAGCTCGCCCTTGGGGGTCCTGACCTCGGCGCGGATCGCGCGGGTCCAGCCCATGCCGACGTCGACCGCACTGACGTTCTCGATCGGGTAGCGGCTCCAGAGCGCGACGGTGCCTTCGGCGACGTGGTACTCGTACGCGTCGTCCAGCACCGTGCCGTACCGCCCGCTCTCGCCCGAGGGGATCTCCTGGAGCGCGACGATGTCGGCCTTCGAGGCCAGCAGCGATTGCGCGGTGCCCGAGGGGTCGGGGTTCTCGGCGTTGATGTTGTGGGTGACCACGCGCACGTCGTACGGCCCGCTCCCCGCCGCGGAGAACGCCGTGCCGCCGAACATCGCGAGCCAGACGGCGACCGGGAGCAGGGTGGCGACGAGGGCGGTCCAGGACCGCCGTACGCCCGCCGCGACCAGCAGCGGCAGCACCAGCAGTCCCGTCCACGGCAGGAACGTCTCCACGAGCGAGCCGATCTGTCCCGGGGTGTTGGGGATGAACGCGTGTCCGCCGATGAACAGCGCGACGGCGGCCGCGCACCCGGCGACGATCCGGCCGCGGCGCCACGACGGCCGCTCCATGAGCGCCTTGAAACCGGGCCACTGGGGCAGCCCGCGACGGGTGCCCCGTCCGGCCGCGGTCGCCGGCGGCGCGTGGGTCTCCGCGGTGGGCCACGTCATTGCTGTCTCCTGGGGTAGCTCGGCGCGGAGGCCGATTCCCCCTGCGGCGAATGTCGCATACGTCCTCTGAGGACGCACGCCGCACGCCGGGAGGTTCCCCGGCGACACCGCCGGGACGTTTCCGGGACACGACCGTCACAAACCACTCGTTCGAGCGGGATCGGAGGGGCTACCGACCGGTCTCCGCCCTACACCGGACCACCCGCCGTGCCGACGTCCGCGCTGTGCTGCGAGCCGGCCGCCGAGCCGGTCCCCGGCCCGTCCGCCGAATCAGCCGCCGACCCGGCACCAACCCCCCGCCCGCTGATCCCGCGCAGGACCGTGTCCACCACCTGCGCCGGCAACTCCTGTGGCACCTCGGTCTCGTGCACGAGCTTGCGGATCAGCATCGGGGCCGCGAGCAGGTCCCGCATCAGCTCCACCGACAGGTCCGCACGCAGCTCGCCCGTCTCGATGCCGCGGCGCAGGACGACCCGCATGGCCTCGCGGCGCCGCTCGATGACCATCTCGTGGTAGCGGCGATACAGCTCCGGGTGCTGGTGGACCTCGGTGAGCACCATCGCGACCAGGCCTTCGCCGCGCCGGCCGACCAGGTTGGCGCGCATGGCCTCCAGAAGGCGTACGAGGTCGTCCCGCACGTTCTCGCCGACCAACTCGGGGATCGGCTCCTCCGCGGCCTCGACGGCCGCGATGACCAGCGCCTCCTTGTTGGGCCAGCGCCGGTAGATGGTCGCCTTCCCGACCCCGGCCTGCTGCGCGACGGCCTCGATGGACAGCGCGCCCACGCTGCCCTGTTCGCCGATGAGCCGCAGCGTCGTGTCCAGGATCGCGCGCTCCACGGTCGCGCTCCGCGGCCGTCCCCTCGGTCGCGCGGACGGGACCTGCGGAGCGTCGCCCACCGGGCAGGGCGCATCCTCCGCGACACGCGGCTCGACCCCGCCGGCGTGCTGCTCGGCGGGGTCTGCCGCGTCGTTTCTCACCGGGTTCATCGGTCAGACCTTAGCGGTCTCGCGATGCTGTTCCGGCTGCTCCGGCGCGCCCTCCACCGGCTTGCGAGGCATCCACTTGAACACCACGACCGCGCCGATGGCACCGACGAGCGCGGATCCCAGCGCGGAGTAGTGCATCGCCTGGATGAAGGCGTCCTTGGCCGGGTCCACCCATCCGGCCCCGGCCGGCCCCGCATGGGCGGCCGCGCCGAGGGTCGCCTCGATCGACTCGTCGGCACCCTTCGGTACGCCGTTGCCGGCGATCTCGTCGCGGTAGACCGACGACAGGACCGAGCCGAGGACCGCGACGCCGAGCGCACCGCCGACCTGCCGCACGGTGTTCGTCACCGCGGAGCCGGCCCCGGCCTTCTCACGCGGCAGCGAGGCCATCACGGAGTTGGTCGCGGGCGGCATGACCAGCGACATTCCGATGCCCTGGAGGAAGAACACCACGCACAGGATCCACATGGGGGTGTCCCGGCCCATGAGGGTGAAGGACGACAGCGTCCCGGTGACCACCAGCATGCCGACGGTCGTGACCGCGCGGACGCCGAATTTGCGTACGAGCCCCGCACTGCGCGGCGCGAACAGCAGCTGGCCGATCGCGAGCGGGAGCAGGAACAGGCCGGTCTCCAGCGGCGTGTACCCGCGCACGCTCTGCAGGTAGAACGCCATGAAGAAGGTCACGCCCATGAGCGCGAAGAACACCAGGCCTATGGCGGCCGACGCGGCGGAGAAGGACCGCTCGCGGAAGAAGCGGATGTCGAGCGCCGGGTGGTCGCTGCGCTTCTCGTACCAGACGAAGGTGGCCAGGATCGCGAGGCCGACCGCGATGGTGGCGAGCACCTCGGGGTTCGTCCAGGAGTCCTCGCCGCCCTTGATGATGCCGTACACGAGGGAGACGAGGCCCGCGATGGACAGCGCGACGCCGACGGGGTCGAGCCTGCCGGGGCGGGGGTCCTTGGAGTCCGGCACGATCAGGATCATGGCGGCGACGCCGATGATGACGATCGGCACGTTGATGAGGAAGACCGAGCCCCACCAGAAGTGTTCGAGCAGCGCTCCGCCGGTGATCGGACCTATGGCGATGGCCAGTCCGACCGCGCCGGACCAGATGCCGATGGCCTTGGCCCGCTCGTGCGGCTCGAAGACGTTGCTGATGATCGAGAGCGTCGCGGGCATGACGAACGCGGCGCCGAAGCCCATCACCGCGCGGGCGGCGATCAGCTGGGTCGGGCTCTGGGACATCGCGGAGAGCAGCGACGCGACGCCGAAGACGACCATGCCGAACAGCAGCAGCTTCTTGCGGCCGAAGCGGTCACCCAGGATGCCGGCGGTGAACAGCAGGCCGGCGAAGACCAGCGTGTAGGAGTTGATCGCCCACTGGAGCTGGCTCTGCGATGCGCCGAGGCCCTCGTCGGGGTCGGCGATGACCTTGATGGCGACGTTGAGGATCGAGTTGTCGAGGACGACGACCAGCAGGCTCACGACCAGCACCGCGAGGATGTACCAGCGGCGCTTGTGCACGTGCGGGTCGACGGTTGTGGGCGGCGCGGCCGCCGGGTTGTCGGCTGTTGCCATGAGGTGTCCCCCCAGGTCCCGGCCCGTCCGGGCCTCTTGGTGGAGCGATCGGTGAGGTGACCGGCGAGGCGGTCGGTGGTTGCTCGACGGGTGCTCGACGGGTGCTCGACGGACTGTCGAGGGAATCGATACGAACGGGTCTCGTTTACGTGTCGACGGTACTCCCTTTTACGAAACGGTTTAGTCTCGTATCGTAAATACTCGGCAAACTGCGGCGGACGCCCGAGCGGCCGTCCGGTCCCCCGGCCGACCGGACCGAAGAGGGACCGGCGACCCTTTTGTCGTCGCGCGGCACGTGCCACCATGGCGTTAGTCCGGGGACGCCGACCGTGCGCCTCGAGATGAGGAGTCAGACAATGTCCGAGCAGCTTTCGCAGCAGTCCGCCGTACAGCCCCCCGCCACCTCGCCCGCAGCAGGCGCCCCGGCCGCACCCAAGGCGGCACCGGAAGGCCCCGGGCTCACCCTCTACGGCGGCAACGGCACCGGTCGGCGCGTGACCGTCCGCGACCTGGCCCGTGCGAAGCAGACCGGCGAGCGGTGGCCGATGCTCACCGCGTACGACGCGATGATCGCCTCGGTGTTCGACGACGCGGGCATACCCGTGCTGCTCGTCGGGGACTCCGCGGGCAACAACCACCTCGGCTACGAGAACACCATCCCCGTCACCGTGGACCAGTTGGTCATGCTCACCGGTGCGGTCGTACGCGGCACCAAGCGCGCGATGGTCGTGGCCGACCTCCCGTTCGGCTCCTACCAGGTCTCCCCGGCGCAGGCGCTGGAGACCGGCGCGCGCTTCATGAAGGAGGCCGGCGCCGGAGCGGTCAAGCTCGAAGGCGGCGTCGCCATGGCACCGCAGGTCGAGGCCCTGGTCACGGCCGGCGTGCCGGTCATGGCGCACATCGGCCTCACCCCGCAGTCCGTCAACGTGCTCGGCGGCTACCGCGTGCAGGGCCGCGGCGACGAGGCGGCGGCCCAGCTCCTCGCCGACGCCAAGGCCATGCAGGCGGCGGGCGCCTTCGCCGTCGTCCTCGAACTCGTGCCAGAGGAACTGGCCGCCAAGGTCACCGCGCAGCTCGACATCCCGACCGTCGGCATCGGCGCGGGCTCCGGCTGCGACGCCCAGGTCCTCGTCTGGACCGACATGGCCGGGCTCACCCCCGGCAAGCTGCCCAAGTTCGTCAAGCAGTACGCGGACCTGCGTGCCACCCTCGGCGACGCGGCGCGGGCGTTCGCGTCCGACGTGGTCGGCGGCGCGTACCCGGGCCCGGAGCACGCGTTCCACTGAGGTAGCCCGGGCTGCCGAACGGGCTGCCGGGACCGCGGGGAGCAGGGGCGGTCCGCCCGCTGCCGAGCGGGCCGACCTCCAACCCGCGTAGACCCGTCCGGATCCCTTGTGCCCCGTCCCCGCCTCCTGTGCCGAGGCGGCGGACGGGGCATACTTTCGGGATGACCGACGCCTGGACCCGCCGCGGTTCACACCTGCGCCACGTGCGGCCGTCGCCACTTTTCCTCGCACTCGTCGCCGTCTTCGGGATCTCCGGTGCCGTGTTGTGGAACGGCAGCGGCGACCAGGAGATCCCGGTCTTCCTCTTCGTCATGACCGGCTGGCTCGTCTCGCTGTGCCTCCACGAGTTCATGCACGCCTTCACCGCGCTGCGGGCGGGCGACACGTCGGTGATCGACAAGGGCTACCTGACGCTCGACCCGCTCAAGTACAGCGACCCGCTGTTCACCTTCGCCATCCCGACCGTATTCGTCCTGCTCGGCGGCATCCCGCTGACCGGCGGCGCGGTCTGGATCGAGCGCGGACTCATCCGCGGCAAGGCGCAGCACAGCCTGGTCTCGGCCGCCGGGCCGCTGGTCAACATCGTGTTCGCGGGCGTGGGTGTCGCGCTCATCAACTCGTCGGTCTTCGACGGGTCGAGCCCGGCCTTCTACGCGGCGGTCGTCTTCTTCACCCAGCTGCAGATCATCGCGGCGGTCATCAACCTGCTGCCGGTGCCGGGCCTCGACGGCTACGGGATCATCGAGCCGTGGCTGCCGTACGACTTCCGGCGCTCGATCGCGCCGTTCGCGCCGTACGCCCCCCTGCTGCTCTTCGGCCTGCTGCTGACGCCGGAGATCAACCACTGGTTCTTCGACCAGGTCCACACCCTCACGAACGCGCTCGACGTCCCGGACGAATGGGCGTCCGCGGGCTACCGCCTCTTCCAGTTCTGGAAGTAGCGCGAGGCCGCTAACCGTCCTCACCCCCGCGGCCGGGACCGCTGCCGTCCGGGCGCTTCCGCCCCAGCCGTCGGCGCTTCGGGCGTTCCTGGTGCGCGGGCGCGAGCGGGTGCTCGGTGACCGCGTACCGGCGCACGTACGTGCTGGAGAACGCCGTCGCGGTCGCCGTCGCCGGGATCGCGATGAGCGCGCCCGTCGGACCGAGCAGCGCGGCCCCCGCGATCACCGAGCCGAACGCGACCGCGGGGTGGATGTCGACGGTCATCGACGTGATGCGCGGGTGCAGCAGGTAGTTCTCGAACTGCTGGTACGCGGTGGCGAACACGATCACCCACAACGCGTCCACCGGGCTCTCGGTCAGCGCCACGATCGCGGGCAGCGCGGCGGCCAGGTACGTGCCCACGGTCGGGATGAACTGGCTGATCAGCCCCACCCACATGGCCAGCGCGATCGCGTAGTCGAGACCGATGGCGAGGAAGAAGATGTAGTGCGCGACGGCCGACACCAAGGCCATCAGCGCCCGCGAGTAGAGATAGCCGCCGGTCTTGTCGATCGCGATCTCCCAGGCCCGCAGCACCTCGGCCTGCCGGGTCGGGGGCAGCAGCGAGCACAGCGCTCGGCGTACGCGCGGGCCTTCGGCGGCGAAGTAGAACGTGAACAGCCCGATGGTGAACAGCTCGAAGAGCCCGCCCACGATGGCCGCGCCGAGCCCGAGCGCGTTGTCCGCGATCGTCTCGGCATAGCCCTGCACGGTGTTCGAGTCCTTGAACAGACCGCCCTGGATCTTCTCCATCGTCAGCTCGGCGTCGAAGCGCTTGTTGATCCAGTCGAGCAGCGACTGGATGTGGTCCGGCAGGTCGTGTGCGAGCTCCACGACCTGGTCGACCAGGAGCGAGCCGATCGCGGCGATGATCCCGGCGAAGGCGATGAGGACGACGACGAACACGATGCCGGTGGCGACACCGCGCCGCATGCCGCGCCGGGCCAACCGGTCGACCGCGGGTTCGATCGCGAGGGACAGGAAGAGCGCGATCAACAAGTCGGTGAGGAAGCCGCGTAAGTGCCCGAACGCCCACCGCAGCAGCAGGAACCCGATGAACGTCGCGAACACCAGCAGGACGGCGCGCGGCAGCCACGGCGGCATGCGTTCCCCCAGAATCCCGCCACCCGACGGCACCGCCCCGTCGCCCCCACCCCCCTCGCCCCCCGAGCCATCTCCCCCGGCGGCAGGCGCGCGCGGACCCTCGGGCACGGCAGACGTAGCTGTCACGGAATGCACCCTATGCCGCGATCCATGCAATTTAGGGCATATGACCGCACGGTCGGCCGTACGGGCGACCGTGCGGCCCGCGGACCGTTCACCGCACGCGCCGGCCCCCTGTCGGAGCGGTTGGCTAGATTCGTCGCGCTCGGCCACCGGGGCCGGAAAGGGGACCAAGGTGGGCACCGAAACGCCGACGACCGCGACGCGCGCAACTCGCCACGAGGGAACGTTCGTTCTGCCGGACGCCTGGAATCGATCCACGACCCTCCGCGCGTCGGCGCCGCACGACCCCGAGCGGCTCGCCGCCACGCTCAGCGGGTACATCTCCCACTGGCTGGCCGCGGCAGCCGGGAGCGAGGCCGACGCGGCAGCTCTCGACGGCGTCGACGTCGTCTGGGCCGCCACGGTCGTCCACGAGCTGAGCGGCACCATGGAGAACACGTACAACTACATCTCTCCGTCCGACCGGCGCAAGCTCTACGGCATCCTCGTCGAACTGCCCACCGACGAGGCGTTCCGCGTCCTGCTCGATCATGTGGACCACGCTCGGGCTGCGGTGCTCGCCGCGGCGAAGCGCTACCCGGTCCGCGCGCTGCGCCTGCTGGCGGACGCGGTCGCGGAGGATCCCGAGCCCGCTGCCGCCACGGCCCGACTGCTGCTCACCACGCACATCGACGCGCACCGCGACCTCGTCGCGGCGGTGCGCCCGATGCTCGACCCGGAGACCGTCGGGATCATCGATGCGCAGACGCGCGTCGTCGTCACGGCGCCGCCCGCGTCCGCCGCGGAAGTTCCGCCCGTGCTCGCGACTCCCCCGTGGACGCGCAAGCGCACTCGTCCGGTCGCGGTCCCGGGCCTCGCAGCAGGGGCGACCGGCCGATTGGTCTGGCAAGCCGGGGAGCGCGAAGCGTTCGCCGCCGCCGCGCGGCAAAGCCCGAGCCCGCGGCCGATACCTCTGACCACCGCGCGTGTCGACGCCCTGCGCGCCGGCGAACTGTCCGATTGGGAGGCCGTCCAGCTCTTCCTCCAGAATTCGGACGCGGGCCTCACCGACGAGCTGCTGTGCTGGCGGCCGAACCTCCGGTGGTTCGCGTCCTCCGACGCCCGCGCGCTGCTGGCCGCGTACGAAGCCGACGCGATTCCCCTGGTGCTCGCCGTGGCGCTCGAGTCGCCGAACCACAGGGCCGACGTGCTCATGCCCGTCGTGGATCTCGACACCGCGCGCCTCATGGCCGGTTGGCTGCACCGCCGTTCGGACGCCCCGCGCGACGTGGCTGCGGTCTGGCTCACCCGGCATCAGGACGATGCCGCGCGCCTGCTCGTCCCCGACGCCGTCGGCAAAGCCGGTCCCGAACGCCGGGCGGCTGAGCGCGCGTTGCGCCACATCGCCGCCGACGACGGCGAGGCGGTGGTACGCAAGGCCGCCGCGACGTACGGAAGCAGAGCGGCTGCGGCGATCGACGCGATGTTCGCGACCGACCCGCTGTCGCTCGGTTTGCCGGCGCGCATGCCGGCCATCCCGCAGTGGGCCTCTCCGTCCATGCTTCCGCAGGTCACCCTCCGGTCCGGCACCGCGCTGCCCGACGAGGCCGCCGGTGCTCTCGTGGCGATGCTGGCGATTTCCAAGCCCGGCATGCCGTACGCCGGACTGGTCGAAGTCAAGGCCGCCTGCGACCCCGAGGCGGCGGCCGCGTTCGCCTGGGCGCTCTTCGAGGCCTGGCGCCTCGCGGGCATGCCGACCAAGGAAGCGTGGGCGTTCCACGCGCTGGGCGTGCTCGGTACGGACGACACGGCGGCACGACTGGAACCCCTTGTGCTGCGGTGGCCGCACCAGGGCGTACACAAGCGTGCGGTCGACGGCGTCGACGTGCTGGCCGCGATCGGCACCCCGGCGACCTTGCGGCGGCTGCTCGCGTTGTCCCGAGGCCAAGGGCTGCGCGCGGTGCGTACCCGGGCGAAGGACAAAGTGGCCGAGGTGGCCGCGTCGCTCGGGCTGAGCGACGCCCAGCTCGCCGAGCGCCTCGTCCCGGACTTCGGGTTGGACGCCGACGGAACGACCGTTCTCGACTTCGGACCGCGCCGCTTCACGGTGGGATTCGACGCGCAGCTCAGGCCCTACGTCCTCGACGAGGCCGGGAAGCACCGCAAGGACCTGCCCTCGGTGGGCCCCGCGGACGACGCCGAGATTGCGGGTGCCGCCCGTGAACGGTTCGCGGCGCTCAAGAAGGACGTCCGCAAGACGGCGACCGCGGCGCTGCGGCGTCTGGAGGCCGCAATGGTCAGCGGCCGTACGTGGACCGCCGACGAGTTCCGCGAGTTCATCGCCGAGCAGCCGCTGATCCGGCACATCGCCCGGCGCCTTTTGTGGTCCGCCAAGGTCGGCGCGGCCGATCCCGTCACCTTCCGGATCTCCGAGGACGGAGCGTTCACAGACGTTCACGGCGATGTCGTCGCTCTGCCGCCCGACGAGACCTCCGACGCGGCCGTGGCCGTGGCGCACCCCGCCGTGCTGGGCGACGACCTCCCGCGATGGGTGGAGGTCTTCGCGGACCGTGAGATCGCCCAGCCGTTCGCGCAACTCGACCGTGCGGTGCACACCCCGCTGCCCGGCGAGTCGGCGGACGCCCAGGTGGCGCGGTACGCCGGGGCGACGGTCGAGACGGCCAAGCTGCTGGGTCTGGAGCGGCGCGGGTGGCTTCGCGAGGCTCCTGGTCAGGGCGGATACCAGTGCGCAAGCGTGTTGCCACTCGGCGACGGGTGGGAGGTGACGCTGTCCTACCACCCGGGCATCTACGCGGGCGTGCCGACCATGAATCCGACGCAGGCGCTGGAAGCGATCGAACTCACCCGTACGGGACGGGGCGCGTACGCCTCCGCCGTGCACAGCCGGACGTTCGCCGACCTTGGCCTCGTCCTCGTCAGCGAGATCCTGGCAGCACTCGACTCGCTCTCCGGACCGCCTCCGAGCGCCTGACGCCCGCTTCGAGCAGATCCTGCAGAGATGGAACGGGGTCGGGACCGCGCGGGTCAGCGGCGGGAGGGGGGTATGTCCATGGCTGCGCAGACGGCGCGCCATACGTCCTTGGCTTCGTAGCCGGCGTCCAGCGCCTGTACGACGGTGCGTCCGCCCAGCTCGGTCATGACGTGGTCGTTGGCGAACGAGTCGGCGTACGTCTCGCCGAAGTGGGCCCGCATCCGCTCCCAGAAGTCGGTCAGTCGCATGGGTCGATTATCCCAGGCCGGACAGCCCTGCCGGTCCGGTCGTGCGCGCGGCCGAGAGGACCGCGGCCGCGTGTCCGGGCCGCTGTCGGGGCCGATTGTCGGTGGGACCCGGCACCATGGAATGGCCATGCATGACGACCCTGACGCGACGCCCCCCGAAGCCGCCCCGACCGAGGCCGAGGCCTTGGTCGACCCCGCCGAGGTTCTGGCCGGGTTCTCGCCCGCGACGCGGGACTGGTTCACGGGGGCCTTCCACCGGCCCACCGCCGCACAGGCGGGCGCCTGGGCGGCGATCGCCGCGGACCGCGACGCCCTGGTCGTCGCCCCCACCGGCTCCGGCAAGACCCTCGCGGCCTTCCTGTCGGCGCTGGACCGGCTGGCCGCCGAGCCGCCGCCGGTCGACGCCCGGCGGCGCTGCCGCGTCCTGTACATCTCGCCGCTGAAAGCGCTCGCGGTCGACGTCGAGCGCAACCTGCGCGGCCCGCTCGCCGGGATCCGGCAGGCGTCGGTGCGGCTGGGGCTGCCCGAGCCGCAGGTCGAGGTCGGCGTACGCTCCGGCGACACTCCCGCCGCCGACCGCCGCCGCTTCGCCACGAAGCCGCCGGACATCCTGATCACGACCCCCGAGTCGTTGTTCCTGATCCTCACCTCGCAGGCCCGCGACGCGCTGCGCGGCGTCGACACCGTCATCGTCGACGAGGTGCACGCCGTCGCCGGCACCAAGCGCGGCGCCCACCTCGCGCTGACCCTGGAACGCCTCGACCAGCTCCTCGACCGCCCGGCGCGGCGCATCGGGCTGTCCGCGACCGTGCGGCCCGTCGACGAGGTGGCCCGCTTCCTGTGCGGCACGCGCGAGGTCACCGTCGTACAGCCGCCCGCCGCCAAGACCTTCGACCTGTCGGTGATCGTGCCCGTCGAGGACCTCGGCGAACTGGCCCAGCGGCCCACCGAGTACGACGAACTCGGCCAGGTCCAGCGTGCCTCGGTGTGGCCGCACGTCGAGGAACGCATCGTCGACCTCGTGCAGGCGCACCGCTCCACGATCGTCTTCGCCAACTCGCGGCGCCTCGCCGAGCGGCTGTGCGGGCGGCTGAACGAGATCGCCTACGAGCGGGCGACCGGCGAGGCGATGCCCGAGTCGGGGCCGCCCGCCGAACTCATGGCCCAGGCCGGGAGCCTCAAGGGCGCCCCGCCGGTGCTCGCCCGCGCGCACCACGGATCGGTGTCCAAGGAGCAGCGCGCGCTCGTCGAGGAAGACCTCAAGGCGGGGCGCCTTCCGGCCGTAGTCGCGACCTCCAGCCTCGAACTGGGCATCGACATGGGCGCCGTCGACCTGGTCGTGCAGGTCGAGTCGCCGCCGTCGGTCGCCTCCGGCCTCCAGCGCGTCGGGCGCGCGGGCCACCAGGTCGGTGCGGTGTCGCGCGGCGTCGTGTTCCCGAAGTTCCGCGGCGACCTCGTGCAGACCGCGGTGGTGACCGAGCGCATGCGCACGGGCGCTATCGAGGCCGTGCGGCCGCCGCGCAACCCGCTCGACGTCCTGGCCCAGCAGATCGTCTCGATGGTGTCGGTCGAGGACTGGGACGTCGAGGAGCTGCTGACGCTGGTACGCCGGGCCGCGCCGTTCGCGTCCCTGCCGGTGTCGGCGTACGAGGCCGTGCTCGACATGCTCGCCGGGCGCTACCCGAGCGACGCGTTCGCCGAGCTGCGCCCGCGCCTGGTGTGGGATCGAGTCGGCGGCACGCTGACCGCCCGGCCCGGAGCCCAGCGCCTCGCGGTGACCAGCGGCGGGACCATCCCGGACCGCGGGCTCTTCGGCGTCTTCCTGGCCGCGGGTGACGGCAAGCAGAAGTCGCGCGTCGGGGAACTCGACGAGGAGATGGTCTACGAGTCGCGCGTCGGCGACGTGTTCACCCTGGGCACGTCGTCGTGGCGCATCGAGGACATCACGCACGACAAGGTGCTCGTCTCCCCCGCGCCGGGCGTCCCCGGCAAGCTGCCGTTCTGGCACGGCGACGCCCTCGGGCGGCCGGTGGAACTGGGGCGCGCGCTGGGGGCGTTCCTGCGCGAGGTCGGTGCGATGGACGCCGAGAGCGCGCGCGAGCGGGTCGCGGCGGCGGGACTGGACGCGTGGGCGGTGGACAACCTGCTCGCCTACCTCGCGGAGCAGCGCGAGGCGTGCGGCCACATCCCGGACGACCGGACGATCGTCGTCGAGCGGTTCCGCGACGAGCTGGGCGACTGGCGCGTCGTGGTGCACTCGCCGTTCGGCGCGCAGGTGCACGCCCCGTGGGCGCTCGCGGTGGCGGCTCGGCTGCGCGAGCGCACCGGGCTCGACGTGCAGACGATGCACGGCGACGACGGCATCGTGCTGCGGCTGCCCGACACCGGCGATCCTCCCCCAGCCTGGCGGCTGGGCGGTGCCCCCGAGTCCGGGGTCGACCTGCTCCCGACATCGAGCCCAGGAAACGCGGACGCCGACGCCGAGTTCAGCCTGCCGCCCGACTTCGCGGTCTTCGACGCGGCGGAGGTCGAGCCGCTGGTGACCGCCGAGGTGGGCGGCTCGGCGCTGTTCGCGTCGCGGTTCCGGGAGTGCGCGGCCCGGGCCCTGCTGCTGCCGCGGCGGATGCCGGGCCGACGTACCCCGTTGTGGCAGCAGCGCCAGCGCGCCGCCCAACTGCTGTCGGTGGCCAGCGAGTACGGGTCGTTCCCGATCGTCCTGGAGACGATGCGCGAGTGCCTTCAAGACGTCTTCGACGTCCCGGGCCTGGCGGAGCTCATGGCCGACATCGCCGCCCGCAAGGTGCGCATCGTCGAGGTGACCACCCCCGAGCCCTCGCCGTTCGCCCGCTCGCTGCTGTTCGGGTACGTCGCCCAGTTCATGTACGAGGGCGACTCGCCCCTCGCCGAGCGCCGTGCCGCCGCTCTCGCCCTCGACTCTCGCCTGCTGTCCGAGCTGCTCGGCCAGGCGGAACTGCGCGAACTCCTCGACGCGGACGTGGTCGCGCGTACCGAGGCCGAGTTGCAGCGGCTGGCCGAGGACCGGCGGGCGCGCGACGTCGAGGGTGTCGCCGACCTGCTGCGCCTGCTCGGGCCGCTGGGCACCGATGAGGTGGCCGAGCGCAGCCTCGGCACGCCCGCCGACACCTCGCGATGGCTGGTCGCGCTGGAAGAGGCGCGCCGGGCGATCCGGGTGCGGGTCGCGGGTGTCGAGCGCTGGGCGGCGATCGAGGACGCCGGGCGGCTGCGCGACGCGCTGGGCACACCGCTGCCCGTGGGGGTTCCCGAGGCGTTCACCGAACCGGTCAAGGACCCGCTCGGCGACCTGTTGGCCCGGCACGCGCGCACCCGGGGGCCCTTCCACGCGGCCGACGCCGCGGCCCGGTTCGGGCTGGGGACGGCCGTGGTGACCGGGGCGTACCAGCGCCTGTCGGCGAACGGCCGGGTGGTGTCCGGCGAGTTCCGGCCCGGCGGCGCGGGCACCGAGTGGTGCGACGCCGAGGTGTTGCGGATGCTGCGGAGGCGTTCGCTGGCCGCGCTGCGCCACGAGGTCGAGCCGGTGCCGCCGCTCGCGCTCGCCCGGTTCCTGCCGGTGTGGCAGGGGGCAGGCGGTTCCGCAGCCCGCGGGCTGCGCGGCGTCGACGGCCTGGTGCGCGCGGTGGAGCAGTTGCAGGGGGCGGCGGTTCCGGCGTCGGCGCTGGAGAAGCTGGTGCTGCCGTCGCGCGTGGCGGCGTACAACCCGGCGCTGCTCGACGAGTTGTGCGCGACGGGCGAGGTGGTGTGGGCCGGCCACGGCGCGCTGCCGGGCAACGACGGATGGGTGTCGCTCTACCTCGCCGACGCCGCTCCGCTGCTTCTGCCGCCACCCGCGCCGCTCGACCTCGGTCCGCTGCACCGGGCGGTCCTGACCGCGCTGGACGGCGGGTACGGCCTGTTCTTCCGGCAGATCGCGGACCGCGTCCCGCAGTTCCTGCCGCCCGACGCCACCGTGCCGAGTGATGCCGAGGTCGTCACGGCTTTGTGGGATCTGGCGTGGGCGGGCCATGTCACGGGCGACACGCTCGCGCCGCTGCGCGCGCTGATGGGGTCCGGGCGTACCGCCGGATCGACGGCGCACCGGGCGCGCCGGGCCACCCCGCGCGGCCGGTACGGCGGGCTCAGCCGTGGCCGTCCCGTCGCCCCCGCGCGGTCCGCGCCGCCCATCGCGGTGGGCCGGTGGTCGCTCGTGCCCGAGCGCGAGGAGGATCCGACGCGTCGGGCGCACGCGTTGGCCGAGACGCTGTTGGACCGGCACGGTGTCGTGACGCGCGGCGCCGTGGTCGCGGAGGGGAGCCCGGGCGGGTTCTCGGCGGCGTACCGGGTGCTGTCGGCGTTCGAGGAGACCGGACGGGTACGCCGCGGCTACTTCGTCGAAGGTCTCGGGGCCGCCCAGTTCGCGGCCGACGGGGCGGTGGACCGGCTGCGCGCGCTGCAACAGGCGGCGGAGCGGCGGGCCGAGTCGTCCGGGGCTTTCGGGGCGTTCACGGGGGACGCGTCGTCCGGCGGCATCCCGCCCGGCTTCGCGGACGCCGGCGCGCGGCGGTCCGGCTTCACCCAGGCGCGCGACGACGCGGGGCCGCGGGCGCTGCTGCTCGCGGCGGCCGACCCCGCCAACCCGTACGGCGCGGCGCTGCCCTGGCCGGACCGCCCCGGCGAGGCCGCGGGCGGACACCGGGCGGGCCGCAAGGCCGGTGCCCTCGTGGTACTCGTGGACGGCGAACTGGTGCTCTACGTCGAGCGGGGCGGCCGGTCGCTGCTCACCTGGACCGAGCAGCCCGAGCGGCTGCAACCGGCCGTCGACGCGCTGGCGCTCGCGGTGCGCGAAGGGGCGCTCGGCAAGCTCACCGTCGAACGGGCGGACGGCGAAGGCGTCTTGACCTCGTCGCTGGGCCGGGCCCTGGAGGCCGCCGGATTCCACGCGACGCCGCGCGGTCTGCGGCTGCGTGGGTGAGACCTTTTCGTTACGCGTCCGCCTGCCGTACGAAACACCCCGGTCACGTGGGTCGCGCAGTATCGAGTCACGGATGCAGCGCCATTCCGTACCTCCCCACCAGGAGGAACCTCGCCCGTGGCGACCCTGCACGCGCCACGGTAGGGGACGATCGCAACTGGTGTCGCGCACGTGTTCCTGGCCGCGCGGGTGCGAC
Source organism: Streptodolium elevatio (assembly GCF_053592165.1). Lineage (NCBI taxonomy): Bacteria > Bacillati > Actinomycetota > Actinomycetes > Kitasatosporales > Streptomycetaceae > Streptodolium > Streptodolium elevatio. Next base: position 79,324 of record NZ_JBSFVE010000008.1, read on the forward strand.
ACCGGTTGTGATCATTTTTTGTGCCCTGGGGCCGCGCCTGCCCAGCGCAGGGCCTCTCGGGAGCGGCATCCGGTGAAGCGGTGCCCGAGATGACGCAGCGCCCGACAGCGCGGCGCGCGTACCCGTCGGCGACCCTCCCCGCGCTTCCGGGCCGCCCGCACGGACAATGGACCCATGCCTGAAGGCGACACGGTGTTCCAGACCGCGACCCTGCTGCGCGGCGCGCTGGCGGGGCGGGTTCTCACGCACACGGACTTCCGCGTACCCCGGTACGCGACGGTGGACTTCGCGGGCCGCCGGGTCCTCGCGGCCGAGTCGCGCGGCAAGCACCTGCTCGTCCGCTTCGAGGGCAACGTGACCCTGCACACGCACTTGCGGATGGACGGGGCGTGGCGCGTACGGGAAGCGGGCGGGCGCGTCGGGGCAAGTCCGCGGGATCAGGTGCGCGTGGTGCTGGCCAACGACGCGTACACCGCGATCGGGCTGCGGCTGCCGGTCGTGGACTTGGTGCGAACCGCGGACGAGTCGCGGGTGGTCGGCCACCTCGGGCCCGACCTGCTCGGTCCCGACTGGGATGCGGACGAGGCGGTGCGGCGGTTGGCCGCGCGGCCCGGGCGTCCGGTCGGCGAGGCTCTTCTCGACCAGCGCAACCTTGCCGGCGTGGGCAATGTCTACCGGGCCGAACTGTGCTTCCTGCACGGCGTGTCCCCTTTCGCGCGCGTCGACGCGGCGGGCGACCTGCATGCGATGGTCGACCTGGCCAAGCGTGCCCTTGAGGCGAACCGCGAGCGCCACGGGCACATCACGACGGGCGATCCGCGGCCCGGCCACCAGCACTGGGTGTACGGGCGCCTCGGTCGCCCCTGCCGCCGCTGCGGCACCCTGATCCGCAAGGTCGAGGCGGGCGAACCGCCGCGCGTTGTGTTCTGGTGCCCGCGATGCCAGCCGGGCGACCACGATGCCCGAAGCACGCGCTGAGGACGGGATGAACGGGATGATGGGCGCCATGAACCCCTCCATCACCTGGACCGTCCGCCCCGAGACGCGGGCCGACGTCCCCGTCATCCACGCGATCACCGCGGCCGCCTTCGAGACCCCGATGGAAGCCGACCTCGTCGACGCGCTGCGCGCCGACCCGGCGTGGATCGAGGGGCTTTCGGTCGTGGCCGTGACCCCGGACGGCACCGTGGCGGGGCATGCGCTGCTGACCCGCTGCCACATCGACGGCGTGCCGGCGCTGTGCCTGGCCCCGGTGTCGGTGCTGCCCGAGTTCCAGAAGACCGGCGCGGGCTCGGCGTGCGTCCGGGCGCTCCTGGAGGCGGCCCGCGAGCGCGGCGAGAACGCCGTCACGGTGCTCGGACACCCGGACTACTACCCGAAGTTCGGCTTCGTACGGGCCTCCGGGCACGGGATCAGGCCGCCGATGGAGGTGCCGGACGAGGCCATGATGGTGCTCGCACTCGACCCGGCCCGCCCCCTGCCGCAGGGCACGATCGAGTACGCGGCGCCGTTCGGGATCTGAGGCCGACACCGGTCGGGCCAGGGCCGCGGTTCCGCGGATCGCCGCGGACCACTCTTCGGGGGGACTTGGGGTGACCGCCGGGCGCCTGGGTCGTCGTACAGGGCGTCCGCGCGACCGCCTCGGAGGTTCCTGTGACCGCGTACCGGCTGTCCGTTCCCCGACTGGGCGTTCTGCTGTGCCTGCCGCTGGTCGCCGGGTGCGTCTCCGGCGGGCCGCGCGCCGCGGGGGTGTTCGACATGCCGCCGCCACCCGCGCCCGCGGCGGTGGCCGCGCCGGCGGGGCCGGCGGTGGCCACCACGCCGGCGTCGGGGCCGGCGGTGTCGGTCGGGCCGCCGATGGTTTCGTGGACGTCGCCGTCGCCGGTGCCGCCGAGCGGCGGACCGTCGGTGGTGCCGCCAGTGGTGCCCGCGGTGGACGCACCGCACGACGGCGAGGCCTCCGTACCACGGCAGCCGCCACGCCGACCGGGGCCGACGCACGGGACCGTCCCGCCGCGGCGTCCCGCTCCGGCGCCGTCCGCCGCGCCGTCCCCGACGACGCTGCCCGGCAACGCGTGCGACGGGCTCGCGCGGTACGGCGTGTTCCCGGAGGGCGGCTCGGCGCACCAGTGGTGCCTGAGTCGGCAGCAGGCGTACTGACACCGGCGTACTGACACCACCGGCCCGACATCGGCGGGCTGACCTGCGGCGGAGCGACCGGACCCACAGCGGACGTTTATTGACTGTTCGTCAGATCGAATCTACGGTCCCCCGTGGGCCCGGTATCCCGGCCCCAGGCACTCCTTGGGAGGGGAACCCGTGTTGCGCACAGCCCTCGATCTGTCCGGCCGCGTGGCCGTCGTCACCGGTGCCGCGAGCGGAATCGGCCGCAGCAGCGCGCAGGTTCTGGCCGAACTCGGCGCCGCGGTCGTCTGCGCCGACATCAACCAGGCCGGCGCCGAGGCCACCGCGAAGCTGATCGCCGACGCGGGCGGCAGCGCGACCGGCACCACCGTGGACGTGTCGTCGGCCGCCTCGGTCGACGCCCTCGTCGCCGCGGCCGTCGCCGAGCACGGGCGCCTGGACGTCATGGCCAACATCGCCGGCATCATGCACACCAGCACCGTGATCGAGACGACCGACGAGGACCTGGAGCGGGTCCTGTCGATCAACTTCAAGGGTGTCTTCTACGGCTGCCGTGCGGCCGCGCGCGTCATGGTCGAGCAGGGCTCCGGAAGCATCGTCAACATGGCGTCCAGCGCCATCGACACCGCCAACGCGGGGCTTCTGTGCTACGGCGCCGCCAAGGCCGCGATGTACCAGCTGACCAAGACCCTCGCGACCGAGGTCGGGCCGCGGGGCGTACGCGTCAACGCGGTCGCGCCCGGCTGGACCGTGACCGGCATGACCGGCCGCCACTGGACGGCCGAGGACGGCACGCAGGACGAGGAGCGCAAGGCCGCCGTCGCCGCGCCGATGATGAAGATGTCGCCGCTGAGGCGCGTCGGCGAGCCGGAGGACATCGCGTACGCGGTGGCCTACCTCGCGTCCGACGCCGCCAAGTTCATGACCGGCCAGGTGCTGCGCCCCAACGGCGGCGTGACGATGCCTTGGTGACGCGTTTCGCGTCGTGACGGCGCACGTCTCACGCGGTACGCACCAGCCGGTGCGTACCGCGTCGTGCCTCACATTGCCCAGGGCCCGGGAGGCGCCGGCGGGGACTCGTCCCGGTCGGCGCTTTCGGCGTGCGTGACGGGGAGGCCCGTACCGGCCGCCGCGGCGGTCGCGCCCGCCGGGTTCGGCACCCGGGCCGCGCGCCGGAAGCGCCGGGCGGCGCAGTGCACCGGCAGCAGCGTCAGGCTCCACCCGCCGAGCAGCACGGCCGCGGAGCCGGGGCGCGGGGCGGTGGCCTCCGCGTGCAGCGCCCAGGCCATGCCGGCGAGCCAGGCCAGCGTGAGGACCGAGGCGAGCAGCCAGGTGGCCGCGTCGCGGTCGCGTACGTCGCGGTACACGACGTCGTGCACCAGGGACCGCAGCGTGCGGTCCGGTCGGCCGCCGGGAGCGCGCCCAGGGATCCTGCCTGCGGCGCCGCCAGCGGTCCTGCCAAGGTGTTGCCCAACCTGGTTCATGGTCGGCCTCCTCGGTTCCCCTTTTGGGGGCATCCCCAGCCTCACCCCGGAACATCCGGTCGGGCCAGGAAGCGGGTGGCCAATCACCCGATCGGCGCATGTCGTAGTCACCATGCGTGATGATTTGTGTGGTATCGGCTACCGGCTGCACGCGCGGGCGGGTGCCTTGCGGACTCGTGCGTACGGGAACGCGTGAGGGCGGCGCCGGATCCCTCGGGATCCGCACCGCCCTCCACAGGTCCGCAGCCGGGGCGCCGCCCTCGCGGGCCCGGCCCGGCGGACTACGCCGCGACGACCACGTCCACCTGGCTCGTGGCCTTGACCGAACCGGACGACCCCGGCCCGGGAACGCGCTCCGACCCCGACGGTCCGACCGGTTCCAGCACCGGACGCGAGGTCAGTCCCTCGTTGTGCGCCAGCTCGGAAAGCGCCAGCTCGTCGCTGACCTCCCGAAGCACTATCGACATTCGTACGTCCAACGCCTCGCAGATGGCGGCGAGAAGCTCGGACGACGCTTCCTTCTGACCGCGCTCGACCTCCGAGAGGTACCCGAGGGACACCCGGGCCGCCGACGACACCTCGCGCAGGGTGCGGCCCTGGCGCTGGCGTTGCCGACGCAGCACGTCACCCAGCAGGCGACGGAGCAGAATCATCGGTCGCTCCCTCCTAGGACCCCGGCTGCAACGGACACAGCCCCACCGTACCCGGCATCCCTCGACTGCGTACCGGGTCTGCCGTCCTGTTCACCGAGAGCGTGGAGCCAACGCGCCCTGGGTGACGGCTTGTCGCTTTCGCACCGTTCAAAACCTTCGTTCCGCATCGGTCGCACAACCCCCCTCTCAGCCCGTGAATTCCCGGGCGGGCTCCTGCGGCAGCCCCAGGATCGTGCGCCGCAGCAGTTCCAAGGTCCGCACCACGGTCAGAGTCCGGATCCTGTCACGGTCTCCCGGCAGGTGCGGGGAGACGGTCACGGTGCCCTCCGGGCCCGCCACCGCGATGTGCACCTCGCCCACCGGACGGCCGTCCTGCGGTTCCGGGCCGGCCACGCCGGTCGTGGCCACACCGTAGGTACCCGACAGCAGCGCCCGCACACCCTCGGCCATCTCCCGTGCCACCTGCGGGTGTACGGCGCCTTCGGCGGCCAGCAGTGCCGCGCCGACGCCGAGCACCGAGGTCTTGACGTCGGTGGCGTACGCCGTCACCGAACCGCGGAACGCCGCGGACACGCCGGGCACGGTCACCACGGTCGCGGCCAGCAGCCCGCCGGTCAGCGACTCGGCGGCCGCGAGGGTCGCGCCGCGTTCCACCAGCAACCGTGCAACGACTGCGACCAGCGACTCGGTTCCCTCGGCGTACACGCAGTCGCCCAGCAGCTCGTACGCCCGCAGCGCGGCGGCGTCCACCTCGGCGCCGCCGCCCGGGCCCGTCGAGGTGAGTTTGACGCGGGTCTCGCCCGGCTCTGCGAGATAGGCGACCTCGACCGCGCCGGACGCGGCGAGGTCTTTCTCCAGCGGTTCGAGGTGCTGCGCGACGACGCCCTCGCCGACGCCGACCGTGCGCAGCACCCGCTGCGCCCGCGGCGCGGGGGCGCCGGAGCGGCGCAGCAGGTCGGGCAGGACCTGGTCGCCCACCATCGCGGCCATCTCGTGCGGGACGCCCGGGGTCGCGTACACGACGGTGCCGCGGACCTCGATGGTCAGGCCGGGCGCGCTGCCCCGGTCGTTGGGGAGAATGCGGCCGCCTTCGGGCAGGTCGGCCTGCTGGAGTCCGAGGCCGGTCAGCGTGCGGTTGGTGTCCCGGTAGCGGTCGCGCAGCCACTGCTCGACCTCGGGGTCGCGGCGCAGTTCCACGCCGGCCACCCGGGCCACGGCCTCGCGGGTGCGGTCGTCGGAGGTGGGTCCGAGGCCACCGGTGATCAGCACGGCGTCGGCGCGGTCGACCGCGATGCGCAGGACCTCGACCAGTTCGCCGAGGCCGTCGCCGACCGTGGACACGCCGGTGACGCGCAGACCGGCGTCGGTGAGCATGCGCCCGAGGCGGCTCGCGTTGGTGTTGACGACGTCGCCGATGAGCAGTTCGTCGCCGACCGCGACAAGTTCGACCTTCACCTGGCGTGCCCCCTGTCCCTTGTGGTCCTTGTGGTGTCCCTAGTCGGTGCGCCCCAGCTCGGGATGCACCGGCTGGGCGCGTCCCGGGTCCACGGCCGCTCCGACGCCGCTGCCCGCCGCCGATTCGGCGGCACCGGTCGAGTCACCGGCCGCGTTGCCGGCCGAGGAACCAGCCGAGGAACCGGCCGGGTCGTCAGCCGCATCGTCGGCCGAATCCCCGCCACGCAGCGCCTTGACCACGTAGTCCACGCCCGTGACGACGGTGGCGATCACCGCGACGGCCATGACCCACGCACGGAACGACGCGAGCGGGCCGGTCATCACGAGGACATACATACCGATCGCGGTGCCCTGCAGCAGTGTCTTGAGCTTGCCCCCGCGGCTTGCCGGGATCACTCCCCGTTTGATCACCCAGAAACGCATCAGGGTGATGCCGATCTCGCGGAACAGCACCACGCCGGTGACCCACCAGGGCAGATCGCCCAATGCGGACAGGCCGATCAGCGCGGCACCCATCAGGGCTTTGTCGGCGATGGGGTCGACGAGCTTGCCGAAGTCGGTCACCAGACCGTGCCGGCGCGCGAGCATGCCGTCGAAGCGGTCGCTGATGCTGGCGACGGCGAACGCGGCCCACGCGTAGGCGCGCCAGACGGGGTCGTGGCCGCCGTCCTGGACAAGCAGGTACACGAACAGCGGCACGATGGCGATGCGCATCACCGTGAGGCCGTTGGCGGCGTTCCACACACTGACCGACGTCGTCGGGTCGCCCAGGCGGTCCGGCTTGGGCGGGTGGTTGGCCGCCGCGGTGCGGACCGCTTCGGCGGGATGCGCGGCGGCCGCGCGGACCGCCTCGGCGCGCTGGTGGGTCGCAGCGCGCACGGCCTCGGCGCGGTGGGCCGCGGCGGTGCGTACCGCTTCCGCCCGCTTGGCCGCCGCGGCTCGGGCGGCCTCGGACGGGCGGGGGCGGGACGACGGTGTCGTGGGTGTGGGGTCTTCGGTCACCGCATAGGTCCCGATGGCACGTCGTCGGGTACGCCCGGGGCGGAGATGGCCGCGGCGGCGTCGGCGGCCGTCCCGGCGGCGGGATCGGGATCGGGTTCGATGTCGAGGTCGGCGTCGAGGTCGGTGTCGGCGTACAGGTCGACCCCCTCGCTGCCGACCACGAGGGCGCGTACGAACGTGCCGACCGTCAGATCGCGGCCGCGCAGGACGGTCAGGCCGTCGATCTCCGGCGCCTGGTGCGCCGCCCGGCCCTCGGCGGTGACGGTGCCGTCGTCGGCGATGTCGACGATCTCCTCGACGAGGACCGTGACTTCGGTGCCGACGCGCTCCTCGGCGCGCTGCGCGGTCAGCTCCTCGGCCAGGCGCGTGACGCGCTCCAACCGCTCGGCGACCACCTCGTCGGGCAGCTTGCCGTCGTATCCGGCGGCCTCGGTGCCCTCCTCGTCGGAGTACCCGAACACGCCGATCGCGTCGAGGCGGGCCTCGGTGAGGAACCGCATGAGCTCCTCGACGTCCTCCTCGGTCTCCCCGGGGAAGCCGACGATGAAGTTAGAGCGGGCGCCCGCCTCGGGGGCCTTGGCCCGCACCTGGTCGAGCAGGCCGGTGAACGCCTCGCGCGAGCCGAACCGGCGCATACGGCGCAGCACCGGCTCGCTGGCGTGCTGGAACGACAGGTCGAAGTACGGGGTGACGCCGGCGGTTCCGGTGAGCACGTCGACCAGCCCGGGGCGCATTTCGGCCGGCTGGAGGTAGTTGACGCGCACGCGCTCGATGCCTTCGACGGCGGCGAGTTCGGGCAGCAGCGTCTCCAGGAGGCGGATGTCGCCCAGGTCCTTGCCGTACGACGTGGAGTTCTCGCTCACCAGCACGATTTCGCGCACGCCCTCCGAGGCGAGCCAGCGCGCCTCGTCCAGCAGGTCGGTCGGCCGCCGCGACAGGAACGAGCCGCGGAAGGACGGAATCGCGCAGAACGAGCAACGGCGGTCGCAGCCGGACGCGAGCTTGACCGAGGCCACCGGCCCGTCGCCGAGGCGCCGGCGCAGGGTGCGCGGACCGGACGCGGGGGCGACGCCCTCGGGAAGGTCCTCGGGGACGGCCGCGTCGGCGCGCTCGGTGTCCCCGTGGCCCGGGACGGCTCCGGCGGCGTCCTGCCGCTCGGCGGGACTCAGCGGCAGCAGCTTGCGGCGGTCGCGCGGTACGTGCGAGGTGTGCTTCTCGCCCGCGAGGATCGCGCGGAGCCGACCCGCGATGTCCTCGTAGTCGTCGAAGCCGAGCACCGCGTCGGCCTCGGGCAGCGCGCCCGCGAGTTGGTCGCCGTAGCGCTCGGCCATGCAGCCGACGGCGACGACCGCTTGCGTGGGGCCGCCGTCCTTCTTCAGGTCGGCGGCCTCCAGGACGGTGTCGATGGAGTCCTTCTTCGCGGACTCGACGAAGCCGCAGGTGTTGACGAGGACGACCGAGGCGTCCGAGGCGTCTTCGGTGAGGCGCCAGCCGTCCGCTTCCAGCCGCCCGGCCAGCTCCTCGGAGTCGACCTCGTTGCGGGCGCAGCCGAGCGTGACCAACGCCACGGTGCGACCGCCGCCCGCCGTGGCGGCAACGGAGTCTGCGGCGTGGTCTGCGGGGCGTTCATCGGACGCGGTGCGGGGGGCGGGCATGCCGGAAAGCCTACGTCAGGACGGGACCCGGACCCGACGCGGGAAGCATTCCGGCGGCGGTTCGGGTCGTCGGAGCGGCCCGGGGCGCCGGATCAGCCCTGCTGGGGATCGCCGGGCTTGAAGGTGAAGCGTACGACGTGGTCCTTGATGCTCGCCGGGCCGAGGTCCTTGCCGTTCACGTTGAGCCGGGCGGCCGGGCCGTTGCCGAGGACCACCTTGAGCTGGGTGGGATCGGTGAACTCCTGGCCCTTGCCCTTGGCGATGACGCCGTCGAACACCTCTTTGCCCGCGCTGTTGGTGACGCTGGCCCAGGTGGAGCCGGTGACCGCGTCGATGCGGACCTTGACGTCGACCGGCGCCTGCGCGACGACCTCCTGCGGGGGCGCGGGGGGCGGCGGAACCGGGGCGGCCTGGGTGGCGGGCGGCGGCGGGGTGGGCGTGGCGGTCGCCGTACTGCCCTTGTCGTCGTCCTTGCCACTGAACACCTGGAACGCGACGAAGCCGATCACGGCGACGACCGCGGCGGCCATCGCGGCGGTCCAGTTCGGGGCGATCCGCCGCTCGGGTTTGACCCGTTCGGGTTCGAAGATCACCGTGGGGCTCGGCACCGGGCCGCTGCCGTAGCGCGCGTCGTACTCGGCGAGCAGCGGCTCGGGGTCGGTGTCGACCGCGCGGGCGAACGAGCGGATGTGGCCGCGAGCGTAGAAGTCGCCGCCGCAGGCCGCGAAGTCGTCGTGCTCGATCGCCTCCACCAGGGGCTGCCTGATGCGCGTGACCTCACTCACCTGATCGACGGTGAGTCCCGCTTTGGTGCGGGCGTCGGCGAGAGTCTGACCGATGGACACGAGCGCGCCTCCGAGCGTGCAGCCACTGCGGCGGAAATCAGTCTAGGGCTGGGCGGAACGGTGGTTTCGCGGCTGAGTGGCCTCACAGGCGCCTTGTAGCTCAGCTGAAACACAGATGATCATGAGTTGACTATTTTTGCTCATTCCCCGCGCAGCGTGCTCAACACCTGATCAAGTTCATCCGGCTTGATGAGCACATCGCGGGCCTTGGAACCCTCACTCGGACCGACGATCCCGCGCGACTCCATCAGGTCCATCAGCCGGCCCGCCTTGGCGAACCCTACGCGCAATTTGCGCTGCAGCATCGAGGTCGAACCGAACTGCGTGGAGACCACCAACTCCGCGGCCTGGCACAGCAGGTCGAGGTCGTCGCCGATCTCCTCGTCGATCTGCTTCTTCGGACCGGCCGCCTCCGCGACGTCCTCGCGGTACTCCGGCTGCAGCTGCTCCTTGCAGTGCCGGACGACCGCCTCGACCTCGGCCTCGGTGACGTACGCACCCTGCATGCGCACCGGTTTGTTGGCACCCATTGGGAGGAACAGTCCGTCACCCTTGCCGATCAACTTCTCGGCGCCCGGCTGGTCGAGGATCACCCGGCTGTCGGCGAGCGAGCTCGTCGCGAACGCCAGCCGCGACGGCACGTTGGCCTTGATCAGCCCGGTCACGACGTCCACGCTCGGCCGCTGCGTCGCGAGCACCAGGTGGATGCCGGCCGCGCGGGCCAGCTGGGTGATGCGCACGATCGAGTCCTCGACGTCGCGCGGCGCCACCATCATCAGGTCGGCCAGCTCGTCGACGATCACCAACAGGTAGGGGTACGGCGTCAGTTCGCGTTCGCTGCCGGGCGGCGTGGTCAACTTGCCGGACCGCAGGGCCTTGTTGAAGTCGTCGACGTGCCGGAACCCGAAGTTCGCCAGGTCGTCGTAGCGCATGTCCATCTCGCGGACGACCCACTGGAGGGCCTCCGCGGCGCGCTTCGGGTTGGTGATGATCGGGGTGATCAGGTGCGGGATGCCCTCGTACGCGGTCAGCTCCACGCGCTTGGGGTCGACCAGCACGAGGCGTACCTCGTCCGGTGTCGCGCGCATCATGATCGAGGTGATCAGGCCGTTGATGCAGGACGACTTGCCCGCGCCGGTGGCGCCCGCGACGAGCACGTGCGGCATCTTGGCGAGGTTCGCGACGACGAAGCCGCCCTCGACGTCCTTGCCGAGCGCGACCAGCATCGGGTGGAGGTCGGTGACCGCCTCGTCCGAGCACAGCACGTCGCCGAGGTTGACCATCTCGCGGTCGGTGTTCGGAATCTCGATGCCGACGGCGGACTTGCCGGGGATCGGGCTGATGATGCGCACATCGGCGCTGGCGACCGCGTACGCGATGTTCTTGGCGAGTGCGGTGATCCGCTCGACCTTGACCGCCGGGCCCAGCTCGACCACGTAGCGCGTCACCGTGGGACCGCGCGTGAAGCCGGTGACCTGCGCGTCGACGTTGAACTGCTCGAAAACCTGGGTCAGCGCGGCGACGACGTCGTCGTTGGCCTTGCTGCGGGCCTTGCCAGGGCCACCACGCGTCAGCAGGTCGCTGGCCGGCAGGTGGTAGGTCACGTCGCCGGAGAGCCGCAACTGCTCGCTGCGCGGCGGCGCCGGGCTGTGCGGCGGCGCCTTGCGCGTGTTGTCCGGAACGGTCTTGCGGCTGCGCGCCGAGGGGACCGGGAGTGCCGCGGCGTCCAGCGCGGCGGCCGCCGCGGCGGCGACGTCGATGGGGTCGGGGCCCTTGCCCATGGCGCCCTGCCGGCGGCGGGGGCGGGCGCGGCGCGGGGCCTCGTCCTCGCCCTCGGGGGCCTGCTTCGCGAGGGGGTCGGCGGCAGGGGTGGAGCGTCTGCGCCCGCGACGTGGCTCCTCTTCCAGGGGCTCGGCACGGACGTCGTCCTCGTACTCGTCGTCGTACGGGTCGTACTCGTCGTACATCTCCTCCCCGCCGGGGAAGCCCAGGTAGCCGCGCAACCGGTAGGGAACCGACGCGATCGGCGTCGCGGTGACGACCAGCAGGCCGAAGAAGATGACGAGGAGGAGCAGCGGTATGGCCGCCCACTTGGTGACGGACTCCACCAGCGGGGCGGAGAAGACGTACCCGACGAAGCCGCCGGCGGTGCGCATCGCGGTGGCGCCGTCGCCGGGCCGCGGGGTGCCGGAACCGACGTGGATCATGCCGAGGACGCCGGCCACCAGCGCCGTGCAGCCGATGACGATGCGGCCGGTCGCGTCGACGAGTTCGGGGTGCCGCAGGACGCGGATCGCGAGCGCGGCCACCAGGAACGGGACCAGGACGTCCAGCCGCCCGACGAGCCCGGCGACCACGGCGTCCACCAGGTCGCCCACCGGACCGTCGACGTTGCCCCACACACCGGCGGCGACCACGATCGCGAGACCGAAGAGGGCCAGGCCGAGCCCGTCCCTGCGGTGCGCCGGATCCAGCCCTCGCGCACCCTGCCCGATGCTGCGGAAGACCCCGCCGAGGGCGTGTGCGATGCCGAGCCAGATGCCCTTGACCGCGCGGAAGACCAGATCCCCGATCTTCTCGAACACGCCCTTCTTGGGCGGCGGCGGCGGAGGCGCCGGCTTCTTGGCCGGTGCCTTCTTCTTCGCGGCGCCGCCGGTGCGGGCGCCGCCGCCGGACGTACGCGTGGCCATAAAAGCGAGGCTACCCCCCGGGCACGCGCGTCTCACGTGTCACAACGAACTCACCGGCGCGTGTCGCCCGCTCCCACCCGGTCCGCCCCATTCGTTCCGGTGGCCGTGCGGCACCTCGGGGACGGTCGGCGCGGGCCCGTCAGGAGGGGGCGTACCGGCTCGGCGCGGGTGGCTCAGGACGGGTGGCTCGGGGCAGGCGACCGGGACGCGCGATCAGGAGGTGGCGTCGGGAGGACGGCGTGCCGCGGGCGGGGTGGACTGGCGCTGGTCCGCGGGCGGCGGGCCGCCGTGGCCCGCGGGAGCCGGGACGAGGGCGTCCAGGGCGGCACGGAGCCTGGCCACTCGGCTGAGGACCTGGTTCGCCGACGCGGTCAAGGACGGGTCCTCGGACAGCTCGACCTGCTTGGCCATGCCGTCCGCGCTCTCCTCCAGCGCCGTGAGGCGCGTGAAGAGCTCGGCCAGCACGTCGCCGGTGCGGGTCTCCCCCGGCACCGCGTCCAGGCGGCCGCGCAGCAGCGCCGCCTGCTCGCGCAGCTGGCAGTTCTTCTTGTAGAGGTCGACGAACACGGCGACCTTGGCGCGCAGCACCCACGGGTCGAACGGCTTGGAGATGTAGTCGACCGCACCCGCCGCGTATCCGCGGAAGGTGTGGTGCGGCCCGTGGTTGATGGCGGTCAGGAAGATGATCGGGATGTCCCGGGTCTTCTCGCGCCGCTTGATGTGCGCGGCTGTCTCGAATCCGTCCATGCCGGGCATCTGCACGTCCAGCAGGATGACCGCGAACTCGTCCGTGAGCAGCGCCTTCAACGCCTCCTCGCCCGAGTGGGCGCGCACGAGGGTCTGATCCAGTGCGGACAGGATCGCCTCCAGTGCGAGGAGGTTCTCCTGACGGTCATCGACCAGGAGGATCTTGGCCTTCTCCGTCATGGCCCACCCTCTTCGATCCGGCGACCCGGGCATGCCCGCGTCCCGGTCGGCTCCGCTCGTCTCTGGCTCAGTGTTCTGCCGCTTCGTACACATACTGGTCGAGGTCTGTGGTCGTCCCGGTCATGGTAGTGCTCTCGGCCGGGCCGAGGCAGGCGGTTCCGGAAGCGACGACCGCACGGCGTAACCGAAAACCAACGTACGGTGTCGGAAAACCCCGCAGAACCCTCCCACGGATTCAACGCCGCCGACACCCCCAGGGTTCCCGGGCGGGCCCGGAGCCCTGGCACGACAATGCACTATTCGTCAGGGAACCGGACATGCCGGACAGCGTCAACTCCCCTGCCCCACCTCACTGTTCCAGCCAGGTGCGGATGAGGCCGAGGAGGTGCGCGGTGTCCACGGGCTTGGCCACATAGTCGGACGCACCGGAGGCAATGCTCTTCTCCTGGTCGCCCTTCATCGCCTTCGCCGTCAGCGCAACAATCGGCAGTCCAGCGTACTGCGGCATACGCCGGATGGCCGAAGTCGTGGCGTATCCGTCCATCTCCGGCATCATGATGTCCATCAGGACGATGGCGATGTCCTCTTCCGCCTGAAGTTTCTCGATTCCCTCGCGGCCGTTCTCCGCGTAGGTGACCACAAGGCCGTACTGCTCCAGCACGCTTGTGAGAGCGAACACATTGCGGACGTCGTCGTCGACGATGAGCACCTTTTCGCCATGGAAGGCCCCCTCGAACGGCTGCACGGCCGGCTTGGTCCGGGCCTCCGCGGGTGTGGGCCGCGCCACGTCCGCGACGAAGTCGGCGAGTGCGTCCGGCGACGAGACCCGGTGCAGGGTGGCGATGCGGCGCCGGTACCCGCGCAGGCGGGCCGCCTCGGAGCGGGTGGGGCGCCCTGGGATGTGCACCAGTACCGGGACGTCCTCCAGATCGACGCGGTCCGTCAGTGCGTCCAGGAGCCGCCAGGCGCCCTCCTCGGCCAGCCTCAGGTCGACCACGATGCACGCGGGGGCGAACAGCTCGACCGCCGCGGTGGCCTCGGAGGCCGTCGCCGCGGTCGCCACCTCCACCTGGTCGCCGAGTCCGGCGAGTGTCGTGACGATCGGGCCGCCGTCCTGGCGCGGCTCCTCGACCGCCAGGACGCGGCGGCGCGCGGGGGCGTTGGGGGCACGGCGCGGTGCCTCGACCGCGCCCGCCGGCGCCTCGGAGGGCGCGGCGATCTGCCGGGTCTCCCCGTGGACCCCGCCCTGGCGGGCCAGGGCCACGCCGACGGGCGTCGGGTCGTCCTCCGCGAGCACGTTGTCGAGCGGGATGTAGAGCGTGAACGTGCTGCCGCGGCCCGGCTCGCTCTCGGCGTGGATCTCGCCGCCGAGCAGCCAGGCGATCTCCCGGCTGATCGACAACCCGAGGCCGGTGCCGCCGTAGCGGCGGCTGGTCGTGCCGTCGGCCTGCTGGAACGCCTCGAAGATGACCTTGAGCTTGTCCTCCGCGATCCCGATCCCGGTGTCGACCACGGAGAAGGCGATGGCCTGCTCGGCGTCCTCCAGGTCGCCGCCGCTGACCGGGATGTCGTCGGTGAGCCGGATCACCACCTCGACGGACCCGCTGTCGGTGAACTTGACCGCGTTCGACAGCAGGTTGCGCAGCACCTGCTGGAGGCGCTGCTCGTCCGTGTAGAGCGTGGCCGGCACCTCGGACGAGACGTGGACGGTGAAGTCCAACCCCTTCTCGGAGGTCAGCGGGCGGATGGTGGCCTCGACGTAGTCCATGAGCTGGACCAGCGCGATCCGTGCCGGTCGTACGTCCATCTTCCCGGCCTGCACCTTGGACAGGTCGAGGATGTCGTTGATCAGTTGCAGCAGGTCCGAACCGGCCGCGTGGATGGTCTCGGAGAACTCCACCTGCTTGCGGGTGAGGTTGCCCTCGACGTTGTCGGCGAGCAGCTTGGCGAGGATCAGCAGGCTGTTGAGCGGGGTCCGCAGTTCGTGCGACATGTTCGCGAGGAACTCGGACTTGTAGCGCGACGAAAGCGCGAGCTGCTCGGCGCGCTCCTCCAGCGCCTTGCGGGCCTGCTCGATCTCGCTGTTCTTGATCTCGATGTCGCGGTTCTGCCGGGCCAGCAGCTCGGCCTTGTCCTCGAGTTCGGCGTTGGAGTGCCGCAACTCGCCCTGCTGGCGCTGGAGTTCCTCGGACCGCTCCTGCAGCTCCTCGGTCAGCCGCTGCGACTCGGCGAGCAGCATCTCGGTACGCGAGTTCGCCATGATCGTGTTGACCGTGACGCCGATCTGCTCGTTGAGCTGCTCCAGGAAGTTGCGGTGCACCTGGGTGAACGCGCTGAACGAGGCCAGTTCCAGGACGCCGAGCAGTTGGTCTTCGAACAGCACCGGGAGCACGACCACATTGACCGGGGACGCCTCGCCGAGGCCCGAGGAGATCTTGATGTAGCCGGGCGGCGCCTTCTCGACGAGGATCGACCGCTTCTCCAGCGCGGCCTGGCCGACCAGCGACTGGCCGAGCCGGAAGCGCGTCGGGGCGCCGCCGTTCTGGTAGCCGTAGCTGGCGATCAGGCGCAGCTCGATGCGGTCCTCGACGGTCGGCTCGGCGAGGAAGAAGGCGCCGTGCTGGGCGGACACCACCGGGGTCAGCTCGCTCATGATGAGCGCGGCGACCGCCATCAGGTCGCGGCGGCCCTGCATCAGGCCGGAGATGCGCGCGAGGTTGGTCTTGAGCCAGTCCTGCTCGCGGTTGGCCCGCGTCGTCTCGCCGAGGTTGGCGATCATCTGGTTGATGTTGTCCTTGAGCTCCAGGATCTCGCCGCGCGCGTCGACGTCGATCTGGAGGGTCAGGTCGCCGCGGGTCACCGCGGTGGCGACCTCGGCGATGGCACGCACCTGGCGGGTCAGGTTCCCGGCCAGTTCGTTCACGTTCTCGGTCAGCTGCTTCCAGGTGCCCGAGACGCCCTCGACCTCGGCCTGGCCGCCGAGGATTCCGTCGGTGCCCACCTCGCGGGCCACACGGGTGACCTCACCGGCGAACGCGGACAGCTGGTCGACCATCGTGTTGATCGTGGTCTTGAGCTCCAGGATCTCGCCGCGCGCGTCGACGGTGATCTTCTGCGACAGGTCGCCTCGGGCGACCGCCGTGGTGACCTCGGCGATACTCCGGACCTGGCCCGTGAGATTGTCCGCCATCGAGTTGACGTTGTCGGTGAGGTCCTTCCAGGTCCCCGCCACCCCGGGCACGTGCGCCTGGCCGCCGAGGATGCCCTCCGTACCCACCTCGCGCGCCACCCGCGTCACTTCGTCGGCGAACGCGCGCAGGGTGTCGACCATCGTGTTGATGGTGTTCTTCAGTTCGAGGACCTCGCCGCGGGCGTCGACGGTGATCTTCTGCGACAGGTCGCCGTCGGCGACCGCGGTGGCGACCTGCGCGATGTTGCGGACCTGACTGGTCAGGTTGTTGCCCATCGAGTTGACGTTGTCCGTCAGGTCCTTCCAGGTACCCGACACCCCGCGTACGCGCGCCTGGCCGCCGAGGATGCCCTCCGTACCCACCTCGCGCGCCACCCGCGTCACTTCGTCGGCGAACGCGGAGAGCTGGTCGACCATCGTGTTGATGGTGTCCTTGAGTTCCAGGATCTCGCCGCGCGCGTCGACCATGATCTTCTGGGTGAGGTCGCCCCTGGCGACCGCGGTGGTGACCTCGGCGATGCTGCGCACCTGGCCCGTCAGGTTGCTCGCCATGACGTTGACGGACTCGGTGAGGTCCTTCCACGTACCCGAGACGCCCTTGACGTCGGCCTGCCCGCCGAGGCGGCCTTCGGTGCCGACCTCGCGGGCCACACGGGTCACCTCGCCGGCGAACGCGGACAGCTGGTCGACCATCGTGTTGATCGTGGTCTTGAGCTCCAGGATCTCGCCGCGCGCGTCGACCGTGATCTTCTGCGACAGGTCACCCTGTACAACGGCGGTGGCCACGGACGCGATGCTGCGCACCTGCCCCGTGAGGTTGCCCGCCATGAAGTTCACGGAGTACGTCAGGTCGCGCCACACACCGCCGAGGCCGAGAACCTGCGCCTGGCCGCCCAGGATGCCTTCGGTGCCCACCTCGCGGGCGACACGGGTCACCTCGGACGCGAAGGCCGACAGCTGGTCGACCATCGTGTTGACGGTGTTCTTGAGTTCGAGGATCTCGCCGCGCGCGTCGACGTCGATCTTCTTGGACAGGTCGCCGCGCGCGACCGCGGTGGTCACGTCGGCGATGTTGCGGACCTGGCCGGTGAGGTTCCCGGCCATGAAGTTCACCGAGTCGGTCAGGTCGAGCCAGACGCCGGCGACCCCGGGCACGACGCGCGCCTGGCCGCCGAGAATGCCGTCGCTGCCCACTTCTCGCGCGACGCGGGTGACTTCGGACGCGAACGCGGACAGTTGGTCGACCATCGTGTTGACGGTGTTCTTCAGCTCCAGCATCTCGCCGGAGACGTCCACCGTGATCTTTTGCGACAGGTCGCCGCGGGCGACGGCTGTGGACACCTGGGCGATGTTGCGGACCTGGCCGGTGAGGTTGCCGGCCATGAAGTTGACGGAGTCGGTCAGGTCCTTCCACGTTCCGGCGACGCCGGGCACCTGGGCCTGGCCGCCCAGGATGCCGTCGCTGCCGACCTCGCGGGCGACGCGGGTGACTTCGGACGCGAACGCGGACAGTTGGTCGACCATCGTGTTCACGGTGTTCTTCAGCTCCAGCATCTCGCCGGAGACGTCCACCGTGATCTTCTGCGACAGATCACCCTGCGCGACCGCGGTGGTGACCTGCGCGATGTCGCGTACCTGGGCGGTCAGGTTGAAGAACGCCGTGTTGACGTTGTCCGTCAGGTCCTTCCAGGTGCCGGCCACGCCGGGCACCTGGGCCTGGACGCCGAGTCGGCCCTCGAAGCCGACCTCGCGGGCCACGCGGGTCACCTCCGACGCGAAGGTCCGCAGGGTCCCGGTCATGGAGTTGATGGTCTCGGCGAGCTGGGCCATCTCACCGCGCGCCGACACGGTGATGCGCTGGGTCAGGTCGCCGTACGCGACGGCTGTGGTCACCTGCGCGATGTCGCGTACCTGGGCGGTGAGGTTGCCCGCCATGACGTTGACCGAGTCCGTCAGGTCCTTCCAGGTACCGGAGACCCCTTCGACGCGGGCCTGGCCGCCGAGGCGCCCCTCGGTACCGACCTCCCGGGCCATGCGGGTCACTTCGTCGGCGAAGCCGGAGAGCTGGTCGACCATGGTGTTGACGGTGTTCTTGAGCTCCAGCATCTCGCCGGCGACCTCGACGGTCACCTTGCGCGACAGGTCGCCCTTCGCCACCGCGGTGGTGACCAGTGCGATGTCGCGGACCTGCAGGGTCAGTCGGCTGGCCATCGTGTTGACCGAGTCGGTGAGGTCCTTCCAGCTTCCGGAGACGCCGCGCACCTGCGCCTGGCCGCCGAGCTTGCCCTCGGTGCCGACCTCGCGCGCCACCCGGGTGACCTCGTTGGTGAACGCGGACAACTGGTCCACCAGGCCGTTGACCGTACGGCCCATGCGGTTGAACTCACCGCGCAGCGGCTGGTCGCCGATGCGCTGGTCCATCCGCTGCGACAGGTCGCCCTCGGCGACCGCGGCGAGCACCCGGCCGACCTCGACGGTCGGCCGGACCAGGTCGTCGACCAGGGCGTTCGCGGCGTCGAAGCTGGTCGCCCAGGCGCCCTCCCCCGGGCCGGGCACGAACCGCTCGCTCAGCTTCCCCTCGCGGCCGACCACGCGGCGGACCCGGGCCAGCTCGTTGGCCAGGTGCTGGTTGCGGTCCACGACGTCGTTGAAGACCGCCGAGATCTCGCCCATGAGCCCGTCGCTCGACACGGACAGGCGGCGCCGGAAATTGCCGTCGCGTACCGCGGTCAGCGCGTCGAGCAGCTGGCGCAACTCACGCTCGTCGTCGCGACGGGCGGTCGCGACACCGCCGCCCGCGCCCGGAGCTTCGTCCTGCGGCACGCCCTTGCGCGAGTTTCCCGGTGCCTTGGCCGAGCTGCCGCCGGCAGCCTTGCCCACACCCTTCGCCGCGCCTGCGGCGCGTCCGTCCCGCCTGGAAGCGTTCGCCATCTCGAGATTCCTCCACCCGGCCCCGGCGCCCGCCCGGTCCCTCGGCCCGGGTGGGGCGGTCGCCGCTGATAGCGGCAGTCTTCCACCATCCCACGCGGCGCAGGGCCGAGTCCCCAGGTCCGACGGCCGTACACAGGGGTCAATGTTCGTCAAGGACCTGCGCCCGTGTCGCGGCGACGCGGTAATGTGCGGAGCTGCCGCGTGACTACGTTGCGCCTGGTAGTCAAGCCGTGGCACAACGAGACAGGTCCGCAGAATTGTCGTGAACCAGGCATAACACCTGATCGCGACAGTTCGCCACGAGACAGATCGGGAAGGGCAGCGAGGTCGCGCCACCGCAATCACCGACGTCGCAGGATGCACATGGATCCGGAAACCGACATGGTCGTCACCGCGAGAGTGAGCGCCACGTTCGCCCCTGAGGGCCGTTCGGTGGCCGCCGCGCGATCCTTCGTCCGCCAGACCCTGACCGAGTGGGACGCGGCGGGGGTCGTGGACGACGCCGTCCTGCTCGTCAGCGAGCTTGTGACCAATGCCATCGTGCACGCCGGCACCGCCACCGAGGTGTCCTGCGTGCGGTACGACGCCGCCGTGCAGATCGAGGTCGTCGACCGCTACCCGACCCTGGAGCTGCCCGCTCCGGTGGGCGTCTTCGACGCCGACGACGAAAGCGGCCGCGGCCTCTTCCTGTCTGCGTCGATCGCCTCGGCGTGGGGCGTGGAGTACACCAAGTCCGTCAAGCAGGTGTGGTTCCGCCTCGACCTGCCCGACGGCGGGTCCGCCACCAGCCTGGCCGGACCGACCCTGCCCACGCATGTGCTGCCCGGCGCGGACACACCCGTCCGCGTCGCGGTCGTGCACGCCGACGCGCACCAGCGCGTGACGCACTGGAACGTGGACGCCGCGGACCTGTTCGGCCGCTCGGCACAGGACGCGGTGGGCATGCGCCTGTCCGAACTGGTCGACTGGCCGCACACCCCCGACAACTCGGACGCCGACCTCCCGTTCGCGGCGATGCTCGAACTGTCCCGCTGGCAGGGCATGTACGACATCCGGCACGGCGAAGGACGCCCCGTACGGGTCTTCGCCTCGCACGTGCGCCTGCGCGACGCGTCGGACAACCCCCAGCTCGTCCTGCTGGCCGTCCCCGCCCGGGCCCGGGCGGTGCTGGAGAACCGCGCCGCGGCGGCCGCCGGACGCACACCGGTGCCGCCGCCCACCGACGCGGAATGGGACGGCCTCGACGGCGCGAACCGCCCCGGACTCGACGACCTCCTGCAGCGTGCCATCGAGCGCGCCCGCGATCTCCTCGACGGCGACGCCGCGTTCGTGCTCATCGCCACCGACGACGAGAGCGAGATGGAGGTTCGCGCCACCACCGGCCTCGGCTCCGCGCAACAGCGGTTCGCCCGGGTGCCGGTGGAGACCACGACCGGCCGCTTCGGCACCGCACGCATGCCCGCGGTCCACGACGACGCCGAGGCGGTCCGCGATGCCGTCCCGCTGCTCGCCGACACCGTCATGCGCTCCGCCGTCACCGCTCCGCTCAAGGTCGAGGGCCGACTGACCGGCACGCTCGGCGTCGCCTCGGAATCGCCGTCGCACTTCGACAACGACGCCGCGGCGCGCCTGCAACGTGCGGCCGACCGCATCTCGCTGTCCGTGGAGAGCGCGCGGCTGTCCGAACTCGAACGGGTCCGCCGCGGCTCGCTGTCGTTCCTCGCCGAGGCCTCCGACCTGCTCGCCGGCACCCTCGACCCGGAGATGACGCTGGCGATGGTCGCGCAGATCGTCGTCCCCCGGCTGGCGACGTGGTGTGCCGTGCACACGATCGGCGAGGGTCATGACCCGACCCTCAGCTGTGTCTGGCACACCGACGAGATGCGCATCGACGACCTCCGCGAGTTGTTGGACAAGGCCGACCCGCCGCGCGCCCACCCGACGCCGGGTGCCCGAGCGTGGCCGGGGCTGCGGCGCCTGGGCCCGGAAGCCGCGGCGCAGCACGAGGACCTGGTGACCGGCGAGGTGGTGTCCCTCCCGCTGGTCGCCCGAGGCCGCGGCATCGGCATGCTGACCCTGGGCAACGCGACCGGCGAACGCTTCCGGCGCGAAACCCTGGAGCTCGCCGAGGACCTGTCGCGCAGGGCCGCACTCGCGATGGACAACGCCCGCCTGTACTCCGAGCGCAGTGCCACCAGCCAGGCCCTGCAGCGCAGCCTCCTGCCGCCCGACCTGCCGCAGGTGCCGGGCCTGGACGTCGAGGTGGTCTACCAGGCGTCCGGCGAGAGCAACGAAGTCGGCGGCGACTTCTACGACTTGTTCACCATCGGTCCCGACCTGTGGGGCTTCGCGATCGGCGATGTCTGCGGCACCGGCCCCGAGGCGGCGGCCGTCACCGGCCTCGCCCGCCAGGCCCTGCGCCTGCTGGCCCGCGAGGGCATGCCCGTCCCCGCGGTGCTGCAGCGCCTCAACACCGCGATCCTGGACGAGGGTCCGCGCAGCCGCTTCCTCACGCTGCTCCACGGCCACATCACCCACCGCGACGGCGGCGGCGTACGCCTCAACCTGGTGTCGGCCGGACACCCCCTTCCGCTCCGGCTACGTCCCGACGGAACCGTCGAACAGGTGGCCACACCACAGCCGTTGCTCGGTGTGCTGGACGAACTGGATCTGGTCTCGGAGACCGTCGACCTCGACCCGGGCGACGTACTGCTGTGTGTCACCGACGGCGTCACCGAACGCCGCGAGGGCAGCCGCATGATGGGCGAGGACGGCCTCGCCACAGTGCTGGCGGGGTGCACCGGTCTCACCGCCGGCGCGGTCGCCGCCCGCGTCCACCGGGCGGTCGAAGCCTTCGCCGCCGAACCCGCACGCGACGACATGGCCATCGTCGTCCTCCGCGTCGCCGAGAACTGAGCAGTCGACGCCGCCTACCCGAGTTCGGACCATCTTCTAGCGGCCCCGCGTGCAGTCTCGACGGCCCGGCGGGCGCGCCCGAGGGGGGCTGGTCGGGCGCGCCCTGGCCTGAAGGCGCTCCCCCGTCGCGTCACCTGGGGGGCAGGTGGCGCCAGGGCGCGTTCAGGCCGCTTGTCGGGCAGGCTCAGGGCCTGCGGTGGAACGGGTCATCAGTTCGTGGCGCACGTGGGCGACCACGATGTCTCGATTGGCGGTGACTTCGCCCGCGCCGCACTCCACGACGCGCCAGGTGACGCCGCCGATACTGCGGCTGCGGACCCGGATGGCGGGGATGCCGTCCGGTGCGGACGGTGCCGCTCGTTCACCAACGTCTGCCCGTGACACGGCAGATGGGCCGTGGAACGTCGTCGATGGGTCCGGAGCTCCGGCGAGTGCGGTCGGTTTCCTTGGCGGCTCCACGTCTGCCGCGAGATGGAGATCCGGCCAGGCCAGTGAGAAGCGGTGCAGAACACGGCCGAAGGCGGACATGACCCGCCAGCCCGGTTCGGCCGGCGGCACCCCTGCCTCCGCGAGGGACAGGCGAAGCCGGGTCTCCTCCGGCCCCGTGCTGCCCGCGTCCGCCAGGCGTACGGCCTCGGTCAGGCGCCGCACCCCGGCGAACCCGGCGAATCGCCCCGCCATGGACTCCAGTTGGCGTTTGCTCACCTGGCGTTGATGCAGGAAGGCGTCCAGGATCGCAATGCCCTCCGGGAGTGGTTCCGTACGGGCGACGTCGGCGGCGGTACGCAGAGGTGTCGTCACTTGCACCCCCGCGACGGTGGTCACGTCTCCCTTCTCGAAGTTCCTGATCCGCCCCAGACACCCGTTGCGGCGGGGCAGCGTGGTCCCGGACGGCACGGCGAACTCGGCCGGCAGGGGCTTGCCTTTGTCGTCGTGCGTGCCGGCGGCCCCGATCCCCCATATCCAGGCCGCGGTTCGCCCACAGATGACGGCACCGGGGAGGAAGGCGGCGACCGCCTTGGCGCGGAGCGTGGGTGTGTCGGGCAGATGGCTGCCGACGTACACCCCTTGCACGACGCGCCGGATGTCGCCGTTGCGCAACCAGCGCCTGAGCACCGACAGGCTGAAGCCACGCTCTGCGGCTTGCGCGGCCGTGAAGGGTTTGGAGAACAGGTCCGTGAGATCGACATCGCCGGGCATGCCGTCAGTGTGGGCACCTGCGGACGGCGGCGCGGCGCGCCGTCCACAGGTGGGCCCTTGCGTTCCGCTCATCACACCAGGCGCTGGTCCCACGGCAGTTCCCCGCCGCCGATGTCGAACGGTGCGGCGTAGGCCACGGGCTTGGCCGGCTTTGTCGGGGTACTCGGCTTGGTCGGCTTGGTCGTGGTCGGCTTACCGGGCTTGGTGGCGCCGGCGGGCTTGGCCGGCTTCGTGGGCTTGGCCGGCTTGGTCGGCTTGGTTGTGGCGGGCTTGGTGGGCTTGGCCGGTGGCTTGGTGACGGGCTTGGCAGGCGGCTTGGTGGCGGCGGACTTGCCGCAGCCCTTCTTCGCCCGGTAGAGGACCTTCCAGGTGGCCGGATCGGTGTACCCGGTCTCGGTGACCTTGTTGCACTTCTGGACCCACAGCACGGCGCGCGTGGTCTCCGGGCCGTAGATCCCCGACACGTCGAACTTCTTCGTGTAGGCCGACCGCGTGGTGATCAGGCACTGCACCTGGGCGACCGCCTCACCCTCGGAGCTCTCCCCCAACTCCGGACGGAAGTCCTGCGGGACGAAGTTGCACCGCGGCGCCGCGGAGACCTGCGTCCCGGCGGCGTGGGCGGACGCGCCCGCGGTCGGGGCGACGATGCCGGCACCCGCCGCCACCGCGCCGGACAGCATGATCACCGCGGCGCGCGTACGGCTGCGGCGGGCGATACGGGAGATGGAACGCATGGCTCCTCCTGAGCGTCGTGCCGCGGGTCGATTCCCGGGGCACGGCTGACGCTACGGAGGTCCCGTGGGCACGCAGAGAAGGCAGATCATCACACCGGCGAGTGGGGATTTGCCGGGTTTGGCGGGGTAGTTCGCGCAGGAATCCGGATGGCACGCCGGTCGTCTCGACGGGCATTGACGGCCGGCGGACGTCGGGGTCGCACAACCGGTCGGCGACACGCCCACAGGCCCAACCAGGATTACAAGATCACGCTGGGCGGGGCGAAAGTAGCGCCGGATCGAGCCCGGCTGGACGAGGACGACGGGAAGACCGGCCTGGAAGAGACGCGGGAGCGGACTGGACGGCGGAAGGGACGGGTTGGCGGGCGAGGCCGACCTAAGGGCTGCCGCAAACCCGCGCAGTGCCGGTGCGCGGAGCGAACGCAAAGGGGCCCGTGACGGCGTACCGTCTCGGGCCCCCTTGAAGGTCGTACCGGGCCTACGGCCCTGCGGCCCTTGCCTCGCGGTGTCTCACACCTCGACGACCACCGGCAGGATCATCGGCCGGCGGCGGAACGTGTCGCTGACCCACTTCCCGACGACGCGGCGCACCTGCTGCTGCAACTGGTACGGCTCGGCCACACCATCCGCCGCCGCCTTCGTCAGGACGTCCTCGATACGCGGGATCACGTCGTCGAACTTGGCGTCGTCGATGCCGGACCCGCGCGCGGTGATCTGCGGACCGCCGACGACCTTGCCGGTCGACGAGTCGACGACCAGGAAGACCGACACGAAGCCCTCGTCGCCGAGGATCCGGCGGTCCTTGAGCGAGGACTCGGTGACGTCGCCGACCGACAGGCCGTCGACGTACACGTACCCCGCCTGGACCTTGCCCGTGATGCGGGCGACGCCCTCGACCAGGTCGACCACGACGCCGTCCTCGGCGATCACGATGCGGTCCTTGCGGACGCCGGTCTTGTGCGCCAGGTCGGCGGCCGCCCGCAAGTGGCGCCACTCACCGTGCACCGGCATGAAGTTGCGGGGCTTGGCGATGTTGAAGAAGTACAGCAGTTCGCCCGCCGACGCGTGACCCGACACATGCACCTTGGCGTTGCCCTTGTGCACGACGTTGGCACCCCAGCGCGTGAGCCCGTTGATGACCCGGAAGACCGCGGTCTCGTTGCCCGGAATCAGCGACGACGCGAGCACGACCGTGTCGCCCTGCACGATGCGGATTTGCTGGTGGTCGCGATTGGCCATGCGCGACAGCGCGGCCATCGGCTCGCCCTGCGAACCCGTGCATACCAGCACGACTTCGTCCGGGCGCAGGTCGTCGAGCGTCTTGACGTCGACGACGAGGCCAGCGGGCACCTTCAGGTAGCCGAGGTCGCGGGCCACGCCCATGTTGCGGACCATCGAGCGGCCGACGAAGGCGACCTTGCGCTCGTACGCGTACGCCGTGTCCAGCACCTGCTGGATGCGGTGCACGTGGCTCGCGAAACTCGCCACGATGATCCGCTGGTCGGCGTCCGCGAACACCCGGTCCAGCACGCCGGCGATGTCGCGCTCCGGCGGGATGAACCCGGGGACCTCGGCGTTCGTCGAGTCGGCGAGCAGCAGGTCGATGCCCTCTTCACCCAGTCGGGCGAAGGCCGGAAGGTCGGTCAGGCGGCCGTCCAGCGGCAGCTGGTCCATCTTGAAGTCGCCGGTGTGCACGACCATGCCGGCCGGCGTACGGATCGCCAGCGCCAGCGCGTCGGGGATCGAGTGGTTGACCGCGATGAACTCGCAGTCGAACGGGCCGAGCCGCTCGCGGTCGCCCTCGGAGACCTCGAGCGTGTACGGGCGGATCCGGTGCTCGTTCAGCTTCGCCTCGATGAGCGCGAGCGTGAGCTTGGACCCGATGAGCGGGATGTCGGCCTTCTCGCGCAGCAGGTACGGCACGGCGCCGATGTGGTCCTCGTGCGCGTGCGTGAGCACGATCGCCTCGATGTCGTCCAGCCGGTCCCGGATGGCGGTGAAGTCCGGCAGGATCAGGTCGACACCGGGCTGCTCCTCTTCGGGGAAGAGCACCCCGCAGTCGACGATCAGCAGCCGCCCGGCGTACTCGAAGACGGTCATGTTCCGGCCGATCTCGCCGAGACCACCGAGAGGGATGACACGCAGCCCGCCCTCGGGGAGTTCCGGGGGCGTTCCGAGTTCCGGATGCGGATGACTCAAGTTCTCTCCTCGCCACGCGGGCGCCCGCTTTCGGACGGCCCGCGCAATTGATGCGTTCAAACCCGGACAGGTTGTGCTCCCGTCCGGGCACTTTCTACAGCTGTACCCCGCCCGCCGCGAGATCCTGCCTCAGCTGGGCGATCTGCTCGTCGGAGGCCTCGATCAGGGGCAGCCGAAGCGTGCCGGTGACGAGGCCCTGCGCCGCGAGGGCGGCCTTGCTCAAAATCACACCCTGGGTGCGGAAGATCCCTGTGTAGACCGGCAGCAGGCCCTGGTGGATCTCGCGGGCCTTGGCGACGTCGCCGGCCGAGTACGCGTCCACCAGAGCTCGCAGCTCGGGCGTCACAACATGTCCCACAACGCTCACGAAACCGACCGCCCCGACCGAAAGCAGCGGCAGGTTCAACATGTCGTCGCCGGAGTAGTACGCCAGGTCGGTGCGGGCCATGACCCACGACGCCGCGCCGAGGTCGGCCTTGGCGTCCTTGTTCGCCACGATGCGCGGGTGCTCCGCGAGGCGGACGATCGTCTCGGTCTCCAGCGCGACGGCGGTGCGTCCCGGGATGTCGTACAGCATCACCGGCAGCTCGGTCGCGTCCGCGACGCGCACCGTGTGGCGGTACAGCCCCTCCTGCGGCGGCTTGCTGTAGTACGGCGTCACCAGCAGCAGCCCGTGCGCTCCGGCCTTCGCGGCCGCCTGCGCCAGCTCGACGCTGTGCGCCGTGTCGTTGCTCCCGGCTCCCGCGACCACGAACGCGCGGTCGCCCACGGCCTCCACGACGGCCCGTACCAGCAGCGCTTTTTCGGCGTCGGTCGTGGTCGGCGACTCGCCGGTGGTGCCGTTCAGGACCAGGCCGTCGTTGCCTGCGTCGACGAGATGCACGGCCAGACGCTGCGCGGCGTCCAGGTCGAGCGCGCCCTCGGCATCGAACGGCGTCACCATCGCGGTGAGAACCCTGCCGAAAGGGGTCTGGGGGGTGGAGGTCGGAGCCATGCCCCAAACGGTACCGGGCCAGGTACCAACACGGCTGTATCGGCCCACATTCCGGTCCTCACCAGCGCGCCTTTCGGACTCCGCCAAGGCTGCGAAAGTTGCGACGACGCGGCCACGGGGCCGGTGTCGGCGTGGCGCTGTGGAGCCGCGTGATGGCTGTTGCACCGGAGTTTGGGGCGTGTCGCCGGCTTGGCCGGGGTCTCGCGGAGGCGCCTCCCGAGTCGGGATGGATTCCGGCCATCCGCCGCTCTTGCGCTCGTCGGCCGCTAGTTCGTCCGCCCCGGACAGCAAGGGACCCCGGCGCTGCCTGCTCGGGGGTTCAAGCAGCGCCGAGGTCTTCTTCAGTATCAGGCACATGCGGGAAAAATGCCGGGTAATGACGCGAAAAAAGTTGTACGTCACCCTTTGTGCCGATTTGAGTACGCGCGGCATCCGAATCCGGGTTAACCTGCGCGGCGTCCGGCTCCCTGGCCGCCGCAGGCCCGACGATGCGCGTTCACCCTGGCCCGACCGTCCGAAAACCTTCGGTGAATCGCCGGGCGCGACCGATGGTCCAGGGGCAATGCGCCAACACGCGCGCCGATCAAACGCCGCGCCATGTGCTGCCGCCGCGTCCTGCTAGGCACGGTACGCCTGCCGGTGGGGTGTGGGGGTGGATTCGCCCACGATCCTGCACTTTCGGGCGCGCCGCCGAGGCGGCGGGTCGGCACCCGGTTGCGACTGTCCGCAAGCGCGTGCCAGTGCGACTCGCGCCGTACCGCGGCGGCTCTGCGTCAGCCGCGGGGATGACGTCGTGGGGGCCAGGCGTACGTCTCGCCGCCGATTTGCCGGGAACGGGGCAACTGCGACGACCCATTTGGGCGTTTAGTGGACGGGCGTTTGCCCCCATTTGGCGCAACCTCGGAGCTCGTCATGCCCAACACGCAATCCAGCGACGACAGACCCCGCCACGGCGAACCGGTGGACCTCCACGAGCACAGTGGCCGACGGCGGCGAGACACCGTCATAGCGGTTGTGACGGTGGTGGTGGCATGTGCGGTGGTCATAGCCGCGGTGATCGTGGCGGGGCCTGCGTTGTCGAGCTGAGACGGATCCAACCCTGGGGTCCAGACCGTCAGGATGCTCCTGGCCACACGAAGACCGCCGGACGAGACTCATAGTCGACGACCTCGACGCTGAACGCCGACAGTTCCTGAGGGTCGACGTCGAAGTACCGGATCACGGTGGCGCGGCCGCCGACGGGGATCGCGTTGGGCTCCTGCGCGTCTCGCTTCGTGCATGCTGTTGCGACACAGCCGTTGAGGCGAATGTCGAGACCGTACGGCTTCAGGCTCCGGATGGAGTCGTTCCGCACTTCAAGCTCGACTCCGACGCGCACCATCCCTGACTTGTCCGAAGGCCCGTCGGAGAAGACGCGCTTCACCGTCACCTTGGTCTTGTCCGCGAACTGGAACGGTGTGTCAGCGCCGATCACGTACTTCGGCGGCGGTGTGGTCGTGGGAGCTGGAGCAGGTGCACCAGGCCGATGTGTGCCCGTTGCGCCCCCAGCGCCGTTTGGCGGCGCGACACCGCCGCCATTGGGCGGTGCTGCCGTCGGGAAGTCACTTGTGGCCGCTGCGGGTTTTTTTGGGGTGTCTTTGATCGTGGGGCCGACCATGCATCCGGTGGCGGTGAGCAGTAGTGCCGCGCAAGTGGTGGTTGTGCGCCACGTCCGGGCCCCCATCGTGCGTTCCTCTCGCCTGGCGGGATGCGTCGGGGACAGCGTGGCACGGGTGGTGGGGTCGCCGCCTCCCCCTGGGGCGTGTCGGGGTGTTGCGTTCGATCGGCAGACGTGGAGCGGGGATTCGCGGCACAATCCGCAGGGCGTACTTTGTGGTGAAGGAGTCGGCATGGCGGACGTAAGTGTGCGAACCGCGCGGGGTGCGGACGGACCCGCGCTGGGGGTCGTCCAGTCGACGGCGTGGCGGGCGGCGTACGACGGGGTGTTGCCCGAGGTCGCGCTGGAGCCGTTCGACGCGGCGGTGTTGGGGGCGGGGTGGGGGCATGCCGCCGCGCATCCGCCGTCGCGGCGGCACACGGTGTTGGTGGCGTGTGCCGGGCCGGAGCCGGTGGGGTTTGCCGCGGTGGTGCCCGCGCAGGATCCGGATCTGGACGAGACGGCCGCCGAGTTGAGCATTCTGGTGGTGGCTCCGGGCGAGCAGCGGCACGGGCACGGGTCGCGGCTGTTGACCGCGGCGGTGGAGTACGCGCGGGGCGGCGGCGCCGGGACGCTCGTGATGTGGGTGCTGGAACCGGACGTCCCGCTGCGGGAGTTTCTCGAGGCCGCGGGCTGGGCCGCGGACGGGGCGCACCGTGAGTTGGAGTTGGACGAGAGCGGCGCGCAGCGGGTTCGGCAGTGGCGGTTGCACACGTCGTTGGCCGAGGTGGGCGACAGCTGACGCGCGTGCCAACAGTGGGGAAAGTCGCGGCGATCACGCATTGAAGTAGTAAGACATGCGTCTTAACGTTGGCGCGTGACGCCGACCTCGAATCGCGCCCTGACGCGGGAGCGCCTGCTCCTGACCGCCGAACGCCTTTTCGCCGTTCACGGGATCGACGCGGTGTCGCTGCGCCAGATCAGTGTGGCGGCCGGGCAGCGCAACAATTCGGCGGCGCAGTACCACTTCGGCACGAAGGACGACCTGATTCGGGCGATCTTCGCGTTCCGGTTGGCGACGATCAACCGGCGCCGCGAGGAGATGGTGGACATCCTGGTGCGCGACGGGCGCACGGCGGATCTGCGGGCGCTGACCGAGGCGATGGTGCGTCCGCTGGCCGAGCAGATCGACGGGGGCGGCAGCTTTTATGTGCGGTTCCTGGCCCGTGTGCACCAGCACGCGGGGGCGTCGGTGTACGCGCTGCCCGCGATGGGCGTGGAGGGGAGCTCGACGCGGATCGGCCGGATGATCGGTGCCGCGCTGGTGCACCTGCCGTCGCTGGTACGGCGCAGCAGGCTCCAGTTGGGCGGGAGCCTGGCGGTGCACGCCATGGCCGACCGGGAGCAGCGGGTGCACGGGGGCATGCCCGAGGATGTGCTGCCGCCGCTGGTGTTCGTCGCGGATCTGGTGGACGCGGTCGTGGGCATCTTCTCGGCGCCGGTGTCGGAGGAGACGCTCGCGTCGATCGTGAGCACGGGGTGCGTGCCGGAGGACGAGGCGTGGGTCGCGGTGCGGCGCCCCGGGCGTGCGGAGCCGGGCTCCGTGGCGGCCGCCGCTCCGACCGCGGCCCCGACCGCGTCGCCGGATGGGCAGGCGGGCCGGTTCGCGGCCGGCTGAGGCCGACACGTACGCACGGCAACCGACGCGCTCGCGGCGCAAGTGCGACGCAGCGGCGGTGTCGCCGGTGGCCGCGCCCTCGGGTGGTCAGGCCCGTTCGGCGCGGTGCAGCTTGATGGCCTTGAGCATGGCCTTGCGCCCGCGCGCGTTGTCGCGTGCGTCGGAGTACGCGACGGCAAGCCGGTACCACGTACGCCAGTTCTCCGGGTCCGCCTCCGTCTCCGCCTTCCGCTTGGCGAAGATTTCGTCCGCGCTGGCGCGGTCGATGCGGCCTCCCGGCGTACGCTCCAGCTCGTCGGCCGGCAGCTCTCCCTCGGCCTCCAGCTCCCGCGCCAGCTGCTGCATGGTGAATCCGAAGCGCAGCTCGCGCCAGATGTACCAGACTCCGATGACCGGGATGATCAGCACCCCGACGCCGAGCGCCATCATGGTGAGCCGGCCGTCCTTGATCGCGAGGACGCCGCGGCTGCCGACGAGCAGCACGTAGAAGACGAGGACGCCGATCAGGACGAGGGCTGTGACGCGTTGCTTCACGGGCGGGTTGTCCTCACGTCCGCGGGTCCAGGTCGAGGAAGTGTTCGAGCCCGAGCGTGAGGCCCGGGGCGCCGCCCACGCGTCGCACGCCGAGGACCACGCCGGGCATGAAGGAGGTGCGGTCGAACGAGTCGTGGCGGATGGTGAGCATCTCGCCGGCGTCGCCGAGCAGGACCTCCTGGTGGGCGACCAGACCGCGCAGCCGGACCGCGTGCACCGGGATGCCGTCGACCCGGGCGCCGCGGGCGCCGTCGGGGTCGTCGGTCGTGGCGTCCGGCACGGCGGGGAGGTCGGCGGCGGAGCGGGCCTCGGCGATCATCTCGGCGGTACGCCGCGCCGTGCCGCTCGGCGCGTCCACCTTGTTCGGGTGGTGCAGCTCGACGATCTCGACCGACTCGTAGTAGCGCGC
Source organism: Streptodolium elevatio (assembly GCF_053592165.1). NCBI lineage: Bacteria > Bacillati > Actinomycetota > Actinomycetes > Kitasatosporales > Streptomycetaceae > Streptodolium > Streptodolium elevatio. The sequence continues at coordinate 110,601 of NZ_JBSFVE010000008.1, forward strand.
CGCCTTCGCCGCGAACTGCATCATCAGGACCGCGCCGATGCCGAAGTTGGGGGCGATCAGCACGCCGACCGACGGCGCGTCGGCGAGCCACCCGCGGATGGTGTCGAGACGGTCCGGGGTGAAGCCGCTGGTGCCGACGACGGCGTGGATGCCGTTGCGCACGCAGAACTCCAGGTTGCCCATGACGACGCCCGGATGGGTGAAGTCGACGACGACCTCGGTGCCGGCCTCGGTGAGCGTCTCGAGGGCGTCGTCCTGGTCGACGCGCGCCACCAGCTCCAGCCCCTCGGCCGCCTCGACGGCACGGCACGCCTCGGCGCCCATGCGGCCCTTGGCGCCGGTCACGGCGACCCGCAGCGCGGTCATGTCTCTTGCTCCTGTCTTCGCTGTCCGGTGTGCCCGCCGGTCGGGCGTCGCCGAGAGGTCAGGCCACCGCCCCGGCGAACGCGCCGGGGTCGGGGAAGGGGCCGACCAGGGCCAGCGTAGGACGTGCCCCGAGGATGTCCCGCGCCACCTCCCGGACCTGCTCCGCGGTGACCGCACCGATGATCGCGAGCTGCTCGTCGACCGAGAGGTGGTCGCCGTAGACCAGTTCGCTCTTGCCGATGCGGCTCATGCGGGACCCGGAGTCCTCCAGGCCGAGGACGAGCGAGCCGTGCAATTGGCCGATGGCGCGCTGCAGTTCCTCGTCGGTGATGCCGTCCGCGGCGACCTTGGCGAGTTCCTCGCGGCAGATGCGCAGCACTTCGTGGACCTTGCCGGGGAGGCAGCCCGCGTAGATGCCGAACATGCCCAGGTCGGCGTACGCGGCGGTGTAGGAGTACACGGAGTACGCCAGGCCGCGCTTCTCCCGGACCTCCTGGAACAGCCGCGAGCTCATCCCGCCGCCGAGCGCCGCGTTGAGCACCGCCAGCGCGAAGCGCCGGTCGTCGGAGCGCGAGACGCCGGGCATGCCCAGGACGAGGTGGGCCTGCTCGGTCGGGCGCTCGAGGATGCGTACGGTACCCCCGCCGCGAATGGTCCGCTCGCCGCCCCGCGGCGCCGCGGGCATCGCGTCGGCGTCGGCCACGACGTCGGCGAACGCCTTCTTGACCAGCCGCACGACCTTGCCGTGGTCGACGTTGCCGGCCGCGGTGACCACCATGTTCGGCGGCCGGTAGCGCCGCCGGTAGTAGCCCGCGATCTGGGGCCGGGTCAGGGAGTTGATCGAGTCGACGGTGCCCAGGACCGGGCGCCCGAGCGGGGCGTCGCCGAGCAGGGCCTCGGAGAACAGCTCGTGCACCAGGTCGCCCGGGTCGTCCTCGTTCATGGCGATCTCTTCGAGGATGACGCCGCGCTCGCTGTCGACGTCCTCGGCGCGGATCAGCGACGAGGTCACCATGTCGGAGACCACGTCGATGGCCAGCGGCAGGTCGGTGTCGAGGACACGTGCGTAGTAGCACGTGTACTCCTTCGAGGTGAACGCGTTCATCTCGCCGCCGACCGCGTCGAGCGCCGCCGAGATCTCCAGGGCGTCGCGCTTGGCGGTGCCCTTGAAGAGCAGGTGCTCGAGGTAGTGCGTGGCGCCGGCCAGCGCGGGCGTCTCGTCGCGCGAGCCGATGCCGACCCAGATGCCGAAGGTGGCCGAGCGTACGCCCGGCATCGCCTCGGTGATCACGCGCAGCCCGCCGGGCAGGACGGTCCGGCGGACTATGCCGCCGTCCTCGCCCTTGAGCAGGGTCTTGGTAGAGCCCGGCCGCTGCGCGTACGCGGCGACCGGGCTCTTGGCTACCGTCCTGGTCACTTGGCGGAGTCGTCCCCGGCCTTGTCACCGGCTGCGTCCGCGGCCTTGTCGTCGGCCGAGTCCTCGCCCTCGACGACCGGCACCAGCGACAGCTTGCCGCGCTGGTCGATCTCGGCGATCTCGACCTGGACCTTGTCGCCGACCTTGACGACGTCCTCGACGTTCTCGACGCGCTTGCCGCCCGCCATCTTGCGCAGCTGCGAGACGTGCAGCAGGCCGTCCTTGCCGGGCATGAGCGAGACGAACGCGCCGAAGGTCGTGGTCTTGACGACCGTGCCCAGGTAGCGCTCGCCGACCTCGGGCATCGTCGGGTTCGCGATCTGGTTGATCACGTTCCGCGCGGCCTCGGCCGAGGTGCCGTTGACGGCGCCGATGTAGATCGTGCCGTCGTCCTCGATGGTGATGTCGGCGCCGGTGTCGTCCTGGATCTGGTTGATCATCTTGCCCTTCGGGCCGATGACCTCGCCGATCTTGTCCACCGGGATCTTGACGGTGATGATGCGCGGCGCGAACTCGGACATCTCGTCCGGGACGTCGATCGCCTCGTTCATCACGTCGAGGATGTGCAGGCGGGCGTCCTTGGCCTGCTTCAGCGCGGCGGCCAGCACCGAGGCCGGGATGCCGTCGAGCTTGGTGTCGAGCTGGAGCGCGGTGACGAACTCCTTGGTGCCGGCGACCTTGAAGTCCATGTCGCCGTACGCGTCCTCGGCACCGAGGATGTCGGTCAGCGTGACGTACTCGGTCTTGCCGTCGACGTCGTCGGAGATGAGGCCCATCGCGATGCCCGCGACCGGCGCCTTGAGCGGCACACCGGCGTTGAGCAGCGACATCGTGGACGCGCAGACCGAGCCCATCGAGGTCGAGCCGTTGGAGCCGAGCGCCTCGGACACCTGGCGGATCGCGTACGGGAACTCCTCGCGCGTCGGCAGCACCGGCAGCAGCGCGCGCTCGGCGAGCGCGCCGTGGCCGATCTCGCGGCGCTTGGGCGAGCCCACGCGGCCGGTCTCGCCGACCGAGTACGGCGGGAAGTTGTAGTTGTGCATGTAGCGCTTGCGCGTCTCGGGGTTCAGCGTGTCGATCATCTGCTCCATGCGGAGCATGTTGAGCGTGGTGACACCCAGGATCTGGGTCTCGCCGCGCTCGAAGAGCGCCGAGCCGTGCACGCGCGGGATGACCTCGACCTCGGCCGCGAGGGTGCGGATGTCGGTCAGGCCGCGGCCGTCGATGCGGACCTTGTCGCGCAGCACCCGCTGGCGGACCAGCTTCTTGGTGAGCGCGCGGAACGCGCCGCCGATCTCCTTCTCGCGGCCCTCGAACTGCGGCAGCAGCTTCTCGGCGGCGAGGTCCTTGACGCGGTCGAGCTCGGTCTCGCGGGCCTGCTTGCCGGCGATGGTGAGCGCGGCGGACAGCTCGTCGGAGACGGCGGACGACAGGGCCTCGAACACGTCGTCCTGGTAGTCCAGGAACACCGGGTACTCGGCGGTCTCCTTGGCGGCCTTCTCGGCGACCTGGAGCTGCGCGGCGCAGAGCGCCTTGATGAAGGGCTTGGACGCTTCCAGGCCCTCGGCGACGATCTCCTCGGTCGGCGCGCCGGCGCCGCCCTTGACGAGCTCAATCGTGGAGGTCGTGGCCTCGGCCTCCACCATCATGATGGCGACGTCGCCGTCGGCCAGGACGCGGCCCGCGACGACCATGTCGAAGACCGCGCGCTCCAGCTCGGAGTGCGTCGGGAACGCCACCCACTGGCCGTCGATCAGCGCGACGCGGACGCCGCCGATCGGGCCGGAGAACGGCAGACCGGCCAGCTGCGTCGACATGGAGGCCGCGTTGATCGCGACGACGTCGTACAGGTGATCGGGGTTGAGCGCCATGATCGTCGCGACGATCTGGATCTCGTTGCGCAGGCCCTTCTTGAAGGACGGGCGCAGCGGGCGGTCGATCAGGCGGCAGGTGAGGACGGCGTCCTCGGACGGGCGGCCCTCACGGCGGAAGAACGAGCCGGGGATCTTGCCCGCGGCGTACATGCGCTCCTCGACGTCCACCGTCAGGGGGAAGAAGTCGAGCTGGTCCTTCGGACGCTTCGAGGCGGTGGTGGCCGACAGCACCATGGTGTCGTCGTCCAGGTAGGCCACGGCCGAACCGGCGGCCTGGCGGGCCAGGCGTCCGGTCTCGAAGCGGATCGTACGGGTGCCGAAGCTGCCGTTGTCGATGACGGCTTCGGCGAAGGTCACATCGGTACCCTCCACGGGGCACCCTCCTCGTCACTTCAAGGGAGTGCGCGGTGTACGCGACGGGTCAGGCTCGGCCGGGCCGGTCTTCGATCGAAGCCACCGGGTCGGTTCCGGCTGATGTGCCGGGCCCCGGGGGCCACTACCGAGGACCGGCGCCTTGGGCCGACGCCTGCGCCGCGTGTGCGGCACTCCCGGTGGTTGAACTGCTTCGCCGCAGTGTGGTGTCACGCACCACACCGCTGCGTCACAGCCTACAAAAACTGTGTCCTGATACGGCGAAGGAGCGGCTCGGAGAGCCGCTCCTTCACTGTGCGGTTTAGCGAACGCCCGTCGAGCCGGCGCGGATGCCCAGGCGGACGATCAGCGAGCGGTAGCGCTCGATGTCGACCTTGGCCAGGTACTTCAGCAGGCGGCGGCGCTGACCGACGAGCAGCAGCAGGCCACGACGGCTGTGGTGGTCGTGCTTGTGCTGCTTCAGGTGCTCGGTGAGGTCGTTGATCCGGCGCGACAGCAGCGCGATCTGGACCTCGGGGGAGCCGGTGTCGCCGTCCTTGGTGGCGTACTCCGTCATGATCTGCTTCTTCGTTGCGGCGTCAAGCGACACTGCGTGCTCCATTCAGGTGAGAGTGTGAGTGCCCCCGGTCTTCTTCACGGGGGAACTTCGGTGACTCACTGCGCGCCGACCGGGCCGGCCCGTCGGAGGAATCCGCGGGAAAGATCCGGGCAGCACACACACCGGGCGCAAAGGTCCGGATGACACCACCCTAGCAGCCCACGGTCGGATGTCTCAGCCGGTGATGTTGCGAAGCGTGCTGTAGACGCCGAGGACGGCCAGGCACACGGGCACCATGGCGGTCAGGAGCATGCCTTCGAGGATGTCCATGGCTCGCCCCCAGAACGGGGAGAGGCCGCGCGCCGGGACGGTGATCGCGATCAGGCCGAGCAGCGCGCCGAACGCCGCGGTCGCCGCGTAGATCCAGTGCGGTCGCTCGGCGTCGAGGAAGTCCGTGTGCAGGGTCAGCCCGGCCGCCAGGAAGACCAGGGACAGCGCCCCGGCCGCCAACAGAAGCGTGACCTGCGCGGTGTGTGAGAAAAGCCGGGCGCGCGTCAGGAGCGCGACGGCGAGCGCGCCGGTGAGGATCTGGGCCCACAGAGAAGAGGAGTAGCCCAGTACGACGGCCGAGCCGGCGACGACGGTCGCGCAGGCGCCCACGAGGCCCGTCAGGATCTGGTGGCCGGCCCGGGCACGGGCGGCCAGGGCGCTGCGGTCCACCGGGTCGTCGGCGCTCGCCCGGGCCGCCGGAGGCGCGTCCGGGGGCAGGAATCCGATGGGCAGCCGGGCCAGGCGCAGCGACCACGACGGCAGGAACGCGACGGCGGCGAGGCCGGTGACACCGGCGACCGCGGCGGCGTCCCCCGGCGAGGCGTCGGCGGCGATCAGGCCGAACGCAGTGACCATGCCCGCCGCGGCGCCGCCCGCCCCCGCGACGTACACCGCGTTGCGCTGCGGGACCAGGACCGCGATCAGCGTCGACACCACCATCACCGAAGCGCAGGCGGCGAGGAACTGCACCCGGCCGGGACCCTCGCCGGCGGGCGGGTCGACGACGCCGAGGCCCGCGTAGAAGGCGTTGGGCAGCGCACCGAGGCCGAGGGCCGCCGCCGCGCCGTGGTCGTCGTACACCCGGGCCCGGACGCCCGCGACCACGGCGAGCAGCAGGGCGAGCGTGCCCGCGACGACTCCGGTGGCCGAGTTCGGGTCGGCGGTACGCCACAGCGCGACCGGCGCCAGGCACAGGAACGTCGCCGCGCCCGACAGCGCCGCGGTCCGCAGCAGATCGGGCGACCACAGGCGGTGGTCGGCGGTGACGGACGAGGCCACCGCGTCGACCACATCGTCGTAGACCGGTGGCGGCAGCGCGTCGGCGAGCGGTGTGAAGCGCAGCAGCGCGCCGTCGTGCACGGACTGCGCGCCCAGTCCGCGGGTGCTGTCCAGGAGCCCGCCGTCCATGCTCATGAGGCGGAACCCCGTTGGTGCGCCCGGGGATTGCACCTGTCCGGACAGCCGCAGGATCTCCGGGTAGAGGTCGGCGAGCGGGACTTCCTCGGGCAGCGCGACGTCCACGCGGCAGTCCGGTGCGACAATCGTGACCCGGACCAGTCCGGTCGAGATGGTGACGGCGGAAGGGGCCGATGCGCCCGGTGTTCCGACCGTGCCGACTGCGGTACTCACCCGGCGGCTCCCCGTGGCTTCCGGTGTGGACGGTGTCGCCGGGGCGCGTCCTGCGCCGACCGGCCGACGACGCAGCCTAACGGACCTTCGATTCCGTTCGCGCCGTGCGGGCACCGGAAGTTGCGCCGACCTGCGAGCCTGTGGCACCGGCGGCGCCAACCAGTAGTATCGGCCATCGCCCGGACGGTGCCGGTCACTTCGGCATCCGCCTGGGGTATGGAGACGACCCTGACGGGGTGGGTTGGTTCCAGTCCATCCGCCGTGTCCGGAAACGGATCCGCGCACCCCGGCCTGCCCGGCGATGCGAACACCAGGTGGATGGGGGCTGATTCGAGTGACCGTGGTGATCGTCAAGAGACCGCCGAGGGTGTTCCCGCCCGCGGTGCCGTCCGACGAACTGGTCCTCGAGGCGCCCCCGGAGCTCGAACGGCCGCAGGACCAGGGCTGGATGAACAGCCTGATGCCGATGATGACCATGCTCGGCTCGGCCGGGTTCCTGTTCATGCCCGGCGCGAACAAGATGATGTTCGTGATGGGCGGCATGATGATGGTGTCGTCGCTCGCGATGGTGATCGCCAACGTCGTACGCGCCCGCCGGGGCAACACGCCCGCGATGCTCGACGCCCGCCGCGACTACCTGCGCTACCTGGACCAGCAGCGCACCAAGGTACGCCGCACCGCGCGCCGCCAGCGCGGCGCGCAACTGTGGACGCACCCCGCCCCCGACCAGCTGTGGTCGGTCGTCGCGGGCGGCCGCCGCCTGTGGGAACGCCGGGCCGGGGACGCCGACTTCGCCCAGGTCCGGGTCGGCACCGGCCGCCAGCGCCTGGCCACGGCCCTGGTGGCGCCGCAGACCGCACCGCTCGACGACCTCGAACCGCTGTGCGCCGAGGCGATGCGGCGCTTCCTGCTGACCCAGTCCATGCTCGACGACCTGCCGATGGCGGTGTCGTTGCGGTCCTTCTACCACCTGACGCTGTCGGGCGACGAGGAGACCGTGTACGGCCTGGCGCGCGCGATGCTCGGCCAACTCACCACACTCCACTCCCCCGACGACGTGGTGGTCGCCGCGGCCGTGCACCGGTCCAGGGGGAAGAAGTGGGACTGGATCAAGTGGCTGCCGCATGCCCAGCACCCCAGGGAGTCGGACGGCGCGGGCGCGCTGCGCATGGTGGTCGACGACCTGGGCGAGGTCGAACGGCTGCTGGCCGACGAACTGACCAACCGCCCGCGCTTCACCGCCACCGGTGCGCCGGTGCTCGACCAGCCGCATGTGGTGGTGGTGCTGGACGGCGGGACGGTGCCGTCCGGTTCGGTGCTGGCCGGGTCGGAGGGCCTCCAGGGCGTCACCGTGCTGGAGATCGTCGCGGGTGACCTCGACGAGCTGCGCGGCGGCCTGGCGGTGGTCGCCGAGCCCGACCGGCTGGTGCTGGAGGCCGCGACGGGAACGGCGTACGAGGGCCGCCCCGACGTCCTCACGGAGCCCGACGCCGAGGCGCTGGCGCGCGGCTTGGCGCCGCTGCGGCTGTCCGGCGCGGACGGCGACGAACCCCTGCTGGCCAACCTCGACTTCACGGAACTCATGGGGGTGGGCGACGCCGCGTCGGTCGACGTGACGCGCACCTGGCGCCCGCGCGCACCGCACGATCGCCTGCGGGTGCCGATCGGGCTGGGCGAGAGCGGCGAGCCGGTTCTCCTGGACCTCAAGGAATCGGCCTTGGAGGGCATGGGTCCGCACGGCCTGTGCGTCGGGGCGACCGGTTCGGGCAAGTCGGAGCTGCTGCGCACGCTGGTGCTGGGGCTCGCGATGACGCACAGCTCGGAGATCCTCAACTTCGTGCTCGCGGACTTCAAGGGCGGTGCGACGTTTTCCGGGATGTCGGAGATGCCACATGTGGCGGCGGTCATCACCAACCTCGCCGACGACCTGACGCTCGTCGACCGTATGCGCGACTCGATCACGGGTGAGCTGACGCGGCGGCAGGAACTGCTGCGCGCCGCGGGCAACTACGCGAACATCCACGACTACGAGCGGGCGCGTTCCGCGGGGGCACCGCTGGAACCGCTGCCGTCGCTCGTGATCATCATCGACGAGTTCAGCGAACTTCTCACCGCCAAGCCGGATTTCATCGATATGTTCATCCAGATCGGGCGTATCGGCCGGTCGCTTGGCGTGCATTTGTTGCTGGCGTCGCAGCGGCTGGAGGAGGGGCGGCTGCGGGGGCTGGACACCTACCTGTCGTACCGGATCGGGCTGCGCACCTTCTCGGCGGCGGAGTCGCGGGCGGTGCTGGGGGTCCCGGACGCGTACCAGTTGCCCCCGGTGCCCGGGTCGGGGCTGCTGAAGTTCGACACGGAGTCGATGTCGCGCTTCAAGGCGGCGTACGTCTCCGGCCCCTACCGCAGCGCGAACCAGGGCGCGAGCCGTACCGGCGGCGCCCCTCAGCCCGTGCTCTTCACCAACGCGTGGACCCCCGAGGCCGCCTTCGTGCCGGCACACGCCCCCGCGCCGGCGCCGGACCCGGACCTGGCCGACCCGGGCACATCGTCCGCACTCGCGGACACGGTGCTCGACGTGATCGTGCGGCGCATGGCGGGGCAGGGTCCGCCCGCGCACCAGGTGTGGCTGCCGCCGCTGGGCGAATCACCCGCTCTGGACGCGCTGTTCACCTCCATCGCGCCGATCGCCGTGACGCCGGACCGCGGGCTCGCCGCGGCCGGGTGGGCGGGCAACGGGCGGCTGACGGCTCCGCTGGGCGTGGTCGACAAGCCGTTCGAGCAGCGCCGCGACCTGATGTACATCGACTTGTCCGGCGCGGCCGGACACGTGCTGATCGTGGGCGGCCCGCGCAGCGGCAAGAGCACACTCGCACGGACCCTGGTCGCCTCGCTGGCGCTCACCCACACTCCCGCCGAAGCGCAGTTCTACTGCCTGGACTTCGGCGGCGGCGGCCTCTCGTCGCTCAGCGAACTCCCGCACGTGGGCGGTGTCGCGGGGCGCCTCGACGCCGAGATGGTACGTCGCCTGGTGAGCGAGGTGGCGGGCATCGTCGACCGCCGCGAACAGCTCTTCCGCGCCCAGGGCATCGACTCGATCGCGACCTACCGCCAGCGCCGCGCGCGAGGGCTCTTGCCCGGCGAGGCGTGGGGCGACGTGTTCCTCGTCGTCGACGGCTGGACGACGGTCAAGAACGAGTTCGACGCGCTGGAGGCCACCGTCACCGAGATCGCCACGCGCGGTCTGGGCTACGGCGTGCACGTCGTGGTGACCGCGGGCCGGTGGCCGGAGTTGCGGCCCGCCCTCAAGGACCAGATCCAGACTCGCCTCGAACTGCGGCTCGGGGAACCGATGGAGTCGGAGGTGGACCGGCGCGTCGCGGTCAACGTGCCGACCGACGCGCCCGGCCGCGGCCTCACTCCCGACGGCATGCACTTCCTCGCCGCGCTGCCGCGCGCGGACGGTACGGGTGACGCGTCCGATCTCGCCGACGGCGCCGCGGATTTCGTCGCCCGGGTCAAGGCGGCGTGGACGGGCGCCCCCGCGCCACGGGTACGCATGCTGCCGCGCCTGCTGCCGTACGAGCAGTTGCCGACCCCCGACGCCGTCCCGGGCCACGCGGTGCCCATCGGCATCGACGAGGCCGCGCTCGAACCGGTGTTCCTCGACTTCACCGCGGATCCCAGCTTCGTGCTGTTCGGCGAGAGCGAGTCGGGCAAGAGCGGGTTCCTGCGTACCGTCGCCCGCGGCATCAGCGAGCGCTTCACGCCCGCCGAAGCGCGCATCATCGCCGTCGACTACCGCCGTTCCCTGCTGGGCGCGGTCCCGGAGACCCACCTGCTGCACTATGTCGCCGCGAACCCGGCGCTCGGCCCCGCCGTCGCCCAGGTCTGCGACTCCCTCAGCCGCCGCATCCCCGGCCCCGAGGTCACCCAGGAGCAATTGCGCAACCGCAGTTGGTGGTCGGCCCCCGACGTGTACTTCCTCATCGACGACTACGACCTCGTCGCCTCGTCCTCCGGCAACCCGCTCGCGCCGCTCCTCGAATACCTCCCGCTGGCCCGCGACGTCGGCCTGCACCTGGTGATCGCCCGCGGCTCCGGCGGCGCGAGCCGGGCGCTCTACGAACCCGTCATGCAGAAGCTCCTCGACCTCGGCACCGGCGGCCTCCTCCTGTCCGGAAACCGTGACGAAGGCCCGCTGATCGGTGGCGTACGGCCCACCCGGCTCCCTCCGGGTCGCGGCCAGTTGATCTCCCGCCGTCGCGGCACCCAGATGATCCAGACGGCCTGGCTCCCCCACTGACCGAGCACCAGAACCGGAGGCACAAATGCCCGAGCTCGACCCGGTCCTCGACGCGTGGCTCATCGACCCGGCCGCCCCACCCACCGCCCGACCCCTCGACGCCCCGGCCGAACCGGCGGAGACGCACCTTCTCTCCGCGCAGGAGCCGGGCGCCGGCGGCGGCCGGGTACTGGTGACCGCGGACACGCTGCACGCCTCGGCCTTCGCGTTGCAAGCCCTCCGCGCCGAGGTCCAGGCAGACGTCCAGGCGGCCGTCAACGCCACCGCCGACGAGGCGGTCTTTCGCGGACTCGAACTCGCCAAGGCCCTGGAACAGGTGCAGAAACGCTGGGGCGAGAAGCTCGCCCACTTGACCTCGACCATGGACGAATACGTGGGCAAGCTCCATGACAACGCGAACAAGTGGAAGCAAGCCGACGACGGCAACGCCACCACACTGACGGTCATCTGAGGCCCGGATGCTGACCTTCCAAGAACTCGCCGACGTGGACCTCACCGTCATCGACAGCACTGCCGAAGGCTGGGAACGCCTGGCCAAGGCGATGACCGGCGACCAGGAGCGCTGCCTCCGGGACGTCATCGCGCCATTGGACTTCGGCGCCTGGACCGGCAAGGACGCCGACACGGCGCTCAAGATGCTCCGCGTATTCGCCGCCCAGTTGGAGGCCGCGCGCATCGAGGCGGCGGCCAACGCGGCGATCCTCCGCGAGGCGCAGACAGTACTGGCCGAATGCAAGCTGGGCATGATCACGGCCCTGCGCGACGTCCAGGCGAACGGCCTCACCCTCAAACCCGACGGCAGCCTGTCGTGGAGCGCGCCCGACGACCTCGCCGACCGACAGAAGTCGGAGACGGCTCGCCAGATCAGCGCGCGGATGACATCCCTGCTGCAGAAGGCCGTCGACGCGGACGTCCTCGCCGCCACGACGCTCCTCGCCAACGTCAACTGGAACGACGCGAAGGGCGCCCCGAAGAACGACTTCAACGCCGGGTCCCTGGGCGCCGACCCGGCGGCCGACGCCCAACGTACGGCCACTCTGCTGGCGAAGCTGAGCAAGGACGGCACGCTGACCGCGAGCGAAGCGGACATCGTACGGACGACGCTGACGCAGAATGCCGGGAACGCGGAGTTCTCGACCACCATGCTGAAGCAGGTGGGCCCGGAAGGCCTGGTGAAGGCGAACCTGTCGCTGTCCCAGTTCCAGCCGGTCCAGAGCAAAAGCGACCCGAGGCTTGAGGACTTCAAACAGATACAGACACTTCTCGGTGGCCATCTGGCGACCGCAAGCCCCTTACTTGCCAAGGACAATGCCTGGATGGCGGGCTACCGGGCGGCCGGCGAACAGAAGTTCCAGATCTCGGCCAAGGACGGTTCGGCCATGACCGACGTCTACGGATACCAGGTGTTCGGCACATTGCTGGGCCAGGGAACGTACGACAAGGACTTCCTGCTCACCACCGCCGAGGACATCCGGCAGTTCGAGAACAAGAACGGCGGATCTTCCGTGTGGGGCAAGACCGCCGCCCCGCAGCCGCAGTTCCCGCTCAACCTCAACCTGAACGGCGCCGATCCCAAATCCGCCCTGGACCCCATGGCGGGCGTGCTCACCGGGTTCAAGAACAACCCGGATGCGTCCACGGCGTATTTCGACGACAAGCCGGACCGGCTCCCCGACGGCCGTGAAGTCACCGCCACCGGTGAAGCCAAGATCAAGTACCTGCTCGAGAACAACAGCGGCAGCCCCTCGGTGGACGCGGCGCGCCAGGACACCCTCGGGCAGGCGCTCGTGTCAGCCACGACCGGCCCGCCGGGCAGCCCCGAACTCGCCGAGCAGCGCGTCGGCATCCTCGAGACCACGATCAACACCTTCGCCGAGAAGGGCACTCCCGAGCCGCTGAAGGACAGCGTCGTCGACATGCTGTCCGGGAACGCGGAGTCGTTGAACGCCGCGCTGACCCAGGCACGGTCCGAGGACAAGGGCCCGACGATGCCGATCGACCACGGTCCGCTGGCGGAGATTTCGCGCGGCGACATGACCAAGGTGCTGAGCGAGGTCGCCTCGGATCCCGGCAACATCGAGACCCTCAAGAAAGTCCAGGAGGGTTACACGTACGCCACTCTCGACCAGGTGAACGCCCGTGCCGACGTTTCACCGCAGGACAAGGCCACGTCTCTGAAAGACGTCATGTACTCCTCCTCGGAGGCGTTCGGCATCATGGACAGCGTGGTTGCCCAGGACATACGGGCGACCGACGAGAACACCAAGGCGGACGGCGAGAAGGGCAACGCGCAGATCGCCATGTGGACCGGGCTCGCCATCGACACGACGACCACTGTCGTCAGTGCGAGCGCCGTCGCGGCAAATCCGGTCGTCGGTGTCCCCGTCACGCTGGGCGCGACGTATGTGAACGCGTGGGTGGGCGACTTCCTGGGAGCGTCCAACAATTCCTCTGACGCGGACGCACGGGTCTCCGAGGTGTACACCAACGGCGCCGCGTACTCCGAAGGCGTCATGACGACTTGGGCGGAGCAGCACCCCGAGTCCGGCGTGAGCCCGCACACCGCGAACAACCAGGCGCATTCCGGATTCACCTCCGGTGACCAGAGCGCCCGGAACGAGTCCGGATGAGCGGCGGGAGCGGTTGGACGAAGGGGCGCAGCGTGCTGGTCGCCGCGGTGACCGCGTTGGCGGCGGCCGCGGCCGTACTGCTGGTGGTCCGGCCGTGGGACGGAGATGACGGAGGCACGGCACTGGCGGATCGGGTGTGTTGGGGATCCGTGGAGACTCGGCGGGTGTTGGGGGTGTTGCCTGAGGGGTCGTACGAGCACTCGGAGACGGCGGACACGCGCTATCCCTCGACCGACGCGCGGTGCACGTTGCGTTTGCCGGACTCCGAGCCCGGTGACCGGAGCTTCGCCTTCTACACGGGAACGCTGCTGGGGCAGACCGATCCGCCGTTCCTGGAGTTCGGCGAGGGCGTCGGGGCCGGGTACCGGACGGCCGGAGTGTCCGACGAGATCATCGTCGCGGACCACCAGGCGTGGACGGTCCTCCCCCGGTGCCACGGCGCGGATACCGGCGAGGAGCCGATGATCGCCACCGTGATCGCCCGGGACCGGGCCGCCGAGACCAAGCCGCCCGAGAGTGTGGACGCCGCCGATCACCTCGTCGCCGGGCGGCCCGGTGCCGCACGGGAGTTGGTGGGCTTGCTGGCCGACATCGTCAACGGGCTGCGTGCGCGGGCGGGATGCGACGGGCCGCAGCTCGTCGCCACCGACCTCCACGGCACGGTGGAGCAGACCGCCGCACCGGGCGGCGCGGGCACGGCTTGCGGTGCCGACGGAGTGGGACTGGCCCGGCGTCCCGGAGCGAGTTGGGCGGTGACGACGGCGCAGTCCCCGACATGGTCGGAGTGCGTCATACGGACCGCCCCGGACGGCGCCGTGGTGTTGAGGTACGTCCAACTCCGCGGAGTGTTGGCGAACCTGCTGGAACCGCCGCCGACGGAGCGCTTCAAGGACGACGGCGGCTCGCGCGGGGACCGGACCTACATCGGCGCCACACAGTGCGGCGGCGTCCCGGTGATCGACACCATGCGCCTGGGCACCGACCTGCAGACGGCCGACGGCCGACCGCTGGAGACCGAGCGCGCCTTCCTCGCCCTGTCCGAGACCTTCGCCGGGCGCGCGGGCTGCGCCGCCAAGTAGCCGGTCAGCGCATGGCGGCCACCAGGTCGCGGTACCAGTGGGCCGATGCCTTGGGGGTGCGCTTCCCGGTGGCGAAGTCGACGTGGACCAGGCCGAAGCGCTGGTGGTAGCCCTCGGCCCATTCGAAGTTGTCGAGGAGGGACCAGACCAGGTAGCCGCGTACGTCGACCCCGGCGGCGCGGGCGGCGGCCACAGCGCGAATGTGGCTGTCGAGGTAAGCGATGCGCTCGGGGTCCGGGACGCCGGTGTCCGAGGGCCCCGGGTCGGGGTCCGGGTAGGAGCACCCGTTCTCGGTGATGTAGACGGGCGGGAGGTCGTACCGCGTGTTGAGGTCGACCAGGAGATCGGTCAGGCCCTCGGGGACGACGGGCCAGTCGAAGCCGGTCCGCGGGACTCCGGTAATCCCGGCGTCGGTGAACGGGAGGGCGGCGTCGGGCCCTTCGGGGGCGGCGATGCGCGTGGGGTTGTAGTAGTTGACGCCGAAGCCGTCCAGCGGCGCGGAGATCAGGCCGAGGTCGCCGTCGGCGACTCCGGGGACCTCCGACACGCCATACGCGGTCAGGTCGGGGTAGCGGCCCTCGAACACGGGGTCGAGGAACAGCCGGTTGTGCAGGGCGTCGTAGGCGTCCGCGGCGGCGATGTCGGCCGGATCGGCGGACGCCGGCCGTACGGGTGTGTGGTTGTTGGTCAACAGGATCCGGGTCGCTCCCGCGGCCCGCAGCGCGGCGGTGCCGAGGCCGTGCGCGAGCAGCAGGTGGTGAGCGGCCGGAAGGGCGTCCATCAGCAGGGCCTTGCCGGGGGCGTGGACCCCGAGCGCGTACCCGAACGCCATCTGCACGAAAGGCTCGTTGAGGGTGGTCCAGTGGGCGACGCGATCGCCGAGGCGGGCGTGCACGAGCTGCGCGTAGTCGGCGAAGCGGAAGGCGGTGTCGCGCACCAACCAGCCGCCCGCGTCCTCCAGTTCCTGCGGAAGGTCCCAGTGGTGCAGTGTGAGGAACGGCGTGATGCCGTGCGCGGCCAGTTCGTCGACCAGCCGGTCGTAGAAGTCCAGCCCCTTGGCGTTGGGCGTGCCCGTGCCGCCGGGCTGGACACGCGGCCATGAGACCGAGAACCGATAGGCGTTCAGGCCGAGTTCGGCCATGATCGCGACGTCTTCGCGGTAGCGGTGGTAGTGGTCGCAGGCCACCTCGCCGGTGTGGCCGTCGCGGACCCTGCCGGGTTCGGCGCAGAAGGTGTCCCAGGTGGAGCGCCCCCGGCCGTCCTCGTCGACCGACCCCTCGATCTGGTAGGCGGCGGTCGCCGTGCCCCACAGGAAGTCCGCGGGGAATCGCGGCATCGGCTCCATGTGCACCTCCGGTCGGTCGCCGACGCCGGCCCTCGCGTGCGGCCGGAGACGTCGGCAAACCGGCCGGTACGGACGCTACTTAACCGCGTTCAGCTTGTCGATCTGCTTCGCCACCAGGGCCGCGTCCGGCAGGCGGCCCGGTCCTCCGGCGGTGTCGGCGACGGCGAAGTCGGCGAGGGTGTCCCCGACCCGGGCGATGACGTAGTGCGCGGTGACCTCCTGGCCGTCCGCCGTGGTGACGAGCTTGACCGCGAGGGACTCCTCGCCGTACGCCGGCGCGGGCACCCTCGCGGCGGTGTACGAGACGCGGTCGCCGGCGTCCGTCCTGCCGGTGAACGCCGCGCAGTTGGGCAGCACGGCGAGGCCCTGGCCGAGGAGCTGGGAGGCGTACCCGACGGGGAACGAGGCGAGCAGGACGACCACCACCTCCGCACCGCCCCGGGAAGTGGTGATCATGGCGCTCGCGGTGCCGACCGGGGTGTCCTCGTTCGCCTGCACGCCGAGGAGGTCCATCACCGGCCTGCACGCCGGATCTTCGGTGACCGTGGTCTCGGTGTCGGGCCGGTCGGACGTGGTGACGGTCGTGCCGTCGGTGAAGTCCGCGGTGGTGACGAGCACGGCCTTCAACTGCTCGGAGGTCGGCGGCGCAGGCGACTTGGAGTTGCCCGACGCGCCCGGGGAGTCGCCTTCGCACGCCGCCGCGCCCGTGACGAGCAGCATGAGCGCGGTCGCGAGTCCGACTGCCGTGCCCGCCCGCCGCGCACGCCGCGCGGTGTGCCGCCGAGCACCCGTTCGGTCGCGTCTGCGGGACGGCTGCATGGCGGACTCCCCGGGCTGTGCGCGATTTCCGGCCTTCCCGCCGGTATCCCCCGGCGCCGCGCCGGTCAAGCGCGCGGGCGCCTCCGGGCGTCACGCAGCACCACGGCCCCGCTGACGAGCAGCAGTACGGCGGCCAGGCCGACGGCGGCAACCACGGTCCCGGTCCGCCGGTCGCGCTCCGCCCGCGTGGGACCGAAGGAGAGCGGTTCGACGTGCACCGGGGCGGCCTGCGGCGGCAGCATCGCGGTCTCGACCGGCTTCAGGCCGGGCTCCCCCACAAACGTCACGGCCTTGAGCGGGTCGACGACGCCCCATCCGCTGCCGTCCTTGCTGCCGGCCTGGCCACGTTGCGCGGTCTGCTCGATGACGGTGATGACCTGGCGTGCGCTCCAGTTGGGGTGGATGGAGCGCACCAGCGCGGCGACCGCGGACGCGTACGGCGCGGCGTACGACGTGCCGCTGCCGGAGCAGTGCCCGCCCTTGGGGACGGTCGACCAGATGTCGACCCCCGGGGCGAGCACGCCGACGTACGGCTTGTTCTGCGAGAACGCCGCGCGGTCGTTGTTGCGGTCGGACGCGCCCACCGCGAGCACGCCCTCGTACATGGCGGGGTACGTGTCGAGGTTGTCCTTGTCGCCGCGGTTTCCGGCGGCGGCGACCACGACCGCGTCCTGGATGTCGACGGCGTAGCGGATCGCCGCCTCCAGGCGCGGATCGGGTGCCTTTCCGTTCGGCCCGCTGGTCTCCTGGGAGATGTTGATGACCGTTGCGCCCTGGTCGGCGGCGTAGCGGATGGCGCTGATCAGCGTCTCGACGTTGCCCTTCTGGGCGTCGGTGCCGCCGTTCTGCCGGATGGGCAGGATCATGGCGTCGCGGGCGAGCCCGGTGAACTCGGTGTCGTCGCGGTGCCGTGCCGCGATGATGCCGGCCGCCATCGTGCCGTGGCTGTTCTCGTCGACCTTGCCGCCGGTGCCGGTCGCGAAGTCGTCCTGCCCCTTGTCGCTGAGTGCGGGCGCGAGTTGGGGATTGCCCGCGTCGACACCGGAGTCGATGACGGCGACCAGCACCCCTCGGCCGGTCGCCTTGGACCACAACTGGTCGAGCATCACCCGTTGGAGGGCCCACGGCTTGCCCTTGAGCGGGGGCGCGGGGAAGGTGCATTCGCCTTCGGCGGACAGGCGTATCTGCGCAGGCGGCGCAAGTTGCGCCGGGCCGGACGCGGCGTCGAACGCGGGGGCCGCGCACAGGGCACACAGCAGGGCGAAGGCGGCCGACAACGCACCGCCGCGGTGGCGCGGGACGGTGGGCACGGTGGGTGGAGTCCTCCGGTGAGCGGCGGGGCGGGCGGCGGGACGGAGGGACGGCCTTGCCGCCGCCCCTCCGCGTGGCGTTCACCTGTGCGGGCCGACCTGTCCGGGTCGGTCGCCGCGGTCAGCCCCACATCTTCGCGTTCGCGGACTCCGTCTGCTGGTAGACGTCCGCCGTCTGGGTCAGCGCGGTGGCGATCTGGTCGAGCAGCGCGCACAGCGCGGTCTGCGCCTCGGTCCACTTGGCCTGGCGGACCATGTAGTCGGAGTGGGCCTGGCCTTCCCAGCCTGCCGCGACCGCGTCGACCTGGCGCTTGAGCTCGTCGAGCCGCGACCTGACGTCGCCGTTGATGGTGCGGATCTGGCCCGCAGCCTCCTGAATGGTGGCAAAAGTTACGACGATGGGCGAACCCATGGTGACTCCCCGATTTTGTGAAGAACGAGAGCGCCGTGACGGCGAGAGGGCCGGGGCGGGCCCGGCCCGGGAGGACCCGAGAAGGCGTGCCGCGACAGCGACGTCGGCACCGCCTCTGGGCCTGACCGGCTGATCAGCCGAGCGCGGACGTGATCTGGCTGATCTGCACCTTGTTCGCTTCTTCGGTCTGCGCGTAGTTGACCGCGCCCTTGCCCATGAGCACGCCGATGTCGTCGAGCTGCTGGTTGAGCTGCGTCAGCAGGACGTTCACGCGGTCCTGAAGGGTGTCGAACGCCCGGAAGGCGTCGCCCTGCCAGCCCGCCTGCACGAAGTCCACGATCCCGTTGAACCGGGTGATCTGGCCCTGGATCGCGGCCTGTTCGCTGTCGATCTTCTTGGCCAGCGCGTCGAGTTGCTCGGTAGTCGCCTTGAAAGAACCTGCCATGATCCACCATCCCCCATGAGTGACCGTTGGTGCGCCGACTCTAACGGTTGTTTGCCGCGCCTCCCAAGCAGCGCCATGCCCCTGGTTACTCAAGCTTTACGTCGATCTTGCCCGACTCCCCTTGCGCAATAGGCGCGTCATGACTCGTGGAAATCCGACACGCGATCTCCCCGCGCGCAAAAGCTGACGGCCCATCAATTCCGTTACTACTCAAGAGGTTTGCGGATTCCTCGCGGCATCGACGCTGAGCGGCACACTCACCGGCATCAGTCCCGTCCAGGACCGCGGCACCGGCGTCGGCTCAACTCCCTTGTATCCCAAGCGAATCTTCGCCTCGCTGTCCGCGCCCGGCGCCGGCGCGACACCGCCTTCCTTCGGTGGATCGTTCACGATCTGGTGGCGCAGTCCGGCGTCGGTGACCAGGAAGACGATGCCGGTCTTGTCGTCGGCACGGCCCGTCACCTCGCGGACCAGCGCACCGGCCCCGGGCTCGACGTACACCCCGCCCATGCCCTCCACCAGGCGCTCGGGCAACGCGGTCCAGGCCGACTGCTGAGTCTGCGCCATGCCGCCGCTGTAGTTCCCGGTGTACGTGTTGCACAGCGTCGTGCGGCCCTTGTCCACGAGCAGGTCGACCCGGTTCACCGTCTGGGGTAACTGGGTCGGCCAGCCCTTCTCGTCGGCGTACGGCGTGCCCTGGCTGATCGTCGTCCCCAACACGCTGACCGCCACCGGGAACGCCTGCGGACTCCGGTCCTTGTACACCTTCTCATCGGCGTCCGGCCGGTTCGCCATCAGCTCGGCGACCAGGGGGCTGACCGGCAGCACCGCGTCCTTGCCCACCACGTAGTACTGGCCGTTGCTTTCGGCCCGCAGCACCGTGCCGACCGTGCGGAACTGCTCGGGGATGTCGACGGTCGCCGGGGTCCCGTAGCCGGGGATCGTGGGGAAGTCGATGTCCTGGCCGGGCTCCAGAGTGTCCAGCCACTCCTTGCTCACCCGCTGGGGCCGCACCGCGTCCAACGCCAGGACGGTGCGCACCGGCTTGCTCGCGATCTTGTACGCGCGCCCGTTCTGCACCAGGAACAACGGGGCCTTGTCCGCGTCCACCGCCTTGTCCTCGTACTGCTGCACGAACAGCGCCTCCGCACCCTGCAGGAGGCCGAACTCCGGTGCGGCGCCGATGAACAAGCTGCGCTGCGGCTTCGCGCCGATGTCGTTCTTGCCGTCGGCGGCCACCACCGGACGCTCGCACACCGTCCAGGTCTTCGGCCGCCGTACCTCCTTCGCCGACGGAAGGCGGTCCGGTGCCTCGGGGATGCCGAGCGGCGCGCCGTGGTCGACGCTGTTGAGGGCCTTCTCCGGCACCAGGTTGACCTTGAACTTGCCGGGATCGAGCAGGAGCCGGCCCGAGGCGATGTTGAGAACCGGGTGCAACTTCCCTTCCAGATAGACGTATCGGCTCGCCGAATCACGCCCCACTATCAGGCTGCCCTTGTTCTTCCAGCCCGGCGGAACACCCGGCCTGATGAGCCCGTACACCCCGAACGCGGTGAGGATGAGCGCACCCACGATGATTCCCGGCAGGACGGCGCGGAACGGCCGCGGCGCCTTCTCCTCGGAACCGTTCGCCTGCACAGGCTGCAGAAACCCGGCCACCAGGCGTCGGCGCGCGAAGTTGTACGCATCCAACTGCTCACGGCGCGATGCCATCGTTCTCCCCGTTTCGACGATTGGCGTGCGGCAGCGTACTCAACCATGCGGTCGGCGCGCCACGCATCCTCGCCGCCGACGACGGCGACACTTGCGCGCATCGCCGTGGACCCGCAGACCCATAGGCCGCTGCCCCGCGGCCCCGCCGACGCCACGAAGTTCCGGACCCGGCAACGCGGGTGGCGCCGCGGACTTCCGCGCGACGCGGGTGCGCCCGTACCGTACGGTGTTCCGCACCGGACGCGTTGGTCCATCGCCGCGCCGTTGTACTCAGGGGGATGTACCAAGGTGGCTGTTTCCGCACCTCCGCATTCGCGCCAAAGGACGGCGCCCGCACGGCGGTCCGCGCCGGCATCCGGCGCCGCGGGAACCGCGCGGGGAACCGCGACTCCACACGTGCAGGCGCGCCCCGGACGTATGGGCGCGGTCCTCGTCCAGCAACTGGTGGCCGTCGAACTCGCGTTGCTGTTGGTCGCGTTGCCGCTCGCCACGGACAAGAGCCTGGTGGTCCCGGGCGGCATCGCGGCGGCGCTCCTGCTCGCCAGCGTCCTCCCGCGCTACCGTGGCCGCAGGATCGCTTTATGGCCCGGGATCCTGCTCGGCTTCCGCAACCGCCGCAGAGCACGGCCGAACACCCCGGCACCGCAACGCGCGCAGCACAGCGCCACCGAGCCGGACCTGTCACCCGTACGCGAGTGCCTGCCCGGCCTTGCGTTCACCTCGGCCACCGACCGCACGCGGCGGCCGGTCGGCATGGCGGGCGACGGCACGTTCCTGACCGCCGTGATGCTCGTCGAGGCCCCGGACGAACCGCTGCGCCCCCGCCGCACGCGGCGTCCGCTGCCGCTGGCCGCCGTCGCCGAGGCGCTGCGGATCGACGATGTGGCGCTGGCGTCCGCGCAGATCGTGCAGCTCACCCAGCCGGCGCCCGCACCGCACCTGCCGGCGCAGGCGCTCGCGTCCCGCTCGTACACCGAACTGCGCGACCGCGAGAACCTGGACGTGCCGGCGGTTCGCCAGACCTGGATCGCCCTGCGCCTGGTCCCGGAGCAGTGCGCGACCGCCGTGGCCGCGCGCGGCGGCGGACTCGAAGGCGCCCAGCGCACCCTGCTGCGCGCGGTCAACCAACTGAGCGCGACACTCGGCCAGTCCGGCCTCGACTGCCGCGTCCTCGACGAACAGGCCTTGGTGCAGGCTCTGTTCGCCGCCTGCGGTGCCAATCCCGCGGTACGCCGCACGGGGCGCGGCGGAACCAGGACCACCGAGACACGGCACGCATGGCGCTGCGACGACCGGTGGCACACGACGTACTGGATCTCCCGGTGGCCGCGGCTGTCCCCCGGTGGGACGCCGGACCTGGTCGGCGCGCTCACCGGCACGCCCGGGCTGGCCACCACCTTCTCCCTGACCGCCCAGCAGGGCGGCGGCGGTTCGGTGGGACTCACCGGCCACTTGCGCGTCTCGGCCCGTTCCGCCGACGAACTGGACCGGGCCGCACAACGCCTGGAGGCACGTGCCCGGTCGCTGCGCGTGGGACTCGTACGACTCGACTGGGAACAGCAGCCGGGCCTGGTCGCCACTCTTCCGCTGGGAGGGCACGCGTGATCGGGATGCTGCGGGCTGCCGGGCCTCGCGTCGAACGACACGCTCTGACGGTGGAGGAACTGGGCGCGCTGACGCTGCCGGTGAGCGACGACGGCATCGTCGTGGGCGTCGACCAGGAGCGCACACCGGCTGTTCTCGGGTTGTTCCGCCCTGAACCCTACGAAATCTCCTTCGTCGGCGGCGCCTACCTGATCCAGGTGATCGCCCTGCGCGCCGCCGCGCTCGGCGCGCGCGTCGCCATCGAGTCCGGCCGCCCGCACCTGTGGTCGCCGATGGCGCAGCAGGCGGGTGGCGGCCAACAGTGCATCACCGTCCACCCGGTCGGCCGGCTCGGGCCACAGGGGCCCTCGGCTTCGAGTCCCGTCCTGGTCGTCCGCGACTGCGGCGCCCGCCCGCCGCGCAACCGCCTGGCGGCGACGCCCTGGCAGACGACGCTCACCCTGCTGCCCTTCCTCGACCCCCGTCTCGCGGGCCGCCTTGCCGACGCCGACCTGGTCGGACTCCAGCGGGTGTCCCCGGTCGAGGCCGACTCGGCGGCCCGCGCACTCCAGCTCTCCGAGCCGGACGGCGCCGCGCTGCCGTCCCTCGCCGACGAGTTGACGCTGTGGTGCACGGGGCGCACACGGAGGTACGTCCTGCTCACCCCGACCCAGGCGGAGATCACGTTTTTGGGCCCGCCCAGGCGCCTGGACTGAGGGATCTCCCGCGCTCGGCGGCCGACCGGGGACGCCGCGCCCCAGGTTGAATAGTCTGGGGCTCCCCGCGACCGAAAACGGGGACATGGCCCGGAACGCCGGAGGCGGGACCTCGGGGCACGGCCCCGACGTCCTCCGGATGATCGGAAGGACCAGCGGTGAGCAGCGAGCAGGACGGCAGGCACGTCGAGACCCCGGCGGACGAGGAAGAGGAATGGTCGGGCCCTGACTTCACCATGCCCTCGTGGTATGGACAGTCCTCCGGGCGCGCTTCCGCGGGGGCGATGCCCGCACCGAGCGGCGAGCCCTTGCGGGGGCCGGCACCGTACGTGCACCCGGTCGCGCCCGACGAGGTGACGGAACGTCAGGATTCGGACACCGAGCGCCGCGTGGGGAACGACGCGTCTCCCGCGCCGCTCAGCTGGACTCCTCCGGGGGCCGCGGCTCCCGCGGGGGGAGCCGCGCCCGCCGGGCACACCGCGGGCTCGGGGCACCGGGAAGAACCGGGAAGCTCCTTCGGGTACCAGCCCGGGCCGCACGAACCGCACACGCCCGCGGCAGGCGGCTACCCGCCGGACCCGCGCTCCGAAAACCCCGGCGATTCCGGCCACTCCGGCGACTCCAGCGGCGCCGGCGGATCCAGTGGCTCCAGTGGCCTCGGAAACCAGGACCCGACGCGGCTTCTCCCGCGCATAACGGATGACATGCCCCCGCCCGCCGGATACCAGGGCGGACCGCTGCCGCCCGGCGTGCCGCCGCGCCCGACGACGCCGCCGAGCATCCCGCCGCAGCAACCCGCGGCACCTTCGTGGACGCCGCCGGGGCAGGGCGCCGGCGGGCAGGGCGGCGCCTGGCACCACCCGGGTACGGCCCCCGCCTCCGCACCGGATCCCGCGTACGGACAGCAGCAGTCGCAGGCGCCGCAGTACGAGTCGCCGTACGGCCGCCACGACTGGCAGCAGCAGGCGCCGGGCACGTACGTCCCGCAGGCGCCGCAGGAAGCCGCGGGGCACCCGTACGGGCAGCAGACGCCGTACGACGCGTACGGCCAGCCCTCCCCCGTCTACTCGCCGCGCCCCGACCTGTCCGCGTTCCCGCCGCCGCAACCACATGTCGCCGCGGAAGCCGCGTCGCAGCCGAACGCAGAGGAGCCCGCCGCCGATTTGCCGTGGTCGGGCAACTGGGCGGGTGACGCGGGCGAATCTGCTGTCGCTCACGAGGATGAACCGGAGGCACAGCCCGCGGGCGGTTCCGTGCCGGAGGCTCCGTCGGCCGACGGGCAGCGGGACGAGCCGCAAAGCCACGGTGTGAGCTTGGACCGCGCGCCCACGCCCGACGCGACGGACGTCAACCCGCGCGCCGCGGTCGAGTCCACGGAGGAGGACCGGGAGGACCGGGAGGACCAAGAAGACCTGGAGGACACTCCGACCCCCGAGGACTCGGACGCCGAGGCGGATGCGCCGGACTCCGCGGACGCGCAAGCGGACGACCTGGGCGACGACGTACGCGACGTCCCCGAGGCTGTCGCGGACCAGAACACCGGCTCCGACAGCGACGCAGGCCCCGAACCGGAGCCGACCACCGGCGATTCCCCGGACGAGGACGCGGAGGTGTCCGCGGCCGCACACGACGTCGACAACGACAGTGCCGCGGAGCCCGGTTCATCAGCCGGTTCGTCGCCTGCTTCATCGCCCGGTTCGAGCCCCGGTGCGCCCGCGTGGAGCCCGCCCGCGCCCGGCAGCACCCCCGGACAGCAGGCGCCCGGACCCCAGTTCGCGCCCGGGCCTCCCGGCCCGGACAGCGGGGTCCCCGGCGGCTACCCCCAGCAGTACGCGCAACCGGCTGCCGCCGCAGCTCAGTTCACGCCGCAGCCGGGCGCGTACATCCCGCCGCAAGGCCACGGAGGCTCGGCACCCGGCGCTCCGCAGTACGGACAGCCTCCCTTCCCCGCGCAGCAGACACAGCAGCAAGCACACGGACCGAACCCGCAGCCCGGCCCGTACGGACCGGCCGCCCCGGCACACGGCCACGTGCAGGGTCCGCCCCAGGGCCAGGCACCAAGTCCGGGTCCGGAGGGGTACTCCGTTCCGCAGACCCCCGGGACCGTCCCGCCCGCGGGGTACGCGCAGCCGCCCGGACAACCCCAGCAGCCCGTCTATCCGCAGAACCCCGGGTACCCGCAAGGCGCGTACGCCCAGAACGCGCCGCATCCACAAGGCGTTCAGGGGGAGCCCCCGCGCGGGGAATCCGGTCCCGGAGGCGCATGGCAGGCACCGGGCCAAGGCACGCCTGGTCCCGTGCCTCCCCCTGGTGACAGCTCAGGGCCCGGTGCGCCTCATCAGGGGTACCCGACGCAGGGGGACGCCGAGGCGTCGCCCTACGGCCAAGCCCCGCTCGCCCCGCCGCAGGGCCCCCCGCTGTTCCAGCAACCCGTCCAACCCGGCCAGCCCAGCCAACCGGGTCAACCGGGCCAATCCGCCGAACCCGGCCCGCAAGCCCCCCAAGCCCAGCAACCCCAACACGGCCAACACCCTCAACAGCCCCCGCAAACTCAGCAGGCCCAGCAAGGCCCACCCGCCAACTCCGCGTGGGGCCCCGACACTTCGTCCGGCCCCCAGCGCTCCGTCGGGGGAGCCCCGCTCGGCTACACCGCTGCCGTGGAGCTGAGTTCCGACCGTCTGCTCCGCCGCCAGCCGCAGGCGAAGCGCACCGGGTCGCGGTTCCGGATCGGCGGCCGGGCCGCCGAGGCGGCGCGGGCGGAACGGCTCGCCCGCATCCGTACCCCCGTCCTGAACGGCTATCGCATCGCCGTCATCAGCCTCAAGGGCGGCGTCGGCAAGACCACGACCACCACCGCGCTCGGCGCGACCCTCGCCACCGAGCGCCAGGACCGGGTGATCGCGATCGACGCCAACCCGGACGCCGGCACCCTCGGCCGCCGGGTACGTCGCGAGACCGGCGCGACGATCCGCGACCTGGTGACCGCGCTGCCGCGCCTGCACAGCTACATGGACATACGCCGCTTCACGTCGCAGGCGCCCAGCGGCCTCGAGATCCTGGCCAACGACGTCGACCCGGCGGTCTCCACGACGTTCGACGACGCCGACTACCGCGCGGTGATCGACGTACTGGGCAAGCAGTACCCGATCATCCTGACCGACTCCGGGACCGGCCTCCTCTACAGCGCGATGCGCGGAGTCCTGGACCTGGCCCACCAGTTGATCGTCATCAGCACGCCCAGTGTGGACGGGGCGACCAGCGCGAGCACCACACTCGACTGGCTGGTGGCGCACGGCTATGCGGACCTCGTCGCGCGCAGCATCACCGTCATCTCCGGGGTGCGCGAGAGCGGCAGGGTCGTCAAGACCGAGGACATAGTCGCGCACTTCGAGACGCGCTGCCGCGCGGTCCTCGTTGTCCCGTTCGACGAACACCTCTCCGCGGGCGCGGAGTTGGACCTCGACCTCATGCGGCCGAAGACACGCGAAGCGTACTTCGAGCTCGCGGCCCTGGTCGCCGAGGACTTCGGCCGTACCGCGCCGACCGACGAACCGTGGCAGCAGAACGCGTGGGCTCCGGCGCAGCAGCAGTACGCCGCGCAGGGGCAGCCGTGGCCGCAACAGCCCTACCAGGCGGCCCCCCAGCAGCCCGCGCCGCAGCAGCAGCCGTACCAGCAACAGCCTTACCCCCAACCGCAGTCGCAGCCAGGGCAGCAGCCTGAGCAGCATCCCGGGCAGCCGCAGTACGGGCAGCCCTACCCGTCCCCTCAGCAGCCGCACGCCGGCCAGCCCTGGCCGCAGCAGCAGGACGGCCCGCCGCCGCAGTACCAGCAACCGCCGCAGCAGCAACCGCCGCAGCCTCCGCAGCAAGGCTGAGAGGGCGGGCGTACGACGAAGGGCTCCCACCGAATCCGGTGGGAGCCCTTCGTCGTCGTTTGTGCGGGCGGCAACGCCCGGGCCCGGACGCGGACCGTGCGTCCTGGTGGTGGCGGCCTCAGGCGGCCGCGGCGTCGTAGGCGTCCACGAGGTCGCGCGCTCGCTTCACGTCGTGGGCCATCCGCTCGAGCAGCGCCTCGATCGAGTCGAACTTCTCCATGCCGCGCAGCCAAGCCAGGAACTCGACGCTGACGTGCACGCCGTACAGGTCGAGGTCGGTGCGGTCCAGCGCGTACGCCTCGACCCGGCGCTCCGTGCCGTCGAACGTCGGGTTGCTGCCGACCGAGATCGCCGCGGGCAGCCGCTCGTCGTCGACGACGAGCCACCCCGCGTACACTCCGTCGCCGGGGATCGCGGTGTAGGGCAGAGTCTCCAGATTGGCCGTGGGATAGCCGAGTTCGCGTCCGCGCTGGTCGCCACGCACGACGACGCCCTCGACGCGGTGCGGGCGGCCGAGGACCACGCGGGCGCCGTCCACATCGCCGTCGGCGACGAGGCCGCGCACGACGGTCGAGGAGAACACCGTGTCGCCGTCGGTGAACAGCTCAGGCTCGACGACGGTGAAGTCGTACTGCTCGCCCAGCCGTTCGAGCAGCTCGACGTTCCCGGTGGCCTTGTGGCCGAAGCGGAAGTTGGCGCCCTCGACGACGACCCGGGCGTGCAGCGCGTCGACGAGCACCTGCCGCACGAAGTCGGCCGCGTCCAGGCGCGAGAACTCCAGCGTGAAGGGCAGGATAAGCACCGCGTCGACACCGAGGTCGGCCATCAGCCGGGCCCGCCGGTGGTGCGGCGTGAGCAGCGGCGGGTGGCTGCCGGGGCGGACCACCTCGCTCGGATGCGGGTCGAAGGTGACCACGACCGAGGGGAGTCCGCGCTCGCGGGCGATCTCCACGGCCTGGCCGATCACGCGCTGGTGCCCTCGGTGCACACCGTCGTAGGACCCGATGGTGACAACGGAACGCCCCCAGTCGGATGGGACGTCCTCCAAGCCACGCCAGCGCTGCACCTGACCGCTCCTCGTTCCTGTGACGGTTCCTGCGACCGTACCTGTGGCGGTTGCCCCGGGACTTGCCGCCCGCGGATTCCGGTGAGGGATTCCCGCGGCACTGGGGACCGCCACAGGACCAAGCCTGCCATGCGCCGCCCGCCGCGCTTGATCGGGCCCGGACTCCCGCGGGTCGCCGGGGCGGGGCCGGTTCAGCCGACGAACACCGCGATGGGCTTGGCCTGCCCCTGCGCCTCCTCCACAAGGGCCAGGAAGGCCCCGTCGGGGTCGAAGACGGCGACGGGCCCGGCAGCGGCTCCCTCGGCCTTCAGACGGCCGCCGTGGGCCACCAGGCGGGCTTCGTCGGCGGTCACGTCGCGGCGCGGGAAGGCCGCGGCCGCGGCGTCCGCGATGGGCAGGACGGAGAAGGACTCCTCCAACTGCTCCAGCGTGCGCGCGCCCTCGATCGGGTACGGCCCGACCGCGGTGCGGCGCAGCATCGTGAGGTGGCCGCCCACGCCCAGGTGCGTGCCCAGGTCGCGGGCCAGCGCGCGGATGTACGTGCCGGACGAGCAGGTGACGGTGACGTCGAGATCGACCACGTCCGCGTCGCGGCGCATGTCGTGCACGTCGAACCGGGACACGGTCACCGGCCGCGCCGCGAGCTCAACCTCCTCGCCCTCGCGGACGCGCGCGTACGACCGCTTGCCGTCGACCTTGATGGCCGAGACCTTCGACGGAACCTGCATGATGGCGCCGGTCAACCCGGCGATGCCCGCGTCGACGGCCTCGCGGGTCACCTCGCCCGCGGGCGTGGTCGCGGTGACCTCGCCCTCGGCGTCGTCGGTGACGGTGGCCTGGCCGAGGCGGATCGTCGCCTCGTACGTCTTCTCGGTCAGGGCGAGGTGGCCGAGCAGGCGGGTGGCCTTCTCGATGCCGATAACCAGGACCCCGGTGGCCATCGGGTCGAGGGTTCCGGCGTGGCCGACCCGTCGCGTACCGGCGATGCGGCGCATGCGGCCGACGACGTCGTGCGAGGTGAGTCCCGCGGGTTTGTCGACGATGACGAGGCCGTCGGGGGGCGGGGGTCCGGCGTTGCGGCGTGGCTTGCTCATGGTGGGTTTCCGGGCCGGCTTTCTGCGGAGCGTTCGGCTTCGGCGTCCCGGTGGCCGGGCGTCCGACGGCCGACTGTCAACGAGGGTCAGGAGGTCAGAGCGTCGTGTGGGCTGACAGGCAAGAGGTCAGGGTCGGACGGGTCCGGTCAGGCCGACCCCTCGTCCCCGCGCCCCGCCTCGCCCACCGCCGCCTCCAGTTGCGCGCGGAACCGGTCCATCACGGCGTCGAGCGGCTCGTCGGCGGCTGTGTACCCGGCCGCGTACGCGTGCCCGCCGCCACCCAGTGCCGCACACACACTGCCGAGATCGACGCGGCCCTTGGAGCGCGCGGACGCCTGGAAGCGGCCCTTGTCGTCCTCCTTGAGCACCAGCGCGATCTCGGCTTCGGCGCTCTTGCGGACGACGTCGATGATGCCCTCGATCTCGTCGAGGCGTACGCCGTACTCGGCCCGGTCGGCGCGCGTGACCACGGTCCACACCAGGCCCAGTCCCCCGGCCGCGCCGGGCTCCAGGCGCGCTGCGTCGAGGGCCGCGGAGAGCACCTTGAGGTAGCCGAACCGGCAGGTGTCCCAGATGGCTCGGGAGATGAGGTCGTGCGGGATGCCGGTGGCCAGGAGGCGTGCGGCCATCGCGTGGGTCTCGGGGGTCGTCGCGGCGTACTTGAAGGAGCCGGTGTCGGTGACCAGGCCCGTGTAGAGCGCGGTGGCGACCTCGGCCGTCAGCGTGCCGCCGACGCGGCGCACCAGTTCCTCGGCGAGCACCGCGGTGGCGGGGGCCGTGACGTCGATCAGGTGGTGGGTGCCGAAGCGGGTGCTGGACGCGTGGTGGTCGACCACCACGAGCGCCCGTGCGGCCTTGGCCTTGGCCTCCAGCAGGCCGAGCCGGGCGCCGGCCGCGGTGTCGAAGACGATCACCAGGTCGGGCCGGTCCGGCAGTTCCGCGGGCGGCACCAGCATGTCGAGGCCCGGCAGGAAGGTGAGCGACGCGGGGACGACGAGCGGGTCGTCGCCGTACGACACATGCACGTCGCGACCTTGCGCCCGCAGCGCGAGGCCGACCGCGAGGGCCGAGCCGAGCGCGTCGCCGTCCGGACTGACATGGGCGAGCAGGTCGATGCGGGACGCGGTGGCCACCAGGGCGGCCACCTCGTCCCATTCCCGTTCGCCCGGCGGTGTCGGCGGCCCCGCGGGCAGGGCGGACGGGGGCGCCGAGGCGCCGCGCTGGTCCATCGCCTTCGTGGGGCCCGGGATTCCGGCCGCCGACACCGTGGGGTTCAACGCTGCTCGTCCTCCTTCGTGGAGTCCCCGCCGTCCTCGTCGAGGTCGTCGTCCTCGGCCGGAGTGCGGTACGGGTCCGCGTCGCCGGCATAGCTGGCACCCGCAGCGGTGAAGCGTACCGCCGCATCGGCCTCCTGCGCCCTGGCAAGCAGCTCATCGATCTGGCGCGCGTTGTCCGGGACGGCGTCGGCGACGAACGCCAGACTCGGCGTGTAGCGCACGCCGGTCTGCCGCCCGACCTCGCTGCGGAGGATGCCCTTGGCACTCTCCAGCGCCGCGGCGCTGGCCTCCCGCTCGGTCTCGTCGCCGAAAACCGTGTAGAACACCGTGGCTTCCCGCAGGTCGCCGGTCACCCGGGCATCGGTGATGGTGACGAAGCCCAGGCGGGGGTCCTTGATCCGCCGGTCCAGCGTCTCGGCGACCACGACCTTGATGCGGTCCGCCAGTTTGCGCGCCCGCGCGGTGTCGGTCACTGATCCTCCAACTTGGGCGGGCCGTCAAGCCCTCGGGGGGCCGTCCAGGCCCGGCGTGTCAATCATCCTCGCTGAACACCCGGCGGCGGGCGGACAGCAATTCCAGCTCAGGTCGCCCGGCGACCTGCCGCTCGCACTCGTCCAGCACTTCGGCACACCGTTCCACGGTCGCGGAGACCACCGCGAGGCCGATCCGGCTGCGCCGATGTAGATCCTGATAGTCAACCTCGGCCGCGGCAACGGCATTCTTGCGCTGGAGATCCGCCAGGATCGGGCGGAGCAGCGAGCGCTTCTCCTTCAGGGAGTGCACGTCGCCGAACAGCAGGTCGAGGGTGATCGTTCCTACGAACACGGGCATCACGGGCCAGGCGCCCGGGGGCCATCAGGGTGTGCCGCTCATAGCTTGAACGGCTCGTGGTGCGGTTGTGTTCCTTGCGTGTTTTCCCTGTGTGTCTTGCTGTGTCTTGCTGTGTCTTGCTGTGTCTTGCTGTTCTCACGGTGCCTTGGCGGTGCCTCGGCGGTGCAACGGAGAACCCTCCGCGCCGACTGAGTCGGCGCGGAGGGCACCCGTTGCGGTACTGCGAAGCCTGCCGAAGGCGTCAGCCCCGGGGCTTCTCGCGGATCTCGAACGTCTCGATGCGGTCGTCCACCTTGATGTCGTTGTACGACCCGAGGTTGATACCGCACTCGAAGCCCTCGCGGACCTCGGTGACGTCGTCCTTCTCGCGGCGCAGGCCCTCGATGGTGAGGTTGTCGGCGACAACCGCACCGTCGCGGATGAGGCGGGCCTTGCCGTTGCGGCGCATCTGGCCGGAGGTGACCATGCAGCCCGCGATGTTGCCGAGCTTGGACGAGCGGAAGACCGCGCGGATCTCCGCCGTGCCGAGCTGGACCTCTTCGTACTCGGGCTTGAGCATGCCCTTGAGCGCGGCCTCGATCTCCTCGATGGCCTGGTAGATGACCGAGTAGTACCGGACATCCACGCCTTCGCGCTCGGCCATCGTCCGCGCCCGGCCCTCCGGCCGGACGTTGAAGCCGATGATGATCGCGTCCGAGGCCACCGCCAGGGTGACGTTGGACTCGGTGATCGCACCGACGCCGCGGTCGATGATCCGCAGCTCGACGTCCTCGCCGACCTCCAGGTTGAGCAGCGCGTCCTCGAGGGCCTCGACCGAACCGGACACGTCGCCCTTGAGGATGAGGTTGAGCTGCTGGATCTGGCCTTCCTTGAGGGCCCGGTCCAGGTCCTCAAGGGAGACCCGCTTGTTGCGGCGGGCGAGCAGCGCGTTGCGGTTGGCCGCGGCGCGCTTCTCGGCCACCTGGCGGGCGGTGCGCTCTTCCTCGACCACGAGGAAGTTGTCACCGGCGCCCGGCACCGTGGTCAGGCCGAGCACCAGGACCGGACGCGCCGGACCCGCCTCGGTGACGTTGTTGCCGTTCTCGTCCAGCATGGCGCGGACGCGGCCGTACGACTCGCCGACCACGATCGCGTCGCCGACCCGCAGGGTGCCGCGCTGCACCAGGACGGTCGCGACGGAGCCGCGGCCCTTGTCCAGGTGCGCCTCGATCGCGATGCCCTGGGCCTCCTGGTCGGGGTTGGCCTTGAGCTCCAGCGCCGCGTCGGCGGTCAGGATGACCGCCTCGAGCAGCTCGTCGATGCCCATCCCCTGCTTGGCGGAGATGTCGACGAACATGGTCTCGCCGCCGTACTCCTCCGCCACGAGGCCGTACTCGGTCAGCTGGCCGCGGACCTTGGTCGGGTCCGCGCCTTCCTTGTCGATCTTGTTGACCGCGACCACGATCGGCACGTCCGCCGCCTGCGCGTGGTTGAGCGCCTCGATCGTCTGCGGCTTCACGCCGTCGTCCGCCGCGACCACGAGGATCGCGATGTCCGTCGACTTGGCACCACGGGCACGCATGGCGGTGAACGCCTCGTGGCCCGGGGTGTCGATGAGCGTGATCTTGCGCTCGTCGCCGTTGACCTCGGTGGCGACCTGGTACGCGCCGATGTGCTGCGTGATGCCGCCCGCCTCGCCCGCGACCACGTTGGTCTTGCGGATCGCGTCGAGGAGTCGGGTCTTGCCGTGGTCGACGTGGCCCATGACGGTCACGACCGGCGGACGCGGACGAAGGTCTTCCTCGTCGCCCTCGTCCTCGCCCCATTCGAGGTCGAAGGACTCGAGCAGCTCGCGGTCCTCCTCCTCGGGGCTGACGATCTGCACGTCCCAGTCCAGCTCCACACCGAGGTCCTTCAGGTCCTCGTCGGAGCAGGACTGCGTCGCGGTCAGCATCTTGCCCAGGTGGAACATGATCTGGACGAGCGAGCCGGGGATCGCGCCGATCTTGTCCGCGAAGTCGGTCAGCGAGGCGCCGCGCGACAGGCGGAGAACGCCGCCGTTGCCACGGGGAGCCTGCACGCCGCCGATCGCGGGAGCCGACATGTTGTCGAACTCTTGGCGACGCTGGCGCTTCGACTTGCGGGCACGGCCGGGACGACCGCCGGGACGACCGAAGGCGCCCTGCGTACCACCGCGACCGCCGGGGCCGCCGCGACCGCCGCCGGGACGACCGGCGAAACCGCCGCCGCCACCGGGACGACCGGCACCGCCGCCGCCACCGGGACCGCCGGGACGACCGGCACCGCCGCCGCCCGGACCGGCCGGACGACCGGCGAAGCCGCCGCCGCCCGGACGACCGGCACCGCCGCCGGGACGACCGCCGGGGCCGCCGCCGGGACGACCCGGACCGCCACCCGGGCGCGGGCCCGGAGCGGGACGGTTCGGCATCATGCCGGGGTTGGGACGGGGACCACCGGGGCCGCCGCCCGAGCCGCCCGGACGCGGACCGCCCGGACCGCCGGAGCCACCCGGACGGGGACCGCCCGGACCGCCCGAAGGCGCCGGACGCGGACCACCGGGACCGCCGCCGGGACCCGGGCGCTGACCGCCCGGAGCCTGCGGACGGGGCATGCCCGTGCTGCCCGAGGTGAAGGGGTTGTTGCCCGGACGCGGACCCGCGGGACGCGGGGCGGCCGGACGTGCGCCGGGACCACCGGGGGCGCCGCTGCGCCCGCCGGGACCGGACTGGCCGCCCGGACGGGGGCCGCCGGACTGGCCCGGACGCGCCGGGGCGCCGGAGCCCTGGCCACCCGGACGCGCGCCCGGACGGGCCGCGGGGGCACCGGGGGACGCGGCGGCCGGACGCGGTGCGCTCGGCGTCTGCGGGGCGCCGGCTGCCGGGGCGGCGGCCGGACGCGGGCCCGGACGGGCACCCGGAGCGGGCGCACCGCCGGTGCGCTGCGCGGGACCGGGCTGCGCCGGAGCCGGCTGGCCGGGTCCGGGCTGGGCGCCGGGGCGCGGAGCTCCGCCGGGCGTACGACCGGCGGGCGCCGGGGCGTCGCCGCCCGGGCGCGGACCCGCGGCGGGCCGCGGGCCGGGAGTGGGGGCTCCGCCGGCCGGGCGCGGGCCCGGGCGTGCGGAGGTGGAGGGGGCCGCGGCGGCAGCCGGACCCTGAGCGGAAGCCGGGGCCGCGGGGGCCGCGGGCTTGCGCGCGCCAGGACGTGCGGAGGGTCCGCCGTCCTTCTTGAATGCGTCAGTCAACTTGCGTACGACCGGTGCCTCGATTGTCGAGGACGCCGACCGGACGAACTCACCGAGTTCTTGGAGCTTGGCCATGACGACCTTGCTCTCGACTCCGAACTCTTTTGCGAGCTCGTATACCCGGACCTTTGCCACGTCGCTCCTTCTGGTCCGGGGTGGTCGTCCGCCGGACCGTCGCTACCGCATGTACGTACTCATCGCGTACTCATCGAGTGCTCATCGCAATCTCGACCTACTTCCAACTCGCGAGGTACTGCTGTTCCGTGCCGATCATTGCCCCTCACCATCCGGGGCGACCAATGCGTGCAATCGGGCCAGTTCCAAAGGCCCGCTCACGCGCAACGCCCGCGGGAACGCCTTCCGGCGCTCCGCGAGGGCAAGACATTCCGGGTCGGGGTGCACGTGCGCACCACGCCCGGGCAAGGTGCCGCGCGGGTCGGGGACGCATGCGCCCTCGACCGCCACGACTCGCACCAGGTCGGTCTTGGCGGCACGGGCCCGGCATCCCACACACGTACGCACCGGTCCCGCCGCTTCCGGCAGGGCCTGTCCCTTACGTGTAGATGGGCATGCGTTAACCCGTGTCCGACCAGACATCAAGTAAGTCTACCGCTCCCCACCCCGACGTGGCTCGGGCGTTCCGCCGCCCGGCCGCGCCTGGCCGCCTTCTCCGCCACCTGACTCGGTGTCGGGACGGATGTCGATGCGCCAGCCGGTCAGGCGTGCGGCGAGCCGGGCGTTCTGCCCTTCCTTGCCGATCGCCAGTGACAGCTGGTAGTCGGGGACCGTCACGCGCGCCGAGCGGGCCGCGAGGTCGACGATCTCGACGTGGCTCACCCGTGCGGGCGACAGGGCGTTCGCCACCATCGCGGCCGGGTCGTCCGACCAGTCGACGATGTCGATCTTCTCGCCGTGCAGCTCGGCCATCACCGCGCGCACCCGGGCGCCCATCGGGCCGATGCACGCGCCCTTGGCGTTGAGGCCCTGCCGGGTCGAGTAGACGGCCATCTTGGTGCGGTGGCCGGCCTCGCGGGCGATGGCGGCGATCTCCACCGAGCCGTCCGCGATCTCCGGGACCTCCAGCGCGAACAGCTTGCGCACCAGGTTGGGGTGGGTGCGCGATAGGCCGATCGAGGGGCCCTTGGGGCCGCGGCGCACGGTGACGACGTACGCGCGCAGGCGCAGGCCGTGCTCGTAGCGCTCGCCCGGCACCTGCTCGGCGTGCGGCAGGATCGCCTCGACCTTGCCGAGGTCGACCATGACGTTGCGGGGATCCTTGCCCTGCTGGACCACGCCGGAGACGATGTCGCCCTCGCGGCCCGCGTACTCGCCGAAGGTCACTTCCTCCTCGGCGTCGCGCAGACGCTGGAGAATCACCTGTTTGGCGGTGGTCGCCGCGATCCGGCCGAAGTCGTGCGGGGTGTCGTCGTACTCGCGCACGGTCGCGCCCGAGTCGTCGGTCTCGGCGGCCCACACGGTCACGTGGCCGGTGGCCTTGTCCAGCTCCACGCGCGCCCGCGGCTGGCTGCCCGGGGTGTGGTGGTACGCCGTGAGCAGCGCCGACTCGATCGCCTCGACCAGGCGATCGAATTTGATCTCCTTCTCGCGCTCGAGCCCGCGCAGGGCGCTCATGTCGATGTCCACGTCCTACGCCTCCTCGTCCATGTCGTCGGTGTCCTCGCCGGCGTCGTCGCCCGCGTCGGTGTCCGCATCTGCGTCCGCATCCGCGTCGTCCGCGGCCTTGCGGTTGAACTCGATCTGCACCGCGGCCTTGGCGACGTCCGCGTAGGCGATGCGCCGCGCGGTGCCGTCCACGTCCAGGTCCACGCCGTCCGCGTCGGCGGCGGTGACGCGGCCGGTCACCTTGCCGCCCTCGGCGAGCTGCACCTCCACGAGGCGCCCGGCGGACCGGCGCCAGTGGCGTTCGGCGGTCAGCGGCCGGTCGACGCCCGGGGTCGTGACCTCCAGGACGTACGGCTGGCTGCCCATCACATCGGAGGCGTCCAGGGCCTCGGACGACTTGCGGCTGAACGACGCGACCGCGTCCAGGTCCACACCGCCGTCGGCGTCCACCACGATGCGCAGCACCCGGCGCTTGCCCGCGGGGCTGACCGAGACGTCCTCGAGGTCGACCCCCGCGCCCGAGGCGACGGGTTCCAGCAGCTCCCGCAGCCGGTCCCTCTGGGTGGTGCTCATCCGGACGACTCCTCGGCTGCGTGTGCTGTTGTCGCGTATCTGCGGGCGGGTCGGCCTCGGGGCCGACCGCTGAGATAGACAACAGTATCCGGTCCGCAACAGTTCGCGTGCACGCGCGGTCAGCCGCCCGGCCGCACGGTGACCGATGCGGTAGCGTCCGACTGGACCCGCGCCGTGCGCGGGAAATGCGGGAAAACGGGTGCACACGATCAGCGGGAGTCGAAGCAATGCGCGACGCTGGGCCGACGCGCAGGACCGTTCTGACCGGCCTGGGCGCGCTCGTCGCCGTCGGGCTCGGTGCGACGGCCTGTACCTCGGACGACAGTTCCGGTCCGACCCCCGCGCAACGCAAGGCGGACGACGAGATCCGCGAGCGCGCGAAGCAGGCGTCGGCCTCTCTCCTGGACCGCTACGACGCGGTCATCGCGGCGCATCCGGACCTCGGCGGCCGACTGCGCCCGTACGCCGACGAAGTGGGCCTGCACCTCACCGCTTTCGGTGGAACGCGCACTCCGCCGCCGGTGTCCACTCCCCCGGGTGAATCCGTGCCGGTCGACGCCAAGGCGGCACTCGCCGACCTGGCGTCGCGCGAACAGCGCGGCGCGGACGGCCGCCTGGTCGACCTGCCGGCCGCGACCCCCGAGCTGGCGCGCGTCCTCGCGTCGGTCTCCGCCTGCCAGTTCGTCCACGCGCAGAACCTCGGGAGCGCCGCATGACGACCCCCTCCCCCTCGGGCAAGGAGAGCCCGGTCCTCCAGGCGCTCCAGTCGCTGCTGGACGCCGAGCACGCGGCCGTCTACGGCTACGGCGTCGTCGGGGCGAAGTCGGAGGGGGCCGCCAAGGCGCAGGCGCGCACGGCGTACGACGCCCACCGCGCACGACGCGACGAGATCGAGCGGCTGATCACCGGGCAGGGCGGACAGCCGCGGGCCGCCGCGCCGGCGTACACGCTCCCGTTCGCGGTCGACACCGCCGCCGACGCCTCGCGGCTCGCCGTGTACCTGGAGGACGGTGTGGCGGCGCACCTGGTCGACCTGGTCGCCGCCTCGGGTGGCGACCAGCGCATCTCGGCCGCCAAATGGCTCCAGCAGACCGCCGTCGAGGGCGCGCGGTGGCGTGGCGCGGGCATCGCCTTCCCCGGCCTGCCCGAACGCGCCGCACCGGGCGGGACCGCGGCCGGTCCCGGCGCACCGTCGGCGACGCCCGCCGGGTCCACTGCCAAATCGGGTGCCTCGCACACCGGTTCGGGGAAGCCCTCGTGACCTCGCCGGTGGAAGTGCCCGAGCGGCTCGTACGCACCGCGCTGCGCTGGTGCGGCGAGGAGGCGGCCCGGCCGTGGCTGGCGGGCCTGCCGGAATCCGCCGCCGAGTTCCTGGACCGGTGGCGGCTGACCGCCGAGCGGCCCGTACTGCCGGGCGGCGCGCTCAGCCTGACGCTGCTGGTGCGGCGCGACGACGACACCCCGGCGACCCTCAAGCTCGGGTTCGTCGACCGCTACACGGCGCACGAGGCGGACGCACTGGCGATATGGGCGGGCCGCGGCGCGGTGCGCCTCCTGGACGCCGACGCGCCGCGTGGGGCGCTGCTCCTCGAACGTCTGCAGCCCGACGTCTCGTTGCGCTCGCTCCCCGAGGACCGGGCGATGCTCGAAGCGGTCGAGGTCCTGCGGCACCTGTGGATCGCGCCGCCCGAGGACTCGGCCATCGACCTGGTCGCCGACCGCGTGGGGCACTGGGTCGAGTCGATGCCCCGGAGGTTCGCCGAACTCGGCGGCCCCTGCCCCAAGTCCCTGCTGGACGAGGCCGTGTCGCTGTGCGCGGATCTGGCGGCGTCGCAGCCGGGCGTCGTCGTCCTGCACACCGACTGCCATCACGGCAACGTGCTCGCCGCCGAGCGCGCCAAGTGGCTGGCCATCGACCCGCGGCCGATGCTCGGCGAGCCGGCGTTCGACCTGGGCCCGCTGGTGCGCGACCGGCTGGCCACCGTGGTCGCCGAGACCCGCCCTCAGGCGGTGGTCAGGCGGCGTGTGACGTGGCTGGCGAACTCCCTTGACCTCGACGTCGAGCGCGTACGCGGCTGGGCGCTGGTGCAGGCGCTCGCCCTCGGGCTCTGGTGCGTCTCGGTCGGCGACCCCGCGGGCGAGGACATGCTGTCGGTCGCCGAATGGCTCTCCTGACCGCTCGGGCTTCCCTCGGGTTGCGCACGGGGCCCGTTCCGGGTCCGCTTCGCGCGCTCACTCTACGAGCAGCGGCAGTTCCGCACCCATCACGCAGTAGGGCCTGACGTTGCCGGGGAACAGCACCGGCACGGCCAGGTCGACGAACCCGACGCCGTAGTACAGCCGTCGGGCCGGTGTGTCCTCGTCGACGGCCGACAGCAGGATGCGCGTACGGTCCTGCCCCTGGCACAACAAGCTGAGCAGCGTGCGCCCGACGCCGTGCCCCTGCCACGCCGGCAGCACGTGCAACTCCCCCACGACGAAGGCGTCGTCGAGCCAGTCCGCGTGCCCGGTCCGGGCGAGGTACGGCTCGATGACCATGCTCCACCACTGGTCCTTGATGTTCGGGTAGCCGTAGCCGAACCCGACCAGGTGCCCTTCGGGCGAGAACGCGCCGAGCGCGCGCACCCCCGCGAACTGGGCGTGCCGCTGCACTATGCGGCGGCGCACCGACATCTCGTCGTCGGTGAGTCCGAACGCCAGCGCCTGCACTTCGACCGTCTCGACGGTGTACGCGGCGAGGTCGATCAGCCGACACGTCCATTCCATGGCGGGGACGCTATCGCAGCGGCTGCTCGGAACAGCGGCGGCTCAGAACAGCACGCTCATGAACGCGCCGGTCTCGGCGAAGCCGACGCGGCGGTACGCGGCGCGGGCCGGCACGTTGTAGCTGTTGACGTACAGGCTCGCGATCGGGGCCACCTCACGCAGCGCGAAGTCGAGCACCGCGGCCATACCGGTCTCGGACAGCCCTTCGCCGCGCCTCTCGGGGGCGACCCACACGCCCTGGATCTGGCACGCGTGCGGGGTCACCGCGCCGATCTCCGCCTTGAAGACCACGCGGCCGTCCTCGATGCGGGCGAACGCGCGGCCGGAGTTCACCAGTTCGGCCACCCGGGCGCGGTAGAGCGCGCCGCCGTCGCCGACCAGGGGGCTGACGCCGACCTCCTCGGTGAACATCGCGACGCACGCGGGCATCACGATGTCGATCTCCTCGCGCCGCACCCGCCGCACCGCGGGGTCCGGCGTGACGGCCGTGGAGGGCCGGGTGGCCACCATGAGCGGCTGCACCGGGCGTACGTCGCGCGCGGGGCCCCAGGAGGGCTCCAGCAGTCCCCACAGGTTCGCCGCGGCGTCGGCGGGGCCGACGATCGACGAGCAGCGCCGGCCCTGTCGGCGGGCGCGGTCGGCGAAGGATCTTATGGCCTCGGGTCCGGCCGCCACGGGGACGAGGTTGGCGCCTGCGTAGCACAGCGACGCCAGCCGCCCGCTCTCGTAGTAGCCCCACAGCTCGCCGCCGAGCCGCCACGGGTCGGCACCGGCCAGGTGCACACGCGAGGCGACGAAGACGTTGGTCAC
The DNA here is from genome assembly GCF_053592165.1 of Streptodolium elevatio. Classification (NCBI taxonomy): domain Bacteria; kingdom Bacillati; phylum Actinomycetota; class Actinomycetes; order Kitasatosporales; family Streptomycetaceae; genus Streptodolium; species Streptodolium elevatio. Next base: position 150,360 of record NZ_JBSFVE010000008.1, read on the forward strand.
CGGGTCGCTGTCCAGCAGTTCGAGGACCGCGGGCAGGTCGGTGCCGTCGAGGACTTTGGAGGAAACCGAGCTCAACACGTGGCTCACCCTGCCATCCGGCGGATCACCCCACCAGAGTACGGAGTCGGGGCCACGGTTGCGCGACGCCCCTCGGCGCGCCGGGAACCGCCCCTCGCCGGCCGATGACGCCGGGGGCCCGCACGGTGCGCGGGCGGGCAGTTCAGGGCAAGAGGCGCAGGCGGGGGCAGTGAGGGGCAGGTGGGGGCGGGGTGGGGCTACGGCACCGCCGGATGCGTCCGCGTATCCCCGGGCGCGACACGGGTGTCCGGGGTGGGCGGGGGCAGCGCGGGGCAACTCCAGTCGCGCGCGGGCAGTTCGCCCCGGGCGAGGTACGCGGCACCGGCGTCGTCGACGCACTTGCCGCCCCCGACGAACTGACCGTGGTTGCCGCTCCCGTCGACGGTCAGCATTCGCGACGACGGCAGTGCGGTCCGCATCCGCACGGCTCCCGCATAGGGCGTCGCCGGGTCGCGCGAGCCCTGCACCAGCAGGACTCCGGGGAGCCCGGCGCCGTCGACGGTGACCGGGGGCAGGGTGTTGCTTTGGAGGTACAGGCACGCGCCCGCGGCGGCGACGGTCGCGCCGAGGTAGCCGTGCTCGGCCTTGAGGCGCACCGTGTCGGCGGCGAACACCGCCGGGTCGTCGGGAGCGGGCGCATCCGCACACGTCACCGCCTGCATGACCGACTCGAAGTTCTCGTCGTCGCCCGTCACCGGGCCCTTGAGGTCCCGCATGGGCGCCGCGTCGCCGCGCACCCGGTACGCCGACACCGCCGCGGCCAGCCGCGGCCATTGCCGGTCCGAATACAGGTTGGCGATGGTCATCAGGTCGAACTCGGTGCCGCCGAAGACGCCGTCGGCGGGCTTCGCGGCCAACTCCTCGCGGGCGCGGTCCCATTGCGCGAGGACGTCGGACCGGGTCTTCCCCATGCGGTACGTCGTCTCGTGGCGCGCGACCCACTCGGCCCAGTCGCGCTGGCGCTCGCGGAAGGCCCGCGCCTGGGCGAAGCCGGTCTCATACCAGACCTTGGTCGGGTCGACGACGCTGTCCAGGAGCATGCGCCGCACGCGGTCGGGGTGCAGTTGGCCGTAGACGGCGCCGAGGTAGCTGCCGTACGAGTAGCCGAGGTAGTTGATCTTCGTCTCGCCGAACGCCTCGCGCACCGCGTCGACGTCTTCGGCAATCTGCCGGGTCGTCAGGTACGGCAGCATCTCCGGCGAGTCGGCCCGGCATCCCTCGGCGAACACGCGGGCCGCCTCGGTGATCGCCTTCTGCCCCGCCGGGGTGGTGAGCGCGGTGTCCGGCTTCGGCGCCCGGGCGAAGGTCGCGAGGTCGAGGCAGTCCAGCCGACTGCTGGTGGCGCGCCCGCGCAGGTCGAAGCCGACGACGTCGTACGCCCGCCGGACCGGCTCGGGCAGCGAGCGCGCGAGCGAGGCCGCCGAGCCGACGCCGGCGGCTCCCGGGCCGCCGAAGTTGAAGACGAGGATGCCCTGACGCTCCGCGGCGCGGCCGGTCGCCGGTGACCGCGAGACGCCGATGCGGAGCGTCGCCGGATCGCCTGGGCGATCGTGGTCGAGCGGCACGCGGATGGTGCCGCAGCGTTCGGTCGCGGGGGCGCCCGCCGGGCACGATCCCCACGTCACGCCGGGCGCCGGAGGAGCCTCGGGGGCCGCCTCAGGGCCACTGCCGGGAGGGGGCGGGGTGTCGGCCGCCGCGGGCGGTGTCGCGGTGGTCAGCGAGCCGGCGAGGAGCAGGGCGGCGGACGCGGCGGCGGCGCGCCGGATGGGCCGGCCGTGGGGGCGCCGCGGCCGCACGGCGCGGGTCGTCGTCATCGGTCCTTCCCGGTGTCCGGATCCGGTGCGGCGCCCGCCGCGCATGTGCGGTCGCTCGCGGGCAGCGTGCGGTCGCGCAGATAGGCGTGCGCGATGTCGGCGACGCACTTGTTCGGGTTGAAGACGAAGACGCCGTGGTTGCCGCCATCGGTCACGGTGACCAGGCGCGAGGTCGGCAGCGCGCGGTGCATGGCGACGCCGCCGATCATCGGCGTGGCCGCGTCGCGCTCGGCCTGCACGAGCAGCACCCCGGGGAGCCCGGCACCGGTCAGCCGCACGGGCTCGCGCGGCGCCACCGGCCAGAACTGGCAGGGTGCGTTGAGCCAGGTATTCGGCCACGTGAGGATCGGGTTGGCGCGGTGCAGCGCGTCGGCGTCGCGGTTCCATACGGCCCAGTCGCGCGGCCACGGGCCGTCGGCGCACTCGACCGCGGTGTAGATGGCGGTGCTGTTGGCCTTGTCGGCGCTGGGTGGTTCGTACAGCTTCGTGATCGGGCCGTGGTCGGCGTCGAGGTAGGCGCGGAGGGCGCGGGCGAGCGGGGTCCAGCCGTCGTCGTCGTACATCGCGCCGGACAGCATGTCGTAGACCTCGGCCGGTCCGACCGGCCCGGCCGGAGCCGCGCGTACGCCGGCCAGCACCCGTGCGAGCGAGTCCTCCACACCGTCGGGGGTGGCGCCGAGCCGGAGCGCGGCGTCGTGCCGGGCGGCCCATCGGGTGAAGTCGCGCCAGCGGGCCTGGAAGGCGATGTCCTGGCCGAGATTGACGCCGTACCAGATGCCCTCGGGGCTCGGGTCCACGATGCTGTCGAGGATCATGCGGTCGACGCGCTGCGGGTAGAGGTGGCCGTAGACCGCGCCGAGGTAGGTGCCGTACGACCAGCCGATGTAGCCGATCCGCTCCTCGCCGAGCGCTGCGCGCACCGCGTCGAGGTCGCGCGCGTTCGCCTCGGTGCTCAGGTACGGCAGCATCGCGCCGGCCCGGGCGGCGCAGCCCTCGGCGTACGCCCTCGCCCGGGCGAGCAGCACCTGCTTGTCGGCGTCCGAACGCGGCACGGGGTCGGGCTTGGGTGCCTTGTCGAACGCCTCGGTGTCGACGCACTGGATGGGCGAGCTGTGCCCGTTGCCACGCGGGTCCACGCCGACGATGTCGTACGCCGCGCGCAGGTCGGCGGGCAGCGCCCGCTGCACGGCCGCCGCGAGCCACATGCCCTGGCCGCCCGGCCCTCCGGGGTTGACGAGGATCGTGCCCATCTTGGTCCCGGTCGCCTGGGCGAGCGAGACGCCGAGCGAGGTGGTCGGCCCGTCGGGGCGCGTGTGGTCGAGCGGGACGTCGAGAGTGCCGCAGCGCAGCGCGCGCGAGAGGTCGGGCGGGCAGGTCCCCCAGGCGAGGCCTGGCGAGACGCGCGGCGGTGCTTCGGGGAGCGCGGTGGCGGCGGGTCCGGCGGTGGCGAGCGCGGCGAGTGTGCCGAGCATCGCGACTCCCGCGGCGAGCCCCCGGATGACCATGCGTCGCACCGCAGCGCCCCCTCCCGCCGACGCCGTGTGCGCCGTCTCTACGGCCGATGATCAGCAACGCTCACCGTGAGCGGAAGTCCTGTAACGCCTTGTCACTCCCACGGGCCACGAAAACCCCCGATCGGGTGGAGGCGTGCACCGCGGTGGAACGCGATCGAACACCTGGCAGCCGAGCGGACGCGCCGCGCGAGGTCGGGCCCGCCCGCGGCCGACCGAGTCGCCTGCCCGCGCACGACGTGCGACGGCCCCGCACCGGATGACCGGTGCGGGGCCGTCCGCGGAAACCGGCGGCTTTCGCCGCCGTTCCCGCGCTGATCTCGTGACGCGTGCCCCCGAACGTCCGGGGGCAGTCCCGTCGTTCAGCTCACGTCGACGATCGGATCGCCGGAGATGATGCCGTCCTTCTGCATCTGCTCGGCGAGGATCAGCGCCTCCTCGATGAGCGTCTCGACAATCTGGGATTCCTTGACGGTCTTGATGACCTCGCCCTTGACGAAGATCTGGCCCTTGCCGTTGCCGGACGCGACGCCGAGGTCCGCCTCGCGCGCCTCGCCCGGGCCGTTGACGACGCAGCCCATGACCGCGACGCGCAGCGGCACCTTGAGCCCGTCCAGGCCCGCGGTGACCTGCTCGGCGAGCTTGTAGACGTCGACCTGGGCGCGCCCGCACGACGGGCACGACACGATCTCCAGGCCGCGCTGCCGCAGGCCGAGCGATTCCAGGATCTGGTTGCCGACCTTGATCTCCTCGACCGGCGGCGCGGACAGCGAGACCCGGATGGTGTCGCCGATGCCCTGGCTCAGCAGCGCGCCGAACGCCACGGACGACTTGATGGTGCCCTGGAACGCCGGCCCCGCCTCGGTCACGCCGAGGTGCAGCGGGTAGTCGCAGCGCTCGGCGAGCAGCCGGTACGCCTCGATCATCACGACCGGGTCGTTGTGCTTCACCGAGATCTTGATGTCCCGGAAGTCGTGCTCCTCGAACAGCGAGCACTCCCACAGCGCGGACTCGACCAGCGCCTCGGGGGTGGCCTTGCCGTGCTTCTCGAGCAGCCGCTTGTCGAGCGATCCGGCGTTGACGCCGATGCGGATCGGCACCCCGGCCGCGGACGCGGCCTTGGCGATCTCGCCGACCTTGTCGTCGAACGCCTTGATGTTGCCCGGGTTGACGCGGACCGCAGCGCACCCGGCGTCGATCGCCGCGAAGACGTACTTGGGCTGGAAATGGATGTCCGCGATCACCGGGATCTTGGACTTGCGCGCGATGTCCGGGAGGGCGTCCGCGTCGTCCTGACTCGGCACCGCCACGCGGACGATCTGGCAGCCGGAGGCCGTCAGCTCGGCGATCTGCTGCAGGGTCGCGTTCACATCGGAGGTCAACGTGGTGGTCATCGACTGCACCGACACCGGGGCGTCGCCGCCCACCGGCACGTTGCCGACCATGATCTGCCGCGACTTGCGGCGCGCAGCGATCGGCCGGGCGGGTACGGAAGGCATTCCCAGAGTGATCGCGGTCATAGCTGATTCAGTCCCGGGTAGGTCGGACGAAAGATGCTCGGCCCCTTCCGCCGGGTGGCGCACAGGTGGCGGGAGAGGCCGATCACCAAGCTACGGCACGCACCCGGTTGCCGGGTAAACGCGCCCGGTACCGAGCGAATCTGTTGCAGTACCGGCACACAGCGTTTCGACAACCACGCGGTCGCCTCTGGAAACGACCGGGTTGGTTTTCCGGATTCGATAGTCGTCGTGTCGTCGGGCCCGTCGCCGGCCGGGGCGGTCGTGGTCAGGTCACCTTGACGGGGTTGACCACGTCCGCGATCAGGACCAGCACGGTGAAGCCGATGAAGACGACCGCCACCGCATACGCCACCGGCATCAGCTTGGCGACGTCGAACGGGCCGGGGTCGGGCCGCTTGAACAGCCGGGCGAGGCGGCGCCGCAGCGACTCCCACATGGCACCCACCATGTGGCCGCCGTCGAGCGGCAGCAGCGGCAGCATGTTGAACAGGAACAGACCGATGTTCACCATGGCCAGCAACTGCACGAAAATGATCAGCCGGGACTCGGCGGGCACGTCGGCGGCCATGACCTCGCCGCCGATGCGCGCGGCGCCGACCATGCCGACCGGCGAGTCCTCGTCGCGCTCGTCCCCCTGGAACGCCGCGCCGAACAGCGCGGGGACCTTCTCCGGGATCCGCATGAGGCCCTCGACGGACTTCTCCATGTAGAACCCGAGCTCGTCCACCACGCCCCCGACGCCGAGCGTGTGCTGCTCGTTCAGCGGGCTGAAGCCGAGGAAGCCGGTGCTGACGTACTTGCCTTCGATGGGCCGGCCGTCGCCGTCGAGTTTGGCCATCTCGTTCTGGGCGAGGGTCGGCGTGAGCGTCACCAGTTGGCCGCCGCGGTCGACGACCACGGTGACCTGGCCGCTGCTCTCCCGGATCAGCGGGCGCAGGTCGTCGTACGACTTCACCGGCACGCCGTTGAACTGCACGATGCGGTCGCCGACCTGGAGTCCCGCGGCTTTGCCCGGCGCGGCCTCGTCCCCGGGCGCGCACTCGCGGCCCGCCTCGCTCGCCTTCACCACGCAGTCGGTCACCACCGCGACCTTCGTGCCGGGCTCCATGACGCCGTACGTCATCCACACCCCGGCCAGGATCGCCACGCCCAGCACCAGGTTCATCGCTGGCCCGGCGAACATGATCAGGAACTTCTGCCACGGCTTGCGGGTGTAGAAGAGGCGGCTGTCGTCACCGGGACCGACCTCCTCGTACGACGCCTCGCGCGCCTCCTCGATCATGCTGCGCCACGGCGAGGTGCTCTTGGCCTTGAGGTTGCCGTCCTTGTCCGGCGGGAACATGCCGATGAGCCGGCAGTAGCCGCCCGCGGGGACCGCCTTGAGGCCGTACTCCGTCTCGCCGATCTTCTTCGACCAGATGGTCTTGCCGAAGCCGACCATGTACTGCGGGACGCGCACCCCGAAGAGCTTGCCCATGGCGAGGTGCCCGGCCTCGTGCCAGGCGATCGAGAACAGCAGGCCGACCACGAACACGACGATGCCGAGCACGGTCATGAACAACGTCATCGGGCTACTCCCAGTGCGTCGGCGACAAGTTCGCGGGCGCGGTGGCGGGCCCACAGTTCGGCGTCGAGGACATCTTCAAGTGTGAGGACTTGTCCCCCGGTGCCGCGGACATCATGCTCGCCCAGCACCTGGGCCACAGTGTCGACGATTCCGAGGAAGGAGAGGTTCCCGGCGACGAAGGCGTCCACGCACTCCTCGTTCGCGGCGTTGAAGACGGCGGGTGCGGTGCCGCCGGTGGTTCCGGCCGCACACGCGAGCTGGACGGCCGGGAATGCCTCGTTGTCCAGCGGTGCGAACTCCCAGCTCTGCGCCTTGGTCCAGTCCATCCCCGGGGCGACGTCGGGCACCCGGTCGGGCCAGCCGAGGGCGAGCGCGATCGGCAGGCGCATGTCGGGCGGGCTGGCCTGGGCGAGGGTGGAGCCGTCGATGAACTCGACCATCGAGTGCACGATCGACTGCGGGTGCACCACGACGTCGATGCGGTCGAACGGGATGTCGTAGAGCAGGTGCGCCTCGATGACCTCAAGGCCCTTGTTGACCAACGTCGCCGAGTTGATCGTGATGACCGGGCCCATGTCCCACGTCGGGTGCGCCATCGCCTGTTCCGGCGTGACGTCGCCGAGGTCGGCACGGCTCCGGCCGCGGAACGGGCCGCCGCTGGCGGTCACGACGAGCCTGCGGACCTGGTCGTACCGTCCGCCGCGCAGGGCCTGGAACAGCGCGGAGTGCTCGGAGTCGACCGGCACGATCTGGCCGGGCCGCGCGGCGGCCTTCACCAGCGGGCCGCCGACGATCAGCGACTCCTTGTTGGCCAGCGCGAGCATCGTGCCGGCCTTGAGCGCGGCCAGCGTCGGCGCGAGGCCGATCGACCCGGTGATGCCGTTGACGACGACGTCACACGGGTGCGCGGCCAGTTCGGTCGCGGCGTCGGGCCCCGCCAGAATGCGCGGCACCTTGTACTCGCCGGTCGCGTATCCCCGGCGCTTGGCCTCGGCGTAGAACGCGAGCTGGAGGTCCTGCGCGGCGGTCGCGCGCGACACGGCCACGACGTCCACCCCGAGCTCCAGTGCCTGGGCGGCCAGAAGGTCGACACGCCCGCCGCCGGCCGACAGGCCCACCACGCGGAACAGGTCGGGATTGGCCTTGACGACGTCGATCGTCTGCGTCCCGATCGAACCGGTGGAACCGAGCAGCACGACGTCGCGCCGCGCGGAGGGCTGCGCCGGGTCGGAGAAGGGGGCGTACGGATCTGCCAGGGAGTCCATCGAACCATTGTGACGGTCCTCGGAGGCCTCCCGTCGTACGCCCCCGGGACAATTCCCACGCTTTCGATCTCCCCGGGGAACACGATGCTCCCGCCGACAGGCGAGCGGCCGACTTCTGCCGCTCGCCCGCCTCGTCGCGTCCGGTCCTGCGGTCGGTCAGTCGATCGTGCGGTGCGCGTTGTCGGTCTTGGCCGGTCCGGGGTCCGCCGCCGCGATCCATGCACCCGACGTCGACGGGTCGACCACGCCGTCCTCCAGCCAGCGGTGCCGGCCCGCCATGACCTGTTCGGTCACCTTGACGTCGTACGAGTCGGTGTTGGTCCACAGACGACCGAACAACTCGTCGCAGCGCACGCGCGCCTGGCGGCAGAACAGGTCGGCCAGCGCGTACGCCGAACCGCCCTGCTCGGGGTCGCGCCGCCGCAACTGCTCCGCACGTACGCAGCACGCGCTCATCGCGAACAGCTCGGCGCCGATGTCGACGATGCGGCCGAGGAAGCCCTGCTTGCGCTCCATGCGCCCCTGCCAGCGCGCCATGCCGTAGAAGGTCGAGCGGGCGAGCTTACGCGAGGCCCGCTCGACATACCGCAGGTGCCCGGCGAGTTCGCCGAACTCCTTGTAGGACGTCGGGACTTGCCCGGCCCCGGTGACCAGCTTCGGCAGCCACTTGGCGTAGAAGCCGCCGGCGTCGACGGCCGCCTTGCCCTTCTTCTTGAGCGTCGCCTCGGGATCGATGATGTCGCCCGCGACCGCCAAGTGTGCGTCGACCGCCTCACGGGCGATCAGCAGGTGCATGATCTCGGTGGAGCCCTCGAAGATGCGGTTGATCCGCGAGTCGCGCAGCATCTGCTCGGCGGGGATACCCCGTTCGCCGCGCGCGGCGAGCGACGCGGCGGTCTCGTAGCCGCGGCCGCCACGGATCTGCACGAGTTCGTCGGCGACCAGCCAGCCCATCTCCGAGCCGTACAACTTGGCGAGAGCGGCCTCGATGCGGATGTCGTGCCGGTTCTCGTCGGCCATCAGCCCGGTCAGGTCGAGCACCGCCTCCAGCGCGAACGCGGTCGCCGCGATGAACGCGATCTTGCCGGCGATCGCCTCGTGCCCCGAGATCGGGCGCCCCCACTGCTCGCGCTCCGCGGACCACTCCCGCGCGACGCGCAGCGACCACTTGGCGCCGCCCGCGCACATCGCGGGCAGCGAGAGGCGCCCGGTGTTCAGCGTGGTCAGGGCGATCTTCAGGCCCGCGCCCTCGGGGCCGATGCGGTTGGCCGCGGGCACGCGTACCTGGTGGAAGCGCGTTACGCCGTTCTCGATGCCACGTAGGCCCATGAACGCGTTGCGGTTCTCGACGGTGATGCCGGGTGAGTCGGCCTCGACGACGAATGCGGTGATGCCGCCCTTACGGTCGCCGGTCTTCGGCACTCGGGCCATGACGACGACGAGGTCCGCGACGACGCCGTTCGTGGTCCACAACTTCACGCCGTCGAGGAGGTACGCCTCGCCGTCCTCGGTCGGCACCGCCGTCGTGGCCAGCCGCGCCGGGTCGCTCCCGACGTCGGGCTCGGTCAGCAGGAACGCGGTGATGCCGCGCGCCGAACGGGGCAGGAACTCGCGCTTCTGCTCCTCGGTCCCGAAAAGTTTCACCGGCTGCGGTACGCCGATCGACTGATGCGCGGACAGCAGCGCGCCCAGTGCGGGGTTGACCGAGCCGACCAGAACCAGGGCCCTGTTGTAGTGGTACTGGCTGAGCCCGAGCCCGCCGTACTCCGGGTCGATCTTCATGCCGAGCGCACCGATCTCGCGCAGTCCGCGCACCACCTCGTCGGGGATGCGGGCGTCGCGCTCGATGACCGTCGGGTCGACCTCCTGCTCCAGGAAGCGCCGCAGCTTTGCGAGGAACTCCTCGCCGCGGGCGACCTGTTCGGGGTCGGGCTCGGGGTGGGGGTGGATCAGGTCGAGCCGGAACCGGCCGAGGAAGAGCTCCTTGGCGAAGCTGGGCTTGCGCCACTCGCTCTCGCGCGCCTCCTCGGCGACCTTGCGGGCCTCACGTTCCGTGACAGGGGGCATATCGGTGGGCCTCCTCGCGTGCGGGTTCCCCTCACGTACCCGGCCCGCCCCGGAGGATTCCGCCCGTTACCGGCCGGTGTTACCGCGACGTACCTACCCGAAGCACACCAAGGTCACCCGCCTGGCGGACGCCGAACGTCGGAATCACGCGGTTCCGGCAGCCACGCGTGCGCATTTCCGGGGCCGCGGCGGGCTCTAGCCGGCCGCGGGCCGGGCCGCGGAAACGCAAACGGGCCCGGCGCAACCCACCCCAGGTCGCCGGGCCCGTCGTATGCGGGGTCTCGCCCTGATGGCTCAGAGGTCGAGACCGGTGAGGACCATTACGCGCTCGTACGTGAAGTCGTCCATGGCGTACTTGACGCCCTCGCGGCCGACGCCGGACTCCTTGGCGCCGCCGTACGGCATCTGGTCGGCACGGTAGGACGGCGCGTCGCCGATGACCACGCCGCCGACCTCCAGGGCCCTCTGTGCCTTGAACGCCGTCTGCAGGTTGTGCGTGAAGACGCCCGCCTGGAGGCCGTAGCGCGAGTCGTTGACCGCCGCGAAGGCCGCGTCGTCCCCGTCGACCTTCGTGACGGTGAGGACAGGCCCGAAGACCTCCTCGCACGCGATCGTCACGTTGTCGGGGACCTCGGCGAGCACAGTCGGGGCGTACGTCGCTCCGTCGCGCGTACCGCCCGCGAGCAGCTTCGCGCCGCCCGCCACGGCCTCGTCGACCCACGCCTCGACGCGCTTGGCGGCGTCCTCGCTGACCAGCGGGCCGACGTCGACACTGTCGTCGCCGGGGTTGCCGGTGACCTGCGCGCCCACCTTCTCGACGATCTTCTCGACCAGGCGGTCGTAGACGGCTGCGTCGGCGATGACGCGCTGCACCGAGATGCAGGACTGGCCGCCCTGGTAGTTCGAGAATGTCGCGACGCGCGACGCGGCCCACTCGATGTCCGCGTCCGACGACCAGTCGGCGAGCACGGCCGCCGCCGCGTTGCCGCCCAGTTCGAGGGTCACGTGCTTGCGCGGCACCGAGTCCATGATCGACCAGCCCACCGGGCCGGAGCCGGTGAACGAGATGACCGGCAGGCGCTCGTCCTGGACGAGGGCCGGCATCTTGTCGTTGGGCACCGGCAGGACGCTCCACGCGCCGGCCGGGAGGTCCGTCTCGGCCAGGATCTCGCCGAGCACCAGCGCGGTGATCGGGGTGGCCGGGGCGGGCTTGAGGATGATCGGCGCGCCGACCGCGATGGCCGGAGCGACCTTGTGCGCGACCAGGTTCAGTGGGAAGTTGAACGGCGCGATGCCGAGCACGACGCCGCGCGAGAAGCGGCGTACCAGCGCATAGCGGCCCGTGCCGCCCGCGTCGGTGTCAAGGCGCATGCCCTCGCCGTTGAAGCGGCGGGCCTCCTCGGCGGCCCAGCGGAACACCGAGACCGCGCGGCCGACCTCGCCGCGCGCCCACTTGATCGGCTTGCCGTTCTCGGCGGTGATGAGGCGCGCGATCTCCTCGGCCCGCTCGCCGAGCCGCTTCGCGACGTGGTCGAGCGCCGCGGCGCGGCGGAAGGCGGGCAGCCCGGAGAACTGGTCACGGACCGCGTACGCCGCCGCGACGGCCTCCTCGACCTGTGCGTCCGTCGGCACGCTCACGCGGCCCACCAGGCTGTTGTCGTAGGAGTGGGTGACGTCGAAGGCGGCCTCGCCGGTCGCCTGCCGACCGGCCAGCCAGAACGCGTGGGTCGTGGTCACTGGAACTCCATGGATCGCGTACGGGACGGACACGGCGATGCGCCGCTCCCCCACGGTAGGCGCGCCGGGAAGCGGGCGACCTTGTACGCGGTGTCCAAATGAGTGACGGCCTATATGCCTCAGTGGAAGGGCGGCGGACACGTTCCAGGCCGGCGCCGAGTCCAGGCGCCCGGCTACCCGCCGTCCCGTTCGGTCAGGCGCAGCGCGAGCCACAGCTCGGCACGTACGTCGGGATCGTCGAGACGCCGCCCGAGGATCTCCTCGGCCCGGCGGATCCGGTAGCGCAGGGTATGCCGGTGCACCCCCAGGTCGCCGGCGGCCGCGTCCCACTGCCCGTGCCGGGCGAGCCACGCCCTTACGGACGCCACCAGGTCGCCGCGCGCGCCGGCGTCGTGTGTGGCGAGCGGGGCGAGGAGTTCCTCGGCCCAGCCGCGCACCGTGGGGTCGCCGAGCAACGGCAGCAGGGACGCGCCCGCGTGGCCGTAGACGGTCAGCACCCGCCCGGCGCGCGAGCCGACGCCGTACGCCTGCCGCGCCTGCCGGAACGCCTCGGCGCCCGCGCCCGGGTCCGCCGCCCCCGACACGCCCACCGCCAGTCCGCCGGCCCCCGCCCGGGCGGCCCGGTCCAGGACGGCGGCGTCGTCGGCAAGCAGCGACGCGGGGGCGACGAGCACCGTGGCGTCGTCGAACTCCGCGGCGAAGACCTCTTTGGCGGCCCCGGCGACCCGCTCCGCGAACGAGGTACGCGCGGCCTCCGGCCCGTGCGCGACGGCCACGAGCAGCGGGCCGTCGGGCAGCGGGGAACCCATGTCGCGTGCGACGGCCCGGACGAGGGTGTCCGCCGAGCCCGCGGAAGTGCTCCAGGCCGGACCGGGCGGCCAGGAGCGGGCGGGCTCGTCGGCGGCTTCCGGAGCGCCGGCGGGTGCCTCTGCGGCCGACGTTCCAGAGCCGGATGCGTCAGGGGCGGACGCGGATGCATCGGCGGCGGGCACCGCCCAGGGCGCGCCGAACCACAGGCGGAGCAGCGCGGTGCGCATGCGTCCTTCGGCGGCACCGAGTGCGCGGGACTGCTCCAGCGCGAGCGTCAGCAGCGACGTGGCCGACCCGATGATCTGCCGGTCGGCCGGGTTGGCGGCCCGGTGGGTGCCGACGGCCAGGAACCCCCGGATGCGGCGGTCCGCGCCCAGGGATTGCAGAACCACGCGCTCCCCGTGCGGCCCTGCCCCTTGCAACGAGGCGGACGCGGGCGCGGACATCCCGCGCAGCCGGGTCACGTCGGCGGCCAGCGCGGCGGCCTGGGCGCGGGCGGGCGCGGGACTGACGTGCACGGGTGTGCCGGACTGGTCGTACAGCGCCGCCCAGCCGTCCAGGCGCACCGCGAGCCGCCGGATGAGCGCGGCGGAACCCTCGCGCCCGAGCACCGCCCGGGTCAGCTCCTGCTGGGCGGCGAAGCCGGTGGTGACCGCCTCGTACTGGTCGGCGGCGATGGCCGACGAGACCATCTTGCTGATCGCGATGAACGGCGTCGGGCGCGGCACCGCGAACACCGGCAGCCCGCGCTCCTCGGCGGCCTCGACTACCGCGGCGGGCACCTTGGCGTGCGTGAGCCCGACCCCGATCCCTAGCCCGACCACATCCGCGTCGGCGAGGCGTTCGATGTACGCCCGCCGCTCGGCCGCCGACCGCCCGAGCTTCATGCCGGTCGTGAGCACCAGCTCGCCGCCCTCGAGATAGGGCGTGGGATCGGCCAGTTCGCTGGTGTGCACCCAGCGGATCTCCCGCTCGAGATGCCGCTCCCCGGCCAGCACGACCAGGTCGAGCGCGGGCGCTCGGACGAGCTGTTCGAGAGTGGGGGGCATGAGGGGGGTCCCGACGAGCTGGGCGGCGAATGCGCCGAAGTGGAGTAAGCGTGCCCTCCCATTCTGCCTCCCCGTCCGCCCCACACACCCCGCCAAGCAGTGCCCCCAGGCACGGGCCCCTGCCGGGCTCAGGCAGCTCCTGCCTGGGGCTCCAGTTCCACCAGGACCGGGGCCGTACGGTCGCCTTCGCGGGTGGTCAGGCTGCACAGCACGTGGCGGGTCTTCAGTTCTCCGGTGATCTCCGAAGGAGTCCAGCGGTAGCGCTCGACCTTGCGGACGGTGACGCTCTCCGAGCCGCCCGCCGCCTTCTCCCCGAACAACGCCCCCATGACCGCGAAGCGGGCCTTGCGCAGGAGGCCACCCTCGGGCGACCCGTGCGTGACGGACCGCTCCTCGACCAGCTTCTTCCCCCAGAACTCGGCGAACGCCTCCGCATCGCGGGCCGCCGCACCCGGCAGGACGGCCTTGCACCCGACCGCCCCGAACACGGCGGCGCGCAGGCGCGGCGCGAAGTCGTCCATCGAGCGGACGGCCAGCAGCAGCCCCGCGTTGCGGGCGCGCGTCCAGGCAAGACCGTTGGCCACGTAGTCGTCGACGTACGGCCCCGCCCCGTCGGCGACGAGGCACGCGAACACCCCGTCATCCGCCTGCTCGGGATCGCGGGCCGCGATGGCCTGCATGAACTGGCCGACCACCAGGCGTCCCACGATGCGTGCGGCATCGGGGTACGCGGCCTCGTTCAGCGCGATGCGCACCCGCACCGGCCGGTCCACGTGGCGCATCGCGAACCGCTCGCGCCGCGGGTCGAACAGCGCGGCCATACCCGGCCGTTCGAGGACCGAGAGCCGCTGGACGAGGAGGCGCGCCGCATCGTCCGCGCGGGCCAGCGTGCGCAGCGCCCGCTCGAACTCCGTCTCCCGGCCCTCCCGCGCCAGTTCCGCACGCAGCGCGTCGATCGCGTCCGTGTGGCCGTCCAGCAGGTCGAGGAGCGCGGCGATCGCGGGGTGGTGGCCGTACCCCGCGACGTATGCGGAAATGGCCTGCTGGAGCGCCGCCCGCGCGCCGTCGCGGTGGCGGGCGTCGTCGTCGCCGCCGGTGAGGACCGCGGCCGCGAGCCGGTCCGCGGCCTCCTCGGAGCCGCTGGCGGCGCCGTACGGGTCGAGCCCCCAGGGCGAGTCCGGGTCGCCGAGCACGATCTCGATGTCATACGCACCCGGCCGCGCGAAGGCGCCGCCCTTGGCGTCGAGGACGACGACCGAGGCGGCGCCGGCGAGCGCGGACAGGCTCAGGGATTCGACGACGGGACGCAGCAGGGCCTCGGACTCCCCTGCCCCCGACGGGCCGACGACGACCATCGACGTGCCGAGCACGTCCGGTTCGAGGGCGAAGCCGACGGACTTGAGCGGGGCGGTGTTGCGCTCGCTGTCGACCGCGCGGCCGACCTTGACCTGACCGGTCATGAGGTCGTGGACCGCACGCCGGGGGCGCACGTCGCGGGAGCCGGAGCCGTGCGTACACGCTCCGGCACCCCGCTCGGCGACCTCGTGCGCGACGTCGACCAGGTAGTCCTGGTCGCCATCCCCGGCCTCCAGGACCCGGCGCAGGCGGAGGTAGTCGACGTCGCCGACGCGGCCGAGTTCGACCTCCTCGTCGAGCCGGTCCGCGGCGCCGCCGAGTCCGGCGTCGCGCAGCTCGGGCCACAGTTCGTCGTCGACCGGGGCGTCTTCCACGTCGGTCGACGGGTCCGCTTCGCGGGGGGCGGTGGCGTACGGGCGGATCACGTCGCCCCAGCGGCCCCAATAGGCCGCCGCGGCAAGGAACGCGACGTTGTAGACGATGCGGATGAGCGGCTGCAGTTGGTGCAGCAGATGGCGGCTGTCCGGGAACGTCTCCAAGAGCAGCCACACGAAGGGGCGTTGGAGCATGACCCAGGCGAAAACCCCGGCGGCGAGAACTACCCAGGCGCGGCGCCACTGCTCGGGCGTGGGGCGGCCGACGGCCTCGGCACGCCGGTCGAGACGCTTGAAGGCGGGTGCCAGATAGTGCCAGGCAATCTCGTGCCAGCGCCCGAGATATCCGAACAGGCCGATGTACGCGACGCGGATGAGCTGCGCGGTCAGCGGCCACAGCCAGTCCGGGACGATGTTGACGACCAGCCACGAGTACGCCAGCACGAACCAGCGGAAACCGATGATCGCCAGGATCAGCCACAGCACCGCGCGCCTGATCAGGGCGGTGTCCGGACGGCGCCTGGCCCGCTCCTCCAGTGCCCGCAGCCGCAGTTCGGCCTCGTCGCGGCCGTACGCGAAGATCCCCGGCGCGTCACGGAACCGCGGCGCGAACACCCACGACCTCAGGTCGAAGCCGGTCCTCGGGCCGGCGGACGCCGGCTTGGCGGGGCGCGGCACGCCGCCCGGTACCGGGGTCCCGAAGACGGGCTCCTCCAGCTCCGGGTCGTGCCACCACTGCTGCCCCGCGGCATCGGTCGTCGCCGCGGCCTGGTTCCGGCCGTTCGCGCCCCGTCTGCGTTCCACGTCCATCCCGTCACCGCCGTGTCGATTCCCGCCACAGGGAACGCACTCAATGTAGTGGAACGCTGCTCACACGTGATGATCATTCCGTATCCCGACACGCCCCGTCCGCGCAGGGACTTGTCCGAGGTGGACATGTGCGAGGGGGTGACTTCTCCGGTGTGGCGCATGCAGGGACCCGCCCCCTGAACCTAGCCTGCGAATCAACCGACCCCGGCCATCAGCCATAAGGAGACCTCGATGGGCGCTACGCAGCCCGGCGGGCCGTCGCTCCCCCAGGAGCGCCGCCTCGTCACCGCCATCCCCGGCCCCAAGTCCGTCGAGCTGATGGAGCGCCGCAACAAGGCCGTGGCGCGCGGGGTCAGCACGACCCTTCCGGTCTTCGTGACGCGTGCCGGGGGCGGTGTCGTGGAGGACGTCGACGGCAACTCGCTGATCGACTTCGGCTCCGGCATCGCGGTGACCAGCGTCGGCAACAGCGCCGAGGCCGTCGTGCGCCGCGCGACCGAGCAGCTGCAGCGGTTCACGCACACCTGCTTCATGGTCACGCCGTACGACTCGTACGTGGCCGTCGCCGAGCAGCTCAACGAGCTGACCCCGGGCGACCACGACAAGCGCACCGCGCTGTTCAACTCCGGCGCGGAGGCGGTGGAGAACGCGGTCAAGATCGCTCGCGCTTACACCAAGCGCAGCGCGGTCGTCGTGTTCGACCACGGCTACCACGGCCGCACCAACCTCACGATGGCGCTGACCGCGAAGAACATGCCCTACAAGGAGTCCTTCGGGCCGTTCGCGCCCGAGGTCTACCGGGTTCCGGTCGCGTACCCGTTCCGCTGGCTGACCGGTGCGGAGAACTGCGCCGAGGAGGCCGCCGCGGCGGCGATCGACGCGATCACCAAGCAGATCGGCGCGCACAACGTCGCGGCCGTGGTGATCGAGCCGATCCTGGGCGAGGGCGGCTTCATCGAGCCGGCCAAGGGCTTCCTGCCGCGCATCGTGGAGTTCTGCCGCGAGAACGGCATCGTGTTCGTGGCCGACGAGATCCAGACCGGCTTCTGCCGGACCGGCCAGTGGTTCGCGTGCGAGGACGAGGGCATCGTCCCCGACCTCATCACGACCGCCAAGGGCATCGCCGGCGGCCTTCCGCTGGCCGCCGTCACCGGCCGTGCCGAGATCATGGACGCCGCGCACGCGGGCGGCCTGGGCGGCACGTACGGCGGCAACCCCGTCGCGTGCGCCGCGGCGCTCGGCGCGATCGAGACGATGCGCGCGCACGACCTCAACGGCACCGCGACGCGCATCGGCGAGGTCATGAAGGCCCGCCTGGGCGCGATGGCGGAGAAGCACCCGGCGATCGGCGAGGTTCGCGGACGTGGCGCGATGATCGCGATCGAGCTGGTCAAGCCGGGCACCAAGGAGGCCGCCCCGGAGACCGCGGCGGCGATCGCGAAGGCGTGCCATGCCGAGGGCCTGCTGGTCCTGACGGCCGGCACGTACGGCAACGTGCTGCGCTTCCTGCCGCCGCTGGTGATGCCGGAGCACCTGCTCACCGAGGGTCTCGACATCCTCGAGAAGGTCGTCGGCCAGGTCGTCTGATCCCGGCCTGTCCGAGCAGAACCCCGGCTGCGGCCCCCGTCCTTGGGGGGTCGCAGCCGGGGTTCTCCCCTTCGCGGGCACGGCGGTGGCACTTTGGTGTTTCCGGGAGAGCCCCGGGGGAGCCCCGCGGCTGCCAGGTCTGTCCGGGCTGCCGGGGACCACTGCGGGTCCACCCATGGGCTGCGGGCGGTGGCGGCTGCGGGCGTCGGCGGCTTCGCGAGCCGCGGTACGTGCCGCTCAGGCAGGCCCCGGCGCCCCGATCCGCAGCCCGGCCGCCGTGTCCCAGCCGCACAGCCGCAGGATGCGAAGCAATTGCCGGGACGCGCCGACCAGCACGAGGTGTCCGCCGTGTTCGGCCAGCTCGTGGGCGCTCTCGATGACGACGCGGAGCCCCGCGACGTCGATGAAGCCGAGCCGTGTGACGTCCACGGTCACCTCCGCCCCCTCGCGCGCGACGGCGCGCAGTGAGTGGCGGACGATCTCGACGTTGGCCAGGTCGACCTCGCCGTCCAGCCGGATGCCGCGCGGGCGCGCGGTGCGGACGACGCGGAGCTGGCGGTCGCTGGTGATGACGACGCCGATCCCGGTGTCGTTCTGCGCCCGTTCGCGCGGCGGAATCCTGGTGTCGGCGATCGAGGTGGTGAACCGGCGGACACGCGCCGGTGCGGCCGGTGCCGGAATCGACGGCACTCGGTGGGACGGGTAGCCGGACTCTTCAACCACCTTGGGAACCCTACCTTTGCGGACCGACGGCGGGCGGGGGTCGGACGACCGTGTGCTGACGTCACGTCACACAACCTCAGGCGGTTCATCGCCTGATCTGCCCCTCGTCGGCCCGGTTCCCGTCTTCGGGGACGCCGGATCACCCGTTCTGTGACGCCGCTCACATCCGGGGCTGACACCGTACATCGCCCACGTCGGACAATCCAGAGTGAGGCGGACTCCGAACGGGGACTCGGTTGGGTGCGTGCGTCAATCCTTCGCCGTCGGAGCGGCGTGGAGAAGCTGTGCAGGCTTTGTGTCGACCATGTCGGCGGGGAACAACTTGGGATGCTTCCACGTATCTTCGAGTGAGATGCACGCGAGGACCCCAGATGCCGGACCCGGCACGCCCCCCCGTCCGGGCCCCGGCGGACCCCATGCCGGCCTTGAGCAAGCCGGCGGCCGCCCCGGGACAACGCCCCCCGTCCCGGGGCGGTGGTCCGCGTACGGCCGGTCCGCCCTTGCCTCGATCCTCTTCCCCGCGGTTCTGGCCGTCTTCCTGGTGTTCCTGACCGTGCAGGTCGTCGTCGACGCGGGCCCGCTGATCCCGCTCGACGAGGCGGTTCGCGACGGCGTGCGCGACGCGGCCGCCGCCTCCGGCCTCGGCTGGCTCGACGGTCCGATGCACCTGCTCGCCGACCTCGGCGGCCCGGTGCCGGGCGGGGTCGCCCTGGTCGCGGCCTGTGCGTACACCTGCCTCCGCGCTCGGGACCGCGCGGCCCGGCTGCGCCTGGCCGGCGTCGCAGCGGCATCGGTCGCGGTGGTCTCCGTGCTGGTGATCGTCGGCAAGAACGCCATCGACCGGGCGGGCCCGTCCGGCGGCGAAGTCACGGGCGGCGAGTGGGGTTTCTTCCCGTCGGGGCACACCGCGACGTCGGCGGTCTGCTTCGGCACCGCGGCGCTCGTGCTCGGCACGGTCCTGTCTCCGGCCGCGCGGCGCCGCACATATGCCGGAACGCCTCTGCTGTGTGCGCTGATCGGCCTGGCGCTGCTGTGGTGCGACTACCACTGGCTGGGCGACGTGCTCGCCAGTTGGGCGCTGTGCGGAATCGTGCTGTGGACCGCCGCCCGGGTGCTGCCGAGCGGCGGACACCCGGACCGCGGCGGTCCGGGCACGGGGCCTCAGTCGCCGAGTTCGGTCAGCTCGGCCGCCCGCCCGTAGGCCTCGTCCAAGCTCTTGCGGAAGCCGCGCATCGTCTCCTCGACAATTTCGGCGACCGGGCGCACCGCGTCGACCAGCCCGACCGACTGGCCCGCGGAGGCGAGCGACAGCTCCATCTCGCCCTCGAAGTACAGGCGCTGCACCGCGGCCAGCGAGCTCGCGGCCGGGCCGCCCGCCGCGGCGAGTTCGGCCGAGTAGCCGGTGCGCAGCACGCGCATCGTGGGGCTTCCCGTCCGGTTGACCACGACCGTGCCGGTCTCGTCGGCGTCCACGATCGCCTGCTTGAAGTTGCCGTGCACCGGGCTTTCCGCGCTCGACAGGAACCGGGTGCCCATCTGGACGCCTTCCGCGCCGAGGGCGAAGGCGGCGGCCATGCCGCGGCCGTCCGCGATGCCGCCCGCGGCGATGAGCGGCACGTCGGTGATTGCGCGTACCGCCTGGAGCAGGACGAGGAGCGAGACCTCGTCGGGGTTCTTGAAGCCGCCGCCTTCGGCGCCCTCGACGACCAGTCCGTCCACGCCCGCGTCGACCGCCTTGCGTGCGGCACGCACCGAGGGAACCACGTGGTACACCGTCAGGCCGTGCTCCTTGAGGAGCGGCAGGTGGCGGGCCGGGCTGCCGGCGGAGGTGGTCACGAACCGTACGCCCGCCTCGGCGACGTACCGCACGAGTGTCTCGTCGCGCAGGAACAACAGCGGCAGGTTGACCCCGAACGGCAAACCGGTGGCGACCATGGCGTCGATCTCGGCCTTGCAGTTGTCGATCTCGCCGGACGACGTCTCGATCATGCCGAGCCCGCCCGCCGCGGACACCGCGGCCGCCAGCCGGGAGCGGGCTATCCAGCCCATCGGGGCCTGGACGATCGGGTGCCGGGCACCGGTGTGCGCGAGGACACGGTTGCTCATGGGGCGGAACGTACCGCGCACCGTCGCACGCCTGAAGTGAGCCCGCGGCGAGACGGCGGTCACAACGCCGGGGCAGGGCGGCTGCGGGCCCCTGAAGCCGACAAGTTTTTGCCCGCGTCAAGTTGCGGATCCGGTTGTGGGAAATTCCCGAGAGCATTGAAATCTGACGTCAGATCAGCTGTTGACCTTCGGATCCGGTTGCCAACGGCATCTTGACGCTCGAACGAACGGCGGATTACATAACGCAGCACCTTGCAGGCAAAGCCGTGTGTTCGACGCCGCACCCACGGCCGAGCCTGCTCCCGTCACCGGAGGCGATACCTCGCACCCCCTGTTGAATCAGGAACGCGCCCATGGCTGAAGCAATACTCCCCAAGGTCGACGTGCCCCCGGCGACGGACAACGCGACCACCCCCACCCCGCTCCACGCCGGAGCCCCGAAGCCGCTCAAGCGGTCCATCGGAGTCGTCGGCGGCACGTTGCTCACGTTGTCCTGTCTGACCCCCGCGTCCTCGCTCTTCGTGATCGTGCCCGGCATGTTCGCGACCCAGGGCACGGGAACCGCGCTCACCCTGGTCATCGCCGCCGTCATGTGCGTCCTGGTCGCGTTCTGCTACTCCGAGCTGGGCACGATGGTCCCCAGCGCGGGCGGCGAGTACGCGATGGTCGGCACGTTCATGGGCCGCTTCGCGGCCTGGATCGCCTTCATCGTCGCGGGCATCGTCGTGATGGTGGTGCCGCCGATCATCGCGCTCGGCACCGGCGAATACATCACGTCGATCGTCAGCCTCGACGCCACGGGCATGAAGTGGGCCGGCGCCCTGGTCATGCTCGGCGCCACCGTCATGGGCCTACTCGACCTGCGCGCCAACGCGTGGGTGACCGGCATCTTCCTGGCTCTGGAGGTCGTCGCCGCCGCGCTGGTCGCGTTCCTCGGCTTCGGCCACACCGAACGCGGCGCGTCGACGCTGGTCAAGCCGGAGGTGCTGACCGAGGCCGGCGGCATGAGCACGCTGACCCTGGGGGTGCTGGTCTCCGGCCTCGCGGTCGCGCTGTTCGCCCTGCAGGGCTTCTCGACCGCCGTCTACCTGGCCGAGGAGATGGACCAGCCGCGCCGGACCGTCTCGCGCACGGTCCTGTGGACGCTCGGTCTCGGCGCGGTCATCCTGATCCTGCCCACGATCGCCATCACGCTCGGCGCGGCCGACATGGAGACGCTGACCGAGGGCGACCTGCCGACCATGATCGAGGGCTGGAGCAGCCACGGCATGGCGACGTTCATCAGCCTGTGCATCGCGCTTGCGATCATCAACGCGGCGATCGTCATGGTCATCCAGAACTCCCGTGTCCTGTACGCCTCCGCGCGCGACCGCGCCTGGCCGACCGCGGTCAGCAAGGCCTTCGGCACCGTCAACCGCTTCGGCGCCCCGTGGGTCGCGACGCTGGCCGTCGGTGTCCCCGGCGCGGTCCTGTGCTTCGTCGACCTGACCCTGCTCGGCTCCGTCACCAGCGTCGCCGTCACCCTGCTCTACCTGGTCGTCGCCTTCGGCGCGCTGGCCTCGCGTCACGGCGTGCACAAGCACACGCCCGCCTGGCGCATGCCGCTGTGGCCCGCCGTCCCGGTCGTGCTGATCGCCGGACTCCTGTACGTCATGTACGAGTTGGCCAAGAGCGAGCCCAAGGCCATGTACGTCACCTTCGGCATCATCGCCGCGGCCGCCGTCTACTGGGCCGTGTACCTGCTGCCCCGCAAGGACACCCGCTGGGTCATAACGCTCGCCGACGAAGGCGACAAGGACTGACCTCCGGCACCGGCCGGGCGACCTGAAGTCCCGGAGAGGGCCCCGCACTTCGCGGGGCCCTCTCCGGCGTTGCCCGCGCCTTCCGTGTCAGGGCGAGGTCTGCGGCTCGGCGTCGTAGGCGCGGCGCAGGGTGTCCAGGAAGTCGGGCGCCGCCGGGATCGCGACCGTCCCGATCCGGTGCACAGGCACCGCGGGGGTCCACGAGTTCATCACCACGGCGCCTGCCAGGTCCGGCAGTTCGGCGACGGTGAGTTCCCTGACGCGCTGCGGTACGCCGATGCGGTCGAGTTGGCGGCGGAGGATGCCCATCGTCGTCCCGGTCAGCATCTCCGCTTCGGGCCACACCACGGCCTCGCCGTCCCAGAACGCGAGGTTCCAGATGGACGCCTCGCTCAGCCGCCCCTTGCGGTCGGCGAACGCGGCGTCGTCGAAGCCCTCGGCGACGGCCCGGCGCAGGTAGTAGGTCTTCGCGATCTCGCCGACGTGCTTGATGCCCGGCGCGACGCGCTCGTACTCGACGACCGCCAGGTCCAGCGGCCCGGTCGGCCCGTTCGAGGGCGGCCCGGTGCGTACCAGCACGCGCAGGCGCGCACTGTCGCCGCCGGACGCGGTGTACTCGCCTTCCTGGGAGTACACGGTGGCGGTCAGCGACGCGTCGGGCGGGCTCTGCGCAATGGCCGCGCGCAGGTACGCCGTGATCTGCGCGTCCGGCAACGCCTCGCCGAACAGTTCGAGCGAGGCACCCCGCAACCGTGCCAGATGCAGGTCGAGAGCGCGCACCCGGCCGCCGCGCACCTGCATGGCGGTGAAGTGCGCGTAGCCCGCTAACGCCAGCGTGCCCAGT
Source organism: Streptodolium elevatio (assembly GCF_053592165.1). Classification (NCBI taxonomy): domain Bacteria; kingdom Bacillati; phylum Actinomycetota; class Actinomycetes; order Kitasatosporales; family Streptomycetaceae; genus Streptodolium; species Streptodolium elevatio. Next base: position 173,380 of record NZ_JBSFVE010000008.1, read on the forward strand.
TCGGCGGCGGTCGCGTCGCGGCCGTCCAGGTGGACGGCGAAGGCGTCGGGGGAAGTCGGGTTCGCGGACATGGCCACCACACTCCTGGTCGTACGCACGGATCCTCCGGCAGCCGCCCGCCGGTCGGGCGGCTGCCTCGGAACGTAGGCCTTGAGACCGGTGTGAAGGTCAAGCGGAGCCGGGGCGCGCACGTCGTGCCCCGGCCGCGAACGCCGTCCGTGCGGCCCCTGACCGGACCCGCCCCCAGGGCCGGGCCCGCACCCGGATACGGCGTGGTCCGGGCCCGGACGGCGCGTCAGTCCTCGACGATCAGTTCCCGCAGGCGCTGCTGCTTCTCCGGGCCGAAGCCGAGGCCGTCCGCCAGGTACGCGTCGAAGGAGCCCCAGTTGGTGTCCATCATCGTGAGTGCGCCGTGCAGGTACTCGGCCCGCACCTCGAGGAACGGCGCGAACAGCTCCATGAGTTCGGGGCGCATCGCGAGCTTGTCGCTGTTCGGGCGGTAGCGGCGCTCCGGGTCGTTGCTCTCCAGGTAGTTCGCGAGGATCACCTCGTCGGGGACCCCGGCGATGCGCTGCACGAGTGCCGCGGCGATCCCGGCACGGTCCTTGCCCGCGGAGCAGTGCACGACGGCCGGCAGGCCGTCCGCCTCGACCAGGGAGTTGAGCAGCACCGCGTGGTTGGCCGTGCGCGAGACGACCTGGTCGCGGTAGTCGAACGCGATGGCCTTCTCCGCCTTGCCGTCGCCGAGGCGGTCGCGCAGCACCGCCATGTCGCCCTTCTTCATGTCGGACCAGAAGTCCGAGTGCCGGGCGGGATCGGTCATCGGCAGGTTGATCCACCGGGCGCCGTCGGGCACGTGGTCCGCGCCGTCGAGCTCGATGTCGGCCGGGCTGCGCAGGTCGACGATCAGCCGGATGCCCAGCGTCGCGAGGTTCTTGCGGTCGTCCTCGGTCGGTTTGGCCAGGTGGCCGCTGCGGAAGTAGCGGCCGGGACGGACGCGGCGCCCGTCGGCGGTCGGCAGGCCGCCGATGTCCCGGAAATTGCGGACGCCTTCAAGGGCGACGGTGCCGCCCTCGGCATCCGCGTGCTGGTGCCCCACACGTGCTCCTCTCACACGTACTGAGGGCCCCACCTGGATTGGCGGGACCCCTCACAGATCATGCGGCCGGACGGGGAGGTTCAGGCGCCCCTCGTCGGCCGCGGCTCGCCGAAGCGTTCCTCGAACTCGGTGTCGGTCAGCGCCCTCATCTCCTCGAGGGTGACGCGTCCCATCATGAGGTCGGTCAGGAATTTCGGCGCGGACTTGGCGCGCATCGTGTCGGTGATACTCCCCGGGACCGTCCGGGCCTCGGACTCGACGCGTCCGTCCGCGTAAAGCGTGTACACGCGGTAGCTGGGGCCGTCGAACACCCGTCCCACATAGTCGATGCTGTACGTGGTGGACGGGCACACGTACACCGGCCTGCCCTCGAACTCGCCCTTCAGGTCGCCGTGCAGGTGGCCCGCGCCGATGGCCCTGATCCGCGGGAAGTCGCGTACGAGCCGGGCCAGTTCGGTGTCGCCCTGGGCGTCGGGCGCGATGTCGGGCAGGGGCGGGTGGTGCAGCCAGACGAAGACGTGCTCGGCGTTCGAGGCCTCCAACAGCGCCCGGGCCCGCGCCGCGTCGCCAAGGGTGAGGCCGGGCTGCTCGGCCGCCGTCATGCGGTCGTCCCGGTCGCGGTAGACGCCGTCGCCCGCCTCCTCGCGGCCGCGCGCATTGCTGTCCAGGAACAGCATGAGCCACGGGCCGACGCGCACCGCCTGCTCCAGGTGGACGTTCGGACGCGGCAGGCACGCCTGGTAGGCGTCGTTCTTGTCGTGGTTGCCCGACACGCAGTAGACCGGGGCCGGCAGGCGGTCCAAGACCTCGCCGAGGCGCTCGTACGCTCCGGGCTCGCCCAGGTCCGCGAGGTCGCCGGTGGCCACCACCAGGTCCGCGTCGGCGATCTCGGCGTCCGCGTGGCCGAGCACGGCCGCGAGACCCCGGTCGGGGTCGTGCTGCACGAACCCGCGCACGCTGGCGGTGTCGGGGAAGTGCAGATCGGAAATCTGGACGACGTTGATGGCGTCCGCAACCTGGCTCATGCGCCTCTTCGATCGATCATCTGACGAGTCGTCACGCATGCTGCCATCCGCCGCCGCGCACGGGAATCCCCGAACGGGAAACACCGGACGCATTCCCGTTGGCTATGGCCATACGTTACATACGCCTGAGTATGGTGGTTGCGTCGGGGGATACGGCCGAGCCCCCGCCCGACACGCCATGTGTCGGGCGGGGGCCCGTCGTGCCCGGCCGCCGGGCCGCGGCCTCAGCTGTTGGTCGGGAAGCCCAGGTTGATGCCGCCGTGGCTCGGGTCCAGCCACCGCTGCGTCACGACCTTGCCGCGCGTGAAGAAGTGCACGCCCTCGGCGCCGTACGCGTGGGTGTCGCCGAACAGCGAGTTCTTCCAGCCGCCGAACGAGTAGTAGGCCACCGGCACCGGGATCGGCACATTGATGCCGACCATCCCGACCTCCACCTCGTTCTGGAACTTGCGGGCCGCGCCGCCGTCGTTGGTGAAGATCGCGGTGCCGTTGCCGTACGGGTTGCCGTTGACGAGGGCCAGGCCCTCGTCGTACGACTCGACGCGCACGACCGACAGCACCGGGCCGAAGATCTCGTCGGTGTAGACCGACATCTCCGGGGTGACCTTGTCGAACAGCGTCGGGCCCAGCCAGAAGCCGTCCGCCGTGTCGTCGCCGTCGATCGGGTGCAGGCGGCCGTCCACGACCAGCTCGGCACCCTCCTTCACGCCCGCCTCGACGTACGAGATGACCTTGTCCGCGTGCTGGCGCGTGACCAGCGGCCCCATCTCGGAGGTGGCGTTGCAGCCGGCGCCGACGCGCAGGCCCGCGATGCGCTCCTTGATCTTGACGATCAGCTCGTCGGCGATCGGCTCGACCGCGACGAGGGCCGAGATCGCCATGCAGCGCTCGCCGGCCGCGCCGAAGCCCGCGTTGACCGCGGCGTCTGCGACCAGGTCCAGGTCGGCGTCCGGCAGCACCAGCATGTGGTTCTTGGCGCCACCGAGCGCCTGCACGCGCTTGCCGTAGCGGGTGCCGTTCTCGTAGACGTACTTGGCGATCGGGGTGGAGCCCACGAACGACACGGACTTGACGTCCGGGTGCTCCAGCAGGCGGTCCACGGACACCTTGTCGCCGTGCACGACGTTGAACACGCCGTCCGGCAGGCCCGCTTCCTTCCACAGCTCGGCCAGGAACTGCGCGGCCGACGGGTCCTTCTCGGACGGCTTGAGGACCACGGTGTTGCCGGTCGCGATGGCGATCGGGAAGAACCACATCGGGACCATCGCCGGGAAGTTGAACGGCGAGATGATCGCGACCGGGCCGAGCGGCTGACGGATCGAGTAGACGTCGATGCCGGTGGACGCCTGCTCCGAGAAGCCGCCCTTCTGCAGCTGCGGCACGCCGCACGCGAACTCCACGACCTCCTGGCCGCGGGCGATCTCGCCGAGCGCGTCGGAGTGCACCTTGCCGTGCTCCTCGACGATGATCGAGGCCAGCTTGTCCTTGTTCGCGTCCAGCAGCTCGCGGAACTTGAACAACACCTGCGAACGCTTGGCGAGCGACGCGTTGCGCCACGAAGCGAACGCCTCGACGGCGGCGCTGACCGCCTGGTCCACCTCGGCCACCGACGCGAAGTCGACCGTGCCGGTCACCTTGCCGGTGGCGGGGTTGTAGATGTCGCCGCGGCGCTCGGAAGTGCCGGTCCAGGCGGCGCCGCCGATCCAGTGGGTGATGTGCTTGCTCAAGAGAGGGCCTCCGGTGACGGCGCCGAACAAAGAGGCGTCGGCGGCGAAGATGTCGTACGCGAGGGTGCCCGTGATCCCGAGGGTCGCACCCCTGCATACGCCAGTCTCTTCGCCGCCGACGCCGCGCTCAACCTGCACCGTGTCGGCCGTTCGGGGATTCGCCTTACATGTCGTCTCCCTTTCAGCCCAGTACGGCCTACTGGATCAGCTGTCGAAGCCCATGCCCGCCTTGTCGAGCGCCTTGAGCCACAGATTGCGCTTGCCCTCGTTGGCGTCCGCCCGGGTCAACGCGCGCTGCGTCAGCTCGATGCCCACCCAGCGCACCGGCTCCGGCGGGAACGGGATCGGCTTGGTCCGCACCATCTTCAGCTCGGTGCGCTCGGTCGAGCGGCCGTCCAGCTTGTCGAGCATGACCTCGGCACCGAACCGCGTCGCGCCGACGCCCAGGCCCGTGTACCCCATGGCGTACGCCACCTTGCCCTTGTGCGCGGTGCCGAAAAACGCCGAGAACCGGCTGCACGTGTCGATCGCTCCGCCCCACGTGTGCGTGAAGCGCAGGCCCTCCAACTGCGGGAAGGTCTCGAAGAAGTGCCCGGCCAGCTTCGCGAACGTCGCCGGGCGCTGGTCGTGCTCGGCGGACACCTTCTGGTTGAAGTCGTAGACCGCGTCGTAGCCGCCCCACAGGATCCGGTTGTCCTCGGACAGCCGGTAGTAGTGGAAGTGGTTGGCGCTGTCGCCGATGCCCTGCCGGTTCTGCCAGCCGATCGAGGCCAGCTGCTCGTCGCTCAGCGGCTCGGTCATCATCGCGTAGTCGTAGACCGGGACCACGTACGAGCGAAGGCGGCGGACCAGGTTCGGGAACACGTTCGTGCCGAGCGCCACGCGGCCGGCGTACAGGCGCCCGTACCCGGTGGTGAGCACCATGCCCGCGCCGTGCGCCGCGAGCCTGGTGGCCTGGGTGTGCTCGTAGATGCGCACGCCGAGGGAGCGGCACGCGGCCTTGAGGCCCCACGCCAGCTTCGCCGGATTGACCATCGCGCAGCCGTTCTTGTCCCACAAACCGGCGTGGTACGTCGGCGACTTCACCTGCGCCTGGACCTCGTCGCGGTCCAGGAACACCGCGTCGCTGCCGTACTCGTTCGCCAGCAGCTCGGCGCCCTCGCGCAGTTCGTCGGCCTGGTACGGGGCGGTGGCGACGGCCAGTTCGCCGGTGCGCTCGTACGCGCAGTCGATGCCGTAGCGCTTGACCGCCGCCTCGATCTCGTCGAGGTTGTGCTCGCCCATCGCCTCCAGTGTGCGGATCTCGTCCGGCCAGCGCTCCAGGCCGTTCCAGAAGCCGTGCGTCAGGCTCGCCGCGCAGAAGCCGCCGTTGCGGCCCGAGGCGGCCCAGCCGATCTCCTGGCCCTCGATGAGCACGACGTCGCGCGAGGGGTTGCGCTCTTTGGCGATCAGCGCGGTCCACAGGCCCGAGTAACCGCCGCCGACCACCGCGAGGTCGCAGTGCTCCTCGCCGGTCAGGGCGGGGAGCGCCGCGGGGCGGGCGGGGTCGTCGAGCCAGAACGGGACCGGCGTCGCGTCCGCGAGGGACCGGGTGGGATCCAGGGAGGGCACGGGATCCATCGGTTTCCACAACCTCTCTCGTGAAGCGTCGTCGCTTCGTGTACCGCGTCTCTTGAACCGCGTCTCTTGTACCGCTGTACCGCGTAGGTGTCTCCACCTCTGCGGCCGCCCGGAGCTCAGGCGGCCTTCTGCTTCGCTTTGCGGTTCGTCCGCACCTGGCCGACGACCACGATCGCGATGGCGATGAAGAACATCGCCGAGCCGATCACGTTGATCTGCGGCGGGGTACCCCGCTGCGCCGCGCCCCACACGAACATCGGGAAGGTGACGGTGTCGCCCGAGTTGAAGTTCGTGATGACGAAGTCGTCGAAGGAGAGCGAGAAGGCGAGCAGCGCGCCCGCGCCGATGCCGGGGGCGGCGATCGGCAGGGTGACCCGGAGGAAGGTCTGCGCCGGCGACGCGTACAGGTCCCGCGCCGCCTCCTCCAGCTTGGGGTCCATGCCCAGCACGCGGGCCTTGACGGCGACCACGACGAAGCTGAGGCAGAACATGACGTGCGCGATCAGGATCGTCCAGAAGCCGAACGAGATGCGCATGTTGAGGAACAGCGTGCCGAGCGAGGCGCCCATGACGACCTCGGGCATCGACATCGGCAGGAACAGCAGCGTGTTGGTCATCGCGCGCCCGCGGAACCGGTACCGGCCGAGCGCGAACGCCACCGCGGTGCCCAGCACGGTCGCGCCGACGGTCGACAGGACCGCGATCTCCAGGCTGGTGATCAGCGAGTCCTTGATGCCCGCGACGCCGAACGGGTCCTTCCACGCGTCGAGGGTGAAGCCGTTCCAGGTGTAGTTGAACTTGCCGTTCGGGTCGTTGAACGAGAACAGCAGCACGACCAGGTTCGGCAGCGTCATGTACGCGAGCGCCAGGACGCCGAACAGCGTGACGACGTTGTTGCGCAGCCAGCGTGTGAAGGTGCCCATCAGACGAGTTCCTCCGTCCCGGCCTTGCGGATGTACGCCGACACCATCAGGACGATCAGCAGCATCAGGATGAACGACAGGGCGGCCGCCGTCGGGTAGTCCAGGACGCGCAGGAACTGCGTCTGGATGACGTTGCCGGCCATGCCGGTGTCCGGCGAGCCGAGCCACGCGGCGTTCACGTAGTCGCCGGACGCCGGGATGAAGGTCAGCAGCGTGCCGGAGACGACGCCGGGCAGCGACAGCGGGAACGTGACGCGGCGGAAGGTGGCCTTGGGGTCCGCGTACAGGTCGTTGGCGGCCTCGTGCAGGCGCGGGTCGATGCGCTCCAGCGAGGCGTACAGCGGCAGCACCATGAACGGCAGGAAGTTGTACGTCAGACCGCAGATCACCGCGAGCGGCGTGGCCAGCACGCGGTCGCCCTCGGTCAGCCCGAGCAGCGCGGTCACGTCGGTGAAGTGCAGCGTGTTGAGCACGTCGACGACCACGCCGTTGTCCGCGAGGATCGTCTTCCAGGCGAGCGTGCGGACCAGGAAGCTGGTGAAGAACGGCGCGATCACCAGGACCAGCCACAGCCCGCGCCACCGGCCCGCCTTGAAGGCGATGGCGTATGCGAGCGGGTAGCCGATCACCAGGCACATGACGGTCGCGGCCGCGGCATAGCCGAACGACCGCAGGAACTGCGGGTAGTACTGCTCCAGCGCGTCCCAGTACGTCGACCAGTGCCAGGTGAAGTCGTAGCCCTTCTCCAGGCCGCCGGTCTGGAGCGAGGTGCCGCCCTGCACCAGCATCGGGATCAGGAAGAAAACGACCAGCCAGATGAGGCCGGGCGCGAGCAGGGCGTACGGCACCCAGCGCCCGCGCTTCGGGGGCTCCTTGAGGTCGTCACCCCCGCCGCCGCCACCCGTGTGGGCAAGCACGCTCATGCCTTGACCCCCCGCTCCGGCGCGAGGCCGAAGCCGTGGTCGGGGTTCCAGTGCAGGACGACCGGCGCACCGGGCACGAGGCGGCCGTCGCGCTCCATGTTCTGCTCGAAGACGGTGAGTTCCTGGGCCCATGGCATGCGCACGGTGTACTGCGTCGAGACGCCGATGAAACTGGCGTCCACGATGACACCGCCGTCGATCCTGTTGCGGTTGCCGTCGGAATCGGCGGACGACGCGTGCTGGATCGATATCTTCTCCGGGCGTATGCCCATGACCACCTGCTCGCCCTGCGCCGCGGTGCGGTCGACGGGCAGCGCCATGCGCGTGCCGTGCACGTCCATCAGCAGGTAGCCGTTGCTCGTGCCGGTGATGCGGGTGTCGAGCAGGTTGGACTGGCCGAGGAAGTTGGCGACGAAGGCGGTGCGCGGGGACTCGTACAGCTCGGCGGGGCTGCCGAGTTGCTCGATGACGCCGCCGTTCATGACGGCGATGGTGTCGGCCATGGTCATGGCCTCTTCCTGGTCGTGCGTCACGTGCACGAAGGTGATGCCGACCTCGGTCTGGATGCGCTTGAGCTCCAGCTGCATCTGGCGGCGCAGCTTCAGGTCCAGCGCGCCCAGCGGCTCGTCGAGCAGCAAGACCTGCGGGTGGTTGATCAGCGCCCGTGCCACCGCCACCCGCTGCTGCTGGCCACCGGACAACTGCGCCGGCTTGCGGCCCGCGAGGTGCCCGAGTTGGACCAGCTCCAGCATGTCCTTGACCGGCCGGTCGACGTCCTTGCGGCCCTTGCGGCGCAGCCCGAACGCGACGTTCTCGGCGACCGTGAGGTGCGGGAACAGCGCGTAGCTCTGGAACACCGTGTTGACCGGCCGCTTGTACGGCGGAAGTGCGGTCACGTCCTGGCCGCCGATGACCACCTGGCCGGAGCTGGGCTCCTCGAGGCCGGCGATCATCCGCAGCGTCGTCGTCTTGCCGCACCCGGACGCGCCGAGGACCGCGAAGAACGACCCCTCCGGGATCGTCAGATCCGTGGGCTGGACGACGATATTGCTGCCGAAGCGCTTGCTCAGACCCACCAGATTGACGTCGCCGGTCGCGCCGGCGCGCTGCTGCTCGCTCATGTTCCCTCTGGCCGCACTAGGTGCGTTGGTACAGGCCGAAGTACGCGGTACGGCGGTTGGCCCGCCGTACCGCGTGTGTCTCGGCTATGGGGTGGTTACCGGTCTCCGAAGATCGTGCGATGCCAGTCCTTCTTGGCGACCGCCGTGATGTCGTACATCACGTGCTTGACGTTCGTGTACTCGTCGAACGAGTACTGCGACATGTCCTTGCCGAAGCCGGAGGCCTTGTAGCCGCCGTGCGGCATGTCGCTGATGATCGGGATGTGGTCGTTGACCCACACGCAGCCCGCCTGGATCTCGCGGGTCGCGCGGCCGGCCCGGAACACGTCGCGCGTCCAGGCCGAGGCGGCCAGGCCGTACGGGGTGTCGTTGGCGAGCCGGATGCCCTCTTCGTCGCCGTCGAACGGCAGCACGACCAGGACCGGGCCGAAGATCTCGTCCTGCACGATCTCGGCGTCCTGGGCCACGCCGGTGACCAGGGTCGGGCGGTAGAACGCGCCGTTCGCCAGGTCGCCGCCGGGGGCCTCGCCGCCCACCACGATCTTGGCGCCGTAGCCGCGCGCGCGCTCGATGAAGCCGGCGACCGACTCCTGCTGGCGGCGCGAGACCAGGGGGCCGTTGTCGGTGGACGGGTCCATGGTGTCGCCGTGCCGGACCGCGGCGTACAGCTCGGCGACGCCCTCGACGAACGCGTCGAACAGCGGGCGCTGGACGTACGCGCGCGTCGCCGCGGTGCAGTCCTGGCCGGTGTTGATCAGCGACGCGGCCACCGCACCGTGCACGGCGGCGTCGAGGTCGGCGTCGTCGAAGACCACGAAGGGGGCCTTGCCGCCGAGTTCGAGGTGCATGCGCTTGACGGTCTGGATGGCGACCTCGGCGACGCGCTTGCCGACCCCGGTGGAGCCGGTGAACGAGATCATCGACACGTCGCGGTGCGCCATCAGGTACTCGCCGACCGTGCGGCCCTTGCCGGTGACGACGTTGACCACGCCGTCGGGGATGCCGGCGTCGGTGCAGGCCTGCGCGAACATCAGCGACGTCAGCGGCGTGATCTCGGCGGGCTTGAGCACGATCGTGTTGCCGGACGCGATCGCCGGGAGGATCTTCCACGCGGCCATCTGCAGCGGGTAGTTCCACGGCGCGATCGAGCCGACCACGCCGATGGGCTCGCGGCGGATCGAGGAGGTGTGGTCGCCGGTGTACTCGGCGGACGCCTTGCCCTCGAGGTTGCGCGCGGCGCCCGCGAAGTAGGAGACGTTGTCAATCGTGCCGGGCACGTCGAATTCGCGTGTCAGCTTGATCGGCTTGCCGGCCTGGGCGGTCTCGGCCCGCGCGAAGTCCTCGGCCCGCTCCGCCAGCACCGCGGCGAGCCGGTTGAGCGCCCCGGCACGGTCGGCCGGGGTGGCACGGGACCACTCGGGGAAGGCGGCACTCGCGGCGGCGACGGCACTGTCGACGTCGGTCGTGTCGGCGAGCGTGACGGTCTCGACGATCCGCCCGTCCGCCGGGTTGGTGACATCGAAGGTCTCACCGGACGATCCGGACCGCAGGCGGCCCCCGATGAACTGGTGACCTTCGGCGAAGTCCTGCATTCGGCCCTCCACTGGCGCTCCCTGCTCGAATCCGGCGGACTGCGCTGAACGGCAGTCCCGACGTACGTCTTCCCTCAATGGTGCGGGGTCCCGGCCGTGCCTGCGGGGCTGCCGCGCGGCTCGCCGTTGAGCTTCGCGGTTGGCCATCCGGAAGGATGGTCTCCACAGAATTGACCGTTGTTTGCGATGGAATCCGTGGTCAGGTGCCATTCTGGCTGATGTATCCATCCGATCGGCGCGTCTACCGCGTCAGCGTAGGACGATGCCGTCCCGACACCCGGTGCCGCAACTGCCACGACGACAGGCCGGGGCCGCATGGCTTTACACATCGGCAAGGCCCGGTGTCCGGTTTCGGGCTCGGGCGTACGTTCGGGGGGAGCGTCGCTTGCGGCACGCAACCTGTCACGATGGCAGTGGTGCGCCAGTGCGCATTTACAGGTTGTGGAGGTAGGTCAGTGTTTCCCACGGTCGCCGACGTAGTGGCCCTCGACGCCGTACGCCGCGGAATGCCCCAGGTCGTCGCGGGCGAGCGCGGCCTGTCCCGACCCGTCCGGTGGGTGCACATCAGCGAGATCCCGGACGCCGCCCGGCTGCTGCGGGGCGGCGAGCTCGTGCTCGCGACCGGCATCGCGCTGCCCGAGGAGCGCGAGGGGCTGCAGCGCTACGTCCGCGACCTGGTCGAGGTGGACGCCGCGGGACTCGTCATCGAGCTCGGCCGCCGGTACGCCGACACACTCCCCCGGGCCCTGGTCGCCGCCGCCGAGCAGGCCGGTCTCCCGGTCGTCACGCTGCGCCACGAGACCCACTTCGTGGGCATCACCGAGGCGGTGCACGGCCTGATCATCGACGCGCAGCTCGCCGAACTGCAGGCGTCCGAGGCGGTGCACCAGGCGTTCAACGAGCTGGCCGTCGAGGGCGCGGAGCCCGGCGACGTGGTGCGGCAGGCGTCGCGGATGTCGGGCCGGCCGGTGGTGCTGGAGAACCTGGCACACCAGGTGCTCGCGTACGACGCGGCGGGGGTGCGCGCGGAATCGCTGCTGGACCACTGGGAGGACCGGTCGCGGCAGGTACGCCTGGGCGCGCGCACCGGCTTCGACGAGCGCGCCGGGTGGCTGGTCACGATGGTGGGTGCCCGCGGCCACGACTGGGGCCGCCTGATCCTGGTCGGCGACGGCACCTCTCCCCCGCCGCAGCAGACCATGCTGCTGGAGCGCGCGGCGTCCACGCTCGCGCTGAACCGGCTCGTGGTGCGCGACCGCGAGACGCTGGAGCGGCAGACGCACCGCACGCTGCTCTCCGGCATCCTGACGCACTCCTACACGGTCGCCGAAGTCACCCTGCGCGCACGGGCCTTGGGGGTGCAGCTGGAAGGACGCCGCCTGGTCGGCGTGGTGCTGCGACTGCGCCGCGGGGTGAGTCCGGCGGCACTCGAGTCCCAGGCACGGCTGCGGGACTTCACCGAGACGGCCGCGGCCGCCGTACGCGAGCGTCGGCTCGCCGCCCTCGTCGGCGGACTGGACGACGACAGCGTCGGCCTCCTCGTGGCGCTGGGCGCACAGGACACCGAGGACGCGGCGCTGGAAGGTTTCTCCGTCACGCTGCGCAAGCTCGCGCCCGACATCGCGGCCGACATCGTCATCGCGGTCGGCTCGTCCGTGGGCGCGGTGCGCGACGCGCGGCGTTCGCTGTTGGAGGCCACGCAGGTCGCGGACGCGGCGGTGCACCAGGGCGGCGGCGCGGCCTTCTACCGGCTGCCGGACGTGCGGTTGCGCGGGCTGCTGCACCTGCTTCGCGACGACGCGCGGCTGCAGACGTACGTGGAACGGGAGTTGGGGCCGCTGCTCGCGTACGACGCGCAGCACGGCACGCAGCTGGTGCAGATGCTCGGCGTGTACTTGGAGCACGGCCGCAACAAGTCCGCCGCCGCCGACGCCGCGCACTTGTCACGGCCCTCCTTCTACGAGCGGCTGCACCGGATCGAGCGTGTCCTGTCGGTGGACCTCGACCAGGTGGAGAGCTGCCTTTCGCTGCATGTTGCGCTGCTGGGGCTGGAGGCGCTGCGGCGGTAGCAGCGCGCGGTGCGGCACGGGTGCGCGGCCGCGGCACGGCGGAACCCGGTCAGGCGCCTCCGGTGGCCAGCCGGATGTTCTGCAACGCCCACTGGAACAGCGCCTGGTCCTGCTCCCATGCGGCCGGATTGCTGAACACGTCAACCTCGACATAGAGGCCGTTCTCCAGGAACGCGGCGAGGACGGCGTGCCGTTCGACGCCCGCCTCGGTCCACGTGTACTCCCACACCACACCGGGGTTTCCGCGGATCGTCCGCGTCTCGAAAAGGATCCGCTGGTAACCCGCGAGCACCGCCGGCGCTTTGCTCTCCTCCTCGCGCCACGCGCCCAACAAATCGTCGGTCTGCTTGAACGCGGTACGCGCGGCGAGCACGGAATTGCGCCCGGGCCCGACGTAGCTGATCGTCTGGTCCCGCTCGGCACGCGACCACGCCGCGGGGACCGGCCAGGTGAACCGCTTCTCGTCGGCCGTCGCGAGCGGGACGCCGGCCGGTGCGGTCGTCGGGACGACCGGCGGGTACGCGGCAACGGCGGCCTGCGGCAGGGGAGTCACGCCGGACCGGGCCGCCTCACCGAGGGTGGGAGCCGCGCCGCCGGCGGGCAGCGTACCCCCGACCGTAGGGGCGTCGATGCCGACGCTGCCGCTGCGACCGGCCCCCTTGTCGCCCTGCAGGGCGAGTGCGATCCCGACCACCGCCGCCACGACGACTGTCACCGCCAGCGGTACGACCACGACCCGGCGGCGCCACCAGGTGCGCCGCGCCTCTGGCGGTGCGTCGTCGGGCAGCGGGGTCAAGGTGGGACCGAGAGGTGTCGTCGACGGTCGGGTCGCGCCGGACAACCCGGGCGACGCGCGTGTTTCCGCGGTCGCGCCGCCAGCCGACCCCGCCGACCCCGCCGGCGGGACGAACGTTCCGCCTGTCGAAGGCACTTCGGCGGCCGACGGCGGTGCGGGGACACGCGGCAGGGACCCGGTGGGGTCGGCCGCCGGGTGGTCGACGGGGGTCTCGCGTACCGCGGGCTTGGCGAGCGACGCGGTCGAGTCTTCGACGGGTGCCGTGGACGCCCTGGACGTGACCACGGTGAGGTCCGCGGTCGACGCATCGCGCGGGTTGGTGAGGCGCTTGAGGCGCATCCGCCAGGTCGGCGCGTCGGTGGGCAGCGCGGTCACGAGGTGCGTCGGCTCGTTCGCGTGCTGCCGGACCTCCTCGCTGAGGACGCTCTCCAGCATCGCCATCACCTCGCCGGCCGTCGGACGCTTGTCCGGCTGACGGGCGAAGAGCGCGCGTACCAGTGGCTCCAATGGCCCTATCCCTTGCGGGACTTCGGGTTCGGCGATGACGATGGCCGCGAGCGTGGCGACCGGAGTGGCGCGCCGGAACGGCGACTGCCCGGTCACCGCGGCGCACAGGGTGACCCCCAGCGACCACAGGTCGGACGCGGGTCCCGGGCTCTCGCTCTCGATGCGCTCGGGGGCCATGAACTCGGGGGAACCCACGATGGCGCCCGTGCCGGTCAGCCCGCTGGTGCCCTCAAGGGCGGCGATCCCGAAGTCGGTGAGCACCGCGTGGCCGTCGGGCTCGATGAGCACGTTGCCCGGCTTGACGTCGCGGTGCAGCACGCCGTGGTCGTGCACGGTACGCAGCGCGCGGGCGAGCTGCACCCCGACCCCGGCGGCGTCCCGCGGCGTCATCGGGCCGTCCTCGTCGAGAACGGCGTCGAGCGAACGCGCGGCGACCAACTCCATGACGATCCACAAACGATCGTCGTCCTCGACATAGTCGTACACACGCACGACATTCGGATGATTGATACGCGCCGTGGCGCGCGCCTCGCGCAGCGAACGTTCGCGCCGGTGCTGTTCCTCGGAATCCCGGCCGAAAACTACATTCAGCACCTTTGCGGCGACCGGCCGGTCCAACAACTGGTCGTGTGCGCGCCACACGGTGCCCATGCCACCGCTGCCGATGACACTGACCAATTGATATCGGCCGCCGACCATCTGGCCACCCTCGGCGTACCCCTGTCCGCGCGGCATCCCGCCCCCCACTTCCCCCCGCACCACAATCCCACTTTCGGGTGAAACATACGCCGGAGAGCCCAGCAGAATTCCCGGCGGTTCATGGTAAAACAAAGCGACACGGCCAATGGATATCGGGCGGGAAAAGCAAGATCCATTTGTGCCATTTTTCTATGAGGGGGCTGCCGCGTGGCCATCCCACGCAAATTTCGATCACAAAGAGTGCGGAAGGCGTCAATTGTCGTCGCCTTCCCCGTCGGCCTGGCCCTGACCGTGCAAGCGGGGCTGGCCATCGCCGACTCCGGCACCAGGGGGGAACACCCGGGGCACCCGGGGCACTGGCACCACAGTCACACCACGAGCATTCGGCCGGGCGAACCGACGATCCCCACGGTCTCCCCCAGCACCACGGAGGCGACAAAACCGCCGACCGAGCCGACCACCACCAAACCGACCACCACCACGCCGACCGGCAAGCCGCCGACAACCCGAACGGCCCCGCCGACAAAGCCCACAACGTCCACTCCCCCCACCAGGACCACCGCCCCGACCAGTCCGCCGCCCACCAGCACCTCCGCTCCGGCGTCCCCCAGCGCCTCCACCGCGCGCTCGTACGGCGTGGGCATCACGCGCCAGGTCAGCATCGACGCGACAACCGGGCTCGGCTCGATCACCTTCACTGTCGGCAACAGCACCGACAAGGCCCAACCCGCGCGTGACGTCTACGCGTTCAGCACGAACCAACTCGAGATCCCCGCGGTCCCGGGCTGCGCCGCCGCGCCGCCGATCGGCGACGGCTGGCGCGACAGCTTCCGCTGCACACTTCCTGCCTTGAAGCCGGGCGAGTCCCGGACCTGGACCGCCGACATCCGCTACCTGCCCGCCACCCGCCCCGGCGGCGCACAGGCAGGCCGCGCGGCGCCCGTCGCGGTGCCGCTGGTCGACCAGTCCGACATCTCGACCTTCACCGTCGTCGTGGTCCCCCAAGGCGCCACCAACCTGCGTGTCGTCCTCGGCCAGGACGGACCTCTCCGCCTCTCCTTCGGCAGCAACGCCCCCAACGTCATCGGGTTCACCGTGCACGCGGGCGAAGGATCCGGCACGACCGCGGCCGCCAACCGCCGGCCACCCGGCGGCACCCCCGCGGCCGGAGACGGCGCCGCGCCCGGAAGCCCTGCCCCCATCACCGACAACACGCCCAACTCCCCGACCGCCCTCCCCAAGACCGGCCTGGTCCCCTGGACCCTCTCCATGGCCGGCGGCGCCCTCGGCCTCCTGCTCCTCGGCACCGCCCTGGTCCAACTGGCGCGCATGCGCGCCCGTACCACCAGCTCGACCGTCTAAATCGGACAGCAGACGGTCGACCCGTGCGGGTCGTCGGCATCCGACGACCCGCACGAACCCCGATCACCCCATCCCGCACAACGCGTCCGACCGGCGGGGTCGAGGTGATCCCGCAGCAGGCCGGGAACATCCTCCGCGGACCCGTAGTGGTGCTTCAGCGAATTCCAAGGGACGTCGTCCAGCCCCATGAGCATGCGCTCAGCTTCTTCTCTGCATCTCTGACGGACCATCATGTCCGTTCTGCCGCAGAGCATATGCCGACGCTGGACGCGGTCTCACCGTGTTCACTCCGGCGTGCGCTGGGCCATTCGAGTGAACTACCTGGCGTACGCCACCGCTCACCCGTTCGGCCGCCCTAACGTCGCCGCATGGTCACTTCGAACCACGAAGCGACACACCGGATCATCCAGGAGCATCCGGAAGTGCTGTCGGCAATCTTCGAACTCCTGTGCCTGCCGTTGCCGGCCGACGCGTCCTTCACGGTCGTGACGCCTGATGTGACGGAGATGCGCCCGGTGGAGCGCCGTATCGACACGGTCTTACGCATCGACCCGCCCGAACGCGAG
Source organism: Streptodolium elevatio (assembly GCF_053592165.1). Lineage (NCBI taxonomy): Bacteria > Bacillati > Actinomycetota > Actinomycetes > Kitasatosporales > Streptomycetaceae > Streptodolium > Streptodolium elevatio. Next base: position 189,409 of record NZ_JBSFVE010000008.1, read on the forward strand.
AGCTTCCTGCTCGCGGTGGAATCGCAGGGCAAGAAGGACTTGGACAAGCCGTCCTGTTGGGCATACTACGTCGGCTTCCTCGCCGCGAAGTCCAAGTTGCCCGTCATGCTCCTCGTCGTCAGTCAGAATCGCGCGACGTCCCGTTGGGCTCGCGGTCCCTTCGGGTTCGGACCCGAAGGCTGCCACACGCTTACCCTGCATCCGACCACCGCGGGGCCGGACAACATCCCACGGATCACCAACCCCGCCGACGCGTCAGCGAACATCGAATGGCGGCGTTCGCCGCCACCATCCACGCTCACGACGAGACCCCATCGGACACACTGGACGCGCTGCCAGGCGCATTCGTCACCATCGCCCCGGAGCGGGCGATCGACTACTCGGCACCGGTCCGAACGACACGGAAGCTGCGTTCGACCTTGGGCTTTGAGCAGATTGGGCCCTGGCTCGTCGGTCCGCTTCAGCGGGCGAGGCGGGCCAGGGTCTTTTTGACGGGGGTTCGTTCGACGTACGCGGCGAGCGTCTTGCGGCCCTGGACGATGGCCTGGAAGGCGGTCCAGGCCTTGGGGATCGTGGTCACGGCGCCGTGGAAGACCGCAGGGCGGCGGGTGAACGCGGCGAGCATGAGGCGGCCGGCGCGCATCTCGCGGCCGAGGGTGGTGTCGATGCGGGTCCGGTAGGACTCGGTGGCTTCCTTGACGTCCGCGTCGTCGTGGGCGGCGGCCACGAGGGCGGCGGCCTCGCCCGCGGCGCGGCCGGAGCGGAGGGCGAAGGAGATGCCCTCGCGGGTCCACGGTTCGAGGAGTCCCGCGGCGTCGCCCGCGACCACGACGCGTCCGCGGGAGAGCGGGGATTCGTCGGTGCGGCAGCGGGTGAGGTGGCCCGAGGTGACCGACGGGGGGAAGCCGGACAGTGCCTGGCTCGCGATGAAGTCGCGGAGGTAGGCGCGGGTGGCTTCGCCGTTGCCGCGGGCGCAGATGACGCCGACGGTGAGGACGTCGTCTTTGGGGAAGACCCAGGCGTACGAACCGGGGATCGGCCCCCAGTCGATGAGCACCGTGCCGCGCCAGTGGTCGGCGACCTCGGGCGGGACGGGGATCTCGGATTCGAGGCCGAGGTCCACCTGTTCGAAGGTGACGCCCACGTACGCGCTGGTACGCCCCGCGCTGCCGTCCGCCCCGACCAGCGCCCGGGCGCGGAGCGTGCCGCCGTCGGCGAGCGTCAGGACGACAGATCGGGCGTCCTGGTCGATGCGCTGGACGGTGGCTCCCTCGCGGACGACCGCCCCCGCCGCGCGGGCCGCGTCGACCAGCCCGGCGTCGAATTCGGGGCGGTTGACCAGCGAGAACATCGTTTGTCCGGAACGTGCGCGGCGGGTGCGGCGCCAGCGTCCCCGCATCGTGAACGCGACGGAGCGCACGTGCTCCTTGGCCGGCAGCCGGAACCCGTCCGGGAGGGCCCCTGCGGACGGGCCGATGATGCCGCCGCCGCACGTCTTGTAGCGCGGCAGCGCCGCCTTCTCGACCAGGAGGACCGTACGGCCCGCCTCGGCCGCCGCGAGTGCCGCGGATGCGCCCGCGGGGCCCGCCCCGACGACCACGACGTCCCATGTCCGCTCGTCGTCGGCGAGACCGTCTGCGACGCCGTCTGCGAGATCGCCGTCGAGGCCGGCGGCGGGGTCGTGGGAGGGGGCCTGCGAAGGCTGGGCGGGGGTGCTGGTCATAGGCCCTGAGCCTATCGAGCCGGAGGCGATGCCTCCCGCGCCGCGCGCCCCGCGCGGCTGCTGCGATTTGTCCCGTTGGCTACATATGATCACCAACCGGCCCACGACGGGAGGTTGCATGGAGGGCACCAAAGGTCTCGTCGTGGTCATCCTGATGGTGGCGCTGGCGCCGATCGCGACCGCCGGTGTCTCCCGGTGGGTGCGCGTGCCGACCGTGGTCGTCGAAATCCTGCTCGGTGTGCTGGCCGGTCCCGATGTCCTGGGCTGGATCGACAGGGACGGCCCGGTCGTGGGCGGGCTCTCCGAGTTCGGGCTCGTGATGCTGATGTTCCTCGCGGGCTACGAGATCGACGTACCGCGCATCAAGGGCCGGCCGCTGCGAAGCGCGGCGGCCGGCTGGGCGGTGTCGCTCGTGCTCGGCCTCGGTGCCGGCCTGCTGATGTCGCTGGTCGTCGAGGGGGCGACGATGACCGGCGTGGCCATCGGCCTCACCCTCACCACGACCGCGCTCGGCACCTTCCTGCCGATCATCCGCGACGCGGGCCTGCTGCCGACGCCGCTGGGTGCGCGGATCATGGCGATCGGCACGGTCGGCGAGTTCGCCCCGATCGTGGCGATCGCGCTGCTGCTGAGCGGACGCCATCCTGGCGCGACGATCGCCGCCCTCGCCGTCTTCGCGCTGCTGGCCGCCGCCACGGTCTTGCTCGCGGTCCGGCCGAACCCCCCGTGGCTGGACCGCGTCGTGGAGCGCACGCTGCACTCCAGCGGCCAGCTCGCGATCCGGCTCGCGATGCTGCTGACGGTGGTCCTGGTGTGGTTCGCCGACGAACTCGAACTGGACAATCTGCTGGGCGCGTTCACCGCGGGCGTCGCGCTGCGCCTGTCGCTGACGCACACGCCCGGCGCCCTGGTGGAGATGATCTCGGCGAAGCTGGACGGCATCGGCTTCGGCTTCTTCGTGCCGATCTTCTTCGTCATGAGCGGCGTGCGGTTCGACCTCGACGCGCTGCTCGGCGATCCGAAGCTGATCGCGCTGATCCCGGTGATCCTGCTGCTGTTCCTGGTGGTACGCGGCGTGCCGACGTACGTGCTGGCCGGACGCGGGGAGTTGGCCGACCGCCGCCGCGAACTGGCGCTGTTCGCCTCGACCGCGCTGCCGCTCATCGTGGTGATCACGAACATCGCGATCGAGAACGAGTACTTGACGGGCGGCACCGCCGCGGCACTGGTCGGCGCGGGGATGCTCTCCGTCCTCGTCTTCCCGCAGCTCGCGCTGCGCACCGCGGGCGACGACGCGGCGGGCCCACATCCTCAGGGCTTCGACGCCCCCGAAGACCCGCCGGGCGACGACGAGGAAGAAGTGCTGCGCGACCGCTGACCGGCCGATCGGGCGGCGCCGAACGACCTCGAGCACACGAGGGGGCGCGTACGGCTCACAGGCCGATGATGCCGCCCCACACCTTCTCCCACCCGCGCGACTCGTCGACGCCGACCTCGCGCATGGTGTGCAGGCGCGCCTGCGTCTCCTCGCTCGGGAACATCAGCTCGTTGTCGGCGAGGACGGCGACCTCCTCGTCGTCGCTCGCCGCGATGATCTCCCGGGCGGCCGGTACCGGGCAGATGTACTGCACGTACGCCGCCAGATCCGCCGCGACCTCGGGCCGGTAGTACCAGTCCATCAGGGCCTCGGCGTTGGCCTTGTGCGAGGCCTTGTTGGGGATCATGAGGTTCTCCGACCAGAGTTCGGCGCCCTCCTCGGGCACCACGAACTCGATGTCGGGGTTGTCGAGTTGCAGTTGCAGCACGTCGCCGGAGTACGCCATGCAGGCCATCACGTCGCCGGACGCGAGGCCCGACGTGTAGTCGTTCCCGGTGAAGCTGCGGATGTGCTTGCGGTCGACGAGCTTCTGCACGCGCTCCATGACCTTGTCCACGTCCTTCTCGGTGAACGCGGTGACGTCGGCCCCCTCGCCGATCATCAGCAGTGTCACGGCCTCCATGAAGCCGGAGAAGAGCGTCACGCGGCCCGCGAGGTCCTTGGCCCACAGGTCCTCGACGTGGCGGATCTCGCGCCCGAGCGCCTTCCTGTTGTACGCAATGCCGGTGATCCCGCTCGCCCACGGCACGGTGTGCTTGCGCTCCGGGTCGTAGCCCGGGCTGCGCAGCGAAGGCGCCAGGTTGGCTTGCACGTTGGGCAGGTTGGCCTTGTCGAGTTCCTGGACCCACCCGAGGCCGACGAAGCGCGTGCACATCCAGTCGGAGATGACGATGAGGTCGCGGCCCGGCTCCTTGCCCGCCTGGATCGCGGGGTGGATCTTGCCGAAGAACTCGTCGTTGTCGTTGATCTCCTCGGTGTACTTCACCGAGATGCCGGTCTCCTCGGCGAACGCGTCGAGGGTGGGGTGCGCGTTCTCGTCCTCGTCGTCGACGTCGATGTAGAGGGCCCAGTTCGAGAAGCGCACGCGCTTGTCCTGCTCGCTTTTGTCGACGCCCGTCCGCTTGTTCTCCGGCACGTACGCCGACGGTACGCCGCATGCCGCGAGCGTCCCGGCCGCGGCCAGCGCACCGCCGCCGCGCAGGAGCGTACGGCGGTCGAAGCCCCGGCCGATCCGCGAAGAAGGCACGGCGACGCGGTTGCGGATCATGCGGGAGCTCCTCGTTCGATGGTGGACCTCGTGCATCCTGCCGCCGCCCGCTGACCTGGGACAACACGCACCGTGTCAGGCGTGCGGCGGACACCTTGACAGGCTGGTTCCGGGTCCGCGCCGGACCGTCCCGAACGCGACGGCGCCGCCCCGGCCGTTGCGGCCGGGGCGGCGCCGAGAGTGCCCGCCGGACGCCCGGGAGAGCCCCGGGCAGGCGTGTCAGTCCTCGATGTACGACATCACGTGCTTGATGCGCGTGTAGTCCTCGAAGCCGTACGCCGACAGGTCCTTGCCGTAGCCCGAGTGCTTGAACCCGCCGTGCGGCATCTCGGCGACCAGGGGGATGTGGGTGTTGATCCACACGCAGCCGAAGTCGAGCTTCTTCGCGAGGCGCATCGCGCGCGAGTGGTCCTTGGTCCACACCGACGAGGCGAGCGCGTACTCGACGCCGTTGGCGTTCTCCAGCGCCTCGGCTTCGTCCGCGAACTTCTGCACGGTGATGACCGGGCCGAAGACCTCGTTCTGGATGATCTCGTCGTCCTGGCGCAGCCCGGAGACGACGGTCGCGGCGTAGAAGAAGCCGGTGTCGCCGACCCGGTGGCCGCCCGCCTCGACCTTGGCGTGCTCGGGCAGGCGGTCGATGAAGCCGCTGACCTGGGCGAGCTGGTTGACGTTGTTGACCGGGCCGAAGTCGGCGTCCTCGACGTCGGGGCCGGCGGTCTTGAGGTTGGCGGCGGCCTCGGCGAGCTTGGCCACGAACTCGTCGTGGACGCTCTCGTGGACGAGCACGCGCGTGGCGGCGGTGCAGTCCTGGCCGGCGTTGAAGTAGCCGGCGCCCGCGATGCCCTCGACCGCGCCGGGGATGTCGGCGTCCTCGAACACCAGGACGGGGGCCTTGCCGCCGAGCTCCAGGTGCACGCGCTTGAGGTCGCGCGAGGCGGTCTCGGCGACCGCCATGCCGGCGCGTACCGAGCCGGTGATGGAGGCCATCGCCGGGGTCTTGTGCTCGACCATCAGGCGGCCGGTGTCGCGGTCGCCGCAGATCACGTTGAAGACGCCGGGCGGCAGGATCTCGCCCATGATCTCGGCGAGCAGCACGGTGGACTCCGGGGTGGTGTCCGACGGCTTGAGGACGACGGTGTTGCCCGCCGCGATAGCCGGCGCGAACTTCCACACGGCCATCATCATCGGGTAGTTCCACGGCGCGACCTGGGCGCATACGCCGACCGGCTCGCGCCGCACGAAGGAGGTGTGGCCCGCCATGTACTCGCCGGCGGACTTGCCCTCCAGCAGGCGCGCGGCGCCCGCGAAGAAGCGGATCTGGTCCACCATCGGCGGGATTTCCTCGGAGGCGGTCAGGCCCCGGGGCTTGCCGGTGTTGCGACACTCCGCGGCGACCAGCTCGTCCGCGCGCTTCTCGAACGCATCGGCGATCTTGAGAAGGGCGAGCTGGCGCTCGGAGGGGGTGGTCTCGCTCCACGATTCGAAGGCGTTGGCGGCGGCCTGCATGGCCGCGTCGATGTCGGCCTCACGCGAGAGCGGCGAGGTCGCGTACACCTCTCCGGTCGCGGGGTCGACGATGTTCAGGGTCTGGCCGTCGGCCGCGTCGACGAACTTGCCGTCGATGAAATTACGCAGGGTCCGCAGATCGCTCATGTCCCCAGTCTCCTCTGACTTCGCCGAAGTGGTCGTACGCCGGTCCTGGCCGCGCGGGAGGATGCCGTCACGTTGCGGTATCCGGGTGAAACTCCCGCGAGGCACACGGGGACCCCGCCAGTACCGCGCCAAGAGTAACCCCATACCTGCCGGGATCATCAGCATGGACCCAGCAGAACAACTAAATCAGTTGTACGCAGGACGAAAGTCAACTGATTCCCTTGCGCAATACCCGACAGATAAGGCAGAGTGACGCCGTGGCCAGTCGAGACAGGAACCCGGGCGGATCGCTGGACTCCGTGTCCATGGCGATCATCGAGCAGCTCCAGGAGGACGGACGCCGCTCGTACGCCGCCATCGGGAAGGCCGTGGGCCTGTCCGAGGCAGCGGTGCGCCAGCGCGTGCAGCGCCTTCTCGACCAGGGCGTCATGCAGATCGTCGCGGTCACCGACCCCCTGACGGTGGGCTTCCACCGCCAGGCGATGGTCGGCATGCGCGTCGAAGGCGATATCGAGCCGGTCGCGGACATCCTTGCGACCATGGACGAGGTGGACTACGTCGTCATCACGGCCGGTTCCTTCGATCTGATCGCGGAGCTCGTCTGCGAGGACGACGACCACCTGCTCGAAATCATCAACAAGAGGATCCGAGCGATCCCCGGAGTACGGAGCACCGAGAGCTTCGTCTACCTCAAGCTCCGGAAGCAGACCTACACATGGGGTACTCGATGACAGACCAGCTCGACACCGCCGCCTTGTCGAAGAAGGCGTACGACCACCTGTGGATGCACTTCACCCGCATGTCGTCGTACGAGAACGCGCCCGTCCCGACGATCGTGCGCGGTGAGGGCGTCCATATCTGGGACTCCAACGGCCGCAAGTACATCGACGGCCTCGCGGGCCTGTTCGTCGTGCAGGCGGGCCACGGCCGCGCCGAGCTGGCCGAGGTCGCCCGCAAGCAGGCCGAGGAGCTGGCCTTCTTCCCGGTGTGGAGCTACGCGCACCCGAAGGCGATCGAGCTGGCCGAGCGCCTGGCGAACTACGCCCCCGGCGACCTGAACAAGGTCTTCTTCACCACCGGCGGCGGCGAGGCCGTCGAGTCCGCGTGGAAGCTCGCCAAGCACTACTTCAAGCTCAAGGGCATGCCGACCAAGCACAAGGTGCTGTCGCGCACGACCGCGTACCACGGCACGCCGCAGGGCGCCCTGTCGATCACCGGCCTGCCGGGCCTGAAGGCGCCGTACGAGCCCCTGGTGCCGTCCACGTTCCGCGTGCCGAACACCAACATCTACCGCGCGCCGGAGTTCCTGGCCGACTCCTCGCCCGAGGCCTTCGGCCGCTGGGCCGCCGACCAGATCGAGGTCCAGATCCTCAACGAGGGCCCCGAGACCGTCGCCGCGGTGTTCGTCGAGCCGGTGCAGAACGCGGGCGGCTGCTTCCCGCCCCCGCCCGGGTACTTCCAGCGGGTCCGCGAGATCTGCGACAAGTACGACGTCCTGATGGTCTCCGACGAGGTCATCTGCGCGTTCGGCCGCCTGGGCACCATGTTCGGCTGCGAGAAGTTCGGCTACGTCCCGGACATCATCACGTGTGCCAAGGGCATGACCTCGGGCTACTCCCCGATCGGCGCGATGATCGTCTCCGACAAGCTCGCCGAGCCCTTCTACAAGGGCGAGGAGATGTTCCTGCACGGCTACACCTTCGGCGGCCACCCGGTCTCGTCGGCGGTCGCGCTGGCCAACCTCGACATCTTCGACAACGAGGGCCTCAACAAGCACGTCCTCGACAACGAAGGCGCCTTCCTGGCCACCCTGCAGAAGCTGCTCGACCTGCCGATCGTCGGCGACGTGCGCGGCAACGGGTACTTCTACGGCATCGAGCTCGTCAAGGACAAGGCCACCAAGGAGACCTTCAACGACGACGAGATCGAGCGCGTCCTGTACGGCTTCCTGTCGAAGGCGCTCTTCGACGCCGGCCTGTACTGCCGTGCCGACGACCGCGGCGACCCGGTCATCCAGCTCTCCCCGCCGCTGATCTCGGACCAGGGCACCTTCGACGAGATCGAGCAGATCCTGCGCTCGGTGCTCACCGAGGCGTGGACCAAGCTCTGATCCACCGAGTCGCCGGCCCGGCGCATGCCGCCGGGCGACTCCCCGAGCAATACTGACAACCCTCGCGACTGTGCCGTCGGCGCGCCTCTGGCACGCCGACGGCACAGTCGTATCCGACGTCCTACGCGAGAGAAGGCCCGCGACCTTGGCCACGGCACCACCCGCCCCGGGAAGCACCGACCGCACGCGCATACGACGGCTCGCCGAGAAAGCGGTCACCGACCGCGCGGTCCTGCACGCCGTCCTCGACGCCGGTCTCGTGGCGCACGTCGCGGTGTCCGACGAGCAGGGGCGCCCGTACGTCCTGCCCGTCGCGTACGCCCGCGACGGCGACCGCGTGCTCATCCACGGCTCGACCGGCAGCCGCCTGTTCCGCACCCTCGCCGCGGGCGCGCCGACCTGCCTGACCGTGACGCTGCTCGACGGCCTGGTCGTGGCCCGCTCGGCGTTCGAGTCGTCCATGAACTACCGCTGCGCGATGGTCCTGGGCAGCTGCGAGGTCGTCGACGGGGACGCCAAGGCGGCCGCGCTCGACCTGCTCACCGACCACCTGATGCCCGGGCGCCGCGCCGAACTCCGTGCGCACAAGGGCAAGGAGCTGGCGGCCACGCTCGTCCTGGCCCTGCCGCTGGACGAGGCGTCGGTCAAGGTCTCCGCGGGCGACCCGGACGACGACGAGGACGATCTCGACTCACCCGTATGGGCGGGCACGGTTCCGCTCGGCGAGACGTTCTACGATCCGATCCCCGCCCCGGACCTGCGCCACGAGTTGCCGGTTCCCGAATATGTGAGGACGTGGCGCCGGTGAGCGGCTACCGCGATCTGTCCCTGTGGTTCGACACGCTGGACGAGGACGTCAAGCCGCGTCCCGCACTGTCCGGCGACCTGGACGTCGACGTCGCGATCGTCGGCGCCGGCTACACCGGCCTGTGGACCGCGTACTACCTGGCCGAGGCCGACCCGTCGCTGCGCATCGCGGTCCTGGAGCGCGAGATCGCCGGGTTCGGCGCGTCCGGCCGCAACGGCGGCTGGTGCTCGGCGCTGTTCCCGGCGAGCCTGGCCAAGGTCGCCCGCAGCAGTACGCGCGAGCGCGCCGTCGCACAGCAGCGCGCGATGAACGCGACCGTCGACGAGGTCGGGCGCGTCGTGGCCGCCGAGGGCATCGACTGCGGCTTCGCCAAGGGCGGCACCATCATGGCCGCGCGCAGCCACGTGCAGATGCGCCGCGCGCACGCCATGGTCGAGGACGAACGCTCGTGGGGCTTCGGCAAGGACGACGTGCAGTTGCTGCTCGCCGACGAGGCCCGGGCGCGGTTCAACGCGACCGATGTCCTCGGCGCCGTCTACACCCCGCACTGCGCGGCCATCCAGCCGGCGAAGCTCGCGCGCGGGCTCGCCGAGGCGGTCGAGCGGCGCGGCGTCACGATCTACGAGGGCACGCCGGTCACGTTGATCGACGGTGGCGCCGCGGTGACGCCGAACGGCACCGTACGCGCCGAGATGGTGGTCCGGGCGACCGAGGGGTACACCCCCGAACTTCCGGGTTTCCGGCGCGACTTGGTGCCGGTGTACTCCCTGATGATCGCCACCGAGCCGCTGCCGGACAGCTTCTGGGACGAGGTCGGGCTCGCCGAGCGCGAGACGTTCAGCGACCTGCGGCACCTGATCATCTACGGGCAGCGGACGGCGGACGGACGGCTGGCCTTCGGCGGGCGCGGTGCGCCATACCACTTCGGCTCCTCGATCCGCCCCGAATTCGACCGCGACGAAAAGGTGTTCGCGGAACTGCACAGGGTGCTCCGCGAGCTGTTCCCCACGCTGGGCGGCGCGAAGATCACCCACAAGTGGGGCGGCGCGTTGGGCGTGTCCCGTGACTGGTACGCCAGTTGCGGCATGGACCGGGCGCGCAAGCTGGCGTGGGCGGGCGGCTACGTCGGCGACGGCGTCGGCACCGCCAATCTGGCCGGACGTACGCTCGCCGACCTGATCCGCGACCAGTACTCCGACCTGACGCGCCTGCCGTGGGTGCAGCACCGCTCGCCGCGCTGGGAGCCCGAGCCGCTGCGCTGGCTGGGCACGAACGTCGGCCTGCGCGTAATGTCGGCGGCCGACGGCGAGGAGCAGCGCACCAACCGCGAGTCGCGCCTCGCGGCGGCGTTCGGGCGGTTCGTCGGCCACTGAGCCGGTCACCGGGCCGGTCACCGAGTCGATCACCAAACGGCGCCGCACACCTTGTGGAGGCAGGCAGTTGCCCTGCCTCCACACGTGTTCCCGAATCCACTCGGGCTCGGGGCCTCGCTCAGGCGTCCACGAAGCGCTCGCGCCAGCGTTCGATCCACACCGGCTCGGCACCGGCCTTGAGGAAGAACTCCGCGGCGGTGCCATAGCGTTCGCCGACCGCGTCGAGGAACGCCTCCATCGACTCGGGAGCCGCGTCGCGCAGGGCCGCCGCCGCGGGCGTACCGGGCTGCAAACGCGGCTGGGACGGGATGCGGTCGATCCGCCGGAACATCTCGCGCAGGTGGATGCGAGTCGCCGAGTAGTCGTCGACGATCGCCTGCCGTTCCACCCCGACCACCGACAGCAGAAGGGCCACGAGCACGCCGGTACGGTCCTTGCCCGCCGTGCAGTGCACGAGCGTCGGCCCCGCGTCGTCGTCGGTCAGCAGCCGCAGGGCTTGCGCGAACGCGTCCTTGCCGCGCTCGGCCATGCCCATGTAGAGCCGCCCCGCACCGTGCACGTCGACGGTCGCGAGGTCGAGGTCGGCATCGTCCCCCAGGACGTCCACCTGGCCCGCCGAGATGTCGCCCACGCCGCGGGCCTCATCGGCGTCCTGGGCGGCACCGGCGCGGCGCCCGAGCAGCGGCATGCTGTGCCGCACGATCCCGGGCCACTGCACCACCGGCAGGCCTTCGCCCACGGACCTCAGGTCGAACACGTGGCGCACGCCGTACGCCGACGACAGCCGCGCCACCGCCTCGTCCGTCAGGAGGTCCGGCGTCTCGCAGCGCATCAGGACACCCGCCCGCGTGCTCCCGCCGCCCGCGAGCGGCAGACCGCCCACATCCCGCGCGTTGAGCTGGTTCGGCAGTTCCAGCCAACCGATCTCGTGCATTGCAGGTCCCCGCTCTTCCCACACCCCGGCCCGTCGGGCCCTGACGGCCCATCATCGCCGCCGCGGGTAAAGGTGACCAGGGCGCTTGCCGGGCGAACGGCGGACGTGCCGCCGAAGAACCGGTGACTACTTGGGCCGGGCGGCCGAACAGCCGGTGTGAAAATCGTTCCGCGGACGCCGCCTGCCACACCTGTTCGACCCCTTTCGGGGCACCGGGCCGCACCCGGCTGGAGCAGCGGTTCACCCACCCGTGCCCTCTCACCGGCGCGGCTCGTTGCACTGGGCGGGACGGGGGCGGACAGTCCTGTCCCGGAGGTATCGATATGGCCCTTTCACCCCGGTCGGCCCTTTCGCCCCGTACGGCGCGGTCGACCCGGTCGGCGGTCAGCCAGGTGTCCGAGGAGCCCGTGCCGCACACCCCGGGCACCGGTTTCGCGATCGCCGAGGACGGCACCCGCAACCCGGACAACGACGTCCTGCGCACCCAGGACGTCACCGTCACGCGCGGTCCGGCGACCATCCTGCGCCGCCTGTCGGTCAGCATCCGGGCCGACGAGACCTTCGCGGTCACCGGTCCTCCCGGGTCGGGCAAGTCCGCGCTCCTCGCGGTGCTCTCGGGCGTACTGGCGGCGGACGCCGGCCAAGTGTGGTTCAACAGCCGCCCCCTGCACACGCTCGGGGAACGCGCCCGCGCGCAACTGCGCCGCACGCACTTCGGGATGATGGACGGCCGCGCGCGGCTCATGCCGGAACTCACCGTGCTGGAGAACGTCGCGCTGCCACTGCTGCTCGAACCCTCCGCCCGCGACTCGGCCTTCGCCGCCGCCCGGCACTGGATGGGCCGCCTCGACGTCCTCGACCAGGCCGAACGCCGGCCGCACGAGCTGCCGACCGCCCTGCTGCGCCGCGCAGCCGTCGCCCGCGCCCTCGTCGCCCGCCCCGACGTCGTCTTCGCCGACGAACCGGCGCTGGGCCTCGACACGGCCGAACTCGACCATCTGATGCGCATTCTGGTCACCGCGTCGCGCTCGCACGGGATCGCCCTCGTGCTGGCGACCGACGACCCCAAGGTCGCGGCGCACGCCGACCGGCACCTCGAACTCCGCGACGGACGCCCCGCCCCGGCGCGCGCCGACGCCTGACGACGGCCGGAGGGCCTTGTGATCCGGATCGTGCTCGGCAATCTGCGCGAAGGTACGCGCGCGGACCACCTCCGGCTCTTCGGCACCGCGTGTGTCGCTGCGGTCGGGACCGCGCTGCTGCTGTGCGCCATGGCATATGCCGCGGCAGGACGCGGCGACAGCGTGGCAAGGCCGGTGTTCGTGGGCTTGCTCGTCCTCGCGGTGACCGCGCAGCTGACCGCGGTCGTCTCGCGGCTCACCGCCGCCGCGCGCGCGGAGCGCACGGAACTCCTGGTCGGCCCCGCCTCGATGCCCGAGCAGATCCGCGAACTCGCGGCGACCGAAGCGGCTTTGGCGAGCGCCATGGGCACGGTGGCCGGCCTGCAGGCGCATCTCATCGCGCGCGCGGTGTTCGATCCCGACGTGCCGGGCAGCGGGCTGGTCCGTGACGTTCTCGCGGTCGGCAACGAAATCCCGCTCCTCGGACTGGTGTTCGTCCTCGGCGTGGTGCCGCTCACGACAGTCCTCGCGACAACGTCCGCACTACGTGCCCCCGCCCCCCGACCGCACACCACGCCGACCGCACGTACGGTCGGCGTCGCCGGGCCCACGATGATCGGCGCCGGCATGCTCGCCGAGGTACTGCCCCACGCCATCGCGCCGCCGGTCCGGCTGCCGGGCGGACTCGGGCTGGTGCACCCGCTGGCGGCCGTGGGCTACGCGCTTGTCGTCGTCGGCGCGGCCCTGTCGGTGCCCTGGCTGGTGCACTGGGCCGCGGAGTCGGTCGTGGCGCACACGCGGCTGCCCGCGCTGCTGTGTGCCGCGCGGCGGATGGAGGCGGACACCGCGGCGCTGGCCGTACCGCTCGGGCTGCTCGCGGGGACGACGACGCTGCTGGTGACGTCGCGCACGCTGCACGTGCGGGGTCCCGGCAACGCTCCCGGCGACCTGCCGCTGCTGGCGCTGGTGACCGCCGCGACGGTGTGCGCCGCGGCAGGCCTGCTGGCGGTCCTGGTCGAGAACGCCCACACGCGGCAGGACTCGGCACGCAATCTGCACATGCTCGGCGCGGCGCCCTGGGTCGACCGGGCCACGCTGGCACTCACGGTGCTGCTCCCGGTCACGGTCGCCTGGGGCGGGGCGGCGGTTCTCGGTGTCGTCGCGACGTGGCCGCTGGAGCTGGGCGGACACGAGCCCTCGGTTCCGGTGTCCGAGCAGGCGGTGACGGCGGGCGTCACCTTCGGCATGGCTCTGGCGGCAGGTGTCGCGATCGCCGTCGCGCTGGTGACGCGGCGACTCGCGCGCGGCGGTGTCACCGGCTGGGGCCGCCCCGCCGCGGTCGTCATGCCCCCGAGCGCGTGACCGCCACGCTTACGATCTCGTCGCCGACCACAGTCTGTGCCCCGGCCCCGACCACCCGAAGCTGCCGCCACGACCGACAGCCGCGAACTCACCGTGGAAGACGCCAAAGCCCGGGCCGCTTGGGGCGGACCGGGCTTCGTCAACACATCCGGACCGTCGCGGCGTCCCCTTCCGCGACGGCCCGGGCGTGTTTATCGCCTCCGGGGGCCACGCACTGCCCCGGGACGCTTGCGCCGGGCCGGCCCGCCTCCTGCGGGGCGGGCGGCCTGGTCGTACCGCCGCGTGTTCCGTACGGGGGTTCCGGAACCTCTGCGGCGGTACTGACTCCACTGTCCCTCACGGGACCTAAGGGTGCGATAAGCGTCCGAGCGGTTGGCCGACGGACTTTGAAGTGGTTTCCCGGGTGAGGCCCCGGACGACCGCGGGGGGTGCCTGCGCGGGGCGGGTCAGCCGACGTCAGCAGCGGCGAGCTGGCCGCAGGCTCCGTCGATGTCGCGGCCCCGGGTGTCGCGAACCGTGACGGGGACGCCGTGCGCCTCCAGCAGGCGTACGAAGTCGTCCTGGCGCTGCTGCGTCGACGCCGTCCACTTCGATCCGGGCGTCGGGTTGAGCGGGATCAGGTTGACGTGCGCGTTGTGGTTCCGCAGGCGCTTGCCCAACAGGTCGGCCCGCCACGCGTGGTCGTTGATGTCCTTGATCAGCGCGTACTCGATCGACACGCGGCGCCCGGTCTTGTCCTCGTAGCGCCAGGCGGCGTCCAGGACCTCGCGGACCGGCCAGCGGGTGTTGACCGGGACGAGGGTGTCGCGCAGTTCGTCGTCGGGCGCGTGCAGGGACAGCGCGAGCGTGCAGCTGAGTCCCTCGTCGGCGAGCTTTTCCATGGCCGGCACCAGGCCGACCGTCGAGATCGTCACCGAGCGCTGTGAGATGCCCAGGCCGTCGGGCGACGGGTCGGTGATGCGGCGTACCGCACCCAGGACCGCCTTGTAGTTGGCCAGCGGCTCGCCCATGCCCATGAAGACGATGTTGCTGACCCGGCCCGGCCCGCCGGGGATCTCGCCGCGCTGCAGCGCGCGGGCACCTGCGACGACCTGCTCGACGATCTCCGCCGTCGACAAGTTGCGGGTGAGCCCCGCCTGACCGGTCGCGCAGAACGGGCAGTTCATGCCGCAGCCGGCCTGCGAGGACACGCACATGGTGACGCGCTCGGGGTAGCGCATGAGGACCGACTCGACGAGTGTGCCGTCGAAGAGCTTCCACAGCGTCTTCCGCGTCGCACCGTCGTCGCACGCGATGTCCCGCACCGAGGTCATCAGGTCGGGCATCAGTTCGCCCGCGAGCCGTTCGCGCAACGCGGCCGGCATGTCGGTCCACTGCGCGGGGTCGTCGGCGAGGCGGGTGAAGTAGTGGCGCGACAACTGCCCGGCCCGGAACGGCTTCTCACCGAGCGCGGCGACCGCCTCACGGCGCTCGGCGGGCGACAGGTCGGCGAGGTGACGCGGCGGCTTGGCGCGGCGCGGGGCGGCAAAGGTGAGCTCTCCAGGCTTGGGCATGATCTGTCCAGTGTCTCAGGTCCGGCGGGGTGCCCCGTACGCCTCGCTCCGGGGTCGCCGCGAAGCTCGGGGTCGTCGCGAAGCTCGGGCTGAGCTTGGCAAGCGTCGCGGCCCGCGGGGCGTGCATCCCCGGCATGCGTCGAGCCCGGCGGGCAGGCGGCCTGCCGGGCTCGACGCGTACTGCGTGGTCTTCCGTGCTGCGGACTTCCCAGGCGCTACAGATACAGCTCCAGCAGCAGCCACACCACCGGGGCCGAGGCCAGCAGCGAGTCGAGGCGGTCCATCAGGCCGCCGTGGCCGGGCAGCAGATTGCCCATGTCCTTGACGCCCAGGTCGCGCTTGATCATCGACTCGACGAGGTCGCCCAGCGCCGCGGTGGCGGCGACCGCCGCACCGAGCAGCGCGCCCTGCCACCACTGGCCGTCGAGCATGAGCGTCAGGCACAGCGCGCCGCCGACCGCACACGTGACGACCGCGCCCGCGAAGCCCTCCCACGTCTTGCCGGGGCTGATGGTCGGAGCCATCTTGTGCTTGCCGAACGACACTCCGGCCGCGTAGGCGCCGGTGTCGCTGCACACCACGACGATCATGAAGGTCAGGACGCGCTTGGCACCGTCGTCGGCGGCCAGCATCAGCACCGCGAACCCGGCCAGGAAGGGCAGGTAGAACGCCGCGAAGACGCCCGTGGCCATGTCCCGCAGGTAGTCCTCGGGGCCTTCGGTCATCCGCCACACCATGACGGCGAGCGCGGTGAGCGCGAGGGCGATGCCCAGCCCTTCGGGACCGCGCTGGTACGCGGCGATCTCCATCGCCACGGCGCCGGCCGCCAGCGGGATGAGCGGCAGGCGGACGGACACGCCCTGGTCGCCCTTGCCCTCCCGGGCGCGGCCGAGCGCGCCGGAGAACTCCCACAGGCCGATGAGGGCCGCGGCGAGCACGATGCCGACGAAGACCACCGGCACGGTCAGCAGCGACCCGACGATCACCCCGCCCAGCAACAGCGCCACACCGATCGCGGCGGGGAGGTTGCGGCCCGCCCGGCTCTTCTTGGGCGCGCCGGGCGTCTCGCGCCCGGTCACCGGCGGCTCGGCAGTGTCGCGGGGCGCGCGTACGCCCGGGTCGACGACCGGCAGATAGGCCGTGTGCCCTCCGTCGTCGCCATCAGGTGCACCGTCGTCGGGGTACGCGGCCGTGCCGTCATGGATCCCACCGGAATCCTGTACCCCCTCGACGGTGTCCGGGTGCTGCTGCGCCCGGGTGGATCGCGAGCCGTACTCTCCGGGCCACGCGTCGGGGGTCCCGTCCGCCGCGGCCATGCCCGCCATGTCGACGGGCACCGCCGGTATCACCTGGGTGCGCAGCGCGTCCGCGTCGTAGGCCGACTGCGGGCCCGGCGCCTGCACGGCCTGGCCCGCCCACGGGTCGTACGGTTGGAACGGGCCGTGCCCGGAACGCCCTTCGGGCTCCGGTGCGCCGTCCCAGGTGGAGTTGTTCATCAGACCTCGAGCAGCTCGGCTTCCTTGTGCTTAAGCAGCTCGTCCACCTGCACGACATAGCGGTGGGTGATGTCGTCGAGCTCCTTCTCCGCGCGGCGCACGTCGTCCTCGCCCGACTCGCCGTCCTTGACGAGCTTGTCGAGCGTCTCCTTGGCCTTGCGGCGCACGCTGCGGATCGAGATGCGGGAGTCCTCGGCCTTGCCGCGGGCGACCTTGATGAACTCCTTGCGGCGCTCCTCGGTCAGCTGCGGGAACACGACGCGGATGACCTTGCCGTCGTCGGTCGGGTTCACGCCCAGGTCCGAGTCGCGGATCGCCTTGATCACCGCGTTGGTCGAACTCTTGTCGAACGGCGTGATCAGGACCATGCGGGGCTCGGGCACGGTGAACGAGGCGAGCTGGTTCACCGGGGTCATCGCGCCGTAGTAGTCGACGACGATCTTGTTGAACATCGCCGGGGTGGCACGCCCCGTACGGATCGCCGAGAAGTCCTCCTTGGCGACCGATACGGCCTTCTCCATCTTCTCCTCGGCCTCGAGGAGGGTTTCATCGATCACGTCTCGGCTCCTGTCCCGGTCCGGTGTCGCCGTGGATCAGCCGTTGGTACGGCTGATCAGGGTGCCGATCTTCTCACCCCGCACGGCCCGGGCGATGTTGCCCTCGACCAGCAGGTTGAACACGACGATCGGCAGTCGGTTGTCCATGCAGAGGCTGATGGCCGTCGCGTCGGCGACCTTCAGCTCGCGGGCGAGCACTTCGGCGTGGTCCAGACTGTCGAACAGGACCGCGTCGGGGTTCGTCTTCGGGTCGGAGTCGTACACGCCGTCCACGCCCTTGGCCATCAGAATGGCCGACGCATCGATCTCCAGGGCCCGCTGTGCGGCGGTGGTGTCGGTCGAGAAGTACGGCATGCCCATACCCGCACCGAAGATCACCACGCGGCCCTTCTCCAGGTGCCTGATGGCGCGGCGCGGAATGTACGGCTCCGCGACCTGCCCCATGGTGATCGCGGTCTGCACGCGCGTGTCGATGCCCAGCTTCTCCAGGAAGTCCTGGAGCGCAAGGCAGTTCATGACCGTGCCGAGCATGCCCATGTAGTCGGAGCGGGCCCGGTCCATGCCGCGCACCTGGAGCTCCGCGCCGCGGAAGAAGTTGCCGCCCCCGATGACCACGGCGACCTCGGTGCCGAGGCGTACCACCTCGGCGATCTGCCGGGCGATGCCCTGGACCACGTCGGGGTCGACACCGAGGCCACCGCCGCCCGCGAACGCCTCGCCCGAGAGCTTCAGCAGGACGCGCCGGCGGTACGCCTTCGGGTCGACCCCGTCGGAAGACGACGAGGCCGCCCCCGTTTCGGTTTCCTGCACGGGTCCCTCCACGGAAGTGGCCTCCTCGTCTTTCCCGGCGCCGGGGACTCGGTACTCCGGTCCCGGACGCCTGTTCACCGCTGGTGTTGCCGGTACTTCTGGCGCTGCGAGCCGGATCAGACGCCGACGCGGAAGCGGGCGAAGCGCTTGAGCGAGACGCCTGCCTCGTCCAGGATCTTCTGCACCGACTTCTTGCTGTCCTTGGCGAACGCCTGCTCCAGGACGACGTTCTCCTTGTAGAAGCCCGTCACCCGGCCCTCGACGATCTTGGTGAGGGCGGCCTCCGGCTTGCCCTCCTCGCGCGCGGTGGCCTCGGCGACCTTGCGCTCGTTCTCGACGATCTCCGCCGGGACGTCCTCGCGGCTCAGGTAGGTCGGGGAGAAGGCCGCGATGTGCTGCGCGACGTCCTTGGCGACCTCGGCGTTCTCGCCGGAGAGCTCGACGAGCACGCCGACCTGCGGGGGCAGGTCCGGGCTGGTCTTGTGCAGGTACGCGGCCACGTAGCCGTCGGCGAACTGCGCGAAGCGGTCCAGGACGATCTTCTCGCCGAGGGTCGCGTTGGCCTCGTCGACGAACACCTGCACGGTCTTGCCGGGCTCGATCTCGCTCGCGAGCAGGGCGTCGAGGTCCGCGGGAGAGGTCTTGGCGACGTGTCCGGCGATCTCGTTGGCGACGGCGATGAAGCGGTCGCCCTTGGCGACGAAGTCCGTCTCGCACTTGAGCTCAAGCAGGACGCCGGCGGAGGTGCCGTCCAGGACGGCGACGACGGCACCGTTGGAGGCCGAGCGGCCCTCGCGCTTGGTGACGCCCTTCTGGCCCTTGACGCGCAGGATCTCGACGGCCTTGTCCAGGTCGCCGTTCGCCTCTTCGAGGGCCTTCTTGCAGTCCATCATCCCGGCGGCGGTGAGCTCGCGGAGCTTCTTGACGTCCTGGGCGGTGAAGTTCGCCATGTCAGATCTCTTCTTCTCGCGTGTCGTCTCGCGGTGGTCTTCGGGGGTTCCGTGCGGACGCGGCCGTGACCGGGTCGCGGGCGCTGCCCGCACGAATGCGAGGGGTACGCGCGGATTCCCGGCGTACCCCCCGCAACACGGCGTCAGGACTGCTCGGCCTCGACGGCCTTCTCGGTCTCGGCCGACTCCTGCACCTCGGCCTCGGCGGCCGGGGCCTCGTCGGCGGCCGGGGTCTCGGCGGCAGCCTCGGCCGGGGCCTCCGCGGCCGGCTCGGCCGCAGCCTCGGCCGGGGCCTCGGCGGCGGGCTCGTCGGCCTTCTTCTCGCCCTGGAGCTGCTCGAGCTCCCACTCGGCCAGCGGCTCGCCGGCGGCGACCTCGGGGGCCTTCGTGTCGGCCTGCGACGCGCCGGCGCGGGACATCAGGCCCTCCGCCACGGCGTCGGCGATCACGCGGGTGAGCAGCGTGACGGAGCGGATCGCGTCGTCGTTGCCCGGGATCTTGTAGTCGACCTCGTCCGGGTCGCAGTTGGTGTCGAGGATCGCGACGACCGGAATGTTGAGCTTCCGCGCCTCGCCGACGCCGATGTGCTCCTTCTTGGTGTCGACGATCCACACCGCGGACGGCACGCGCTGCATGTCGCGGATGCCACCGAGGGTCTTGTCGAGCTTGTCCTTCTCGCGCTTGAGGACGAGGAGTTCCTTCTTCGTCATGCCCGAGCCGGCCACGTCGTCGAAGTCGATCTCCTCGAGCTCCTTCAGGCGCTGGAGGCGCTTGTGGACGGTCGAAAAGTTGGTGAGCATGCCGCCCAGCCAGCGCTGGTTGACGTACGGCATACCGACGCGGGTCGCCTGCTCGGCGATGGCCTCCTGGGCCTGCTTCTTCGTGCCCACGAAGAGGACGGTGCCGCCGTGCGCGACCGTCTCCTTCACGAACTCGTACGCCCGGTCGATGTAGCCCAGCGACTGGATCAGGTCGATGATGTAGATGCCGTTGCGCTCCGTGAAGATGAAGCGCTTCATCTTCGGGTTCCAACGGCGGGTCTGGTGCCCGAAGTGGACGCCGCTCTCAAGCAGCTCCCGCATCGTGACGACGGCCATGGCCGTACTCCTTGTGGTACGCCCCGCATAACGTGCACGGGGCCTGCTCGGTTGTCCGCGCCGACGGGTTGTCCGCGCGCCTGACGCCCGTGACACCGCGCCGGGGGCCAGGCCCCCGGACCGAGAGGTGTCCCACCGGACCCGGCATCGTCTTTCCGCTGGTCACGAAATGACCGGTGGAAAACCGGAGGGCCCGAAGGTGGGCGTGCGAAGTCGGCCCGGAACCCCGGGCCGCTGTCCGAAGTGTACGGGACCCGGCGACCACGGGGCCAACCACCGAACAAGGGCCCCACTTCGGCCCCGGTCCGGACCCCGCGAAGACCTCCCGCGGGGTGGGGCGGGAAGCGATAGGCGACCGCCAGGCCACACCCACCGAGGCCGCAGCGACGGGCAGTTCGTCGGACGATCGGGCCGATCCCCTGCCTTCGGAAGTTCGGGGGGCGTGGGTTCGGAAGTTGCCGGTTCGGAGGGCGGGGTCGGAGGTTGCAGGTTCGGAGGCCGGGTTGCGAGGGTTGCCGTCGAAGACGTGGACACGAGAGGCACATCGATGGCACTCGGCAGGAGAGGCTCGCGTCGCATCGTCGTCGGCGAGGCCGCCTATCGGTGGCGGCTGCGAGGGCGACCTACGTACTCCCAGGGCTTGGGTTGGACGCCCTGCACCTACGCGGTGGAACTCGAAGGCGCGTCCGGGACGGTCCTGGTGGTCCATACCGGCCACGCGCATCCGGGGAACTGGCTCGTCCTTCCCAGTGCCCCTGTCGTTCCCTCGGATGTCGCCCGGACGATTCGACTCGCGTTGTCGCGCGGTTGGAACCCGCAGGCGCCGGGGCCGCCCTTCATGCTCGACCTGTCCAAGGACGAGGACGTCTCGCCGCGTCCGTGACTCGTTGTCTCGTTGTCTCGTTGTTTCGCCGACTCACCGACTCACCGACTCACCGGGAACTCGCCCGAAGACCGGCCGGGATACCGCCGACGGATCGCGCGCCCGGAGGATCAGTCGCCGGTGCCGCGGCGGGGCTGATTTGTCCACAGGCTTCGGACCACTTTCGCGGTACTCCACAGATCTTGGCCGGGTGGTCGGCGGCGTCCGCGAGATCGCGCACGCTCGGTCCATGACGCCTCCCAGCTCCGCCGCAGCCCATCACCCCGCACCCAACTCAGCGGGCAACCCCGCCCAGGGGCCCGCTCGCAGCTCCGCCCAAGCACCCGCGCACAGCCCCAGGCAGCGTGGTCCCGGCCACCGCCGCCCTGCCGGGCGTCCGCTTCGGCGGATGCTCCGGCGGGCCGTCGCGCGACCGGCCAGGAAGGGCGATCCGGCGGCAGTCCGGCGCCGGGCGCACCGGGCACCGAGAGACCGGGCCTGCATCCGTCCGCCCGCGCGTGCGGGGCTGGCCGCGCTCGCGGTCTGCGTCGTCGCGACGGCCGGGGTCGGGTTGCCGGCGCTCGCGGCGTCCCGTGCGATCCCTCCACCGCTCGTGCCGCCGCAGCCGACCGGGGCCTGGGTGTGGCCGCTCGACCCCCGCCCGGTCGTCGTGCACCTGTTCGCCCCACCGGACCACGATTGGCTGCCCGGCCACCGCGGTGTCGATCTCGCCGGAACGGCCGGGCAGCAGGTGCGCGTCGCGGGCGCGGGCATCGTCGAGTTCGCCGGCGTCATCGCGGGGAAGGGCGTCGTGACCGTGCGGCACGACCGGCGGCTCACGACGTACGAACCGGTCGCAGCATCCGTCGCACCAGGCACCGCGGTGGGCCCGGGTTCGGTGATCGGCACGCTGTCGGCGGCGCCCTCGCACTGCGCCGCCCATGCCTGCCTGCACTGGGGACTGGTCGACGGGCCCTCCGGCGCCGCCGCGCAGGGTGCCCCCGACTACCGGGATCCGCTCAAGCTGATGCGCGGCACCGGCGTACGCCTGTATCCGCCGCACGGTCCGCTGCCGACACCACCACTGCCGACCGGCACGGCGAGCACGCGGGCACGCGGTTCAGCGGGGCGTCGTCCATCTCGGCACCGCACATCCCGGTACGACGCATGTCTGCCGCACGGCCCGGCAGCACCGCATCGGGCATCGCCGCGACGCCGTCCGGCCTTGCGGCGCGGTAGCTCAGGCGTCCGCCGGCACCGCGTCGCCGTCGGCACCGACGTCGACGCCGGCTTCCGGTCCAGCGTGCGAGCCGACCGCTTCGGCGACGTCTTCGCCCGACTCGGCAGTCTTGGTCGGCTCGGCAGTCTCGGCCGACACCGGCAGCCGGACCTCCGCCACACCGCCCAGCACGAGGCCGAGTGTCGCGGCGGTGACCTCCGCGCCGTCGGCGCCGCACTCGATGCGGCGTACCGCGGAGTCGACCATGCCCTGCACGAGCGAGGCGACCAGCATGGGGTCGGGGTGGCCCAGGTCGGCGAGCGCGCTCACGACCAGCTCGACGATCCGGCCGTGCGCGGCACGTATGCGCTCGCGGGCGTTGGCGTCCAGCTCGCCGGTGGAGATGGCGACGACCACGCGGTGCGTGCGGTCGCCGACCAGCTCCAGCTGGCGGTTGACGTAGGCCGCGATCTTCCCGGCCGGGTCCTCGACCGCGGCCATGGCGTCCTCGACCTCGGCCACCCAGGCCGGGAGGTCCACGGCGCACAGTTCCTCGACGACGGCGGCCCGCGAGCGGAAGTACTCGTACACGGAGGAGCGGGCGAGGCCGGTGCGTTCCGCGAGGGCGGGGAAGGTCAGTGCGGCGAACCCGCCCTCGTCCAGAAGCGCACGGGCGGCATCGAGCAGCGCGGCATGTTGCATGGCGCGGTGCTCGGCGACGGATGCAGCACGTATCTTCGGCACGAGATCACTGTAGAGCGTCCTCGCGGGCCGGTTTCAAGAGTGGCCACAACACCTGCGTATTGCGGCCAACTCCACCAAAACCGACCGACCGCCAGGTCAGCGGGTGTCTCCGCCCTTCCCTCCGTCCCGCGCGACGGCGGCGCGACCGGCCTCCAGGCGGGCCACCGGCAGGCGGAACGGCGAGCAGGAGACGTAGTCGAGTCCCACGTCGTGGAAGAACCGCACCGACTCCGGATCGCCGCCGTGCTCGCCGCACACGCCGAGCGCGAGGTCCGGGCGCGTGGCACGGCCCTCGGACACCGCGAGGGCGACGAGCCGGCCCACCCCGTCCCGGTCCAGCGTCTCGAACGGGGAGACCCCGAAAATGCCCGCGTCCAGGTAGGCGGTGAAGAAGGACGCCTCGACGTCGTCGCGGGAGAACCCCCAGGTCGTCTGGGTGAGGTCGTTGGTGCCGAAGGAGAAGAACTCGGCGGCTTCCGCGATCTGCCCCGCGGTGAGCGCGGCCCGCGGCAGCTCGATCATCGTGCCCACCGGGAAGGACACCTCCGCCCCCGTCTCCTCGGCCACCGCGGCGAAGACCGAGTGCGCCTCGTCGCGGATGATCTCCAGCTCCTGGACGCCGCCGACGAGCGGGACCATGATCTCGGCGTGCGGGGTGCCGCCCTCGCGGACCCGCTCGGCGGCCGCCTCGGCGATCGCCCGGATCTGCATCGCGAACAGCCCGGGGATCACCAGTCCGAGCCGCACGCCGCGCAGACCCAGCATCGGGTTCTGCTCGTGCAGCCTCCGGACGGCGTCCAACAGGGCCCGGTCGTCGGCGTCCTCCTCGCCGCGGGCCTCGGCGAGGGCGACGCGCACGGAGAGGTCGGTCAGGTCGGGCAGGAACTCGTGCAGCGGCGGGTCGAGGAGGCGGATCGTCACCGGGAGTCCGTCCATCGCGGCGAGCACGTCCGCGAAGTCCCGGCGTTGCAGCGGCAGCAGCGCCTCCAGAGCGGCGGTCCGCCCGTCGTCGGTGTCGGCGAGCACCAGGCGCTCGACGTGCTTGCGCCGTTCCCCGAGGAACATGTGCTCGGTGCGCAGCAAACCGATGCCCTCGGCCCCGAACCGCAGTGCGCGCTCGGCGTCCTCGCCGGTGTCGGCGTTGGCGCGCACGCGCAGGCGCCTGCGCGCGTCGGCGTGCGCCATGATCCGGTGGACGGCCGGCACCAACGCGTCGGACTCGCCGTCGGTCGGGGCCGTGCGGCCCTCGAAGTAGTCGACGACCGCGGAGGGCACGACGGGTGCCTCCCCGAGGTAGACGCAACCGCTCGTGCCGTCGACGGAGATGACATCCCCTTCGCCGACCTCGATGCCGCCGGGGGCGGTGAAACGGCGCCGTCCGGGGTCGACGTCGAGCGATTCCGCCCCACACACACAGGTCTTGCCCATGCCACGGGCGACCACCGCGGCGTGCGAGGTCTTGCCGCCGCGGCTGGTGAGGATGCCCTCGGCGGCGACCATCCCGGCGAGGTCGTCCGGATTGGTCTCGCGGCGCACCAGGATCACGCGGTCGCCGTTGTTCGCCCATTCGACGGCGGTGTCCTGGTCGAAGACCGCGCGGCCCACGGCCGCTCCGGGCGAGGCCGCGATGCCCCGCGCGATCGGCCGGAAATCCCCGTCGTCGGATGCGTCGGCGCGCTCGGTGCGCTCGGTGCGCTCTGCGAACCGGGGGAACATCAGTTGGGCGAGTTGCGCGCCTGTGACGCGACGCAGTGCCTCGTCCTCGTCGATGAGCCCCTGGTCGACGAGTTGCGCCGCGATACGGAACGCGGCCTCGGCGGTGCGCTTGCCGACCCGGGTCTGCAGCATCCAGAGCGTGCCGCGCTCGATGGTGAACTCGATGTCGCACAGGTCCCGGTAGTGGTCCTCCAAGGTGCGCATGATGTCGAGGAGTTGGTCGTAGGAGGCCTTGTCGAGGCGTTCGAGGTCGGCGAGCGCCACGGTGTTGCGGATGCCCGCGACGACGTCCTCCCCCTGCGCGTTGGCGAGGTAGTCGCCGTACACCCCCTGTTTGCCGGTCGCCGGGTCGCGGGTGAAGGCGACCCCGGTGCCGGAGTCGGCGCCCAGGTTGCCGAACACCATCGCGACGATGTTGACCGCGGTGCCCAGGTCGTCGGGGATGCGCTCCTGCCTGCGGTAGAGCCGCGCCCGTTCGCCGTTCCAGGACGAGAAGACCGCGCGGACGGCCAGGTCGAGCTGGGTCCTGGGGTCCTGCGGGAAGTCCTGGCCGGCTTCCTTGGCGACGAGTTCCTTGTACGCGGTGACGAGGGACCGCAGGTCCGACGCGTCCAGGTCGAGGTCCGACGCGGCACCCTTGGCGTCCTTGGCCGACTCCAGGCGCTCCTCGAAAAGCTCGCCGTCCACACCCAGGACGGTCTTTCCGAACATCTGGATGAGCCGCCGGTAGGAGTCCCAGGCGAAGCGCTCGTCGCCGGCCTGGGCGGCGAGCCCGTCGACCGACGCGTCCGAGAGGCCGATGTTGAGGACGGTGTCCATCATCCCCGGCATCGAGAACGCGGCACCGGACCGCACGGACACCAGCAGCGGGTCGTCCGGCTGCCCGAGCCTGCGGCCCATGCGCTCCTCGAGCGCGGCCAGGTGGGCGTCGACCTCGCCGCGCAGGCCGGTGGGCTCCTCGCCACCGGCGAGGTAGGCGCGGCACGCCTCGGTCGTGATCGTGAACCCGGGCGGCACGGGCAGCCCGAGGTTGCTCATCTCCGCCAGATTGGCGCCCTTGCCGCCGAGCAGGTCCTTGAGGTCCTTGTTGCCCTCGGCGAAGGCGTAGACGTATTTCGGGGTGTTCGGCACGGGTATCCCCCTCGCGCACGACGGAGAGCCGCGTGACCGCCGCCGCGGAGCCGAGGGAGGCTCCGCGCAAGAACCGGCGGTATTCGCGCGGCCCAATTGCCCTGATGGCCGGGAGCGTACCCGCCCGCGTCGGTCGGGCATGCCCTCACACCAGGATCACGCCACGCGAGTGCCCCGGCACGTCGGCGCCGCCGAACCCCGCCGACGGCGGCCCGGGCGTAGTGCGGCGAGCTTTCGTGGCCGTCGCAGTAACATCGCGTGGATGTCCGACCCGCAGATGCCCGAGTCCTCCCGTCACCGGCAGCCGTACTGGCAGTCGTCGGACCCGGAGCAGCCCCAGCAACAACCCACTCCCGGACCGTTCCAGCACGGGCAGCCCCACCCGCAGCCGTACGGTCAGGCGGCCTACGGGCACGGGCCCTACGGAAGGCAGCCGTACCCTCCGCACGTCGGACCGGGCTACGGGCAGCCGCTGCCGTACCCGGTCGAGATGCCGAAGTCGGTGCGGACCGCGCGGATCATGGTCTACCTCCTTTTCGGCCTCACGTTCGCCGTGGCCGTCGTCGCCGGCGCCGCCGACCAATCCGCCCGCACCGCCGGGTTCGTGCTCGGGGCCTCCGTCACCAACATCGTCGCGTTCGTCCTGGCGCTGCGGTTCAGGACCGGGCGCCGGGGTGTGCACATCGGCGCCATCGTCTGTGCGAGCCTCGGCATCCTGGTCGCGCTCGGCCGTGCGGCTCAGGGTCAACCGCAGCTGCTGGTCGGGGCCGTCGTCCAGGGCGTGCTCATCGCGCAGTTGGCCACCGCTGAGGCAAGGACCTGGTTCACGCGTCCACGCACCCGGTAGCGGCTTGTCGGGGCCGGGAATCGGGCGTCCGCCCGCGGCCGGTCAGCCGCCGGAGTGGTCGAGCTCGGCGTCGGACGGCGGCGTGGCGCACTCGGGGTCGTCGAGCCAGCCCTCCGGGAGCACGACCTTCTTGCCCCCGGCCGTGCGGCCACGCGGGCCGTCGGCACCGGCGGGCCACGGCTGGTCCAGGTGCAGGCCGCCGAGGAGTTCGTCGAGGTTGGCGAGGTTGCCGACCATCGCGAGGCCGCGGCGCATCTCCGAGCCCACCGAGAACCCCTTGGTGTACCAGGCGACGTGCTTGCGGAAGTCCGTGACGCCGCGCTCCTCGCCCATCCAGCCACCGAGCAGTTCGGCGTGCCTGCGCATGACCGCGGCGACCTCGCGCAGCGCGGGACGCGCACGCTCGTCGCTGCCCTCGAAGACGGAGACCAGGTCGCGGAACAGCCAGGGGCGGCCGAGGCAGCCGCGCCCGACGACCACGCCGTCGCACCCGGTCTCGCGCAGCATTCGCAGCGCGTCGTCGGCGTCCCAGATGTCGCCGTTCCCCAGGACCGGGATGTCCACGGCCTCCTTGAGGCGGGCGATCGAGGACCAGTCGGCGGTGCCGCCGTAGTGCTGCTGCGCGGTGCGGCCGTGCAGCGCGACCCAGGTGACGCCCTCGTCCTGGGCGATGCGACCGGCGTCGAGGTAGGTCAGGTGCTCGTCGTCGATGCCCTTGCGCATCTTCATGGTGACGGGCAGGTGCCGGGCGTTCTTGACCGCCGAACGCAGGATGTCGCGCAGCAGGTTGCGCTTGTACGGCAGTGCCGAACCGCCGCCCTTGCGGGTGACCTTGGGCACCGGGCAGCCGAAGTTGAGGTCGATGTGGTCGGCGAGGTCCTCATCGACGATCATCGCGGCGGCGCGGCCGACGACGTCCGGGTCCACGCCGTACAACTGGATGCTGCGCGGGCGCTCGGTCTCGGCGAAGCGGATGAGCCGCATCGTCTTGTCGTCGCGTTCGACCAGTGCGCGCGTGGTGATCATCTCGCTGACGTACAGGCCTGCCGGGCGTACCTCGGTCGCGCGCTCCGCCTGCTCCTGGCACAGCGTGCGGAAGGGGGCATTGGTGATGCCCGCCATCGGGGCAAGTACGACCGGCGGCCATACCTCGACAGGGCCGAGCCGCAGCGGCGCGAACTCCGTCGCCGCCGGACGGGTCTCGACGGCGGGGGTCCCGGTCGGGGTCATAGCGGATCGCTCCTGGTCGGCTACAGCGGATGCACCCATTGTCACCCACCCGGTCCACTGCATTGCCGCCTGCGTTCCGGCCCGGTCCGTCCGCGTGGTCTGCGTGTCTGTTTGCGGTTCGGTCTTCGGTTTGGTCATCGGTTCGGTCTGCGATTCCGACCGCTCTCCGCTCACGTCCTGCCGCCCACCGTCTCGTTGTTCTCATAGCGAGAAAAACCAGTGGCCGCGGTGACCGCGGCCTGCCACGATTGCCGGGTCGGCATGGCCGCGAACATCGGAGGCGGGGAACATGAACGCGCAGACACAGCCCGGGTCGACCCACGAGGCAGCCCACGACGCGGCTCGTGAGGCGGCGCCCGGCAGCACCGCCGAGCCCCGCGACGTGGAGAGCCTGAAGGCGCTGGTCGCGACGGGCCGGCGCGTACGCTTCCTGCACTTCTGGGGGCACCAGCCCCAGGCCGACGGCTCGCTGGGGGCCGGGTGCCTCAGCCAGTGGTGGCCCTCGCCGTTCACGGTCGACGGCGTGACCTACGCGACGGCCGAGCACTGGATGATGGCCGGCAAGGCCCGCATGTTCGGCGACGCCGAGGCGGAGCAGCGCGCCATCACGGCCAAGCACCCCAAGACGGCGAAGGCAGTGGGCCGCCAGGTGCGCGACTTCGACGAAGCCACGTGGGTCGCGGGCCGGTTCGAGTTGGTCGTCGCGGGCAACGTCGCCAAGTTCGGGCAGGACCCGGCGCTGCGCGCGTACCTGCTCGGCACGAACACGCGGGTGCTCGTGGAGGCCAGTCCGCGGGACCGGGTGTGGGGCATCGGCCTGTCGGCCGCGGAGGCGTACGCCGACCAGCCGGAGAACTGGCAGGGCCTCAACCTCCTGGGCTTCGCGCTGATGGAGACGCGCGCACGCCTGCGGGCGGCGGACCCCGTCTGATCGCGCCACGGCCCCGGCTGCCGCGTGCCGCCGGGGCCGTGGCCGGGGGTCGGGCCGAGGGGCGGAAGGCTTCGGCCGCGGCGCTATTCCGTCGGCCAGGTTCTCAACTTCAGCGACGCGCAGGTCTCGCCGTTGAACGCGGGAAGTGCGGACACGTTCCCGTGGGCCACGCAGGTGATCAGGGGTGGCACCGGTAGGTCGGCTCCCGCCTGCGTCTCTCGGATGTGGCCCCCCGGAACAAGCATCCCGGTGCGCCACATCGACGAACAGGTCTTGAGCACCGGCCACGGTTCGCCCGAGTCTTTCGTGCCTCGGCCGATGCCGGCCACCGCGCCGTTGAACGTGTCGCCACCGCCGACGTCGGTGTCCGAGTAGCACCGAATCACGTCGGTGTTCTTGGGGCGGCCCGCCCGGCCGTCCCAACCGACGGCCACTCCCCCGGCACCCGCGAACACGGCCACCACGCCGACGAGTCCCCATCGTGCGCGCCGCGAGAACCGCCCGGCGCCGCGTACTCGCACCGGGCCCGCCGGGGCGGCATCGAGGAGCGGCGGCGGGATCGGGGCGCGCAGGAACTCGTCGTACACGGGTGCTCCGGCGGGGTCGGCGCCGCCGAGCAACGCGCGGATCGCGGCCTCGTCGCCGCTGCCGTCCCGCGTCATACACCTCTCCCCGCCGCGCTCGGCGCGGTCGCATCGCCGTCCGCGTCCCCGCCTGTGTCCATGTCCATGTCCATGCCCATGTCCACGTCCACCAACCCGCGCTCAAGATTCTTGCGTGCCCGGTGGATCCGCGAATGCGCGGCGTCGACAGTACGTAGTCCGAGCACCTTCGCGACGTCGCGGGCGCCCAGCCCCTCCCAGGCGATCAGCGCCAGCACCTCGCGGTCGCCGGCCGACAGCGCGGCGTACGCCCGTGCGGCCGCGGCCCGGGCGAGGACCTCCTGTGCCGTCTCGTCCTCGTCGGCCCGGGGCTCGGGAGCGGTCAGCGGATCGCGCTGCGCGCGCTGGAAGAGCCGGGTGAGCCGCGACTGCGCGCGGTTCGCGTTCTGCACGGTCAGATACGCCGTGCGGTAGAGGTACATCAGCTGCTCGGCTTCGGCGGGCCCGAGCCAAGTGTCCCGGCGGCGCCACGCGGCGGCGAACACCTCGGCCACGATGTCCTGCGCGCTCTCGGGATCGTGGGTCCTGCGCAGCACGTACTTGAGGACGGCCGCGTAATGCGTCCGGTACGCCTTGGTAAAGGGCACATCTGCCACGTTCTGAATGAACCTCCCCCGTGGGTCGCCGCTTGCGTTCCGACGTGTCCGGAAGGCGGGCGGCGGCGTGGACCAGGCCGCGAAATCCCGAGTGGCACAAGGGGATTCGCGGCCGGGCCAGGAGGCTACCAGCGGGTTGCACCCGCTGGGGAATCACGCGGGAGCGCTTGACAAGCCACGGCACTCACCTCCCTGCCTGGACCGGATCCGCGACCCAGATCCGGGCCGGGCGACCCGTCGCCAGGTCGCGCCCCGACATCACCTGGACGCGGAACGGGTCGAAGCGGAGCAGGTGGTAACCCGGGTCGTCCGGCCCCTGTCGCCAGTACGCGCGTGGGTCGTAGCCCACACCGCGCGGGCTGCCCTTCCGGTACAGCTCCCAGACGGCATGCTTGGTCTCGGGGTCCTCGACCCAGGCCGTGACGGCGTCCGCCGAGGCCGTGTTCTGCGAAGGCGCCCAGTACGACAGGGTCGAGTGCGGGTTCGCCGCGAGATGAGCCTTCTTGACGCGCGTCGGGAAGCTCGCGAGCCACCCGACCGGCCTGCCGTCGACCACCTCCCAGATCGGCAGCAGTACGCGTGCCCGCGGCCTCCCCAGGCCGTCGACGGTGGTCATCGTGGCGTACTTGATCTCGGCGACGGTACGCAGGAAATCGTCGGCGACGGCGGAGAATTCGCGGGTCGTGGTGGCCATGATGGTGCCCTCCTCGCAAGGTGGGGTCAGTTCCCACTGAGCCCCTCAGTTCCTTTTGGTGCCTATCGGCTCCTGGGAACATCGTGCGCCCGGCGCCGACCGCGCGGAAGTAGGCACTTCAAAGTGACCGAGGTACCCGCCGAGCACCGGGCAACGAGTCCGAGTGCCAAGGCCGCGCACCGACGGCCGCGCACCGCAACGCCGGCTCGGCACGGAGCGCCAAGGACAGTCCGGACACACCAAAGGCCCCGGGTTCCGATTTCCGCCATCACAGTGGCGGCACGGAACCCGGGGCCCGGGTACTGCACGAAAGCGCGGGCGCGCGAAGAAGCCGGCGCTCAGCAGCCCAGCAGGCGCGGCGCCAGGAACTCGCGCACGCGGTCGAGCGAGACGCGCTCCTGGCCCATGGTGTCGCGGTCCCGGATGGTGACCGCGTTGTCCTCGAGGGTGTCGAAGTCGACGGTGATGCAGAACGGCGTGCCGATCTCGTCC
Source organism: Streptodolium elevatio (assembly GCF_053592165.1). NCBI lineage: Bacteria > Bacillati > Actinomycetota > Actinomycetes > Kitasatosporales > Streptomycetaceae > Streptodolium > Streptodolium elevatio. The sequence continues at coordinate 220,728 of NZ_JBSFVE010000008.1, forward strand.
TGGCGGCGGTAGCGGCGGCCGATGGCGCCCGCGTCGTCGAAGTCGACGTTCCAGAACTGCCGCAGGTCGGCGGCGAGCCCGCGCGCCTTGGGCGACAGGTCGGCGTTGCGCGACAGCGGGAGCACGGCGGCCTTGACCGGCGACAGGCGCGGGTCGAGGCGCATGACGACGCGCTTCTCCATGACGCCCTTGGCGTTGGGCGCCTCGTCCTCGTTGTACGCGTCGATCATGAACGCGAGCATCGCGCGGTTCACACCGGCGGCCGGCTCGATGACGTACGGCATCCAGCGCTCCTTCGTCTCCTGGTCGAAGTAGGAGAGGTCGGTGCCGGAGTGCTTGGAGTGCGTCGAGAGGTCGAAGTCGGTGCGGTTCGCGACGCCTTCGAGCTCACCGAACTCGTTGCCGCCGAACTGGAAGCGGTACTCGATGTCCGCGGTCCGCTTGGAGTAGTGCGACAGCTTCTCCTTCGGGTGCTCGAAGAAGCGCATGTTCTCCTCGCGCAGCCCGAGCCCGGTGTACCAGTTCCAGCGCTCCTGGAGCCAGTACTCGTGCCACTGCTCGTCCTCGCCCGGCTTGACGAAGAACTCCATCTCCATCTGCTCGAACTCGCGCGTGCGGAAGATGAAGTTGCCCGGCGTGATCTCGTTGCGGAAGCTCTTGCCGATCTGCGCGATGCCGAACGGCGGCTTCTTGCGGGCGCTCTCCTGCACGAGCTTGTAGTTCACGAAGATGCCCTGCGCCGTCTCGGGACGCAGGTACGCGCGGCCCGACTCGTCCTGCACCGGGCCGAGGTACGTCTGCAGCAGCCCGTTGAACAGCTTCGGCTCGGTGAACGCGCCCTTGGTGCCGCAGTTGGGGCAGTTGACGTCGGCGAGGCCGTCGGCCGGCGGGCGGCCGTGCTTGGCCTCGTAGGCCTCTTCGAGGTGGTCGGCGCGGAACCGCTTGTGACACGAGGTGCACTCGGTCAGCGGGTCGACGAACGCCTCGACGTGGCCGGACGCCTCCCACACCTCGCGCGCGAGGATGACCGACGAGTCCAGTCCGACGATGTCGTCGCGCGAGGTGACCATCGAGCGCCACCACTGGCGCTTGATGTTCTCCTTGAGCTCCACGCCGAGCGGTCCGTAGTCCCACGCGGCCCGCTGGCCGCCGTAGATCTCACTGCACGGGTAGACGAACCCGCGGCGCTTGCTCAGCTGGACGATGGTGTCGATCTTGTCGGCGGCCACGATGCTCTCTTCGGTGCGACGATGCGGTCAGTGACGGTGTTCGCACAGGGTACCGGCGCGCGGAGTACCGCGGCCACGTCGTTGTCACCCGCAATGGCGCAGGCCCGTCGGCCCGCGCGGCATCCGCCCCGAACATGCGCAATTGACAATCATTGTCATCTAAGTTGAGAATGATTGTCATGAACATACGCCGCGCCGTCCCCATGTCCCTGCTTGCCGCGACCACCGCGTCCGCGCTGCTGCTCACCGGGTGCGGCACGGACGACAAGGCCGGGGCGTCGGGCAGCGGATCGGTGGACGTCGTCGCGTCGTTCTACCCCCTCAAGTTCGTCGCCCAGCAGGTCGGCGGCCCCGAGGTCAGGATCACCAATCTGACCAAGGCCGGCGCCGAGCCGCACGACCTCGAACTGACCGCCAAGCAGGTGGCGAGCGTCTCGGACGCCGACGTGGTGCTGTACCTCAAGGGCTTCCAGCCCGCCGTCGACAAGGCCGTCGACCAGAACAAGCCGAAGCACACCGTCGACGCGAGCGCGCTCAGCCCGCTGGAGACGCACGGCACCGAGGTCGACGGCTCCGGACACGCGGGCGAGGAAGACCACGCGGAGGAGGAGCACAGCGCGGACGACGGCCACGACCACGCCGTCGGCGACGGCGGCGACCCGCACCTGTGGCTCGACCCGACCCGCCTGGCCGCCGTGGCGAACGGCGTCGCCGAGACGCTCGCCCAGGCCGACCCCACGCACGCCCAGGACTACCGCACCCGCGCCGCCGACCTGAGCGGCAAGCTCGACGCCCTCGACAACGAGTACAAGACCGGCCTGGCGACCTGCCAGCGCAGGGAGTTCGTCACCAGCCACGCCGCCTTCGGCTACCTCGCCGAGCGCTACGGCCTGCACGAGGTCGCGGTCAACGGCGTCAACCCCAAGTCCGAGCCGGCCCCGGCCCGCATCGCCGAACTCCAGAAGCTGGTGAAGGAGAAGGGCGTCACCACGGTCTTCTTCGAGACCCTCGCGAGCCCGAAGACCGCCGAGACCCTGGCCCGCGACACCGGCGTCTCGACCGGCGTCCTCGACCCGATCGAGGGAATCAAGGACGAGGGCAAGGCCGACTACTTCACCGTCATGCGCGCCAACCTCGACGCCCTGCGGAAGGCCCTCTCATGCTCGTGAACTCACGTCGGCGGCAGGGGCAGGTGCCCGCGCAGCCCGGCCGACCGGGGCAGCGCGCCCATGCGGCTCCCCCCGCCCCGTGCCAGGGTGGTGCCACGATGACCGACACCGCGATACCCGCCTCCACCGCGCCCCCCGCCGTACGCCTGACCGGCGGCACCGCCGCCCTCGGCGGCCGGACCGTGCTGCGCGGCGTCGACCTCAAGGTGGCACGCGGCGAGGTGGTCGCCCTGCTCGGCGCCAACGGCTCCGGCAAGTCCACGGTGGTCCGCACCCTCGTCGGCCTGGTACCGCTCACCGGCGGACACATCGAACTCTTCGGGACGCCGTACGCGAAGTTCCGCGACTGGTCGCGCGTCGGGTACGTCCCGCAGCGCACCACCGCCGCGGCCGGCGTACCCGCGAGCGTGCGCGAGGTCGTCGCGTCCGGGCGCCTGACCCGGCGCCGGATGTTCCGCCTCGGCGGCGACGACCGCACCGCGGTCGACGAGGCGCTCGACGCCGTCGGCATGCTCGACCGGGCCCGCGACGGCATCGACGCGCTGTCCGGCGGCCAGCAGCAGCGCGTCCTCATCGCGCGTGCCCTCGCCCGGCGTCCCGACCTGCTGATCATGGACGAGCCGATGGCCGGTGTGGACCTCGCCAGCCAGGAGGTCCTGGCCGAGACGCTGCACCGCCAGCAGGAGGAGGGCCGCTCGGTGCTGCTCGTCCTGCACGAACTCGGCCCGCTCGAACCGCTGATCGACCGGGCCGTGGTGCTGCGTGAGGGCTGCGTGTGCCACGACGGCGCACCGCCGCCCGCGACCGGCCAGCACGCGCTGCCCGGCCACGACCACGTGCACCCGCACGCCGACGACCACCACAACGCCAGGCCCGGGCTGCTCTCGTGACCCCCGCCCCGCCCGCCACCGACACCGCCACACACCCGGGACTGCCGACGTGAGCCTGCTCCAGTACGAGTTCATGCAGCGCGCGCTGCTCGCCGCGCTGCTCGTCGGCATGACCGCACCCGCCGTCGGTGTCTACCTCGTGCAGCGCCGCCAGGCGTTCATGGGCGACGGCATCGGCCACGTGGCGCTCACCGGCGTCGGACTCGGCCTGCTCCTCAAGGGCTCTCCGGTGCTCTTCGCGGTGATCACCGCGGCCGCGGGCGCGGTGGCGATCGAGCTGATCCGCGAGCGCAGCAAGGTCAGCGGCGACGTCGCGCTGTCCGTCCTGTTCTACGGCGGCATCGCGGGCGGTGTGATGCTCGCGAGCCAGTCCGAGTCCGGGGCGAACCTCGACGCGTACCTGTTCGGCCAGCTGACGTCCGTCTCCGAGGACGACCTCCGGGTGATCGTCATCCTCGCGATCGCGGTGCTCGCGGTGACCATCGGCCTGCGGCGGCCCCTGTTCACGGTGTGTCAGGACGAGGAGTTCGCCCGCGTCACGGGCCTGCCCGTCCGTACCCTCAACCTCCTGATCGCGGTGACCGCCGCCGTCACCGTCACCGTCGCCATGCGCGTCGTCGGCCTGCTGCTGGTCAGCGCCCTGATGGTGGTACCGGTCGCCATCGCGCAGCAGCTCACCCGCAATTTCGCCCTCACCGCCGCGGCGTCCATCGGGATCGGGGTGGTCGTGTCGGTCTCCGGCACCACCCTCACCTACTACGTCGAGGCGCCGCCGGGCGCGACCATCGTGCTCCTCGCGATCGGCCTGTTCGTCGTGGTCGGCGTGGTCGCGGCGCCACTCAACCACCGCCGCGCACGCCGGGCGGCACACGCCGCCGACCTCGCCGCCGACTCCGGCGCTCTCGACAACGCCCCGCAGGACGACCTCCAGGTCGGCGCCGCGCCGCGGCCCGACGGCGGCACCGCCGCTTCCGGCACAATGTCGGGGACGCGCCGCGCCCCAGGCGCCGTCGAGAAGCCGCCCGTCGAGGAGGAGCCCCGGTGACCACCGCGAACAGCCCGGCCCGTGGCAGGTCGACGCGGCAGCGCACGGCCGTGTCGAGCCTGCTGGACGAGGTGGAGGACTTCCGCAGCGCACAGGACCTGCATGACCTGCTCAAGCAGCGCGGGGAATCCGTCGGCCTGACGACGGTCTACCGCACGCTCCAGTCCCTCGCCGACGCCGGCGAGGTCGATGTGCTGCGCACCCAGGACGGCGAGGCCGTCTACCGCCGGTGCAGCCAGGGGCACCACCACCACCTGGTCTGCCGCGTCTGCGGCCGTACCGTCGAAGTCGAGGGCCCCGCCGTCGAACGCTGGGCAGGCCGCATCGCCGCCGAACACGGGTTCACGGACGTCTCCCACGAACTGGAGATCTTCGGCACCTGCGGCCCCTGCACCCTGGCCGCCCGTCCCTGAGCCTGTCCCTGACACCCGTCGCGGACACGGACGGCCTCTGCCCCCGGCCCGCACCCGGCCCTCGCTCGGAGGTACGCGGGTGCGGAGGCGCGTCCGGCGCGGTCCGGCTACTCGTACGGCTCCTTGGGCGCCGGGACCGTTTCCACACTCGTGGCGGTCAGGGCCGGCGTCGCCGATTCGGACGCGGCCTCACCGGTCTTCAGCCAGGTGCCCACCACGGTCACCCACGTGTCCGTGGGCGGCGCGGGGACGCCGTGGATCTGGACCTTGCGGGCCACCGCGTCGGCGGCACAGCAGCTGATGACCAGGCGGTTGATGTACCAGGTGCCGTCCTTGCCGGGAGTGGCGAAGCCGGTCAGCCGGATGTTGCGGCCCGTCAGTGTCTCGGCGGGGTCCCAGACGGCGCGCACCCCGAAGTCGCCGAGGGTCATGTCGTACGGGTCGCCGGGCGGCAGCGCCGGGAAGCCCGCGTCGACCGTCTTGGCGGCCGGCTTGGCGATCGTGGTGTCGGAGCGCTCCGCGGTGTACGAGCCGAGCGCCGGCGGCGCGATCAGGAACAACGCCAGCACCGGGAGGCAGAGCAGCCAGGCGACATGTGGTCCCTTGCTGTGGTCATGACCGTGCCCGTCATGCCCGTCATGCCCCTCGTGAGCACCGTGTCCGCGGTCGGAGCCGTGCCCGTGACCGTGGTCGCCGTCTCCCCCGTCTCCCCCGTGGTCGTCGCCGTGGTCACCCCCGCCGTGCGCCTGGTCGGCGCCGGCTGCGTCGTGTGCGGGTACGTGCGCCTCCGCGCGCTCGTGCTTGCGCAGGATGCCGTCGCGGACCACTCCGACCGCGCCCAGCACCAGCAGGATCACCCCGGAGGCGATCAGCGCCGGCCGCAGGCCCTCCTTGACGTACCTCAGGTACATCGCGTCGTCGAGCGAGATGCGCAGCAGCGCCGCGCCGATCAGGACCAGCACGATCGACTGGACGTCGCGCTTCACAGCAGCCACCACCCCACGACGATGCTGGTCAGCACCGCGACGACGAACGTCACACTGGAGAACCGGGCCGCGAAGCCCTTGCCGAACGTGCCCGACTGCAGGGCGATCAGCTTCACGTCGACCATCGGGCCGACGACCATGAACGCGAGCTTGGCGGTGGGCGAGAAGCCGGTGAGGCTGGCCGCCACGAAGGCGTCGGCCTCCGAGCACACAGCCAGGATGACGGCGAGGAACGCCAGGGCGATGACGCCGATCCACCAGTTGTCGGAGACCGCGTCGATGACGTCCTTGGGCACCGTGACATTGAGTGTCGCGGCGGTGATGGCGCCGACCACGAGGAAGCCCCCGGCGTGCAGGAAGTCGTGCTGCATCCCGGTGCGGAAGTCCTCCCACCGCGACCCGGACCCCGCCTCGGTGAAGCGCTTCGGGATGCGCAGCCACTCCGCCTTGCCGAACCGCACCCACAACCAGCCCATGAAGACGGCCGTGGCCAGCGACGCCGCGAAGCGCGCGAACACCATCTCGGGTCGGCCCGGGAAGGCAACGGCCGTTGCCGTCATGACAATCGGGTTGATCGCCGGAGCCGAGAGCAGGAAGGCGAGCGCCGCTGCGGGTGCCACGCCTCGGGCCATCAGGCCCCCGGCGACCGGCACCGATGCGCATTCGCAGCCGGGCAGTACCGCCCCCGCGGCGCCCGCGACCGGCACCGCGAGGGCCTGATTGCGCGGAAGTACCTTGGTGAACACCGACGCCGGGACGAAGGCGGTGATCGCCGCCGAGATGACCGTGCCGAGCACCAGGAACGGCAGCGCCTGCACGGCGATCGCGACGAAGACCGTGCTCCATGTCTGGATCGCGCGTGTGTCGAGGCGGTCGACGATCCACGACTGGCCGACGAGGAGCACCAGCAGGCCCACGACGAACAGTTCGAGTTGGCCGGGCCGCCACGGACCGGCCGGCGCCGCCGGGGCTCCGGAACCGCCGCGCACCTGCCCCGGAACACCCGCTCCGGCGCCCGCGCCGACGCCTACGCCGACTCCCTCCCCCGCCCCCGCTGCCGTGGCGGACACGGAGACGGGCGTACGCGCGGACACGTCCGCCGTCGCGGCCTGGGGGTCGGCGCCCCCTGCGGTCATGGCCTCAGGGCGCGCGGCCTCGGCGTCCGCGGCGTCGGGGCCGTGGGGCGGCGGTGGTCCGTGGGCGGGCACGGTCTGCTCGGACATGCCGTACATGCTGGCATCCGGGCAGCCCTCCGGCCCGCAAATGTCACCCGGTTCCGCGACCGTTTCGCTACGGGTTTACCGGGCGTTCGTATCCGCGGGCGAAGCCGGGTCGGCGGTGACGATGTTCGGCAGCGCCCCGCCGTAGCGGCGGTCGCGGGAGACGTACGACTCGACGGCCTTCCACATGTGCGTGCGGTCGAAGTCCGGCCAGAGGACGTCGTCGAACACCATCTCGGCGTACGCCGACTGCCACAGCAGGAAGTTCGAGGTGCGCTGCTCGCCCGACGAACGGATGAACAGGTCGACGTCCGGCATGTCCGGCTCGTCGAGGTAGCTCGCGAAGAGTTGCTCGTCGACGTTCTTCGGGTCCACCTTGCCGGCGCGTACATCCTCGGCCAGCGCGGCCGCCGCGTCCACGATCTCCGCGCGGCCGCCGTAGTTGATGCACATCGCCAGCGTGAGCCGCGTGTTGTGCTTGGTGCGCTCCTCGGCGATCTCCAGCTCGCGGATGACGCTCTTCCACAGCCGCGGCCGCCGCCCGCACCAGCGGATGCGCACGCCCAGCTCGTCCATCTCGTCGATGCGCCGGTGGATGGTCTCGATGTTGAAGCCCATCAGGAAGCGCACCTCCTCGGGCGAGCGCTTCCAGTTCTCGGTGGAGAAGGCGTACGCCGACACGTACTCCACACCGATCTGCGCCGCCCCCTCGACCACGTCGAACAACGACGCCTCGCCGGCGGTGTGCCCGTCGGTGCGGGCCAACCCGCGCTCCTTGGCCCAGCGGCCGTTGCCGTCCATGACGAGCGCGACGTGCCGCGGCACCAGGTCGCGCGGGAAGTCCGGCGGCTGCGCACCACCGGCGTGCGGCTTGGGCTCGCGGTACTCGTGCGGCTGCCGGGCCTCGGTCCGCGCCGCAGACTGCTGCGGCCTCCTCAGGAAGGAGAGCAGACCCCATCGGCCGCGTGCCTGACTCACGATGATCGCTCCACCAGTCTCAACGAGCGGATTCCCCGCTCCAAGTGCCATTGCAGATACGCGGCCACCAGGCCACTGCCCTCGCGCCGGTACCGCGGCTCGCTCGCGTCGGCACCGGCCCAGTCCCCGGTCAGTAGTGCGCCGAGCAGGTCGAGGGCCTCGGGAGAGGGTACGACGGATCCGGCCGGGCGGCAGTCCCCGCACACTACGCCGCCGCCCGCGACGGAGAAGAACCGGTGCGGGCCGGTGAGCCCGCAGCGCGCGCAGTCGGCGAAGCTCGGCGCGTACCCGGCGACCGCGAGCGAGCGCAGCAGGAAGGCGTCGAGCACCAGGGCGGGCTCGTGGGACTTGGCCCCGAGGGTGCGCAGCGCCCCGATGAGCAGCAGGTACTGCTGGAGGGCGGGCTCCCCCTCGTGGTCGGTGAGCCGCTCGGCGGTCTCCAGGATCGCGGTCCCCGCGGTGTACGCCGGGTAGTCCGAGACCAGCCCGCCGCCGTACGCCCCCAGTGTCTCCACCTGCGTGATCGCCGGCAGCCCGCGCCCGGGGAAGTCGCTGCCCTTGACGAAGAACTGCGCGTCGACGTGCGCGAACGGCTCGACGCGCGCGCCGAACTTCGACTTCGTGCGGCGTACCCCCCGCGCCACGGCCCTTATGCGGCCGTGCCCGCGCGTCAGCAGGGTGATGATGCGGTCCGCCTCACCCAACTTCTGGGTGCGCAGCACAACACCCTCGTCGCGGTAGAGACCCATGCCCCCATTATTGACTCCCGGGACCGACAGGTGTTCCGCCGAGGGCCCCGCCCTCACAGCGGCATGTGCCCCGCGGCCTCGTCGAGCACCCGGTCCACCTCGTCCCGCGTGAGCCCGAGCCGCGCGCCGGCCGACAGCAGCATGTCCAGTTCCAGCGTGCGGTACGGCCCGTCGGCCAGGGCCACGCGCGCGCCCACCGCGACCAATCGCGCACGCCCTTCGGGTGCCAAGTGGTCCGCCAGCGCGGCAAGTGCCTCCGCCGCGTCGTCGTCACCTATGTGCGCGTACAGGTCGGCGCCGAGCAGTTCGTCGGTGTACGCCAACACCCCCACCTCGCGCACCGCCGCAATCGCGGCCGCCCGCGCGGCCGGCGACGACTCGCCGCCCGCGACCAGCGCGCCGACCGCCAGTGCGCGCGTCACGTCCCGGAGCAGCACGGTGAGTCTTCGCCCGGTGGGCACTTCGAGCACCGTACGGTCGAACGCCACGCGGCACACCGCGCATTCGACGCTTCCCGCCGAGCGGGACAACGGGAGCACAGATATGCCGAACACGACCAGGAAGCGCCGTCCCACGCCGTATTGGTAGCGCCGGTCGCCGCCGCACTCCGGGCAGAAGAACTCACCGTCGTCGAGCACTGTCCGCAGTGTCCGGACCCCCACGATGACCACCATGGCGTGGCTCCCCTGCACCCCTCGGCCGCGACGCGCCAACGCGTTCCCGCGTTCGATACTGGCACAGTTTTCACGGCACGTCATCACTTGGGCACAGAGAGCTACAGTACGCGTGGCATGCGTGCTACTCCCGTGACACAAGGGGCACTTGGGGCTCAGCGACTTACCGCGGCCCGCTCAAGGTCTCACCGCGGCCGGCTCCCCGGCCCACCGCGGCCCACCACTCCGAACGCCGAGGCGGCGGCCCCGGAAACCGGGACCGCCGCCTCAACCTGCTTGTCTCAACCCGCTTGTCTCAACCCGTCGCTGAACCCGCTTGCCTCGGCCGACCTCAACCGGCCTGGCGCGCCGACCGGTTGACCGCGCTCACGACCGCCTTCAGCGAGGCGCGCACGATGTTCTCGTCGACGCCCACACCCCACAGCACCTGGCCGTCGACGGCGCACTCGACGTACGCCACGGCCCGCGCGTCCTCGCCGCCGCTCATCGCGTGCTCGGTGTAGTCCAGCACGCGGACGTCGAAGCCGATGCCGCCCAGCGCCCGTACGAACGCGTCGATCGGGCCGTTGCCGACACCCTCCAGCGTCTGCGCGGCGCCGTCCACGGTCATGTCGACCGACAGCGCGTCCTTGTCGTTGTCGACCGAGGACGTCTGGTGCGAGGAGAGCCCCAGACGGCCCCACGGCGCGTCCGGCGTCGGCAGGTACTCGTCCTGGAACACCGACCAGATCTGCGCCGGGGTGACCTCGCCGCCCTCACTGTCGGTCTTGCCCTGGATGATGCGCGAGAACTCGATCTGCAGGCGGCGCGGCAGGTCCATCTTGTGGTCGGCCTTCATCACGTACGCCACGCCGCCCTTGCCGGACTGGCTGTTGACCCGGATGACCGCCTCGTAGGTGCGGCCGACGTCCTTCGGGTCGATCGGCAGGTACGGCACGCCCCACATGATCTCGTCGACCGACTTGCCCGCCTCCGCGGCGTCGCGCTCCAGGGCCTCGAAGCCCTTCTTGATCGCGTCCTGGTGCGATCCGGAGAACGCCGTGTAGACCAGGTCGCCGGCGTACGGGTGCCGCGGGTGCACCGGCAGCTGCGTGCAGTACTCGACGGTGCGGCGGATCTCGTCGATCTCCGAGAAGTCGATCATCGGGTCGATGCCCTGGCTGAACAGGTTCATGCCCAGCGTCACCAGGTCGACGTTCCCGGTGCGCTCGCCGTGTCCGAACAGGCAACCCTCGACACGGTCCGCACCGGCCATGACGGCCAGCTCGGAGGCGGCCACCGCGGCACCCCGGTCGTTGTGCGGGTGCACGGAGATGGCGATGTGCTCGCGGCGGGTCAGGTTGCGGCTCATCCACTCGATCTGGTCCGCGTACACGTTCGGCGTCGAACGCTCGATCGTCGCGGGCAGGTTCAGGATGATCTCGCGGCCCGCCTCGGGCTGCCAGACGTCCATGACCGACTCGCAGACGTCCAGCGCGAAGTCCATCTCGGTGTCGATGAAGATCTCGGGCGAGTACTCGTAGCCGAAGACCGTCTCGGCGCCCAGGTGCTTCTCCGCGAAGCGCATGACGTGCTCGGTGCCCTCGACGGCGATCGCCTTGCACTGGTCGCGGTCGACGTTGAACACCACGCGGCGGAAGATCGGCGCGGTGGCGTTGTACAGGTGCACGGTCGCGCGCGGCGAACCGACCAGGGACTCGACCGTCCGCTCGATCAGTTCCTCGCGGGCCTGGGTCAGCACCGAGATGGTGACGTCCTCGGGGACCGCGCCTTCCTCGATGATGCTGCGGATGAAATCGAAGTCGGTCTGCGACGCGGCCGGGAAGCCGACCTCGATCTCCTTGTAGCCCATGCGTACCAGCAGGTCGAACATGGTCCGCTTGCGCGCCGGACTCATCGGGTCGATCAGCGCCTGGTTGCCGTCCCGCAGGTCGGTGGACAGCCAGCGCGGCGCCGCGGTGATGGTCTTCGTGGGCCACGTGCGGTCCGGCAGGTGCACGCCCTGGAACGGCGCGTACTTGTGGATCGGCATCCCCGACGGCTTCTGGGTGACAGTGGCGGCCGTGATGGGAGTGGCACGGTTGATGGAGGACATGCGGCAGGCTCCTCGGAGAAGACTGGGCGCTGCGGCTGCGCAACGCGTCGGCTGGCGTGGTCGTGGGACTCGATAGGCCGGCGCGAATCCGTAACAGGCAATGCCTCAACCCCGCGGCGAGGGAGGCCGGCCCGTTGTGTTCAGCTGGGCGAGCCCTCGCCGCGGCGGCTAAGAAGAAGCTGCCACTGACGCATGATGCCCGACACCCTACCCGACCCCCGTCCCCGATTGCACATCCGCCTCCACCGTGGGCGCCCCGGACGACCTCGGGGTGTGGATTGCGCCACGCTCACGTGCCCTTTACACGTATCCGGGTGAGAATGGTCGTGGAGAGACACCGGCGCCGCCTTCACCTCCCCTTGGAGGGCGGCGCCTTTCCCTGTTCCGGATCCTGTCCCGGCCGCCGGTCAGAAGCCGAGTCGGCGCAACTGCTTCGGGTCGCGCTGCCAGTCCTTGGCCACCTTCACGTGCAGGTCCAGGTAGACCGGCGTGCCGAGAAGCGCCTCGATCTGCTTGCGCGCCCGCGTGCCCACGTCCTTCAGCCGCGCGCCCTTGGCGCCGATGACAATCGCCTTCTGGCTGGGGCGTTCCACGTACAGATAGGCGTGTACGTCCAGCAGCGGCTTGTCGGCCGGGCGGTCCTCGCGCGGGATCATCTCCTCGATGACCACCGCGAGGGAGTGCGGGAGTTCGTCGCGTACGCCTTCGAGCGCCGCCTCGCGGATCAGCTCGGCGGCCATGATCTGCTCCGGCTCGTCCGTCAGTTCGCCGTCCGGGTACAGCGGCGGGCCCTCCGGGAGCAGCTTCGCGAGGAGGTCCGCGACCAGCCCCACCTGGGCCCCCGACACGGCCGACACCGGGATGATCTCGGCCCATTCGAAGCCGAGGTCGGTGGCCATCTGCTGGACCGCGACCAACTGCTCGGCGAGCGTCTTCTTGTCCACCAGGTCGGTCTTGGTGACGACCGCGACCTTCGGCGTCTTGCGGACCTCCGCGAGCTCCTTCGCGATGAAGCGGTCGCCGGGGCCCACCTTCTGGTCCGCGGGCAGGCAGAAGCCGATGATGTCGACCTCCGCCCACGTGGTGCGCACGAGGTCGTTGAGGCGCTGGCCGAGAAGCGTGCGGGGCTTGTGCAGGCCGGGGGTGTCGACGAGGACGAGCTGCGCGTCCGGGCGGTGCACGATGCCGCGCACCGTGTGCCGGGTGGTCTGCGGACGCCCCGAGGTGATCGCCACCTTCGTGCCGACCAGCGCGTTCGTCAGCGTGGACTTGCCCGCGTTGGGGCGGCCGACGAAGCACGCGAAGCCACTGCGGTGGACCGCGCCGCGCGTGGCGGCGGAGGGGGTGGGGCGATCACTCATGGGTCTCATTGTCCCTTAGCCCCGGCCATGTCCCGACCGCTCTTCTGCCGCGGCACCTGCGACGCACGCTTCGCGTTCGCCAGCGCCCTCGCCTTCTCGTGCTTCTCGGCACGTCCCCACAGACGGCGGCCGACGACCATCCACAGCACCCACATCGACGCGGCGAGGCCGGCCGCGCCGAGGGTGCTGCGCAGCAGCAGTTCGCCGATCGGCGGGTACTTGGCGTGCACCTTCTCGACCCAGTACGGACCGCCCCAACTCAGGTCGAGCGGAGCCTTGTCGACGAACCGCGACCAGAAGAACCAGGCGAATATCCGGCAGGCGCCGTACAGGAAGTACGCCCGGTACAGCGCCAGCATCAGCACTTCGGACATCTTCAGGCGGCGCTTGAACCACGGCCACACCGGGTCGTCGGCGACGACCTTGGTGAAGAAGTAATTGCGGGTCAGCACCTTCCAGCTCAGCAGCACCATGCCGAGCCAGAACAGGTCCCAGACGCCGCCGAGGCTGGAGTAGTACGCGGATGCGTCGCCGTAGCGGCCCTGCTGGGCGGCGTACGCCCACATGCCGATCGAGTAGTTCTGCGTGCTGAACGGGAAGAACAGCATGACGCCGACGCTGTCGCAGATGTCGGTGAAGACGTGTGCCCAGTGGCCGATGAGCAGGCCGAGCGCCCACGCGCGGCTCTTGAAGACCCACAGCACGATCAGCGAGATGACCACGCCGTACATGAGCGAGTGCGTGAACCCGACGCCTGGCCAACCGCGGTGGTACAGGTCGGGGTTCTTGGGGTGGAAGCTGAACCCGAAGGCGTCGAAGCCGTAGACGGTGCCCTTGGAGATCATGTCCGGCCAGAAGCAGCCGAGCAGGATGGCCAGGAACGACACCTTGGTCTTGATGTGCTTCTGGAGGACGTAGCTCTCCAGTTCGTGCGCAGCCCAGCTCACCGGGCACCCCCCACCTTCTCGCGCCGGGCCTGGACGCGGCGGCCCACCCAGTGGACCGCCATGATGATGACGACGACCGTGAACGGCCCGCGCGTCCAGGTCAGGACGTCGCGCTGGGTGAAGTAGCCGAGCAGGATGAGGGCCACCGCGCCGACGGCGTAGGCGACGAGGTCGACGACGCCCTCGCGGACGTCCTCGGGGCGGATCTCCCCGCCGTCGTCGGACGTGTCCGCCGCGTCGGACAGCTCTGGGACTTCTGACGCGTTGTCAGTGCCGTCGGCGTGGTGCACGTCGTCGGCGCCGGCGGTGTCCGTGCCATCTGTGTTGCCCTCACGCATGGTGCCGTCCGGGTCGTCCGTATTGCTCGCGTTGTCCGCACCGGCCACTACAGGCGAAGAGTCGGGCGTCGGCAACCCGCCCGATTCGTCCGCCTGTTCCGATTCGGCAGCCATTCCGTCCCCAATTCTGACGTTTCGTCAGCCCAGATTCCGCGCGCGCACGCGCACCCTGCGGCGGCGTGATCCTACTGGTCGGCCGAATCTGACGCGGCGCCCGCCCGTGGCGCGCGTCACACCTCGACGGTGGCCGCGACCTTCCCGTCGGGCCCCGCAAGGTGGATGGGCGTGCCGGCGCCGCCGAGATCGCGTACGACCTCCCGGTCCTCCGCCGCGACCGCCTCCGCCTTGCCGACTACTGCGGCGGCCTCCAGCCCGCGGGCACCGCCGGCCACGGCCATGGCAACCGCGGTCTGCAGCGCGGTGAGGCGCAGCGAGGGCAGGTCGACGGTCGAGGCGACGTACGTCCGCCCCGTCTCGTCGCGCACCGCGGCCCCCTCGGACGCGCCGTTGCGCGCCCGGGCCGAACGCGCCAGCGTGACGATCTTGGCGTCCTCGGGGTCGACGGTCGTGCCGCTCATCGTTCCTCCTGCTCACCGGGATGGATCCCGGGCACAGTACCGCCCCGGGACAACGCGGACGTTGCTCCCGGGGCGGTACGCCGGCGAACCCGGCGGGGCGGCGGGCCGTTCCCGCGCACGGTCAGCCCATTTCCTCGACCTTCTGGATCTGCCCGGTGACGAACTGGGTCGGCGCGTCCGGCTCGGTGTACGTCGAGTGCGCGGCGACCGTGACACCGACGGCGCCGTGGCGCGAGGCCATGACGTACCCGTAGCTGCGCACCTGGCCGTCGGACGAGACCTTCAGGCGGTAGCTGACGCTGTCGTCACCGTGCGTGCCGAGGCGCACCTCGGTGATCTCGTACTCCCACGACTCGTTGCCGGTCTTCTCGCTGAACGAGGGACAGGCCTTCAGGGCCTTGGTGTACTCGTCGAAGTCCTTCTGCAGTTCGTCCGGGGCGTCGCTGATCAGGGTGACGATGACGCCTTCCTGGTCGTCCGCGTCGAGCGTCTCCTTCGTGAACTCCCGCTCCGCCTTGGCGGTCGAGCCCGCGCTGCCGGTCAGCAGCGTCGTGCAGCGCGGGTCCGACACGACCGAGTCGGGGTCGAGCGTGCCGTCGTCCATGTCCGTGTCGGCCTCGCCCGCCGTGTAACCGGCGGGCACCTCCTGCGCGTTGAGCAGCGCGTCGACGAGTTCGTCGCTCGCCGGGGCGCCGGCCGCGGGCTTGGTGTCCTTCCCGGTCGGCTTTCCGGTCGGCTTCGCGGTCGCCTTCGGGTCGTCCTTGCCGCTCGGCTTGCCGCTCGCCTTGTCGGTCGCCTTGTCGGCGCCCGAGGCGGACGCCGTCGACTTGGTCGCGTCGGCCTTGTCGTCCGAGCCGAACTCGCAGGCGGTGAGCCCCGAGAGGCCGAGCGCCACCAGCGGAAAGGCGATCGCGAGCTTGACGGACTTGCGCGTGGTACGGGACGTGCGTGTACGCACCGTGAACCCCCCAGTTCGGTGTCGTGTGCGACGCGATACCGCGGCCCGTACCCCCCTGGTCCGGACCGCCGCGTCGTCGGTATACGGAAGAAGCTACCGGTCGGGACGCGAATTTCCAGTGCCTGTTACCGACCCGACACGCCGCCGTGACGGCTGCCGCCCGCTTGTTGCGCCCGCCCGTTCGGGGCTCACCGCCCGAGCAGCGCCCGGGCCTTCTGCACCTGGCCGGTGATGACCGCCGCGTACGGTGCGGCATCCGGCGCCGCGTCGCCCGGATACACGAACTGCGCCGTCGTCGCCCCGAACCGGACGAGCACCACCGTCTCGACGCGCGTCTCCGTCCCGGTCCGCACGGTCACCCGGTAGGCCGTCGTCTCGTCCCCCGCCAGCGGCGCGCCGTCTACGGGAGCCACCGACCACTGCTCAGGAGCCGGTCCCCCGGCACGCACCGCGAACTCCGCCGAACACCCGGCCATGGCCCGGTCCAAGGCGGGCAGCAGCGCCGCACCGCGGTCGTCGCGGTGGCTGGAGAGCGTCACACCCAGGCGCGCCCCACCGGGCTTGGCCGCGTCCGCGTACTCGCGGTGCGCCCACGCCTCCGGAGCGCCGCCGTCGAACACCGACACCTGTGCGAACACCGCGCACTCGGGCCGGTCCACCGCCGGAACCGCAGGCGGCGGGTCCGGGTTCGGGGCCGTGTCTTTGGCCCGGTCGGGCCCGTCGACCCGCAGTCCGGTCGCGGCCAGTTCGGCCTGCGCCAGCAGTGCGGCGGTCAGTTGAGGCGCCGTCGCGGGTCCGGTCGGCGGCGCCGACGGCTTCCCGGGCAGCGAACTGCCCTTGCCCTCACCGGGCTTGCCCGTCACGACCGGCCTGACCGGCGTCGGCTCGCTCTTCGGCGGGACCGGGGTGCCCGCCTCCGGGTCCACGGTCGGCCCCGGTACGCCCGTCACCTGCCCCGCCGTGGCCTCGGCGCCGCCACCCCCGCTGTCGCTGTCGCAGGCGCTCGCTCCCAGGAGCACAACGCCCAGCAGCGCGATGCCCAAGCCTGGCGTCCCGAATCGGGACAGCCTGATCGTGCGCACGGTGAACCCCCCGGTCCGTCGGCGAATGCGTACCCCCGCGAACGAAGGTACGGGGTCCGCAGGCCCGCCGTACGTCAGTCCGCGTCGTCGCCCTCGTCGTCACCGTCACGGCTCTCCGGACGCGGCGCCCGCCCGACGACGATCGTGCCGACCTGGTTGCGGCGCCCCGACGGCCGGTCGGCGGTCAGCCGCAGCCCCTCGACCTCCGCCGTCGCCCCCGGGATCGGCACCCGGCCGAGCTGCTTGGCAAGCAGCCCGGCGACCGTCTCGACGTCCTCGTCGTCCAGCTCCAGGCCGAACAGGTCGCCCAGTTCGTCGACCGGCAGGCGCGCGGTCACCCGGAAGCGGCCGTCGCCCAGATCCTCGACCGGGTTCGTCTCGCGGTCGTACTCGTCGGTGATCTCGCCGACGATCTCCTCGAGGATGTCCTCGATCGTGACCAGCCCGGCCGTACCGCCGTATTCGTCGACGACGATGACCATGTGGGTGCGGCTCGCCTGCATCTCGCGCAGCAGGTCGTCGGCCGGTTTGCTGTCCGGCACGAACGTCGCCTGCCGCATGAGCGACTCGACCTGTTCGTGCGCCCACCGGTCGTCGGCGCCGCCGACCGCGTGCTCGGCCAGGTCCTTCAGGTAGACGATGCCGACGACGTCGTCCTCGTTCTCGCCGATCACCGGGACGCGCGAATAGCCGCTGCGCAGCGCGAGGCGCAGCGCCTGCCGCACCGTCTTGTGCCGCTCGATGAACACCATGTCCGGACGCGGCACCATGACCTCGCGCACGATGGTGTCGCCGAGTTCGAGCACCGAGTGCAGGAGCTTGCGCTCCTCGTCCTCGATCAGCGACTCCTTCTCGGCGAGGTCCACGAACGCGCGCAGCTCCGCCTCGGACGCGAACGGCCCTTCGCGGTAGCCCTTTCCGGGCGTGACCGCGTTGCCGATCAGGATCAGCAGCGGCGGCAGCGGCCCCAGAATGCGGGCCAGCACAATCAGCACGGGCGCACCCGCGATGCCGACCGCGATGGGGTGCTGGCGGCCGATGGTGCGCGGTGAGACGCCGATGACGACGTACGACACCACCACCATCACGCCGATGGACGCCAGTACCGCCTGCCACGTCGCGTCGAAACCGTCGTAGAAGACGACCGACACCAACACGGCCGCGGAGACCTCGCAGGCGACCCGGATCAGCAGCGCCAGGTTGAGGTAGCGCGCGGGGTCCCGGACGACCGTGAGCAGGCGCTCGGCGCCGCGCCGGCCGGTGCGTACCAGCTCCTCGACCCGCGGACGCGAGATACGCGCGAGGGCCGCCTCCAGGCACGCGAACAGCCCGGCCACGACGACGAGGACGACCGCCCCGACGACGAGCCGGAAGACCTCGTCAGAGGACACCGCGTGCCCCGTCCTTCCGTCCGACCTTCCGTCTCTGACCGGGCATCAGGAGGCCGCGCCGCGCCGTTCGCGCCACGCGTCGAGGATCTCGCGCTGGAGACCGAACATCTCGCGCTCCTCGTCGGGCTCGGCGTGGTCGTAGCCGAGCAGGTGCAGCACCCCGTGCACGGTGAGCAACTGCAGTTCGTCGTCCGTCGAGTGCCCGGCGGCCTTGGCCTGGCGGGCCGCGACCTCCGGGCACAGGACCACGTCGCCGAGCAGTCCCTGCGGCGGGTCCTCGTTGTCCTTCCCGGGACGCAGCTCGTCCATCGGGAAGGACATGACGTCCGTCGGCCCCGGCAGGTCCATCCACGTGATGTGCAGCTGCTCCATGGCGGCCTCGTCGACGATGACGACGGACAGCTCGGCGAGCGGGTGGATGCGCATCCTGTCGAGGGTGAAGCGGGCCACGTCCACGATGCCGTGCTCGTCGAGCTCGTACCCGGACTCGTTGGCGATGTCGATGGACATGGCCGTCAGTTCACATCCCGTTCTGCGTTGCTCGTGCTGGTGGTGCTGTGGATCTGCCCGCGACGCCCGCGCGAACGCGGTACCTCGTCCCGCTGGCGCTCGGCGTCGAACCTGCCGTACGCGTCGACGATCCGCCCGACCAGCTGGTGCCGCACGACGTCCTGGCTGCTCAGCGGGCAGAACGCGATGTCGTCCACGCCGTCCAGGATCCGCTGCACCACCCGCAGCCCGCTCTCCGTCCCGTTCGGCAGGTCGACCTGCGTCACGTCACCCGTGACCACGATCTTCGACCCGAACCCGAGCCGCGTCAGGAACATCTTCATCTGCTCGGCCGAGGTGTTCTGCGCCTCGTCCAAAATGATGAACGCATCATTAAGGGTCCTACCCCTCATGTATGCGAGGGGGGCTACTTCGATGGTGCCGGCGGCCATGAGGCGGGGGATGGAGTCGGGGTCGATCATGTCGTGCAGCGCGTCGTAGAGCGGGCGCAGGTACGGGTCGATCTTCTCGTACAGGGTGCCGGGCAGGAAGCCGAGGCGTTCGCCGGCCTCGACCGCGGGGCGCGTCAGGATGATGCGGTTGACCTGCTTCATCTGCAGCGCCTGGACGGCCTTGGCCATGGCGAGGTAGGTCTTGCCGGTACCGGCCGGGCCGATGCCGAAGACGATGGTGTGGCGGTCGATCGCGTCGACGTAGCGCTTCTGGTTGAGCGTCTTGGGACGGATCGTGCGGCCGCGGTTCGACAGGATGTTGAGGGTGAGCACCTCGGCCGGGCCCGCGTCGCCGCCGGAGCGGAGCATCGCGATGGAGCGCTCCACGGCTTCGGCGCTGAGCGGCTGGCCGGTGCGCAGGACGAGCATCATCTCGTCGAACAGGCGCTTGACGAGTTCGATGTCGTCGACGGGGCCGGTGGTGTTGACCTCGTTGCCGCGCACGTGGATGTCGACGTCGGGGAACGCGTCCTCGATCACCCGGAGCAGGGAGTCGCCGGAGCCGAGCAGCGCGACCATCGGGTGCTTCGCCGGGATCACGATCTTTGCCTGGGCCTGCTCCCGGCCCTGCTCCTCGGGCTGTGCGGCGCCGGTGGGCTCGTTGCCGTTGCCGTTGTGCCCGGTGCCGCGAGCGTGTCGTGTGGAAGCCATGGGCGGCCTGACGGCCTGATCACGCCTACTTTCCGTTGCTCGGGGTGACAGTTGTGTCCTGGGGCAATGGTAGCTCTTTGCCCTTGTCGCGCTCTTGAGGTTTTCGCCCCGATGATCATGCTTTCCGGCCACCCGGCCGCGGCGGGGCCGGGCGGGGGTCAGCGGCGTTTGGGGAGGGGGATTCGGTCCAGGTCGGCGGCTACGGCGATCTCACCGTCGAAGTGGCGGCGGGCGTCGGCGAGGAATGCGGCGGGGTCGGGGTAACGCTGCGAGAAGTGGGTGAGGACCAGCAGGCGCGCACCGGCCTCGCGGGCGGTGGCGGCGGCCTCGCCGGCGGTCATGTGGCCGTGTGCCTTGGCGAGGTCGGCGTCCGCGTCGAGGAACGTGGACTCGCACACCAGCATGTCGGTGTCGTGTGCGAGTTCGGCCACGGCGTCGCAGCGGCGGGTGTCCATGATGAACGCGAACTTCTGGCCGCGGCGGATTTCGCTCACCTCGTCGACGGTGACGACGCGGCCCGCGGCCTCGACGGCGCCCTCGCGTTGCAGGCGGCCGACGTCCGGGCCGGCGATGCCGAGTTCGCGCAGGCGTTCGGGGAGCATGCGGCGGCCGTCGGGTTCCACCAGGCGGAAGCCGTACGACTCGACCGGGTGCGACAGGCGCCGCGCCTCCAGCGTGAGATCCGTCAGGGGTGCGATTGCCGCCTCGCCGGCGAGCGGGTGTTCGCGCAGTGTCGCGGCCTCGTGGAAGGCGCTGGCATGGTGCAGCCGGTCGAAGAAGTGCTGCCCGGACGCCGGGAAGTACGCCGTGACCTCGTGCGGCACCCGGTCGAGGTTGATGCGCTGGATGACGCCCGGCAGGCCGAGGCAGTGGTCGCCGTGGAAGTGGGTGACGCAGATGCGGGTGATGTCGGTGGCCGCGACTCCGGCGTACAGCATCTGCCGCTGGGTGCCCTCGCCCGGGTCGAACAGGATGCCCTCGCGGTCCCAGCGCAGCAGGTAGCCGTTGTGGTTGCGGTGCCGGGTGGGCGCCTGGCTGGCGGTGCCGAGGACGACGAGTTCGCGTACGGACATGCGCCCATTCTCCGGCGCTCGGTAAGGTCGCGGCATGCCGGGCGCCCGCGTGGATTCGATCGTCGTCTACACGACGCGCGTCGAGGCGTGCCGCGAGTTCTACGCGGGCCTGGGCCTGGAGTTCACGCCCGAGCGGCACGGCAAGGGTCATGAGCATTACGCCGCGGTCCTGGACGGGGGCGGGGTGTTCGAGATCTATCCGGCGACCCCGGCGCGCGTCACCGGCGCGCTGCGGATCGGCCTGGTGGTCGACGGCGCCGGGCTGCCGCCGGGCCGGCGTACGTTGCGCGACCCGGACGGCAGGGCGGTTGTCGTCGGCCCGTCCGAGGGGGTTACCCCGGGGGCCAGGTGAGGCCGCGGCCGCCCATCACGTGGGCGTGTACGTGGAAGACCGTCTGTCCCGCGCCCGCGCCCGTGTTGAAGACGACGCGGTAGCCGGTTTCGTCGATGCCCTCGCCGGCCGCCACCGCGGCCGCCTCGGCGAGCAGCGTGCCCGCCAACTCCGGCTCGGCCACGCCCAGTTCGCCGGCGTTCGGGTAGTGGGCGCGCGGGATGACGAGGATGTGCGTGGGCGCCTGCGGGTTGATGTCGCGGAAGGCGACGAAGTCCTTCGTCTCGCGGACCACCGTGGCGGGGACGTCCCCGGCCACGATCTTGCAGAACAGGCAGTCCGCCTGGGCTTCCCCGGCCGCCATGCGTACCTCCATCTGGATGCTGGTTGGGCGCGATCGTATCGGCTGGCCGCGGCGGGGCCGGGCTTCAGGCCCAGCGGCCCGACGCGGCCATCAGTACGGAAGCCGCCGACACGCCTGCCGTCGACGTGCGCAGCACGGTCGGGCCGAGCCGGTACGCCCCGGCGCCCGCCTCCGCGAAGACCGCGAGCTCTTCCGGGCTGACGCCGCCCTCCGGCCCCACGACGAGGACGACGTCGCCGTCCGCCGGCACCTCGACCGCCGCGATCGGGTCCGCGGCGGCCTCGTGCAGCACCCCCGCGAACGCCGCGTCCCGCAGCATGCCCGCGACCTGACGCGTCGTCATGAGCTCAGTGACGTCCGGCAGATGTACGCGCCGCGCCTGCTTGCCGGCCTCGCGTGCGGTGGACCGCCACTTGGCGAGCGACTTGGCGCCGCGCTCGCCCTTCCACTGGGTGATGCACCGGGAGGCCGCCCACGGGACGACCACGTCGACGCCGACCTCGGTCATGGTCTCGACGGCCAGCTCGCCGCGGTCCCCCTTGGGCAGCGCCTGGACGACGACGATGCGGGGTGCGGGCGGCGGCTCCTCTGTGCGCTCGCCGACGTCGACGTGCAGCGTGTCCTTGCCCTCGACGGCGGCGACGGTGCCGCGTACCGCGACGCCGCGCCCGTCGGTGAGGACGACTTCCTCGCCGACCGCGATGCGCCGCACGGTGACGGCGTGCCGGCCTTCCGCCCCGTCGAGGACCACCCGGCGGGCGGTGCGGAGGGCGGGGTCGTCCGTGAGGAAGACGGGGGCGCTCATGGGATCGGCTCCGAGGGCGTGGGCGGTGCCGCGGGCTTGGGGGTGCCGCGGGCGGCGGGTCGGGTCAATCCTCTCGTGCCCCGGCCAGCTCGTCGGCCAGGCGCTTCACCACAGCTGCCGCGGGCTCGTCGCGCGCGAGGCGCCAGCCCTGCCCGGCCCACAACGCCATCGCCTCGGGGTCTCCCGCCGCGGCCGAGGCGCGCCGCAACGTCGCCGTGGCGTAGTGCACTTCGGGGTAGGCGGCCGGTGCGTACGCGTCGTTGCGGGCGAGGAACCCGTTGACCAGACCGCGGGCCGGGCGGCCGGAGAAAGCCCGGGTGAGGCGTGTGCGGTCGTAGCGCGCGTCGGCCAGCGCGGCCTTGTACGGCGCCGGGGCGCCGCTCTCCGGGCAGCGCAGGAAGGCCGTGCCCAGTTGGGCCGCGACGGCTCCGGCCGCGAGCACGGCCGCCACCTGCTCGCCGGTCATGATCCCGCCCGCGGCGACGGTCGGCAGGGTGGTGACCGCGCGCACGAGTCCGAGCAGGGCGAGCAGGCCGTACGGCTCGGTGTCGGCCTCGGCGTCGTTGTCCCACCGCCCTTGGTGGGCGCCGGCTTCGACGCCCTGCACGATCAGCAGGTCCGGCCCGGCCGCGGCGGCGCGTTCCGCCTCCTCGGGTGTGGTCACCGTGACGGCTGTGGCCGTGCCCCGGGCCCGGAAGTCCGCGAGCACGCCGCGGTCAGGGCAGCCGAAGGTGAACGACACCACCGCGACGGGATCGGCCAGGAGAGCGGCGACCTTGGCGTCCCAGTCGTCGTCGAGTCCGTGCGGCGGAACCTCGCCGAGCGCCACGCCCAGTCGCGCGGCCTCCGGTGCCAGGCGGTCGCGGTACGCCCCGACCTGCCCGGCGGCGGCGCCCTCGGCCGCCTCGGCGGCCTCTCCCGGCACGAACAGGTTGACGCCGAACGGCAGTCCCGTGGCCGCGCGCAGCTCGGCGATCTCGGCGGTCATCGCCTCCGCGGTCTTGTAGCCCGCCGCGAGGAACCCGAGGGCGCCCGCACCGCAC
The DNA here is from genome assembly GCF_053592165.1 of Streptodolium elevatio. NCBI lineage: Bacteria > Bacillati > Actinomycetota > Actinomycetes > Kitasatosporales > Streptomycetaceae > Streptodolium > Streptodolium elevatio. The sequence goes on from NZ_JBSFVE010000008.1 coordinate 244,099, forward strand.
ACCGCCGCCGCCAGCGGTGGCCCGGACGCCCCGCCCGCCATCGGTGCCTGTACGAGCGGCAGCCGCACCGGCCACTCGATCCGCGATCCGGCGTCCACTGCCGCACCTCCCGGTCACTGGGGTCACCCGCGTGACACGACCGTACGCCCGGCACCGGCCCGGAAGCCACGGACCACGCCCCGCGCGCGCCGGACCGCGTCGTGCCGCCGCACGCCGCCTCGGCCGCACCGCCCGACCCCACGGCCCCACGGCCCCGGCTGCGCGCCGCCCGCCCGCAAACAGCCGAGGGACGGGCCCGCAGGACCCGTCCCTCGCTCCGTACCGTGTGTGCCGTGCTGTAGGTGCCTGTTGGCGCCTGTTCGTGCCGTGGCGGTGTCCGCGCTGTGCCGTTCCGCAGCGTGGCGCCGGTTCGCCTCAGCGCCCGTTGAAGGCGTCCTTCAGGCGGGAGAACAACCCCTGCTGCCCCGGCGAGAACTGCCCCTGGGGCCGCTCCTCGGCCCGCAACTTGGCGAGTCTGCGCAGGAGTTCCTCCTGCTCCGGGTCGAGCTTCGAGGGCGTCTGCACCTCGACGTGCACCAGGAGGTCGCCCCGGCCGCCGCCCCGCAGGTGCGTGATGCCCCTGCCGTGCAGCGGGATGGACTGCCCGGACTGGGTCCCCGGCCTGATGTCGATCTCCGCGACGCCGTCCAGCGTCTCCAGCGGCACCTTCGTGCCCAGGGCCGCGGCCGTCATCGGGATGGTGACCGTGCAGTGCAGGTCGTCGCCCCGGCGCTGGAACGTCGGGTGCGGGACCTCGGCGATCTCGACGTAGAGGTCGCCGGCCGGGCCGCCGCCCGGGCCGACCTCGCCCTCGCCCGCGAGCTGGATGCGCGTGCCGGAGTCGACGCCCGCCGGGATCTTGACGGTGAGCGTGCGGCGCGCGCGTACGCGTCCGTCGCCCGCGCACTCCGGGCACGGGGTCGGCACCACGGTGCCGAAGCCCTGGCACTGCGGGCACGGGCGCGACGTCATGACCTGGCCGAGGAACGACCGTGTGACCTGGCTGACCTCGCCGCGGCCCCGGCACATGTCGCACGTCTGCGCGGTGGTGCCGGGAGCGGCGCCCTCGCCGTTGCAGGTGTTGCAGGTGACCGCGGTGTCGACCTGGATCTCCCGGGTCGTGCCGAACGCCGCCTCCTCCAACTGCACCTCGATGCGGATCATGGCGTCCTGGCCGCGGCGGGTGCGCGAGCGCGGGCCGCGCTGGCTCGCCTGGCCGAAGAACGCGTCCATGATGTCGCTGAAGCCGAAGCCCGCGCCGAAGCCGCCGCCGGGCCCGGCCCCCGCGCCGCCAAGCGGGTCGCCGCCGAGGTCGTACATCTGCCGCTTCTGCGGGTCCGAGAGGACCTCGTAGGCGGCGTTGATCTCCTTGAAGCGCTCTTGCGTCTTGGGGTCCGGATTCACATCCGGGTGCAGTTCACGGGCGAGGCGGCGGAAGGCCTTCTTGATCTCCTCGGGCGTGGCGTCGCGCCGAACACCCAGGACCTCGTAGTAATCAGTGGTCAACTACGACTCCGCGAGAATCTGTCCGACGTACCGTGCCACGGCGCGTACCGCTCCCATCGTTCCGGGGTAGTCCATCCTGGTCGGCCCGAGCACGCCGAGTTTGGCGAGGGCCTCGTCCCCGCTGCCGTACCCGACGGACACCACCGAGGTGGCGGCCAGTCCCTCGTGCATGTTCTCGTGGCCGATACGCACCACCATGGCAGGCTCGGTGGCCTCCCCGAGCAGGCGCAGGAGCACGACGTGCTCCTCCAGGGCCTCGAGTACCGGGCGGATCGTCATCGGGAAGTCGGTGCCGAACCGGGTGAGGTTCGCGGTTCCCGCGAGGACGACCCGCTCTTCCTGCTGCTCCACGAGGGTGTCGAGCAGGGCGGCGAGGACTGTGGTGACGATCGGCCGCTCCTCGGCCGTGAAGGACTCGCCGAGGTCCTGCACCAGCAGGGCGACGTCGGCGAAGCGCCTGCCGACGACGACGCCGTTGATCCGGCCGCGGAGGTCGGCGAGCAGGGTGTCGCCGATCGGGCCGGGTGCGTCCAGCACGCGCTGCTCGACCCGCCCGGTGTTGGTGATGAGCACGAGCATGATCCGGGTCGGTGCCAGGGTCAGCAGCTCGACGTGCCGGATGGTGGACCGGGTGAGGGACGGGTACTGCACCACGGCGACCTGGTGGGTCAGCTGGGCGAGGAGGCGCACGGTGCGGCCGACCACGTCGTCGAGGTCCACGGCGCCGTCCAGGAAGAGCTGGATCGCCCGGCGCTCGGGCGTGGACAGCGGCTTGATGCCCGCGAGCCGGTCGACGAAGAGCCGGTAGCCCTTGTCGGTGGGTACGCGGCCCGCGCTGGTGTGGGGCTGGGTGATGTACCCCTCCTCCTCCAGCGCGGCCATGTCGTTGCGGATGGTCGCCGGGGAGACCCCGAGGTTGTGCCGTTCCGCGAGCGCTTTGGATCCGACGGGCTCGTGAGTCGCCACGTAGTCCTGCACGATGGCGCGCAGCACGTCGAGCTTGCGGTCGTCGAGCACCGTGCGCACCTCCCTGACCTGCCTGGCACTCCGCTTGCTGGAGTGCCAGTGTACGGCGACGCCGATGCGTCCGTACCCTGCCGTCTGTGGAAGGGTCGCAGGATGGTACACGCGGAACATGACGAATGGACGCGTTGGGGCCCTGTGGCACCCGGGGTGTTCGTCGCGCGGCTGCCCGAACTGGACCTGAACGTCGTGGCGGTGGCGGGCCCCGAGGGCTTCGCCCTCGTCGACACCGGCTCGTACGAACGCGAGACGCGCGGGCTCCTCGCGGGCCTCGAGCGCATGCTCTCGGAGCACGGCCTCCCCTATCGCGCGCTGGCAGTGGTGAACACACACGGTCACTTCGACCACTGCTATGGCAACGCAGAAGTCCTACGGCAGTTCCCGGACGTCGAAATCGTGGGCCACGAGGCCCTGCCGCCCTATCTGGCCGAGTGGGGCGAGCGGGGCCGCGCCGACGCGCTGCGCTACGGCATGCCCGCGGACGACATGGCCGCGGTACGTATTGTCCCGCCCACGGTCCTGGTCCCGCACGACGGGTCGCTGCCGCTCGGGGTCGTCGGGGCCGAGGTGTACGCGCCGGGGCGCGGCCACACCGGGTGCGACGTGGTGGTCCACGTCCCGGACGCGGACCTGCTGGTCGCCGGGGACCTGCTGGAGGAGTCGGCGCCGCCGTCGTACGGTCCCGACTCGTACCCGGACGAGTGGCCGGGTGCCCTGGAGCGGGTGTTGGAGCTGCCGGCGAGCGTGCTGGTGCCCGGGCACGGCGCCCTGGTGGACCGGGACTTCGCCGAACGCCAGTTGGCGTACGTGCGCGGTCGGCGCGCCTGAACGGGTGACGGCGGCCGGACCGCTAGCGTCGGTCGCTATGCGCAGCAGGAGTTACGGGCCCGATCTGACACCGCCGTGGAAGAAGCCCAAGGCGGTCCCCGAGGTGGCGGCCGACCGGGACCTGGTGGTCGAGGAGGTCGAGACCGGGTTCTGCGGCGCGGTGGTGCGGGTGGAGAAGACCCCGGAGGGGTTCACCGTCACGCTGGAGGACCGGCACGGCAAGCTGCGGGTGTTCCCGATGGAGCCTCGCGGGTTCATGGTGGACGGCGCCGTCGTCACGCTGGTGCGGCCGCGTGCGGCGCAGGCGGCACCGGCCCGGCCGACGCGTACCGCCTCGGGCTCGGTCGCGGTGCACGGCGCGAAGGCGCGGGTGGCACGCGCCGGGCGCATCTATGTCGAAGGCCGGCACGACGCGGAGTTGGTCGAGCGCGTGTGGGGCGACGACCTGCGCATCGAGGGCGTGGTCGTGGAGTTCCTGGAAGGCGTCGACGACCTCCCGGCGGTGGTACGCGAGTTCCGCCCCGGTCCCGGCCGCCGGCTGGGCGTGCTGGTCGACCACTTGGTGTCGGGCTCGAAGGAGAGCCGGATCGCCGCCGAGGTGGCCGCGGGGCAGTACGGGGCCGATGTGCTGGTCACCGGACACCCGTTCATCGACATCTGGCAGGCGGTCAAACCGTCGGTGCTGGGTATCGGCACGTGGCCCGAGGTGCCGCGCGGGGTGGTGTGGAAGGACGGCGTGAACGCGGCGCTGGGCCGTGCCACGTCCACCGGCGAAACGTGGCGCTGGATCCTGTCGCACGTCGACTCGTACCGGGATCTGGAGCCCGCGCTGCTCGGCCGGGTCGAGGAGATCATCGATTTCGTGACCACCCCGGAATGACGAACTCCCGGGCCGCAACAACTTGTTAACAAGTGTCCACGTGGCAAGACGGAATGCCGCGATCGTTGACCCGATTAACCGGTTCCTGACACAGTCGACGACGTGAGTTCGGACCGCCGCCCCGGCAGGGCCTCCCAGGCCCTCGTTTCGCGCCGCCACATCGACTTCTGTCGAGTCGCCGGCGCCATCTGTGCCGTCCGCTAACGGTTTCCCCGAGGGTTCACCGCCGCGACACGGCCGCTGACCCTTCTTCCTTTCCCGGGTATCCGGCGCATTAGCCGCGCCGTCCCCCGCCCTTTTCGGCTTCCGCATGCGGTGGTTTCCCCGCAGGCGCGTCCGCCGCTGCCCTGAATCCCCGCGACCGCCGTTGACTGCGACGCCGTTGACTGCGACGCCTTTCACCGCGACCGCCTTTCACCGCGACCGGCTTTCCCTGCAACTGCCGCCCACCTCGACCCCCACTTTGCCTCGAACCGCTCAGAGGAGCTTCGCCATGTCCGTATCCTCCCTTGCCACCAGTCGCCGGACCCTCTTGCGCGCCGCCGGGGCCGGTGCCGTTCTGCTGGGTCTGGCCGGGTGCAAGTCGGCGGTCGACGAGAACAAGTCGACGCCCGCCGGGGCGAGCGGCGCCCCCAAGAAGGGCGGGACGCTGCAAATAGGCAGCCTGGTCGATTTCACGCCCGCACTGCTCTTCACGCAGAACTCGTTCACCGCACTGGCCCGGCTGGTGTTCAACACGCTGACCTCGTACGACAACGACCTGAGGCCGCAGCCGCAGTTGGCGAAGTCGTGGCAGATAGCGCCGGACGGCACCAGTGTCACGTTCCAACTGCGCGAGGGCGTGAAGTTCCATTCCGGGCGCCCGTTCACCGCCGAGGACGTGGTGTTCGCCGTCAACAATCTCAAGGACCCCAAGCGCAGCGCGCAATTGCGGGCGACCGCCGCGGTGGTCTCGGACATCACCGTCATCAGCCCGACCGAGCTGACGCTCAAGCTCGCACACCCGGTGAGCAATCTGTTCGACCTCTTCGAGTTCATGTTCATCACCGACCGGGAGTCCGTAGAGGACGCGGTGACCGGCAAGAAGCTGATCGGCACCGGCCCGTTCGTCTTCAAGAACTGGACGCCGGGCGCCTCGATCTCGTTCGCCAAGAACCCGGAGTACTTTGTGCCCGAGCGGCCGTACTTCGACAATGTCGAGGTACGGATCATCCCGCAGGCCGACTCGCTCCTCTCGGCGCTGCGCGGCAAGCAGATCCAGCTCGCCCTGGGCCTCAGCGGCCGGGACATCGCCCCGATCAAGTCCGACGGCCAGTTCACCATCCAGGAGTTCGACACCGGCGGCGGCGCGATCTACATCGGCGCGAACGTGACGGTCAAGCCGCTGGACGACAAGCGGGTGCGCCAGGCCATCTCGTTCGCGGTGGACCGCGACCGCATCCTCCAGCAGGGCCTGGGCGGCTACGGTCTCGCGTCGTCCGCGCCGTGGCCCAAGTCCTCGCCCGCCTACTCGGACGCGACCGCGCGCCGCTACCCGCACGACCCGGCGCGGGCCAAGGCGCTGCTCGCCGAGGCCGGCGCGGCCAACCTCGACCTGCCGCTGGCGTTCCTCAGCACCTCGTCGGCGGTCGCCCAGATGATCCAGTTCGACCTCCAGCAGGTCGGCGTCAAGACCACCCTGGAGCCGCTCGACCCGGCGAAGTTCCAGGCGCAGCTGATCAGCCAGACGATGCCGGCGCTGTGGGCGGGGGCGCACGGTTTCGCCCAGGTGCATCCGTCGACGCTGGCGGTCAGCGCGTACCCGTTCAACGAGGCGAAGAACACCTCGAAGTTCTCCGACCCCCGGTACACCGAGATCGTGCAGCGCGCGTGGCGGCAGGCGGACCCGGACAGCGCGCAGGCGAAGGCGGCGTACCAGGACCTGAGCGAGGTCCTGCTCGACCAGCAGTTCGTGATCGACCTGATCGTGCTGGCGAACCTGCACGCGGCGACGAGCAACCTTCAGGGCGTGGCACAGAACGAGTTCACCGCGCTGAACCTCGACGACGCCTATCTGGCGTGACGGGCGGACTGCGACCATGACCGGCTATCTCGTGCGAAGGCTGCCATCGGCTCTCGGGGTGCTGCTGCTCGCCTCCTTCGCCATCTTCCTCATTCTGCGCGCGGTCCCGGGTGATCCGGCCGAGACCCTCGCCGGCTCCGACCCGTCGCCCGAGAGCGTCGGCACGATTCGCCACGAACTCGGCCTGGACCGACCGCTGTTGACCCAGTACGGCGCGTGGATCGCGGACGTCGTCCGCGGCGACTTCGGCCGCTCGTACATCATCGGCGGCTCGGTGAACGAACTGCTCGCCCAGCGCCTCGGCAACACCGTCGAACTCACCGTCGGGGCCCTGGTGTTCACCATCGCGCTCGGGCTGCTGTTCGGGGTCCTGGGGGTGACCGTCAAGAACCGCTTCGGCCAGACGCTGCTGTCGGCGGTCAACTCGGTGTCGCTGATCGTGCCGGCCTACGTGAGCGGGTTCCTGCTCGTGTTCGTGTTCGCGATCACCTGGCCGGTCCTGCCGCCCGGCGGGCACGTGTCGATCCTGTCCGACCCGCAGATCGGCTTCCAGTATCTGCTGATGCCCGCCCTGGTCCTGGCCCTGCCGCCGTCCGCGATCCTGGCCAGGTACGTCAAGGACGGCCTTCAGCAGGCGCTGGGCGAGGACTACGCGCGCACCGCGAAGTCACTCGGCATCCCGCCGCGCCGCATCCTGTGGCGGCACGCGCTGCCCAACGCGCTGCCGCCGGTGCTCACCGTGCTGGGCATGCAGGTCGGCGTGCTGCTGGGCGGCGCGGTGATCATCGAGGCGGTCTTCGCCTGGCCGGGACTCGGCATGCTCGCCGAACAGGCCGTCACGCGGCGCGACTACCCGGTGATCCAGGCCGTGCTGCTGTTCCTCGTGGTGGTGTACGTGGTGGTGCAGTTGCTGACCGACCTCGCGTACGCCCTCATCGACCCGCGCGTACGGCTGGGGTGACCGCCATGACTACCGAGACACTGACGCCCGGAACACCCGCCCCCAAGACCCCGGAAGCGGTTGCGCCCGCGGCGGCGAAGCCGCGCCGGGTCCGCAACCGCTACCTGCGCGGACTGCTCAGCCCGCGCGGCCTGTTCGGGCTGGCGCTGGTCGGCCTGATCTTCGCGGCCGGCCTCGCGGCGCCGCTGCTCACCTCGCACGACCCGACCTTCCAGACCGCCGACGCGCTGCGCGGCCCGGGCAGCGGCGACCACGCGTGGGGCACCGACGAGATCGGCCGCGACCTGCTCAGCCGACTGCTGTACGGCATCCGCACCGACCTGCTGATCGTGGCCGCCGCCGTCCCGCTGGGACTGCTGATCGGCTGCTCGCTCGCACTGGTCGCTACCACCCACCGCGCCGCCGACGTGGCGGTGCAGCGCCTGTTCGACCTGCTGCTGTCGTTCCCGGGGCTGATCCTGGGCCTCACGGTCACCGCGATCATGGGCCCGGGCAAGGCCACGATCATCACGGTGATCACCATCATCGAGATCCCGTCCTTCGGGCGCATGTTGCGCGGCGCGATCCTCGTGCACCGCGACCGCGAGTACGCCACCGCCGCGCGCGTGGGCGGGGCCGGCCCGTTGCGCCTGCTGACCCGGCACGTGCTGCCGAACGCGGCGGACCCGGTCGTGGTGCAGATCGCGGTGTCGATGTCGATCGCGGTGATCCTCGAAGGCGCGATGAGCTTCATCGGCATCGGGGTCCGGCCGCCCGACCCCTCGCTCGGCGGCATCCTCGCCGAGGCGCGGCCCTACCTGGAGGACCACCCCACCTACGCCCTCGGCCCGCTCGTGGTGATCACCGCGCTGGTGGTGGGCCTGAACCTGATCGCCGAAGCACTGAACCGGGGAGCGCGCCGATGACCATCTCGATCGAGAAGCCGGTTGCCGCCGACACGCCTGCCGCCGAAGTACCCCGCGGGGAAGCGTTGTTGCGCGTACGCGACCTGCACGTGACGTTCGACTCCGAGCGCGGCCCCGTGCATGCCGTGCGCGGCGTCGACTTCGACCTGGCGCGCGGCGAGACGCTCGCCATCGTCGGCGAGTCGGGCTCGGGCAAGTCGACGACCGCGCTCGCCCTGACCCGCATGCTGCCCGCCACCGGGCGCATCAGCGCGGGCGCGGTATTGCTGGACGGGCCGGATGGCGCCGGCCCGGTCGGGGGCGCGCCGTTCGATCTGGCGACCGCGCCCGAGGCCGAGCTGCGCCGGGTGCGCGGCGCGCGCATCGGGATGATCTTCCAGGACCCGATGACGTCCCTGAACCCGCTGCTCACCGTGGGCCGCCATCTCGACGAGGCGATGCGCGCGCACGGCCTCGGCGACCGCAAGGCCCGTACCGCGCGAGCGGTCGAACTCCTCGATGTGGTCGGCATCCCGGACGCCGCACGGCGCATGCGCGACCATCCGCACCAGTTCTCCGGCGGCATGCGGCAGCGCGTCATGATCGCGCTCGCGCTGACCAACGAGCCGGACATCCTCCTCGCCGACGAACCGACCACCGCGCTCGACCCGACCGTGCAGGCGCAGATCCTCGACCTGCTGGAGCGCCTGGCCCGGGATCTGGGCACGGCAACCGTGCTGATCACCCACAACATGGGTGTGGTGGCACGGTCCTCGGCGCGGGTCATGGTGTTGTACGGCGGCCGGGTGGTCGAACACGGCCGGACCGAGGACGTCCTGACGTCGCCTCACCATCCGTACACAGCGGGTCTGTTGCGGGCCGTGCCCCGGCTGGACGCGCCGTACGGGCAGCGCCTGGAAGGCATACCGGGCACGCCGCCGGACCTGGCCTCGCCGCCCGACGGCTGCGCCTTCGCCGACCGGTGCCCCCTGGCGACCGACCGGTGCCGCACCGAGCAGCCGCCGCCGCGCGTCGTGGCGGACGGCCGTACGGTGGCCTGCTGGGTGTCGGAGGGGCCGCTGCCCCTCGGCCCCGTACTGGCGGCGCCGCCGACGGCCCGGCCCCGGGACGCGGTCCGGACCGAGGTTGGTGCGGAAGGCGCCGCCGACCGCGAGCCGATCCTCTCGATCCGCTCGCTCGGCAAGGTCTTCCGCTCCCGCCGCAACCGGGTCGTCGCGCTCGACGACGTCTCGCTCGACCTGGCACGTGGGGAAACCCTGGGCGTGGTCGGCGAGTCCGGGTCCGGCAAGTCGACGCTGGTCCGCACCGTCGTCGGGGTGCACCCGGCCACCTCGGGGCGGGTGCTCTTCGAGGGACGCGACGTCACCCACCCGGGACGCGGCGACCTGCGCGAGCTGCGGCGCCACGTCCAGATGGTGTTCCAGGACCCTTACGCGTCGCTGAACCCGCGCATGACGGTCGGCGCGATCATCGCCGACCCGCTCGTGTCGCAGGGCATCGGCACCCCCGCGGAACGCCGCCGACGCGTCGGCGAACTGCTCGAACGCGTGGGCCTGGACGCCTCGTTCGCGGACCGCTATCCGCGCGACTTCTCCGGCGGCCAGAGGCAGCGCATCGGCATCGCCCGGGCTCTGGCCCCCGAGCCGACCGTGCTGATCTGCGACGAGCCGGTGTCGGCGCTCGACGTCTCCGTGCAGGCGCAGGTGGTCAACCTGCTCGCCGACCTGCAGGCCGACCTGGGCCTGTCGATGATCTTCATCGCGCACGACCTGGCCGTGGTGCGGCAGATCTCACACCGGATCGCGGTCATGCGGGCCGGACGCGTCGTGGAGACCGGCCCGGCCGAGCAGTTGTGCGCCGATCCGCAACACCCGTACACGCAGGCGCTGCTGGCCGCCGTGCCCAGCCCCGTCCCGGCGGCGCACACCGCCGCACCCGCAAAGGCCGCCGCAAACCCGGCCACCCCGACTGCAACCGCCACTGCCGAGGCGCCCGCGGACGCCGCCACCGCCGCCACTGCCGCCTAAGGAGCACCGTATGTCCTCTGCCGCCGAAGCCCCGAACCCCCGCCGCCGCGACCCGTACGCGGGCTTCCCGGGCCGCGCCGGGCGAACCTTCGCCGACTCCGAACCCGCCTGGGAGCCGCGTGGCAAGGCCCGGCCTGGCGCGCCCAACATCGTGGTCGTGCTGATCGACGACATGGGCTACAGCGACATCGGCCCCTTCGGGTCGGAGATCCCGACGCCGACGCTCGACTCGCTCGCGGAGCGCGGCGTACGCCTGACCAACTACCACACGATGCCCCTGTGCTCCCCCGCCCGCGCGGCCCTGCTGACCGGGCTCAACCCGCATCGCGTGGGCTACTCCTTCGTGGCGAACGCCGACCCCGGCTTCCCCGGGTACGCGATGGAGATCGCCGACGACATCCCGACCCTGCCGCAGATCCTGCACGGCGCCGGGTACGCGACCTTCGCGGTCGGCAAATGGCACCTCGTCCGCGACTCGGCGTCGAACGCGGCCGACGACCGGCGCAACTGGCCGCTGCAAAAGGGCTTCGACCGCTACTACGGGGTGCTGGAAGGCCTGACGAGCCTCTTCCACCCGCATCAACTGGTGCGCGACAACAGCCCGTTGGATATCGACGAGCTTCCCGAGGGCTACTACTACACCGACGACATCACCGACGAGGCCATCGGGATGATCAAGTCGCTGCGCGCCCACGATGCCGACAAACCGTTCTTCCTGTACGTCGCGCACAACGCCGTACACGGCCCGCTCCAGGCCAAGCCGTCCGACATAGACCGGCAGCGCGGTCGCTACGACGAGGGCTGGGACGCCCTGCGCGACAAGCGCTTCGCGCGGCAGATCGCCGACGGCCTGTTCCCACCCGGCACCAGGCTTCCCCGGCGCAACTTCGAGAAGGGCCACGAAGTCGGCCCGTGGGACGAAGTCCCCGCCGAGGAACGCGAGTTGTACGCGCGCTACATGGAGGTGTACGCGGCGATGGTCGACAACATCGACCAGAACCTCGGCCGTCTCACCCAGACCCTCGAAGAACTCGGCGAACTGGACAACACGATCATCGTGTTCACGTCCGACAACGGCGGCACCGGCGAAGGCGGAGCGGAGGGCACGCGCGCCTACTTCAAGCGGTTCGTGCACCACCCGGGCCTGCCCGAGGAGTGGAACGGCGACGTCGACCGCGAACTCGACCTGGTGGGCGGTCCGCGCAGCCTGATCCACTACCCGCGCGGATGGGGCATGGCGTCGAACACGCCGTTCCGGCTCTACAAGGGTCAGACGTACGCGGGCGGCGTACGCGTGCCGTTCGTGCTCTCCTGGCCCGCCGGCCTGCCGCGCGCCGAACAGGACGACGGCGGCGTGCGCCCGCAGTACCAGTACGTCACCGACATCCTCCCGACTTTGCTCGAACTCGCGGGCGTGGAAAGGCCGGAGGAGCACGCGGGGGTGCCGACGCAGGAGCTGGACGGTGCCTCCTTCACCCCGGTCCTCGCCTCGGCCTCCGAGGAGTCCACCCACCGGGAGCAGTACAGCGAGATGACCGGAAACCGGAGCTACTACCGGTCCCCCTACAAGCTGGTGACGCAGCATCAGTTCGGTGCGCCGTACGACGACGGCGAGTGGGCGCTCTACGACATCGTCGCCGACCCCACCGAGATCGACGACCTCACCGCCGAACACCCGGGCGTCGTAAAGGAGTTGTCCGAGGCGTGGGAGGCCGCGGCCTGGCGCAACGGCGTGTTCCCGCTGGCCGACGCCAGCGGTGCCCTGGTGTTCCGGAACCCGGACGAGGAGGAGTTGCGCAGGCCGGTCCGCATCCTGGCCGGAACCCCCGAACTGGAGCGCTACCGCTCGGCGAAGCTCGTCTCCTTCCGCGACTTCGAGGCCGCGATCGAGATCGCGCACCACGGAGAAGACGACGCCGGCGTGCTGGTGTCGCACGGTGACCAGGGCGGCGGCTACAGCGTGTACGTCGAGGACGGGCACCTGCGGTTCGCGTACAACGAGTACGGCGTGCTGCACGAGGTGGACGCCGGGCCGCTCCCGCCCGGGCCGCACACGGTCCTGCTGCGCGCCCACACCCGCCCGCGCTTCCGCTGGGACTTCACGGTGTCGGTCGACGGCGAGGACACCGCGTGGCTGGAGGGCGTGCACTTGCTGATCGGCATGGCGCCGCTGCAGGGCATCAGCGTAGGGGTGGACCGCAAGTCGCCGGTCTCGTGGCCGGTCCACGAACGGCACGGTGCGTTCCGGTATACCGGCGGGCTGCGGGCCGTCACCTACACGCCTGGGGCACCCGCCGCGTACGACCCGGAGACCGTGATCCGCACGCTGCGCGAGGCGGCGGCGACGTACGAGTGAGCCGCCGGGCCCGACGGTCTACTCCCATGCGCCCACGACGTCTTCCGGGCCCCACATGAGGGCGAGGGCGGACATGTCCGCGCCCGGGGTCGTGCCGGAGAGGGTCGCCGCCACCAACGCGGTGGCGCCGGCCCGGAATCCGGGGACCTCGGGCGCGGCCGCGGCGAGCGCGGCCAGGTCGCGGGCGTCGAACGGCGTGCCCAGCCACTTGACGGAGCCGACGAAGGGGATGCGGGTCGCCACCGGCGCGCGGTCGGCGGCGACCAGGTCGACCTCCGGGTCGAACCGGCGGTTCCACCAGCCCCCGACATGCTGCACGTCGTCCCACGGCAACCGACCTGCGAGAGCGGCGAGTTCGAGGGATTCGCGGACCAGCGGCTCGACCGCGCGGCCGCGCCACGAGGCCCAGCGCCGCTCGATGACGGCGTACGCGGCGCCCGGTCGTCCCCTGCGTGCCTGCTCGTGCGCGGACCGCAGTATCGCGAGATAGAGGCGCAGGCTGTTGTCGGCGATGCGGTAGAGCGCCGGCTTGCCCGGCTGGGCGGACAGCGGCTCGTCCTGGGCGAGCACATGCTTCTCGTCGACGAGTCGCCGCAGGATCGGCGACAGGGCCCCTGATGGCAAGGCACCCTCGCGACTGCCCGCAGTCGCCGCGATGTTCGCGTGTGTGCGGTCGCCGCCGCCGACCGCTTCGAGCACACGGCGCATGCGGTCGGGCACCGGGAACTCCGCCATGAGGGAGGTCTCGGGGACCCCGAACACGGGGGACGCCGGGTCCTCGCACTCGACGCGCAGGAAGTCCAGGGCGGGAGTGGCGTGTTGCCACGCCCGGAGGATGCCCGGCAGTCCGCCCGACACCAGGTGTGCGTCGATCGCGTCCGGCGCCGCGAGGCCGAGCGCCTCACCCGTCTCGGCGGGGTTGAGCGGCCCGAGGTCGAGGTTGTCGGCGCGGCCGTAGAAGGGCCGGTCGTACGCGGTGAGGCGTTCCATCATGTGCAGATCGCTGCCGAGCAGCAGGAGCAGGACCGGCCGCTTGGCGAGCAGCCGGTCCCAGGCCGTCTGCAGGGCCCCGTCGAAGACGTCGTCCTGCTCGGCGAGCCAGGGCATCTCGTCGAGCACGACGACCGCCGGGCGGTCCGGCAGCACGGAGGCGAGCGTACGGAAGGCGTCCGGCCAACTGCCCGCGCTGTTGTCCGGGACGACCTCGGCGTCGACCGGGAGGGAGGAGTCCGCGAGGGTGCGCAGGAAATCGCCGACCGCCTCGACCGGCGAGGCGCCCTTGGTGGCGGTGTAGAAGACGTACGGCACCGCCGCCCGGTCGCAGAACTCCTGGACCAGCCGGGACTTGCCGACCTGCCGGCGCCCGCGGATCGCGAGGGCGGCGCCCGCACCCGAGTCGGTGACGCGGGCGAGGCGTTTGCCCAGCAGCGCGAGCTCGCTGCGGCGCCCGACGAAGGACGGCACGGCCACCGCGACCCCCTGAGGTAGATCGAGTTTACGTAAAACAGTTTTACGTAAACTCAGGCTACCGAGGCAGGCGCGCAAAGGCCAGAGCGGAGACTCTTCTGGCCTGACGCACCCAGGGCTGCGTCATACGCGGGTCAGGACACCGCCACGGACAGACGCGCGATCGACTCGTCGTCGCAGGTCGCCCAGAAGGCACCGACGACGTCCTCGAGGTGGTCCATGGACTCGGCCCGGAACAACACGTCCTGGTAGTGCGTGATGTCGTACGCCGTGGTGCCCATGGCGGCCAGGTCGAGCGCGCGGATGTCCATGCCGCGGAACTCGCGGATCTCGCCGTAGGAGGACAGGATGCCCGCGCCGTACGCCTTCAGCTCGCCGTTCTCCGCCATCACGCCGAACTCGAGGGTGAACCAGAAGACCTTGGAGACGAACTCCAGGGCCTCGCGGCTCTCGACGCGCCGCGCCGCCTCGCCGGCCAGCCGGTACAGCGCGGCGAACCGGTCGCTCGCGAGGGCGTTGGCGTGGCCGATGACCTCGTGGACGACGTCCGGCTCCGGGGTGTACAGCGGCACGCTGTGGTGCCGGATGTACTGCGTCGAGTGGAAGTACGAGTCGGCGAGCGTGCCGTAGAACTCGCGGAGCTCGACGAGGCCCGCGGCGGGCAGGTAGCGGAACCCGGTCAACGGCTCCAGCAGCTCGCTGACCTCCTGGAGCTGCGGGATACGGTCCTTGGGGAGATCGAGGCGCCGGCAGCCGTGCAGGTACTCGGCGACCGCCAGCTCCTGGTGGGCGACGGCCAGCTCGGCGGACACGATCCGCCAGACGTCGTGCTCCTCCGGCGTGTAGTCGACCTCGGGGATCGGCTCGCCGGGAGTGTGGCGCAGGGCAAGTTCCGCGATGCGGTTGCGCCGTTCGCGGTACACCTGGTCGGCGAAGCCTGGGTGGCTGCGGGACAGCTCGACCTCGATGCTGCCGTCGGCCTTCCGGGTGACCGGGGCCAGGTATTGCGCTTCCTCGAACATCGCCGCCTCCTCGTGGGGCCGGACGTGACCGGTGGATCGGCCGGTGGGCCGCCGGGTCTCGTTTGATCGTGTCGCTCGGTGAGGAGAAACCGCACGACGGCCGCGCGCGGGCGCGGCGACGGTGGTCGCTTGACCCACTATGTCCAGTATGGTCCGACCAGCCGCGGGTGACGGCTCGTGCGGCCCGGCCCGGACCGGAGCGGTACGTCTGCGAGGGATCGCCTCGACTCGCCCATCGCATACCCCGTCCGGGCCCCGAAGCAAGATCCACCGCAAGAAAGATGGCCCGGACCGCCGCAACGGGTGCCCGGCGACCGGCCCGCTACTGCGCCTTCGCCCCGGTCTTCGCGAGCTGGGCCTTGGCGAGCTTGTCCACCTGGGCGCGCAGCAGTACCTCGGGCACCGCGTCGGCGCCGGCCCCGGGGTCGTTCAGCGTCGAGGTGAGGACCAGCGCGGAGCCCTTGCGGACGACGGTGTACGGGATGCTCAGCGCGCCCGCGTCCGTCGTCATCGTGAGCCGGAAGAACAGCGTCCCGTCGCCGAGCCACGGGGACTCGCCGACGGCGGTCGCGGCCGGGGCGATGCCGTCGCCGCCGGCCTGCCGGACGCCGAAGCCGGCACAGGTCGGCAGAGCCGCGCGCGCGGCGTCGAGGAGCTGCGCGGCCTGGCCTTCCTTGTACTGGTTGACGCCTATGTGTGCGGCGCCGCCCAGCCCGTCGGGGCCCAGGAGGCCGGCGTCGGCCTGCCCGGTCGGGGCGATGTCGGCGGACCGGCCGGAGACCAGGTCCATCACGGGCTGGCATGCCGAACGGTCCGCCTCGGCGATCTCGTCGTCCCCGACCGGCGCCCCGCCGCCGGTGAGTTCCCAGCCCGGCGGCAGCTCCTGCTGGGCGAGCAGCACGGCCCGGAGTTCGTCGCCGCTCAGCGCGTCGGGCGCCTTCCGGCCGCCGTCGCCGCCGCCTCCGCACGCAGTCGCGGCCGACAGGAACAGGGGTACGGCGGCGACACCGGCAATGCGGCGGAAAGACACACGCATGGACTTCCTCGGGCTGAACGGTGGGGACGCCGTGAACGGCCACCCTATGCGGCACCGGAGTCCCCCGCTGGACCCGGCGGCCGGGGTCAGCGCTTCAGCGCGGCGGCCACCTTGTCCGCCTGCGTCTTCACCTGGGCGTCGGGAATGTACTCGGCGCCGAAGCTGGTGTTCTCCGGACGGCTGTCGAACCGCACGAGGACCGAGCCCACCCGCACGAACTGCAGGCGGGAGGTCATCGTGGGCGCGTCCGGGTCGGCCATCGTCTTCTCGTCGCCCCACATGACGTCGAGCCACAGCGCGCCGTCGCCGAACTGCGGCTGGTGGTCGCCGACATCGAAGCGGTAAGCGGTCCTCTCGCCCTTGACGTTGGTCGCGACGACCTCCAGGCAGTCGTGCTTCGAGGCGATCAGCACGGCCGCGTCCAGGGTCTTGGCGAACGCGTCGCCGTCGTAGCGCACGAGGTCGAGCCGGGTCGTCGTGCCCTTGTCGGCCGCCGTGGCCAAGGTCTCCCCGGCGTTCGCGGCGGCTTTCGGCCCGGCTCCCGTCATGACGTCCAGCAACGGCTGGCAGGCAACCTCAACTGCCTTCATCGGGCTGCTGCCGTAGGCCGCTCCGTCGCCCGGCGTGACCGTCCAGCCCGTACCCAGTTCATTCTGGGTGACAAGGGCCGCCTTCAACTGCGCGGAGGTGAGGGCTTTTCCAGCGACCGGCCCGGCCGATGTCGGAACGCGGGTATCCGCGCTCGACCCCGGTGCGACGGATGAAGGGGGCGGCGCGATCGATGTCGGCGCGCTCTCGCCGCCTTTGTTGTCGACCTTGTCGACCTTGTCGGCCTTCTTGTCGCCGTCCGAACCGAATTCGCAGGCTGCGGTGAATATCAGCAACGGGGTCAAGGCCCTGCGGCAATGCGTGTGCGTGTGCGTGCGGAACGCATCGAAGTCCTTTGCTCATGATGAAGGCTGCCCGACAGGGGGACGCGAACAGCCGAAAGCAGCCCGCATCCAGAAGGATGCGGGCATAAAGAGCTGTCGGGGCTCAGACAGGGGATCGTAGCGGGACGGACGATCTTGTTGTGCGGGAATTGCCTCGGGCCCGAACAACAGGACGGGGCGACCCGGTTGGGCCGCCCCGTCCTGGGCGTCAGTGGTGCCGCGTCAGCGTGTCGGTCAGCCCTTCTGGGCCTTCACGAGCTTGTCGTACTGCGCACGCAGCATCTCGTCGGGCATGACCGGGTTGGTGGCCGCGGGGTCCTCCAGGTCGAAGCTCAACGCCATGCCCTGGACGATCACCGGGCCGCTGCGCACGAACGACAGGGTCCAGGGCTCGCCGTCCATGCCGTACGTGATGGTCAGCGAATCGTCGCCGTAGCCGAGCTTCTTGCTGTCCTGGATCGTGTACTCGGTCTTGGTGCCTTCCTCGTCCGTGCCGACGAACTGGGACGTGCACTTGGCCAAGGAGTCATGCACCTCGGAGGCCAATTTCTCGGCCTTGTCGCCGTCGAACTGGCCCAGCGCCAGCCAGTACGTCGTCTTGCTGCTGTTGTCGGCCTTGGCGGCCGCGGCCGAGGCGCTCTCGTTCGGCATGTGGTCCTTGTCCGCGGCAATCAACTGGAGCAGCGGCTGGCACTCCGGCTTGTCCGAGGTCTCCACCCCGGTGCCGTCGTCCTCCGGCGAGCCGGCGGCGACCTTGTAGCCGGGCAGCTCCGCGGACGTCAAGAGCGCGGCCTTCAACTGCTCCGCCGTGAGGCGCTTGGTGTCCGACGCGCCGGACGACGAACCGGCAGTCGGCGACTGCGCCGTATTACCCGCCTTGTCGCCCTTGTCGTCGTCCGAGCCGCACGCTGTTCCCAACGCGACCAGTGGGACGACGGCGAAAACGGCGAAACGCTTGCCAAAGAAACCCATGCAGAAAGCTTCCTTCGGGAATTCTGCCTCCGCGGACTCCGGAGAGGACCGAACCGATTGGGCCTGACAAGGCGTCAGGTTCTCGTGAACACGCCTTCTTGTCCAACTCATTAGCCCGGCGCCACCCGCGGACCGTGTCGTTCCCCTTCCGTCCCGGCACTGCCGGGGCGCACGTTGACGCGGCTGACCGGCCCCGCCAGACTGGCCACACTCTGGGGGGAGCCATGCACGTGGGTATGACTCATGGGCCGGGCGTGAACCGGTCCGAAGTCGCGAGCGAACAACGCCGCGACACGATCGAAGCCCTGACCGAGGTGTCCGACCACCTCGAATTCGCCAAGGGCCTGATACGCCGCACCGTCGCCGACCGCGAGCGGCTCGGCGACCTGGACGCGCGCATCCGGGCGGTCGAGGACCGGCTGCGCGACGACCGGTACTACCTCGCGGTCATCGGCGAATTCTCGGCCGGCAAGAGCACGTTCATCAACGCGCTGCTCGGCCGGGACCTCCTGCCCACCTCCGCCCTGCGCACCACCGCCGCCGCGACCCGCATCACGCACGGGCCGGAGTTCGCGCTCCAGGTCAGGTTCCGCAACGACGGCATCCGCTACATGTACCCGCACGGGCGCAGCGAAGGCGCCGAGAGCCCGCTCGGGCGCATGCTGCTGCACCTCGCGCCGTACCTGCGCGTCCCGAGCGACACGGCCGGCATCCTTTCGCTGCTGACCGCCGACGAGCGCATCGCACCGCACCTGGAGTACCTGGAGGTACGCCACCCCGCGACGCCGCTCCGGGACGGCCTCGTCATCATCGACACGCCTGGCACCAACGCCGAAGTGGGCCACACCGACATCACCAGCGAGGTGATGCGCTCCGAGGCGGACCTCGCGGCCGTCCTCACGCCGTCGGCCTCCCCCGCCTCGTCGTCGCTGGCCGGCTTCCTCACCGACGCGCTCGACCCCGGGCTCCTGCGCCGCTGCATCTTCCTCGTGACGAAGATGGACCACGTCGAGGACGACGAGCACGACGACCTGCTCAACCACGTCCGGCGCCGGTTCGCGCGACTCCTGGACCTGGACGACGTCGTGGTGGAGGGCGTCGCCGCCGACGCCGTCCTGCGGCGCGCGACGGGCCGGCCGCTGCTCGGGCCGGAACAGGAGTACTGGGCCGACGTCTTCCCCGGCACCCTCGCCGCGCTGCGCGACCAGATGCAGCGCCAGCGCATCATCGCCGTGTCCGACCACCTGCTCCGCCTCCTCGAGGACGTACTCGGCGACCTGGGCACGGAACTGGCGCAGGCGCAGGGGCGGTTGGCCCAGGAGGAGGAAGAGCTCGGCCAGGCCCGCATCCCCGACCTCGCGGCCTTCGCGCAGCGCCACACGGTACGCGCGGACCTGCTGGTCGAGTCCGGCGCCGAGAACGCCCGCCGTGCCGTCGGGGCCATGGCCGCGCAATGGCAGCAGTACACGCGGCGCTCCATAGACGCGGCGATCGACGCGGCGGCGACACCCGACGACATGCGCCGGGTCATCCGGACCGACGTACCCGACCTGATCCGCCGCGATCTGCCGCGTATCGGCGACGTCGTGCAGGGGGCGGTGACCGCCGCCCTGGCGGCGGGCGCGCGCGAGGCGGAGGCCGCCGTGGAGGCGGCGTTCGAGGCCGAGTACGCCAAGCTCGACCAGGCGGCCGTCCGCGTCGTCCGGCCCGACGTCACCGTCGTGAGCGGCACGCAGCTCGCCAACAACGCGCTGCTGGCGTACGAGTCCAACGTCTCGGGTGTCACACAACAGCTACGGGCGGTTCGCCAACAGGCAACAAGATCAGGTCCCATCGGGTCCGGGGTCGACCAGTGGTTCGCCTCGATGCCCCCGCCGAGCGGCCCCCTGCGCGGCACCGTGCCGCCCAACATGCCCCCTCCGGCGCCTCGGCATTCCGGGCAATACGGGGCGTCGATTCCGGACAGACACCCTGTAAATCCACCCCAAGCACTTCCCTCCGTACCGCCGCCCCCGGGGCTCCAACCGCGCGGTGGGCTGGGTGGTTTCGCGGCCCGGATCGCCGACTCGATGGCGACCACGGACATGCCGGCGCTGCGGAACCACGCACGGGCCGAAATGCATCAGACACTCCAGACGGTCGCCACCGGCCTCGCGGTCCAGATCGACGAGGCCATCGAGGCGGCGACCGACCACTACGCGGGGACCGTTCGGGACCACGTGGAGCAGTACCGGGCCACGTACGAGCGGACGGTGGCCGAGATGGTCACCGAGCACCACCGGCGCGAGGCCATCCTCGCGGCGCGCAAGACCCTGCTGCAGGACGCGAGCAGGCAGACGGAACGGCGACGCGCGACGGTCAACTCCCAACGCGAACGCCTCTCAACTCGGGGGGGAACCCGAATATGACCGAGAACTACGGCGAGGACCTGTACGAGGCTCCGGCCGACCTCGACGACACGGCGTACGACACGACCCTCGCGGAGGACACCGCGGGCAGCGACCTGCTGTGGGAGACCGAGGGCACCGACGGCCAGACCCTGGACGCGGTGACCGAGGAGACCGGCACCGACCCGCTGACGGACGTCGCGCCGGCGCCCGAGATCCCGGAGTACACCGACCCGCTGGAGGTCCCGCAGGGCGGCGACGTGCCGGTGCCCGAGGGCTACGTGGACCCGCTGGAGGTCCCCCAGGGCGGCGACGTTCCGGTTCCCGACGACTACGTCGACCCGTCGACGCCGGTCGACCCGACCGACGGCAGCGACCCGTACGCGGACGCGGGCACCGAGGACCCGTACGCCGACGCCGGGGCCGAGGACCCGTACGCCGAGGGCACCGTCGACCCGAACGACCCGAACGTGGGCCTGGACCCGTCGGACCCGAACTACGACCACTACTACGCCGAGCACGGCTACCCGTACGAGGGCCCGAGCGACGTCGCGGACGTCCCGGTCGAGGACGACAACAGCGAGGCGCCGAGCGACCCGCTGCCGACCGACATCCCCAGCGACTACGCGGACTACGACCCCGACGCGTACGTCCCCACCGAGTACCCGTACGAGAACCCCTACGAGTACCCGGGCTACGACGAGGGCTACGACCCGTACGCCGAGCCGGGTTACGACCCGTACGCCGAGGGCGCCCCGTACGGCGGCGACTACGACGTGGTCTACGACCCGTGCTGGGGTGACTACGGCTACGACCCGTACAACGACATCTTCGTCGAGGTCAACGTCACGGTCGAAGGCGATGTGTACGTCGAGGGCGACCAGAGCGCCGACGTGTACGTGGTCGACGAGGGCGACACGTACGTCGACAACTCCACGACCTACGTGGACAACTCGACCACCGTCGAGGACCACTCGACGAACGTCGAGTACACCGAGACCACCGTGGTCCAGGAAGAGGTCGTCTACTACGAGGGCTACGACGCCGACGTCGTGCCGCCCTACGAGTCCTACGGCCCGATGGAGATCGCGCACTACACGCCGGACTGGAGCGTCGCGGACTTCGACGGCGCGGGCGACCCGCTGGCCGACGCCGCGTACTTCCACGAGGTGGAGAACCCGGTCAACGCGCCGCTCGCGACCGAGGGCGCGATCATCGAGAAGCTGACCGGCGAGCCGTACAACGAGGCCGCGCTGGTCCAGCAGGCCGAGAACGCCGGCTTCTTCGACTCCGAGCTGGGCATGACGAACACCGACGTCGGCAGCCTCCTGGAGCTGCACGGCATCGAGACCGAGACGGTGTACGACGCCGACGTCAACACCCTCATCGACGCGCTGGAGACCGGCGACCCGGTCATGGCGGTCGTGGACCTCAACGAGACCGGCATCCCGATGCGCGACGTCGTCACCGGCGAGCCCATCGAGCAGAACCCGTCGGTCATGGGGTCGGTGTGGGTCACCGGCATGGACGTGCAGCCCGACGGCTCCGTCTACGTCATCGTCAACGACCCGTCCTGGCCCGAGGGCCAGACCCAGGCCATCGCCCTGGAGGACTTCACGAACGCGTGGTACGACGGCGGCAACCAGGCGGTCATCGCGCACCAGCCGGTGTGACGCAGCTAGTGCGGTGACTGCGAACCTTCACCGGTTCTCGCCACCCGGACACCGCGCCTCGCGGCGTTGCAGGACCTCGCGAGTACGGCCCGGTACGAGCTTCGGCCCTGCGCCTTGCTCGGGAGGGCCGCCAGGCCCGGCGGCTCGGCACCGAACGACGAGAACCGGCAAACGTTTGCGGCCGTCGCACTGGCGGTACGCCGGGGCCCGCACCTCTGACATGCGGTGCGGCCCCGGCCCCCACCCGGCGTGCTCCATCGGCTCAACCTGCCCTCATACCACCAGACTTCCCTGAGAGGAATCCTCCGTGACCATCGACCGTGAGGCCGTCAACGCCCGCGTCGCGCAGGCCCCGCAGACCCGCCGCCAGAGCGGCGTCGCCGCCCTCCTCGGCGGCATCCACCGCAGCGCCGAGCTCAAGGGCTGGCTCAAGGGCGGTTCGCTCGCCCTGCCGCCCGTCGCCGAGCGCGTGGACGGCTCCTGGACGCTGACCGCGCTCGTCGCCGTCGGCCGCCGCGAGCCGCAGGCACCCGTCATCACCGTCGCCCCCGCGTGGGGCGCCGTGCAGTGGGAGTGGCCTTCGCAGAAGGTGCTCCAGCACATCACCCTGGCCGACAACGCCGAGGCCGCCGAGATGCTGGCGAAGGCCAAGTCCGCCGGGAGCGAAGGCGGTTGGAACCTGTCCATGCAGGCCGAGGCGCTCGCCGCCCGGGCCCGCTTCTTCCAGACGCTGACCCGCTTCGTGTCGGAGCCGGGCGAGCGCGACCTGAAGCTGCTCACCCGCGCCTACGCGCAGGTGCTGCCGCGCGCCGCGTACCCCGTCTACCACGTGCTCGTGCCGAGCACCCGGGCGTGGCTCCAGGTGTCGCCGGCCGCCTCCGGCCAGGCGTCGGCCGGCCGTGAGGCCCGCTCGCGCTCGGCGTCGGGCGGTTCGGCCGAGGCCGGCGTCGCCGGTCTACCCGGCCCGCCGAGGACCGCGGCGCAGCCCCCGGCTGCTCCGAAGACGGCCCCGGCCGGTGGCGTGGCGCGGGGTGCGGGGGCCCCGGCGCGCGGAACCGGTTCGTCCTCGGCGGGCGTTCCTCCCCAGCGGGCCGTCGCACGGCCGGATGCGGGCACCGCCGCGGCCGGGCGTACCGAGGGCTCCGGCCCCAGCCTGGTCAAGTCGGCGGGCGCCGCACTCAGCGACCCGATCACCCGGGCCCGGGAGTTGGCCGAGCGGTTCGGCCTGGAGCAGATCTGCACCGAGGTCGACCGCCTGCGGGCGCGCATGCGCCGGCCCGGCTTCCGGATCGCGGTGGTGGGCGAGTTCGGCCGCGGCAAGTCGACGCTGGTGAACCGGCTCCTCGGGGCGAAGGTGGTCCCCGAGGGCCGGCACACCCGCGTACCGGTGGTGATCGCGCCGGGCCCGGAGGCGCGCATCGAACTGCAGTACGCCGACGGACGGTCGGAGGTCCGGCCCGCGGTGGCGTCGTCCTGGGACGGCGTCGACGAGGCCGCCTCCGCCGACGGCGGCGACGCGCTGGTCGGCATCCGCGTGCTCGTCGAGGACCCCGAACTGGCCCGGCTCGACGTCGAGATCGTGGACACGCCCGGCGTCAACGCCGGACACGGCGACGGCGTGGACGACGACCGGGCGCAGGACCTCGTACGGCGCACCGTCGCGGCGAGCGACGCGGTGTTCATGGTCGTGTCCGCGAGCCAGCCGCTCGGCATCTCGGAGACGTCGTTCCTGGAGGAAGAGGTGATCGCCCGCCATGTCCCGCGCATCACGGTGGTCGTCTCCAAGCTCGACACGGTCGACGACGACGAGCGCGAGGACATCGTCGACTACCTCGGCGGACGGGTGCGCCGCATCGCCCCGGTGCTCGAAGTGCTCGCCGGGCCGCACCGGGAGGACGCCGCCCCGCTGGCGGGGGTCCGCGGACGCCTGGCGGACTACGCCGGATCGGGCGGTCGCCGCGCCATGCGGGCCCGTCAGACCGCCGGCCAACTCCTGGGTCTGCTGGAGGAGATGACCGAGCTGGCCCGGCAGGGCGTGGCGAACAGCGCGCTGAGCGTGGAGGACCGGCGGCGCGCCGCGGAGGCCGCCGAGGTCGAGATCGACAACATGACCGCCGAGTGGGGCAAGGTCCGCGTCGAGTTGCAGCGTCGGCGCGGGGAGACTGCCGAGAAGTTCCGCGAACACCTGAACCAGTCCCGCGACGACCTGCTGGGCACGTTGCGGTACGAGATGGAGCGTACGCCCGACCCGAAGACGTGGTGGGAGCGCGACCTGCCGTTCCGCCTGCGCCGCGAACTCACCGCGCTGGCCAAGAAGTACGAGGGGCAGCTGCACTCCAGCGTGCAGTCCGACCTCCAGTGGCTCGACGCCCAGATGAAGCGGCACTTCGGTGCGGGCACCACGCACAAGGTCGACAAGGCCGAGCAGTTGTCGACCGAGTTCGAGCTGAACGAGGCCGAGGAACTGGGCCTGAAGGACCTCAAGAGCCGCAAGCTGGCCTGGCGCATCGGACCCAGCGGGGTCGCGGTGCTGGGCATGCTCATCATCCCGTTGACCGGCGGCCTCGCGGCCATTCCGATGGGCGCGGGCATGGCGGCGTCGGTGGGCGGCATGGTGCTCGGCGAGGTGAAGTCCGGTTCGCTGACCGAGGGGCAGCGCGCCCAGGCCGCGAAGGGCCTGGAGCCCGCGATCGAGGAACTGCTGTCCGGCTTCTCGCAGCAGGTGTCGGACCGGCTGCACACGCTGTACGGCGGCGTCATGGACGAGGCCGTGCGCGGGCAGAAGGCGTGGCGTACCGACCGGCTCGCCGCCCTGAGCACGCAGGGCACCGGCGGACCGGACTGGCAGGAACTGTTCACCCGAACCCAGGAATTGATCACCGGTGTCGACGCCTTGATCGACGGTGGGAGTGCCGGCGCGTGACGGGCCGCAGACCGGTGGCAGACCGATGAACGTATGATCCGTGGTTCGGCACGGCCGTCGGGCGGGGCGGGCCGACGCGCCGTAGGGAGGGAGAACAGTGGAGCAGCACCGGGCCCAGGGAGGAGCGGGCGGGTACAGCGCGTGGCGTGCCCGCCAGGAGACCCTGGTCGAGCTCATCGACCGGCTGACGCCGATCATCTCCGGCCTGTCGATCGGCAGCGGCGTCAAGAAGCTGGCGTCGGTGCGCACCCGGGCCGCGTCCGAGGCGTTCAAGGTGATGATCGTCGGCGAGTTCAAGCGCGGCAAGAGCACGGTCATCAACGCGATGCTGGGCGACAAGGTCCTGCCGTCGTTCGCGCGGCCGTGCACCGCGATCATCAACGAGGTCATGTGGGCGGACCAGCGTTCGGCGCTGATCTACCCGCTGGAGGCGGACGGCACCGCGGGCGACCCGATCCCGGTCGGGGTCGAGGAGATCGTCGACTACGTCACGATCGGGGCGGACGACGACAACACGCCCAACCCGTACCAGCGCGCGGTCGTGCGATGGCCGCTCGAACTGTGCCGCAACGGCGTGGTGGTCGTGGACTCGCCGGGCCTCAACGAGGCGCCGGAGCGCGAGCGGGTGACGCTGGCCTACCTCGAACAGGCCGACGTGCTGGTGTTCGTGGTCGACTGCCAGGCCGCGATGTCGCGCAGCGAGCAGCTCTTCCTCGACGTGCACGTCAAGGCGCGCGGTCACGAGGACGTCTTCTACGTCGGCAACAAGATCAACCTGGTCGAGGAGGAGGAGCGCGAGGACGTCAAGCGCGAGATCCGCAAGCGCCTCGGCCCGTACGTCTCCCGTCCCGACCGGGTGTTCTTCGTCAACGCGCGGGCCGCGCTGAACGGCCGCCGCAAGGAGGACCCGGCCCTGGTCGGCGAGTCCGGCATGGTGGAACTGGAGCGGGCGCTCGAGGAGTTCCTGACACGTGAGCGCGGCCGGGCGAAGATCCTCTCGCCGGCGCGCGAGCTGAAGTACCTGCTGATCGAAGCGCGCGAGCAGATCGACCGCAAGGAGGCGCTGCTCACGCAGAGCGTGGACGACCTGCGGGCCACGTACGAGCGCGTGCAGGTGCCGCTGACCCGCCTGGAGCAGAACCGCCGCGTCATCGTCGCGCAGATGGAAGGCCACCTGCGCGAGACGCGCGGCGAAGTCGAGGACGCCGGGCGCCGGTTCATGAACCGGGTGATCGGCCAGGTACCCGGTTGGGCGCGCGACTACGACCCCAGCAACACGCTCGGCGCCAACCCGTTCAAGGCGCGCGAGAAGATGGAGGCGGCGGTCCGGGAGATCTCCGACCACCTCTCGGGGCGCATCCAGGTGGCCTTCGCCGAATGGCAGGAGAAGGAGCTCAAGCCGCTGCTGGCACGGCGGGTCGAGGACCTGGAGCGGTCCATCGACGACGACGTGAAGCAGTTCGTGACGCGCATCGACGAGATCCGCGCGTCGCTGACCCGCGACGACGCCGAGACGCAGGTGCTGAAGGTCCCGGACAAGACCCAGGCGCCGCTGGAACGCCTGCTCGCGGACGCGGTGTCCTTCGTGCTGGACCCGCGTACCGCGCTGAGCGGCGGCCGGTTCAGCCTGCGCACGATGCTGACCACGCTGCTGCCGCAGATCGCGGTGGGGGCGATCGCGGTGTTCGTGGGCCTCGGCCCGGTCGCGATCTTCGCGATGCTGCTGGGCGGCAACCTGTTCCGCGGCGCGCTCCAGCTCAACAAGGCGAACCAGCGCATGAAGGAGCAGGTCGCCGAGCAACTGGTGGAGGAACTGCGCGGGCGCTCCGACGCGGACGTGCAGAACCTCGGGGACGAGATCACCAAGCAGCTCCGCACCATGCGCGACGCCATCGCGCAGGGCCTGGACGCGGAGATCAAGAGCATCCGCGACGAGGTCGGCGAAGCGCTCAAGACCAAGGAGCAGGGTGAGTCCGACGCCAAGAAGACCGGGGCGGACCTGCGGCGGTATGCGGGTGAGCTGAACCGCATCGACGAGCAGTTGGCGGACCTGATCATGGACGTCGCGCTGTAGTACGTGGTGGCTTGGTACGTGGCTGCGTAGTACGTGGCGTTGCACTACGTGCAGTACGTTGCGCCGCACGCCCCCACGAGGCGGGGACCGCGGCGCAGGATTCGGACGGGAGTACGCATGTCGGTGGTCGGGGACGCGCGGAAGTGGGCCGCGGCCGACGCCTCGACGGCGGAGGCCGCCGCACGCGCGGCGGCCGCGCACGTACCGGGCATGGCATTCGACGGGTTCCAGGACGGTCCCGTTGTGGAAGGCTGCTCCTGGCGACGGGCGTTCTTCGTGCAGGCCGGTCGACGGTACGCGCTGGTTCCCGCGGGCTCTGTGCAACTCGGCTTCGATGTCGAGGAGTTCATCCCGACCCCTGCGCAGGCCGCCGCACATGCGGAAGGCGCCGACGAGTACGGGTACCCCGCCGACGTGCGCGAATACCTGCGTGGCCTCGGAGAGTCCGCGCCGGGGCGTCTGAGCGCGCCACGTGAGGTGCGCGTGCCGGGCATGCTGGTCGCGGTGGAGGCCGTTCCCGTCGACGAGTTGATCGGCGACGAGGGCGACGACTTTGACGACGCCTTCGACGACGACGGTGACGCGGCCGAGGGCGGCGACGGCGCCAAGGCACTCGGCAGACACGTGTCCGCGGCGCTGGCCGCGTTCGGCGCGCGGGCGATCACCCCGGACGAGTGGGAATACGCGTGCGGTGCCGGTACGGGCACTCTGTTCCGGTGGGGCGACTCCTACCCGGATGTCGCGGACCCGTTCAGCGCTCCGGACGGCCCGCAGCACGAGGTGAACCGCTTCGGGCTCGCCATCGCGCGCGATCCGTACGACTGCGAACTCACCTCGGAGCCCGGCGTGTTGGTGGGCGGTGACGGCGGGGAGGCGACGTGCGGGGGCTACGGCGCGTTCCTGGCGTGGCTGCCGCTGGCGAGCGCGTACCGGCTCACGCCGTCGGCGGGAGCATGGGGTGACCATGTCGCGGACGCGGTGGTACGGCCGGTGATCGACCTCGCGACCTGAGGCCTCGGTCGGCGAGGCCTCGGTCAACCGGACCTCAGCCGATGAGCCTCAGCTGATGAGCCTCAGGTGATGAGGCTTCAGTCGACGAGGTCGCGGACGACGGCGTCCGCGAGGAGCCTGCCCTTCAGGGTGAGCACGGCGTGCCGGTCGGCGAACCTGGCCGGGTCCAACAGGCCTTCGGTCACCGCCTGTTCGGCGGCGGCCATGCCCTGTTCGTGCAGCAGGGACAGCGGGCAGCCGTCCTTGAGGCGGAGTTCGAGCAGGATGCGCTCGACGCGGCGGTCCTCGTCGGTGAGCAGTTCGCGGCCCTGGGCCGGTGACTCGCCGGCGGCGACGCGCTCGGCGTACGCCTTGGGGTGCTTCGCGTTCCACCACCGCACGCCGCCGATGTGGCTGTGCGCGCCCGGACCCGCGCCCCACCAGTCCGCGCCGGTCCAGTACAGCTCGTTGTGGCGGCAGCGCGCGGCGCCGGAGGTCGCCCAGTTGCTGACCTCGTACCAGCCGAAGCCGCCCGCGGTGAGGGTCTCCTCGGCCATCAGGTAGCGGTCGGCGAGCACGTCGTCGTCGGGCAGCGGCAGTTCGCCGCGCCGGATGCGGCCGGCGATGCGCGTGCCGTCCTCGATGATCAGGGCGTACGCCGACACGTGGTCGGGCCCGGCCGCGAGCACCGCGTCGAGGGACGCCTGCCAGTCCTCGTCGGTCTCCCCCGGCGTCCCGTAGATCAGGTCGAGGTTGACGTGCTCGAATCCCGCGGCGCGGGCCTCGGCGACGCACTCCTGCGCGCGGCCGGGCGTGTGGTGGCGGTCGAGGACCTGGAGCACGTGCGCGCGGGCGCTCTGCATACCGAAGGAGAGCCGGGTGAAGCCCGCTTCACGCAGCTCGTCGAGGTAGGCGGGGCCGACCGACTCCGGGTTGGCCTCGGTGGTCACCTCGGCCTCGTCGGCGAGGCCGAATTCGTCGCGGATCGCGCCCAGGATGCGCGCCAGGTCGGCGGCCGGCAGCAGGGTGGGGGTGCCGCCGCCGAAGAAGACCGTCTCGACGGGGCGGTCCGCGTCGCCGAGGACGCGGCGGGCGAGGCGGATCTCGGCGATCGCGTCATCGGCGTACCCGGCCTGGGAGGCGCCCCCGCCCAGCTCGGCGGCGGTGTAGGTGTTGAAGTCGCAGTAGCCGCACCGGGACGCGCAGTAGGGGACGTGCACGTAGAACCCGAACGGGCGCGGCAGGTCGTCGGTCCCGGCCAGGGCGGAGGCGGGCAGGGAGCCGTCGAGGGGCGCGGGCAGGCCGTCGGGGAGTGCGGAGGGCATCGCTCCAGTCTCCACGACCGGGCGTCCGGACCCAAAACGACGCCGCCCCCGGGGCGCCTCACCGGCCGGTTCGGCCGGTGCCGGCGGGGGTCGGAAGCGGCCGACCATCAGCAATCCAAATACTCCCTATAGGCAATGAATAGGAGTAATTCGGACTCGTGCTGGCTATCCTCATGCGCGGTCGGGACGTCCCTCCCGGCGGGCCCATGGCCGGTTACGGCAGCCCGCCCCGTCCCCGGCCGAGGCTCCACGCACATGTGGAAGGGCGGTCCCGGGAAGCCGGGGACCGCCCTTCCACATGCCACGCACAGCAGGGTCGGCCGACGGGCCGCCGCCGCGCTACTTCTTCTTGTCGGCGCCGTCCGACTCGGTGGACAGGGCGGCGATGAACGCCTCCTGCGGCACCTCGACGCGGCCGACCATCTTCATGCGCTTCTTGCCTTCCTTCTGCTTCTCGAGCAGCTTGCGCTTACGGGAGATGTCGCCGCCGTAGCACTTGGCAAGCACGTCCTTGCGGATCGCGCGGATGTTCTCGCGCGCGATCACGCGCGCGCCGACCGCCGCCTGGATCGGCACCTCGAACTGCTGACGCGGGATCAACTCGCGCAGCTTCTTGGTCATTTCGACGCCGTAGTTGTACGCCTTGTCCTTGTGCACGATCGCGCTGAACGCGTCGACCGCCTCGCCCTGCAGCAGGATGTCGACCTTGACCAGCTCCGACATCTGCTCGCCGGTGGGCTCGTAGTCGAGCGACGCGTAGCCGCGCGTCTTCGACTTGAGCTGGTCGAAGAAGTCGAACACGATCTCCGCGAGCGGCAGCGTGTAGCGCAGCTCGACGCGGTCCTCGGACAGGTAGTCCATGCCGAGCAGGCTGCCGCGCCGGGACTGGCACAGCTCCATGATCGCGCCGACGTACTCGCTCGGCGCGAGGATCGTCGAGCGTACGACCGGCTCGTGCACCTCGGCGATCTTGCCGCCCGGGAACTCGCTCGGGTTCGTCACCGTGTGTTCGGTGCCGTCCTCCATGACCACGCGGTACACCACGCTCGGCGCGGTCGAGATCAGGTCGAGCCCGAACTCCCGCTCCAGGCGCTCGCGGATGATCTCCAGGTGCAGCAGCCCCAGGAAGCCGCAGCGGAAGCCGAAGCCGAGCGCCGCCGAGGTCTCCGGCTCCCAGACCAGCGCGGCGTCGTTGAGCTGGAGCTTCTCCAGCGCGTCGCGCAGCTCGGGGTAGTCCGAGCCGTCCAGCGGATACAGGCCCGAGAACACCATCGGACGCGGGTCCTTGTAGCCGCCCAGCGCCTCGGTCGCGCCCTTGTGCTGCGAGGTGATGGTGTCACCGACGCGGGACTGCCGGACGTCCTTCACACCCGTGATGATGTAGCCCACCTCGCCGACGCCCAGGCCGTCCGCGGCCTTCGGCTCCGGCGAGATGACGCCGATCTCCAGCAGCTCGTGGGTCGCGCCGGTGGACATCATCTGGATGCGCTCGCGCTTGGTGAGCTGGCCGTCGATGACACGGACGTAGGTCACGACGCCGCGGTAGGAGTCGTAGACCGAGTCGAAGATCATCGCGCGGGCCGGGGCGTCCTTGACGCCGACCGGCGGCGGGACCAGGCGTACGCACTCGTTCAGCAGCTCGGAGACGCCCTCGCCGGTCTTGCCGCTCACCCGCAGCACGTCGTCGGGCTCGCAGCCGATGATGTGCGCCAGTTCCTCGGCATACTTCTCCGGCTGCGCGGCGGGCAGGTCGATCTTGTTGAGCACCGGGATGATCTGGAGGTCGTTCTCCAGCGCCAGGTAGAGGTTGGCGAGGGTCTGCGCCTCGATGCCCTGGGCGGCGTCGACCAGCAGGATCGCGCCTTCGCACGCGGCGAGGGAGCGCGAGACCTCATACGTGAAGTCCACGTGGCCCGGGGTGTCGATCATGTTCAGGATGTGCACGCGCCCGTCTTCGGCGGTCCACGGGAGGCGCACCGCCTGCGACTTGATGGTGATGCCGCGCTCGCGCTCGATGTCCATCCGGTCGAGGTACTGCGCGCGCATCTGCCGCGCGTCGACCACACCGGTGATCTGGAGCATCCGGTCGGCGAGCGTGGACTTGCCGTGGTCGATGTGGGCGATGATGCAGAAATTGCGGATCAGCGCCGGGTCGGTACGGCTGGGCTCCGGCACGTTCACGGGGGTCGCGGGCACGCAGGCTTCCAGGTTCTCGGGCTCGGTGGGCAGGGACTTCGGGGTCGTGCGGGGGTGGTGCGGGCGGTACCGGTGGTGCGGGTACTGCCGGTTATTGCAGGAACTACCGGGACGAAACGGCCGCGCCGTCGACTTGCGGAAGGCCGGGCCGTCGCACACGTGACGCGGGCATACCCCATCATCGTCCCATGCGCGTGGACTACTGGTCTCTCCCGGCCGACCTCCACGCCGCCCTGACCCTGCGCTTCGGTGCCGCGCCGACGTCGGCGGCCACCCAACCTGGCGGATTCAGCGGCGGCCTGGCCGCCCGGCTCACGCTGTCCGACGGCCGGGCGGTGTTCGTGAAGGGCTGCCCCGAGCGGCACCCGATCATCGCCCAGTACGAGGTCGAGGGCTGGTTCGGCCGCAAGGCACGCGAGTGGTGGCCACCCCGTGTCACCGGGACGGGCGGCGCCTCGACTCCCGGGCCGTCCCGCGAGCTGCGCGCCGAGCCGTTCCCGGCGCCGGCGCTGTGGGGTGAGCTGGACGCGGCCGGCTGGTACGTCCTGGCCTTCGAGGACATCGCGGGCCATGACGCCGACCTGTCGGACCCGGTGGACCTGGCAGCGTGCCTGACGCTTTTCGACCGGCTGAGCGCGGCGCCGTACCCGGAGGCCGCCCGCTCCCGGGTTCCGCCGGTCGCGGTGTCACTCGGGCACCTGGCGGCGGGGTGGCGGCGGATCGCGGAGGAGCCGCCCGCGTACCTCGACCCCTGGGTTCGCGCCCACCTGGGCGAGCTGGTCGCGTTGGAGACCGGCTGGACCGCCGCCTCGCACGGCGACCTGCCTGTGCACACCGACCTGCACCCGGGGAACGTGCTGGTCAAACCCGCCCCCGAGGTCGGCCCACCGCGCGGGACGACCGGTGGGATACCTGGCAGGGCCCCTGGTGGGCCGACAGGTTGGCCGACACGTGGGACGGCCGACGGGCACGGGGGCCGCGGCAACGGCCGGGGCGCTGAGGCGGTGGCCGTGGACTGGACGCGTCCCTCGGCCGGGGCCGCATGGGTGGACCCCCTGCTCTTCTGCCTGCGCGACCCGGCCGTCCACGACCTGCCCCCGTGGTTCACCGAGCGGTACGCCCCGCCCGCGCCGGTCCTGCACGCCTTCCTCGCCGGCGCCGCCGGGCACTGGGCGGACGCGGCCCGACTGCCGGCACCTGCCTACGCGCCGGGGCTGCGCGCGTACGAGGCCGCCCGCGCCGCGAAATCCCTCGCCTGGCTCCGGCAGGCCCGCGAAGATGACCGGTCATGACCACCGCCGCGATCCTTGAGCACGCCCTCCTCGACGTCCGGCCCGGACAGGAGGACGCCTTTCTGGCCGCCTTCGCGGAGGCCCGCCCGCTGATCGAGGGCCAGAAGGGCTTCGTCGACCTCCGCCTCGAACGCTGCGTCGAGCACCCGTCGCGGTTCCTGCTGCTCGTGCGCTGGGACACGCTGGAAGACCACACCGAGGGCTTCCGGGGCTCGCCGGAGTACGTGCGCTGGCGCGAGCTGCTCCACCACTTCTACGACCCGTTCCCCGAGGTCACGCACTTCGCCCGGGTGGTGTGACCGGCGGCCCGCGGGCAGGCGGAGGCGGCCGGAGGTGCCGGGGAGCGCCCGCCGACCTCGGTTTGGGATCGCCCGATCGGCCCTGGTAACCTGTCCAACTGCGTGTGCCACTTGTCTCAGCCACGCAAGTCAACGTTCCACGAGGGCCCTCTCCCCTACGGGAACAAATCGCGTCCAAACGACGAGGCTTTAAAACGTGGCTAACATCAAGTCCCAGATCAAGCGGATCAAGACGAACGAGAAGGCCCGCCAGCGCAACAAGGCGGTCAAGTCGTCGCTCAAGACCGCGGTCCGCAAGGCGCGCGAGGCCGTTGAGGCCGGCGACGCCGCGAAGGCCACCGAGCTGAGCCGCGAAGCCGGCCGCAAGCTCGACAAGGCCGTGACCAAGGGCATCATCCACAAGAACCAGGCCGCCAACAAGAAGTCGGCGCTGGCCAAGCGGGTCGCCTCGCTCCAGGGCTGAGGCACCCGGCCGGCGGTACGCCCGGTTCAGTGGTGAAGCGGAGGCGCCGTCCCCTCGGGGACGGCGCCTCCGCCGTTTCCTGGCACGGTCCCTCAACTGCTCCCCGAGGAACGCGCTCACGTGCACGCGCTCGTGGCCACGGCCGTGTGGGCACGGCCATGTGGGCACGGCCGCGTGGGTCCGTGGAGCGGACGTGTCCTGCCCGGGGCCGCGTGCGTGCCGGGGTCGCGCGTACCGGGTCGGCCGCTGGGACTGCCGCGGGATCTACCTCGATCCGCGCTCAGGTCTCCCGGACGCGTGCCACGGTCACGACCGCCTTCTCCAGCGCGTACGCCGGGTCCGAACCGCCGCCCTTGACCGCGGCGTCGGCCTCGGCCACCGCCTGCAAGGCGAGCACTATCCCGTCGGGTGTCCAGCCGCGCATCTGCTGGCGTACCCGGTCGATCTTCCACGGCGGCATGCCGAGTTCGCGGGCGAGGTCGCCCGGCCGGGCCCCGCGCGGTGCGCCGCCCAGCCGGGCGATGTGGCGTACGCCCTGCGCGAGTGCACTGGTGACCAGCACCGGAGCCACGCCCACCGACAGCGCCCACCGCAGTTGTTCCAACGCCTCGGCGGTGCGCCCCTCCACGGCCTTGTCGGCGACGTCGAAGCTCGACGCCTCCGCGCGTCCCGTGTAGTAGCGCGCGACGATCTCCTCGTCGACCACGCCCTCGGTGTCGGCCGCCAACTGGCTGCACGCGGCGGCCAGTTCGCGCAGGTCGTTGCCGACCGCCTCGACCAGGGCGCGGGCCGCGTCCTCGGTCACGGACCGCCCCGCGGTACGGAACTCCGTCTTCACCAGGGCCAGGCGCTCGGTCGCCTTGGAGACCTTGGGGCACGCGATCTCGCGCACCCCCGCCTTGCGCGCCGCGTCCAGCAGCGCCTTGCCCTTCGGCCCGCCGAGGTGGGTCAGCACCAGCACCACTTCTTCGGCGGGTGCGCCCAGATACGCCTTGACCTCGTTGACCAGGTCCGCCCCGAGGTCCTGGGCGGCCCGCACGACGATGACCTTGCGCTCGCCGAACAGCGAGGGGCTGGCCAACTCCGTCAGCATGTTGGGCTGGAGGGCGCCCGGGGCGATGTCGCGGATGTCGGCGTCCGGATCCACCGCCCGGGCCGCGCGCGTGACGGTCGACACCGCGCGGTCCACGAGCAGTTCCTCCGGTCCGACCACGAGGGTCACCGGCGCGAGCGGGTCGTCTGCAACTTTCCTGGCCATCACGGACAGCATCGCACGCCGTGCGGACACCCCGGACCCCGCGCGCCGGGACCGCTGTCGGCCCGGTGTCGGCCCGGCATCGGTCCCGCGTCCGCGCCCGTCGTCAGCGCCGGGTGAACGTCACGTGGGTGACGCCGCTCGGCGTGCTCACCGACTCGATCCGGAAGCGCTCCTCCAGCCCCTCGGTGCCGTC
Source organism: Streptodolium elevatio (assembly GCF_053592165.1). NCBI lineage: Bacteria > Bacillati > Actinomycetota > Actinomycetes > Kitasatosporales > Streptomycetaceae > Streptodolium > Streptodolium elevatio. The sequence continues at coordinate 279,188 of NZ_JBSFVE010000008.1, forward strand.
CCACAGACGCTCGCCGCGCCCGAGCACGATCGGGACGACGGTGATGTGCATGAAGTCGACCAGGTCCTCGGCGAGGAAGTCGCGAACGACCGTGACGCCTCCGCCGATGCGCACGTCGAGGCCGCCGGCCGCCTCACGGGCCTGCCGCAGCACCTCCTTCGGCGGCGCGTCGACGAAGTGGAACGTCGTGCCGCCCTCCATCTCGACGGACGGGCGCGTGTGGTGCGTCAGCACGAACACCGGGGTGTGGAAGGGCGGGTTGCCGCCCCACCAGCCGTTCCACTCATGGTCCTGCCACGGGCCGCGCTGCGGGCCGAACTTGTTGCGCCCCATGATCTCGGCGCCGATGCCGGAGCCCCAGTTAGCGGCCATCGCGTCGTCCACGCCTCGGCTGCCGCCTTCCCGGCCCTGCATTTCACGGAACGTGCGCGTCTCGACGTACCACTCGTGGAGGCGTTCGCCCGCGTGGCCGAACGGCTCGTCCGCGGTCTGGCCTTCGCCCGTTCCGAAGCCGTCGAGGGACACCGCGAAGTTGTGGACTCGTACCAGGGACATGACGGGGCCTCTCGATCAGTCGGTGATTGCACTCTGCAATCACCTCGTGGTTTCACGGTAGACTTGGTGATTGCGAAATGCAATCACATGGAGGCGACATGCGCGAAGGACCCCGCTCCGGTTGCCCGATCAACGCGGCGGTGGAAGCACTCGGAGACCGGTGGAGCCTCATCGTGCTGCGCGACATCATGTTCGGCGGCCTGCGGCACTTCCGTGAGCTGCTGGCCAACTCCAAGGAGGGCATCGCCTCGAACATCCTCAGCAGCCGCCTCAAGGCCCTGGTCGCGGGCGGGCTGCTCACCCAGGAGGAAGCCGGGCGGGGCCGCAGGGCGACGTACAGCCTCACCGAGGCCGGCATCGAGACCGTTCCGATCATGGCCGCGCTCGGCTCGTGGGGGCTGCGGCACCGCGACACCACCCCCGAACTGCGGGTCCGCGCACAGCTCATGGAGGACGGCGGCCCGGCCCTGTGGGCCGACTTCATGGACGAACTCCGGGAGATACACCTGGGCATCCCCCGTCCGCATCCGGACCGCCCGCGTGCCACCGACCGCCTGCGCGAGGCGTACGAACGCGCGGTCGCCGAGGGCGGTGCGGCCGTCGCGCCGTGACCGACCGGCCCCTCGCCGGCCACCCTCGCCGGCCACCCCTCGGCCCGGGCGGATCCTCCCGTGGAACGGCCCGGCCCGGCCCCCGGGACGCAGTCGGGGGGGGGGGGCGGGCGGGGGCCCCGGCGGGGGGCGGGGGGGGGGGGGGTGAGGGGGCGGGCGCCCCCCCGCGGCCCCCGGGCCCGGGGCATTTAAATT
>NZ_JBSFVE010000008.1:280558-320397 GCF_053592165.1 Streptodolium elevatio
CGCGGGTCACCGCGGCCGGACGGGCCCGGGGGGTCACTACGAGCGCGGCACCCCGCCGCGGCCCGCTTGCCCGGTCACTTCTTCAGGGCGATCTGGTCCACCACCAGCGCACCGTCGTTGACCACCTGCAACCCGGTCACGCTCGGCCGGTGGATGACCGAGGTGGTCGCCTCCTGCCAGACGAACAACGGCACGTCCTGCGCGGTGAGCTTGACCAGTTCGGAGTACGCGGCACGCCGCCCCTCCGGCGTGGTGGCGGCCCGCGCCTGGTCGAGCGCCGCGTCCGCCGCCGGGTTGGCGTAGCCCGAGTAGTTGGTCGGGGAACCGGTACGGAACAGGCTGTCGATGCCCGGGTCCGGGTCGGCCAGCCACATACCGAAGTTCTGGGCCTGGAAGTCGCGGTTGACCAGCCCCTTGGTGATGTACGCCGTGACCTCCAGAGCCTCGACCTCCATCTTGACGTTTTTGTACTGGGCCAGTCGGCTCTGCATGTACTCGGCCGTCTTGCGCGCGTTGGCGTTCTGCTGCGTGAGGTACGTGAAGTTGACCGGCTTGCCCTCGGCGGCCAGCTCGTCGAACAGCTTCTGCGCCTCGGCCTGGTTGTACGCCGGCTGCGCCGACACCGACGGGTCGATCAGCGGGGAGTTGTCGGGGAAGAGTCCGTCCGCGGTCTTGATATCGCCCTGGTAGAGGGTCTGCATCATCGCGGCGCCGTCGAAGGCCATGGCCATCGCGCGCCGGGCGCGCGGGTCGTCGAAGGGCGCGCGGCGCATGTTCATCAGGAAGTACTGGCCGCCGTAGACCTGGGTCGTGATCGCCTCGAGGTTCTTGGTCGCGGCGATCTCCTCGGCCTCCCCGTTGGAGGTCACGGTGATGTCGGCCTGGTTGTTGCCCAGGGTGTTGAGCAGCTGCGTGCTGTCGGGCATGACCGTGAAGGTGATCTGGTCGAGCATGGGCAACCCGGCCTGCCAGTAGGTGGGGTTGCGCACCATGACCTGCTGGCTGCCGCGCACCCACTCCTTGAGCAGGAACGGGCCGGCACCGACCGGCTTGCTCGGGAACCCCTTGGGGTCGGCCTTGAACGCGGTGGGCGAGGCGATGTGTGCGAGGCCGTTGGCCACCGTGCGGTCGAAGTTCAGGTTGGGCTTCGCCAGCGTGATGCGCAGCTCCAGCGGCCCGGCGACCTCGCTGGTCACACCGGCCATGTTGGCGCGGTGGATGGAGCTCATCGCCGGGTCGTTGTTGGCGTCCCAGTTCGCCTTGACCGCGGCGGCGTCGTAGGGCGTGCCGTCGCTGAAGTTCACCTTGGGCTTGATCTTCAGCGTCCAGACCGCGCCGGTGGCGTCCGGGACGAGGCTCTCCGCGACGCGCGGTTTGACCTTGCCGTCGGCCGGGTCCAGGTACACCAGGAAGTCGTAGAGCGCGGCCATCCGGCTGGAGTCGGCCGAGCCGGTGTAGGACGCGGTGAACGGGTCGAGCCCGCGCGATTCCACCGGCAGCGGGATCGTGACCGAGCCGCCCCGCTGCGCGGTGCCGCCGACGGAACCGCCGTCGTCGGAGCCGCCCCCGCACGCGGTGGCCGACAGGGCGAAGGCGGCGGCCGCCGCCACCGCCGCGAGCCTTCGGCGCCGGACGCGCGGGGCGGAGCGGCGGGGCGGCATGGTTCTCGGAAACATCGGCGACTCCTCGGCGCTGAGGGCCCGTTCCCCCGGCGGAACGGCTCGGTGCGCCGTGCTCCTCGGAACCCTGCCTGTGGTGACACGTGCCTGGACTTGTGGTCCCTCCGACTTACTTGACGAACTCAAGCAACCACAGAGCGCCGAGCGATTCAAGGCAGAACTTTGTGCAGCGTGGCCGTGGTCGTGACGGGCCGGCGGGCCGCCTCGGGCGACGACCCGGGACCGGGGGCGGGTGGTGATGCGCAGGTCCTTGGCCGTACCGGACAAGGCGATTGCGCCCTGGAGGTCGGTACGGGCGGTGTGTGCGCCCGCCGCGGTGAGGAGCGAGAGCGCCGCACGGCTCGGATGGCCGTAGGTGTTCCCGGCGCCGACCGAGACGAGCGCCAGTCGCGGACGCAGGCCCAGGAACAGCGCCGGGTCCTGCCGCGCCGAGCCGTGGTGCGGGACCTTGAGGACGTCCACCCGGATGCCGGACAGGTCGGCACGCAACGCCCGCTGGGCCTCTGGCTCGACGTCGCCGGTGAACAGGATCCGGATGCCGGAGACCTCGGCGAGGACCACCGTGCTGGCGTTGTTGGGCGCCGAACCGCGGTACCGGCGGACGGCCTGCGGATCACGCGGGCCGATCACCCGCCACCGCAGCGCACCGTCGGCGACGACGCGTTGCTCGCCGTGCCGGGCAGTCTGCACCGGCACCCGGGCCGCCTCGGCCCAGCGCTGTACGCGGGCGACCTCGCCGGCCGGCTCACGCAGGCCGGACGTCTCGACGGCGCCGACCGCCCGGCCGTTCAGCACACCGGGCAGGCCCTCCACGTGGTCGGCGTGGAAGTGGCTGAGTATGACCAGCGGGACGCGGTCGATGCCGAGGTCGCGCAGGCACCGGTCGACGGCGTGCGGGTCGGGGCCGGTGTCCACCACGACGCCTCGGCCGTGTCCGGCGTTGAGCACGAAGGCGTCGCCCTGCCCGACGTCGCAGGCCACCAAGTGCCAGCCGGGCGGCGGCCACCCGGTGAGGGGACGAATGAGCGGCTGGGGGCGCAGCAACGCGATGAGCACCACGGCCGCAAGCACGGTGACGGCGACGGGCCGCCGGACGAGCGCACGGGTGAGGGGAATCGCGGCGACGGTGACGACGGCGAGGGCGAGACCGCCCGGCAGGCCGCCGGGCCAGCCGACGGTAGCCCCGGGGAACGCCGCCCCGGTGCGGGCGACCAGGGCGATCCACGCCACCGGCACCGCCGCAACGTGCGCGACCAGGGCGGCGGCCGGGATGTACAGGGGCGCCACGAGCAGCACGACGAACCCGAGCACGGTCGCGGGTGCGACGGCGAACTCCGCCAGCAGGTTGCACGGGACCGCGACGATGCTGACCCGCTCGGTGAAGGTGACGACAACAGGGGCGCAGACGGCCTGGGCGGCGCACGGGACCGCGACGACCACGGCGATCGGGGCGGGCCAGCCGCGGCGCACGAGGGCCGCGGCCCAGCGCGGGGCGATCAGCAGCAGGGCTCCGGTGGCCAGCACCGAGAGGATGAACCCGAAACTGCGCGCCAGCGCCGGGTCCAGCAGTACCAGAAGCAGTGCCGCGGCGGCCAGGGCGGAGGGGCCGTGGCGGCGCCACCCGCCGAACAGGGCGGCTAGCGTCACCAGCCCCATGAGCGCGGCCCGCAGCACGCTGGGTTCGGGGCGCGCGAGGACGACGAAGCCCACCACGGCCCCCGCACCCAGCACGGGCAACGCGCGCCCCCGGACCCCCACATGACGGAACGTCAGGAGCGCGGCGCCGAGCAGGATGGTGATGTTGGTGCCGCTCACCGCCATCAGGTGGGTAAGTTCGGTGGTCCTGAAGTCCTCGGTGAGACCAAGGGGAACGGCTGAGGTGTCGCCGACGACCAGGCCGGGGAGCAGCCCGCGCGGTGCGGCGGGCAGACCTGCGCAGGCCCGGCGCAGCCGGTCCCGGACATGGCCCGCCAACCGCTGGTGGTCGGACGGACGGCCGGTCACCCGGGGCGCGGATTCGACGATGAGGAGCGCGGTCGCCGGGCTGTCCGGCCGGGCGGCGACCAGCCGGCCGACCGCGTTGATGCGTGTGCCGGGCAGCAGCCGAGGCCACGGGGCCTGCCCGGTCGCCAGAATCAGCACGGGAGTTCGCAGGCGCACGGACGGGCCGGCGGGGGTGACGAGCCGGTCGACGCGCGCCGGGATGCGGAACTTCGCGGTGCCGAGCGATGTGCCGCGGACCTTGGGGACGACCACTGTCGGGTCGCCGGTGACGATGAGTTGCGCGGTGACGGTGGCGCCCCGGTCGGCGAGCGCACGGACGGGCCCGGCCCGCTGCGCGGAGGTCTGCAGGGTCGCGGACGCTCCGCCGGCCGCACAGCAGACGAGGGCGACGGCCGCCGTGGCGCGGATCGTGCGCCCCCGGCACAGGGCGGACAGGGCGGTTGCTCCGACCACGCAGCCGCCGACGAACGTCCAGGCCACGACCGGGCGTACGGCCGGAACGCACCACGCGGCACCCCAGGCCGCAACGGCGCCCGGAACGAGCCTGAGGTCGACCGCGGCGGTACGGGCGGCATCGCCCGGGCGGCCCTGGACCGGTGGCGTGCTCATACGCGCACCCTCGGGCGGAGTTCCTCGAAGCGGCGTTCGCCGATGCCGCGGATCTCGCGGAGTTGCTCGACCGAGGTGAACCGGCCGTGCGCGCGACGCCAGTCGAGGATGCTCGCGGCCATGACGGGGCCGATGCCGGGCAGGCCCTCGAGTTGTTCGGCGGTGGCCGTGTTCAGGTCGACGACACCGGCCGCCGCGCCGTTTGCCGCGCCCTTCCCCGCCGCGGACGCCGCGGGCGCACCCGCCGGGGCCGGGACGGCGGTTGCCCCGGGCACACCGACCGGCACCTGCTCGCCGTCGGACAGCACACGCGCCAGGTTGAGAGCGGCCAGGTCCGTACCGGGGAGCGCCCCGCCGGCCGCCTTGAGGGCGTCGTCGACGCGGGATCCGGCGGGGAGGGCGAACAGGCCGGGGCGGGCGACGCGTCCGACGACATGGACGGACACCGACGCGGCGGCCGCGGCCGCGGAGGGGTCGGTCGAAGCCGCCAGGGCAGCCGAGGCGGGCAAGGCAAGCGGATCCGGCCGGGGGGCGCCCGAGCCGAGCGATCCCGCAGTGGCACCGGGAGCAGCGGTCCCGGAATCGGCCCCGACAGCGGCCCCGGAGGCGGAGGCCGCGACGGCCGCAGGCACCGCCACCGTCTGCGGACGCGACCGCCACCAGCCCACGCCGGCGATGACGATCGCGAGGAGTGCCAGGGCGGCCACCGCCGCCACCACCCGCCCGTCCACCGCGATGCGGAACGCCTTGAGGCCGGGCGGGATTCGGTCCGCGACCGTCGCGGCGAAGCGGGTTGCGGCGGGCAGCGGCTCGGCGGAGGCGTCTCGGTCGGCCGCGGCGTCCCGGGACCCGCCGCCGACGGGCTCCGGGACGCCCGCCCACGGGTCCGGACCGGGTGGCGGCACGCCGGGCGGCGGGGTCTCGGGCGACGCCGCGGCGTGGCGCGAGGAGGCAGGGGCGTCGGAACGGTGCGGCCCGAGCGCGGCATCGGTTGCGTGCCGCCCGGTGGCGGCGTCGGCCGGGAACAACGCGGCGAGTCGGGAGGCGGTCCGGGGGTTCGGTGATTTCGACATGCCTCGACGCTAGGCGGCGAAGTCGGGCGCCCCGCGCCGGTGATCGAAATCTGTGGACAACCCCGAGCCTGTGGACGACGGGCTCGACCGCGGCCGTGGAGATGAGGTAGATGGCAACGCCCCGCGACACGCCGAACGAACCGCGCCGGCGCCCTACTTCGGGGAGACCACCACGGCGAGCAGCCCCGGGCCCGCGTGCGCGCCGATCACCGCGCCGACCTCGGATACGTACAACTCCCCCAGCTGCGGCAGGCGTTCGCGTAGTCGACCAGCCAACGCCTCGGCGCGGTCCGGGCTGGCCAAGTGGTGCACAGCCACATCGACCCGGCCCTCGCCGGCCGCTTCCAAGGCGATCTCCTCAAGCCGGCTGATGGCCCGCGCAGACGTGCGGACCTTCTCCAGCGGGGCCACCCGACCGTCCGAGACGTGCAGCAGCGGCTTGACCGCGAGCGCCGCGCCCATGAGCGCGGCGGCGGCGCCGATGCGCCCGCCGCGCCGCAGGTACTCCAGCGTGTCCACGTAGAAGAATCCCGAGGTCGCCCCCGCGCGCTTCTCCGCCGCCGTCGCCGCGTCCTCCGCCGACGCGCCGTCCGCCGCCGCCTCGGCCGCGGTCAGGACCGGGAAGCCCATGGCCATGGCCAGTGTCCGGGAATCGACCACACGGACCGGCACGGGGGACTCTCGCGCGGCCAGCAATGCCGCTTCGTACGTGCCCGACAGCTCCGCCGACAAGTGCACCGACACGATCTCGCGCGCGCCGCCCTCCGCGACCCGCCGGTACGTCTCCGCGAACGTCTCCGGCGACGGGCGCGACGTCGTCACCACGCGCTTCTGCCGCAGCGCCTCGGCAAGGCCGGCCGGCGTCGCCTCCGTCCCCTCGTCGAGCGGCCGCCCGCGGAGCACGACCTTGAGCGGCACGACGACGATGCCGTGCTGCTCGACGACCGCGTCGGGCAGGTACGCCGTGGAATCGGTAACGATCGCGACTTCGGTCGTCATGGGGCTGAAGCTACCCGTCGGCGAAGGGACAAGGGACGAGGAAAACGTTCACCGCACCCGGGCGGTCGGACACCGGTCGCGCGTCGGCCGCACATCCACCGTTCCGCGCGACCTGCCCGGCAAACGCGTCGCGCACGTGTCAGGGGCCGAGCGCGTCCTTGGCCGCCTGCGTGGTCTCGCGCAATGCCGCGACCTCCTGCTCGACCTCGCGCCCGAGCCGGTCGAGGTCGTCGTGCGCGAGAACCTGCTCGCGGTCCTGCGCGGCCCAGCGCAGCGACCCGGCGGCGTGCTGGACCCGCTCGGCCCGTTCGCGCAGCGCGGGCAGCTCGCGCTCCATCCGGACCGGGTCCGGCTCGCGCTCCAGCATCCGCAGGTCGGTGTCCAGGCCCTCGGCGAAGCGTTCGAGGCGGGCGAGGAGTTGCCGGGCCTCGGCGAGCTGGGTGTCCCGTGCGTAGCCGGCGTCGAGGACCCTGCGGGTGTGTTCGAGGGACTTGCGTACCGCGGACCGCAGTCGGGCCGCCTCGCCGGCGCCACCCGGGCGGGTGTACGCGCGGGCCCGCGACGCCGCGTCGTCCACCAGGCCCCGCAGGCGCGGCGCATGCCGGTCGATTCTGCGCCGCACCGCACGCCGCACCATCACCCCGATGATCACCACCACACCGATCAGCACCATCAGCGCGGCGACCCCTGCGCCCAGGAAGAGGGCGACGGCTTGCGCACCGTCCGAGGCGAGTGACACGGCTGGTCTCCTCCCAGGTCGCCACCTGCGAATGCCCCAACAGTAGCGCCGCTGAGGCACCGGGCGTCCGCGCCGGACGAAAACACCGCGATCCAGGGCGATCGTCACAGCCCGGAAATGCACCGTACACGGCAGGGAAACGAAGGTGGGCGAATCACCCTCGAACAGAACGGGCGCGGACGGAGAAGACCGTCCACGCCCGTCGGGACGCGGCCAGACGGGCGCGTCCGTGCCCGGCTCACGCCGGAACGATGTTCACCAGCTTGGGCGGCCGTACGACGACCATCCGCACCGCCGCGCCGCCCAGCGCGGACTGGACCGCCGCGTCGGCCAGGGCCAGTTCGCGCAGGTCGTCCTCGCCGATGCCCGGCGGCACCTCCAGGCGCGCCTTGACCTTGCCCTTGATCTGCACGACACACGTCACCGTGTCGTCGACGACGTACGCGGGGTCCGCCTCCGGGAAGTCGTGGTGCGCCAGCGACCCGTCGTGGCCCAGGCGCGCCCACAGCTCCTCGGCGACGTGCGGCACCAGCGGCGCGACCATCAGGACCAACTTGTCCGCGACCGGGCGCGGCACCGAGTCCAGCTTGGTCAGATGGTTGTTCAGCTCGATCGCCTTGGCGATGGCCGTGTTGAACCGCATGCCTTCCAGGTCCTTGCGCATGCCGTCGATCGCCTTGTGCATCGCGCGCAGCGTCGCCTCGTCGGGCTCGGTGTCGGCGACCCGCACCTCACCGGTCGACTCGTCGATGATGTTGCGCCACAGGCGCTGCAGGAAGCGGTACGAGCCGACGATCGCGCGCGTGTCCCACGGGCGGGAGGCCTCCAGCGGGCCCATGGACATCTCGTACAGGCGCAGGGTGTCCGCGCCGTACTCCTCGCAGATCTGGTCGGGAGTCACCGAGTTCTTCAGCGACTTGCCCATCTTGCCGTACTCGCGCTTGACCTCTTCGACCCCGAAGAAGAACTTGCCGTCCTCCTCCGTGACCTCTTCGGCCGGCACGTACACACCGCGCGCGTCGGTGTAGGCGAAGGCCTGGATGTAGCCCTGGTTGAACAGCTTGTGGAACGGCTCGAACGACGACACGTAGCCCAGGTCGAACAGCACCTTGTGCCAGAAACGCGCGTACAGCAGGTGCAGCACGGCGTGTTCGGCCCCGCCGACGTACAGGTCGACGCCGCCGGACGCGCCCGCGGTACGCGGACCCATCCAGTACTTCTCGTTCTCGGGGTCGACCAGCTGGTCGGGGTTGGTCGGGTCCACGTAGCGCAGTTCGTACCAGCACGAACCCGCCCAGTTGGGCATCGTGTTGGTCTCGCGGCGGTAGGTACGCGGCCCGTCGCCCAGGTCCAGTTCGACCGTCACCCAGTCCTCGCGCCGCGACAGCGGCGTCTCGGGCTGCGAGTCGGCGTCGTCCGGGTCGAACGTGCGCGGGCTGTAGTCGTCGATCTCCGGCAGCTCGACCGGCAGCATGGAGTCCGGCAGTTCGTGCGCGATGCCGTCCTCGTCGTAGACGATCGGGAAGGGCTCGCCCCAGTACCGCTGGCGGCTGAAAAGCCAGTCCCGCAGCCGGTAGGTGACGGTCGGCGCGCCGACGCCCTGCGCCGCCAGATGCGCGTCCATGGCGCGCTTGGCCTCGGTCACGTCCAGGCCGTTCAGGCTGAAGTCGGGCGTGGCCGAGTTGACGATCCGGGCGGTCTTGGAGACGAACGCGTCGTCCCAGGTGGCCGGGTCGGTCGAGCGGCCGTCGTCGGGCTCGACGACGCAGATCATCGGCAGCTCGAACTTGCGGGCGAACTCGAAGTCCCGGTGGTCGTGGGCGGGCACCGCCATGATGGCGCCGGTGCCGTAGCCGGCCAGCACGTAGTCGGCGATGAACACGGGGACGGCCGTGCCGCCGGCCGGGTTGACCGCGTAAGCCCCCGTGAAGACACCGGTCTTGTCACGGCCTTCGGTCTGCCGCTCGACCTCGGACTTGGACGCGGCCTCGGCACGGTACGCCGCGACCGCCTCCGCCGGGGTGGCCGCCCCGCCCGTCCACGCCTCCGGCGTACCCGCCGGCCAGGCATCGGGCACGACGGCCCCGACCAGCTCGTGCTCGGGCGCCAGGACCATGTACGTCGCGCCGAACAGGGTGTCCTGACGGGTCGTGAACACGCGGACGGACACGTCCTCGTGGCCCGCGAAGGCGAAGTCGATGTGCGCGCCCTCGGACCGGCCGATCCAATTGCGCTGCATCAGCTTGATCGGCTCGGGCCAGTCCAGCGTGTCCAGGTCGTCGATCAGCCGGTCGGAGTAAGCGGTGATCCGCATCATCCACTGCTTCAGGCTGCGCTTGAACACCGGGAAGTTGCCGCGCTCGCTGCGCCCGTCGGCGGTGACCTCCTCGTTCGCCAGCACGGTGCCCAGACCTGGGCACCAGTTGACCGGCGCCTCGGACAGGTAGGCCAGGCGGAAGCCGTCGACCACCTTCGCCTGCTCCGCGCGGCTCAGGTCGGCCCACACCCCACCGCCGGGAACCGCTCGGGTGCCCTTCTCGAACTGCTCGACCAGGTCGGCGATCGGCCGCGCGCGGCCCTTGCCGCCGTCAGCTTCGGTGTCGTACCAGGACGTGCGCAGTTGCAGGAAGATCCACTGCGTCCAGCGGTAGTAGTCCGGGTCGATCGTCGAGATCGAGCGGCGCGGGTCGTGGCCCAGGCCCAGGCGGCGCAGCTGACGGCGCATGGTGGCGATGTTCGCCTCGGTGGTGATGCGCGGGTGCGTGCCGGTCTGCACCGCGTACTGCTCGGCGGGCAGGCCGAACGCGTCGTAGCCCAGGGTGTGCAGCACATTGAACCCGGTCATGCGCTTGTACCGGGAGAACACGTCGGTGGCGATGTAGCCCAGGGGGTGGCCGACATGCAGGCCCACACCCGACGGGTACGGGAACATGTCCATCACGAACATCTTCTCGCGGCCCGCGACCTTGTCCGGCTCGGCCAGCGGGCCCACCGGGTTCGGGGCCTCGAACGTGCCGTCCCCTTCCCAGCGGTCCTGCCAGCGCAGCTCGATCTCGCCGGCCATGGCGGCCGTGTAGCGGTAGGGCTCGGTCGGCTCGGCGGCCTGCGTCGTCTCGGTCATCGTCCTCAGGGCTCCTGGGTGCACACGTGTGCGTGTCGTATTGGCCGTCGAAATAACGCGGTCTTGCCGGAAATACAAAAACCCCTCGCACAGGAGGGGTCGCCGCGCCGAGGTGGGCGACAGCGCCTCATGCGAGGTGGTCGCCCGTCCTGCTCAGCGCGGCCCGGTAAGCAGCAGTACGGCACGCATAGCCACAGGGTACCGGATGGTGCTCCGCCGACCTCGCGATATCCCCGCGAAGGCCGCCCGCGTCAGACGAGCGACAGGACGAGAAGCATCTGCGCGAGGTGGTACGACACCGCGATGCTGATGCGGGCGTACGGCGTTTCCTCCCGGAAGCGGTTCCACCCGGCGAGGGCGTCCGAGCAGTAGAACAGGAACGCCCCCGCGACCGCGGTCGGCCGACCGGTCGCGGACGCCGCCACCACCATGACCGACAGCACGCCGATGTAGATCACGACCGGCAGCGTCAACATGGGACGGGACGCGCGGACACCGAGGACAAGCCGGACCGCGTACCCGAGGGTTGCCACCAGAACGACCACGATGCCGGCCGCGGCCCACAGCCACGACCAGCCGACCTGCTGGAACCCGACGACATAGGCCGCGTGTGCCGCGAGGGACGCGCCGACGGCCGCCACGAAGTGCCGTTCGCCCCCGAGCGTGAGCACATCGCGGGTCAGCGACAGGCCGAGGGCTATGAGGAAGGCGGCGCGCTGGCTCTCGCTGGACGGGTCGAGTGCGGCCGCCACGGCTATGAGCGCCACGATGACGGCCGGCTTGGCCCGGCTTTCGAGCCGCAAATCCTCGCGTCCGACTGCGGCCCAGTCGGCGACCGCCACGATGGCGGCCACCGCGAACAGGGTCCACGCGAGGGGGGTCATGACCGGCGACCATACTGATTGGTAACCGGAGAATTCGCCTATCGGGGCAGTACGTCACGCAACCGTGATGCGCCTGAGTCCGACCCGCGTTGTGGTGCGCGTCTCCTGTCCTTGACATCAACCGGCGTGCGCGCCGGGGCGCACCGCGGCATGCGGGCGCCTCCGGCGCGGCGGCCTCAGACCGGGACCGCCGTCGACGCCGAGCGCGCCTCGGCCGCCGCCACGAGTCCCGCGAACGGCGACAGGTCGTCGTCCACCTCGGGGTGCCACTGCACCGCGATCGCGAACGGGTGGCCCGGCACCTCCAGCGCTTCGACGGTTCCGTCGGGGGCCCGCCCGGTCACCACGAGTCCGGCGCCGAGCGTGTCCACGGCCTGGTGGTGGTACGTCGCGACGTCCAACTCGGTCCGCCCGTACAACTGCGCCGTGCGGCTCCCCGGCACCAGGGAGACCGGGTGCCGCCCGTACTGCCCGGGAGCGGGCGCGTGGCGCTCGTCGCCGAGCCGGTCCGGCAGATGCTGGACCAGCGTGCCGCCGCGCAGGACGTTGAGGACCTGGAGGCCGCGGCAGATGCCCAGCACCGGGATACGTGCGTCGAACGCCCGCTCGGCGAGCGCGAACTCGGCCGTGTCCCGCGCCGGGCGCACGAACCCGGTGCGCTCGTGCGCCTCGCTCCGGTACCTGGCCGGATCGATGTCGCCGCCCCCGGCGATCAGAAGCGCGTCGATGCGGTCGACGACCTCGGCGACATCCGGCACGGACGGCAGGAGCACGGGCAGCCCGCCGGCGGCCGCGACACGGTCGACGTACGCCTGCGGGAGGAGCGTCGCCTGCACGTCCCAGGCGGCCCATTTGGCCTGTTCGCTGTAGGCGGTGATGCCGATGACGGGGCGGGGCATGAGAGGTACCACCTGTCTCGCTGACGATGCCGTGGTTCTTGCGGGCGGCTAGAGCGGTGTCACGTAGGCACCCGAAATCCCGCCGTCGACCAGGAACTCGGCGGCAGTGATGAAGGACGCGTCGTCGGAGGCGAGGAACGCGACCGCCGCCGCGATCTCCTCGGCCTCCGCGAAGCGCCCGGTGGGGATGTGCACAAGTCGTCGTGCCGCGCGCTCCGGGTCCTTGGCGAACAGCTCTTGCAGCAGCGGAGTATTCACCGGCCCCGGGCACAGGGCGTTGACACGAATACCCTCCCGCGCGAATTGCACGCCAAGTTCGCGCGACATGGCCAGCACCCCGCCCTTCGACGCGGTATAGGAGATCTGCGACGTCGCCGCCCCCATGCGGGCCACGAAGCTCGCGGTGTTGACGATCGACCCCTTGCCCTGGCGCTGCATGTAGGGGATGACGTACTTGCAGCACAGATAGACCGACGTCAGATTGACCTCCTGCACGCGGCGCCACGCGTCGAGGCCGGTGGTCAGGATCGAGTCGTCGTCGGGCGGCGAGATGCCGGCGTTGTTGAACGCGACGTCGATGCGGCCGTACGTGTCGAACGCGGCCTGGTACATGGCTTCGACGTCGGCCTCGGAGGTGACGTCGGCCTTGACGAACAGGCCGGCTGCCGCCTCCGCCGCGGCCTTGCCCGCGGTCTCGTCGACGTCGACGCAGACCACGTTGGCGCCCTCGGACGCGAGGCGCTTCGCGGTGGCCAGGCCGATGCCGCTGCCGGCACCGGTGATGACGGCCGTGCGGCCCTCGAAACGCTTCACTGTTCCTCCGTACGTGCTTTGATGCGGCGGTTGCCGGTCATCGGTCGGTCACTCCGTACCGATGGCGCTTGTCCGGTCATCGGTCACTCCGTTCCGATGCTCGCTCTGTCGGTCATCGGTCACTCCGGTCCGATGCTCGCTCTGTCGGTCATCGGTCACTCCGTTCCGATGAACACGTTCTTCGTCTCGGTGAAGGCCGCCAGTGCGTCCGGGCCCAGTTCGCGGCCGAGGCCGGACTGTTTGAAGCCGCCGAAGGGCGTCCAATAGCGGACCGAGGAGTGTGAGTTGACGGACAGATTGCCCGCCTCGACGCCGCGACTGACCCGCAGTGCGCGGCCGATGTCGCGGGTCCAGATCGAGCCGGCCAGGCCGTAGACGGTCGCGTTGGCGATGCGCACCGCGTCGTCCTCGTCCTCGAACGGGATCACCGCGGTCACCGGGCCGAAGATCTCGTCGGTGACGGTCCGGTCCAGCGGATCGGCGGGCGTCAGGACCGTGGCCGGGTACCAGAAGCCCTTGCCGGACGGCACCGTGCCGCGGATGGCGACGGGTGCGTCGTCGGGCACGTACCCGCGCACCCGGTCGAGTTGGGCGGCCGAGACCAGCGGGCCCATCTCGGTTGCCGGGTCGCCGGGGTCGCCCGCGCGCACCGCGAGGATGTGCGGCTCCAGCAGTTCGAGGAACCGGTCGTACGCGCCGCGCTGCACCAGAATGCGGCTCCGCGCGCAGCAGTCCTGCCCCGTGTTGTCGCAGAACGACATCGGCGCCGCCGCCGCGGCCTTCTCCAGGTCGGCGTCGGCGAACACGATGTTGGCGCTCTTGCCGCCGAGTTCGAGCGTCACGCGCTTCACGCCGCCCGCGGCGCGCGCCATGATCTCCTTGCCGACCACCGTCGAGCCGGTGAACACGATCTTGCGAACGAGTTCGTGGTCGACCAGCGCGCGGCCCGCCTCGGTTCCGCGGCCGGGCAGCACCTGGAACACACCCTCCGGAAGACCGGCCTCCAGTGCCAGTTCGGCGACCCTGAGCGCGGTCAGCGGCGTCAGCTCGGCCGGCTTGGCGACGACCGTGTTGCCGGCCGCGAGCGCGGGCGCCAGGCCCCATCCGAGGATGGGCAGCGGGAAATTCCAGGGCACGATGAGGCCGACGACGCCCAGCGGCTCCTGGAAGGTGACGTCGATGCCGCCCGGCACCGGGATCTGACGCCCGGTCAGGCGCTCGGGCGCACCGGCGTAGTAGTGCAGGACGTCGCGCAGGTTGCCGACCTCCCAGCGCGCGTTGCCCACCGGATGCCCGGCCTCGGCCACTTCGAGGGCCGCCAGTTCGTCGGTGTGGGCGTCGACGACCTCGGCGAAGCGGCGCAGCAGGCGGGCGCGGTCGCCGGGCGCGACGGCGCGCCACGACGGGTACGCGGCGGCGGCGCGGCGTACCGCGGCATCCACCTCGGCGGCACTCGCCATCGGCACGGAGGCGACCGTTTCCTCGGTCGCCGGGTTGATCACGTCGAAGACGTCGTCGGCCATCGCGGCCCTTTCTCTGTCTCTCTTGCGATGTCTTGATGCGTTGTGTGCCGCGCTCCGAGCCACAGACGACTCACCTGACACGTCACGCGGGCCGTGTGCGTTCGACCTCCGGCCGCCTCACGCGCCGTGCGCGCGCCCTACATGCGCTCGAAGCCGCGGAACAACTCCCAGTCGGTGACCGCCGCTTCATACGCCGCCAGCTCCACGCGCGCGGCGTTCGCATAGTGCGCGTGCACCTCGTCGCCGAACACCGCGCGCGCGAGCTCGCTCTTCTCCCACAGGTCCAGCGCCTCGCGCAGCGTGGTCGGCACGGTTTCGGCGCCGGAGGTGTACGCGTTGCCCGTCTGCGGTCCCGGCAGCGGCAGTTCGTTGTCGATGCCGTACTGGCCCGCGGCGATCATGCCCGCGACCGCGAGATACGGATTCACGTCGCCGCCGGGGACGCGGTTCTCGACACGCAGCGACTGGCCGTGGCCGACCAGGCGCAGCGCGCACGTCCGGTTGTCGACCCCCCACTGCACGGCGGTGGGGGCGAAGGTGCCGGGCTGGTAGCGCTTGTAGGAGTTGATGTTCGGCGCGTACAGCAGGGTGAACTCGCGCAGTGTGACGAGCTGGCCGGCCAGGAAGTGCGCGCCCGCCTTGGAGAGCCCGTACGGCCCGTCACCGCTCAGCACCGGGCCGTCCTCGCCGTGCAGCGACAGATGGATGTGGCACGAATTGCCCTCGCGCTGATTGGGCTTGGCCATGAAGGTCAGGCTCATGCCCTCCTGAGCGGCGATCTCCTTGGCACCGTTCTTGTAGATGCTGTGGTGGTCGCAGGTGCGCACGGCTTCGGTGTAGCGGAAGGCGATCTCGTGCTGGCCGAGGTTGCACTCGCCTTTCGCGGACTCGACGTACATGCCCGCGGCGGTCATCTCGTTGCGGATGCGCCGCAACAGCGGCTCGATCCGGGCGGTGCCGAGCACGCTGTAGTCGACGTTGTACTGGTTGGCCGGCGTGAGGTCGCGGTAGCCGCGGTTCCACGCCTGCTCGTACGTGTCGCGGTAGACGACGAACTCCAGCTCGGTGCCCACCATCGCGCGCTGCCCCAGGGCCGCGAGCCGGTCCGTCTGCGCCTTCAGGATCTGCCGCGGCGAGGCGACCACCGGGCGTCCGTCGGGCCAGGCCAGGTCGGCGAGCACCATCGCGGTGCCCGCGTTCCACGGCACTTCGCGCAGCGTCGCCATGTCGGAGACGAGGACGAAGTCGCCGTACCCGGTCTCCCAGGAGCTCATGGCGTAGCCGTCGACGGTGTTCATGTCGATGTCCACGGCCAGCAGGTAGTTGCAGCCCTCGGTGTGGTGGGCGACGACCTCTTCGAGGAAGTAGCGCGCGGACAGGCGCTTGCCCTGGAGCCGGCCCTGCATGTCGGTGAAGGCGACGAGGACGGTGTCGATCTCCCCCTCGGCGATCCGGGCCCGGAGCCGGTCCACGTCGTACGGCTGTTCCCCTGCCACGGCCGCCCTCCCCTGCGTCACACCGATCTCCCGTCGTCCGGCCATCGTTCGGGGCTATCCAATCTCATTGGTCTAACATCAGTCCATTGATTGGATGAAAGAATCCGCGCGTCGAGGGGGTGGTGCGGTGCCGACCGACGCCGATGAACGCGCGTCCGAGTCCGGGGCGTGGGGCGATCCGACGGCCGACGCGGTGCTGCGCCCGGTCCGCGCGGGCAACGCGTTCGAGGAGACCGTCGAACGCCTCATGGCCGCGATCAAGCTCGGCGTCGTACCCCCTGGCGCCAGGTTCCCCGCCGAACGCGACCTCGCCGCCCGTCTGGGCGTCAGCCGGATCACCCTGCGCGAGGCGCTCCGCGCGCTCCAGCAGGCCGGACACGTCGAGGTACGCCGGGGCCGCTTCGGCGGGACGTTCGTCACCGGCCCGCCGCCGGCCCCCGAACCGGGCGAGGCGCGCCGCCGTGTCGAGGACATGGGACCGGCGCTCGACGACGCCCTCACCTTCCGCGAGGTGCTCGAAGTCGGCGCGGTGCAGACCCTCGCCGGACGGGGTCTCGACCCGGCGCAGCGCGCCCTCCTCCTGGCCCGCCTCGACGCCGTCGACACCGCGACCCCCGAGGACTACCGCCGCCTCGACACCGCGTTCCACCTGACGCTCGCGGAACTGACCGGGTCGTCCAGCCTCACCGCGGCCGCGGCGGACGTCCGCATGCGCCTCAACGACCTGCTGAACGCCATCCCGGTCCTCGAACGCAACATCGAGCACAGCGCCGTGCAACACGCCGCGATAGTCCGGGCCGTCATCGACGCCGACCCCGAAGCCGCCCGCCGGGCGATGGCCGAACACCTCGACGGCACAGCAGCGTTGCTCCGCGGCTTCCTCGCCTGACCCGCCGGTGCGCCTTCGGCGCGTGCGCGATCGCGACCTGCGGCCTCAGTCGGCGACGTTGAGGGTGTACTCGACCGACACCTTGAAGTCGTCGCTGACGCCGCTGATGGTGAGCTTGTGGGCGCCAGGTGCGAGCGGGGCCAACGTGAACCACAGACCGCAGCCCTGCTTGGACACCTCGCCGGCGCTATTGGTCACAGGATTTCCCGCGACACCGGTGAACTTGACCGCCTCGGGCCCGACCTTCTTGACGTCTACCGGGCTGCCGTCCAGGACCACTTCGCCGTCCGACGCCGCGATGAACGCCTCGCACTGCTCGGCGGTGTCCGCGGTGCGGTTCAGCAGCGGGCCCGCCAGCGCGCGACCGGCCGGAACCGTGCAGGTGCGCTTCGCATCGGCGCCGAACGTACCGGCCACGAACCACACATCGTCGGGTTGTCCCTGCGCGCACTGCTGACCGGTCGTGTCGGACACCGGGTTCGTCGCCGCCGGCTGCGACGCCGCCCAGCCCCACCAACGGGACTGCAGATCCGCGATCTCGTCCCCGCCGGGCGCGGCCGGAATCGGCGTGTCCGCGATGCCGGCTCCCGAAGAGGACGCGGCGGACGGCTTCTTGTCGTCCGAACTGCACGCGGACAGCGTCATCGCGGCACAAATCACCAGAGCAAATGAGGCGAGGGAACTACGGCGTCGGGTCACGGCGATCATCGTAGAGGCGCCCCCGACCCGCCATACGGAAACCAAGCAGGGCTGAACGGTGGAGACGGTGTAGGTGGTCGGCCCTTGGCCGGAGATGGGCGCTTGTGTTTGAGCGCGGTCGGAGTGCTGCCACCCGGCGGCCTCCGGCCGCGTGGTGCGGGGCACCGGTCCGGGCGGAACCGCCCCGGAGAGGACGGTCGGGGGCCGGGCATGGGGTGGGACCGACTCGAAGAAGGCGGGTCGGAAGTGACGGTGGGTTTCCCGTCACGCGGGGAGCGGCTCCGGGCAGGACGGTCATCAAAGGGGGGCGGAACACCATCACCGAGCAGACCACCCCGAAGCAGAAGCCTCCCCCGACCGCACCCACCACCCGAGCCGGAACACCCCGCAGAGGAGGGGGGCGCGGGTGGCGAAGCCGCCAAAAACAAAGTCACCCCGACCGCGCATTAGCGGGAAGGTCTGTAAGGGGCGGAACACCATCACCGAGCAGACCGCCCCGAAGCGGAAACAGCCCCACCCGACCGCATTCACCACCCGAGCCGGAACACCCCGCAGAGGAGGGGGTGCGGGTGGCGAAGCCCCCGCCCAGCGGCGAAGCCGCCAAAAAACAAAGTCGCCCCCGCCCGCGCTTTCTGCGGGCAGGGGGCGTCCAAAGACTTTGTGGAGCTAAGGAGACTTGAACTCCTGACCCCCTGCATGCCATGCAGGTGCTCTACCAGCTGAGCTATAGCCCCTTGCGGACGCCTGAGCGGGTGTCCGGTTCAGTTGTGTTGTGAGTGGAGCTAAGGAGACTTGAACTCCTGACCCCCTGCATGCCATGCAGGTGCTCTACCAGCTGAGCTATAGCCCCTCACCCGGCAGCCGGTCGCCCGGCTGGCCAGGGATTACTTTACATGCTCGCCGTGCCAAGTTCCTAACCGATATGCCTGGCGGCAAAAGCGCAGGTCAGTAGCGTCCAGGCGGGGGTACGGCGCCTGCTGTCATGCCGCCGTCGACGACGAGCTCGGCGCCGGTCATGTAGGACGAAGCGTCGGAGGCGAGGAAGGCGACGGTCTCGGCGACCTCTTCCGGGACGGCGACGCGGCGCAGCGGTACGGCCGGGAACTTGCCCGGGCCGCGCTCGACGCCGACCTTGGCGATCATCGGGGTGTCGATGACGCCGGGGTAGACCGAGTTGATGCGTACGCCGTGTTCGGCGACCTCCAGCGACACCGTCTTCGACAGCCCGCGTACCGCCCACTTGGTGGCACCGTAGGCGGCGTGCGACGGCAGGCCTTCGAGGCCGGACTGCGACGAGATGTTGACGATGGAGCCGGCGCGCTGCGCCTTCATCGTCGGCAGGACGGCCTGCATGCCGAGGAACACGCCCTGGAAGTTGACCTTGAAGATGCGGTCGAGTCCGTCGATGGTCTCGTGCTCGAACGGCTTGGTCCAGTAGATGGCCGCGTTGTTGACGAGGACGTCGACCCGGCCGAAGTTCTCCAGCGCGGTGGCGACGACCTTCGCCCAGTCCTCCTGCGACGAGACGTCGTGCCGGACGAAGAGGGCGGCGTCGCCGAGTTCGGCGGCGACCTTCTCGCCCTCCTCCTCCAGGAGGTCGGTGAGCACCACGCGCGCGCCCCGGGCGACGAACAGGCGTGCCTCGGCCTCGCCTTGGCCACGCGCGGCGCCGGTGATGATTGCGACCTTGCCGTCGAGCTGGTCGGCGAGTTGGGGTGCCATGGTGCTCACCTTCTCTTGGGGAACGGCGGATTTCGGTGGTCGAGCGCCGAACGGGGGCGGCACCTGTCGGCGCCACCCCCGTTCGGCGATACGGTCTTTCGCTATGCCAGCGCCTTGCGCAACGCCTCGGTCGCCTCGGCGAACGCGGTCGCGGCGGTCGGCACCAGCGCGCCCATGCCGATGGCGCCGTGGAACATGCCCTCGTAGACGCCGTACGACGCGACCACGCCGGCCTCGGCGAGGCGCCGGGCGTACGCGACGCCCTCGTCCCGCAGCGGGTCGAGGGCGGGTGCGACCACGAACGCCGGTGCCAGGCCGCTGAGATCGTCGGCCGTGCCGGGTGAGGCGTACGGGTGCGCCGGGTCGCCGTCCGGGCCGATGTACTGCGTCCAGAACCACGCCAGTTGCGCGGCGGTCAGGAAGTAGCCCTCGGCGTTCTCGCGGTACGACTCCGTGGCCCGCCGGTGGTCGAGCACCGGGTAGAGCAGCAGTTGGAACGTCGGCTGCGCGACTCCGCGGTCGCGTGCCATGAGTGCGACGGCCGCCGCGAGGTTGCCGCCCGCGGAGTCGCCCGCCACCGCGACGCGCGCCGGGTCGCCGCCGATCTCGGCGGCGTTCGCGCGCGCCCAGACGTAGGCGGCGTACGCGTCCTCGGCCGCCCCCGGGAACCGTGTCTCGGGTGCGAGCCGGTAGTCGACGGAGACGAACACCGCGCCGGTGGCGTTCGCGAGGGCGCGGACCGACGAGTCGTAGGTGTCGACGCTGCACAGCACCCAGCCGCCGCCGTGGCAGAAGACGACGACGGGGAGGACGTCGGCGGGCGCGCTGCCGTCCGGGCGGTACACGCGGACCGGGATGTCGCCGCCGGGACCGGGGACCGCGAGGTCGCGTACCTCGGCCACGGGTATCTCGGGCGCGGGCGACTTGGGTGCCGCGGCCAGGATCGTGCGCGCCTGCACGGCGTCGTCGATCTCGGTGCCGACCTGCGGGAAAACCGAGGTCATCGCGTCTATGAGGCCGCGGACCGCGGGCTCGGGGGCCTGTGCCGGCATCTGTTTCGCCTCAGCCTTCCACGACGTTGCCGACGGTGGGTCCGGCGGTCCAGCCGCCGTCGACGGCGAGTTCGGCGCCGGTGACGTACGAGGCGGCGTCGGACAGCAGGTACGCGACGGCCGAGCCGACCTCGTCCGCGTCGCCCGCGCGGCCCATCGGGGCCTTGGGGTAGCCGCCCTCGCCCGGCTTGACGCCCACGACGGCGGTCATCGGCGTGTAGATCATGCCGGGGTGCACGGAGTTGACGCGGATCTTGTCGCCGGCCAGTTCGATGGCGGCGGTCTTGCCGATGCCGCGCACGGCCCATTTGGCCGCCGAGTAGGAGCCGGTGTAAGGCAGGCCCATGAGGCCCGCGGCGGAGGAGATGTTGACGATCGAGCCGCCCCCGGCCTGCTTCATCGCGGGGATCACGGCCTGCATGCCGATCCACACGCCGGTCAGGTTGACCTTGATGACGCGCTCGAAGTTCTCCAGCGTCTCCTGCGTGAACGGGCCGCCTGCGGTGACGCCGGCGTTGTTGACCAGGCCGTCGATCCTGCCGAACTCGGCCAGGGTGAAGTCGACGACGGTCTGCCACTGATCCGGGTCGGTGACGTTGTGCGCGTGGAAGCGGGCGTTCTCCCCCAGGTCCGCGGCCGTCTTGGCGCCGAGTTCCTCCTGCAGGTCGGTGATGACGACCTTGCCGCCGCCCGCGACGACCTGGCGGGCGGCGGCCGCGCCGAGTCCGCCGGCCGCGCCGGTGATGATGACGACCTTGCCCGCCAGGTTCGGGCCCTGGAGTTCCGCCATGGTGATCGCTTCCTTCGTCGTACGTCGCCCGCGCGGCCGGCGCGGGCTATACATGCAGAGTACAACTAAAAGTTATATAGCAGAAAGGGGCACTCTGGTCCGGTCGGCAGCGGTCAGCCGCGCATCGGCGGCACGATGCCCGCCGTCGAGCCGCCGTCGATGACGAACTCGGTCCCGGTCATCCACGACGACGCGTCCGAGGCCAGGAACACCACCAGCTCGCCGATGTCCTCCGGCTCCCCCACCCGGCGCAGCGGCACGGCCGGGAACCCGCCGCGGCCCCGGGTGACCTCGCGCCCGAGCATCGCGGTGTCGACGCCGCCGGGGTGCACCGAGTTGACCCGGATGCCGTCCTCGCCGAGTTCCAGCGCGGCGGTCTTGGTCAGGCCGCGCACCGCCCACTTGGAAGCGCCGTACGCCCCGTGCCTGGGGATGCCCTGCAGCCCCGCGAGCGACGAGATGTTGACGATCGAGCCGCCGCCGCGCGCGATCAGCGACGGGACGACCGCCTGGATGCCGTGGAACGCGCCGAACAGGTTGACCTTGAGGATGCGGTCGAGGTTCTCCGCCGTCTCCTCCATCACGAGCGCGTGCCGCAGCAGGCCCGCGTTGTTCACCAGGACGTCGACGCCGCCGAAGGTCTCGGTCGCGATGCCGACCACGCGGGCCCAGTCCTCGGCGGAGGACACGTCGTGCCGTACGAACACCGCCGCGTCGCCGATCTTCTCGGCGGCCGCACGGCCCTCGTCCTCCAGGATGTCGGTCATGACGACCTTCGCGCCGCGCTCGGCGAACAGGCGGGCCTCCGCCTCGCCCATGCCGCGCGCGGCCCCCGTGATGATCGCGACCTTTCCGGTCAGGCTCGCCATGTCGTCGTACCCCTCGCCTCGGCGCTGCGCGTCGTCCCCGCCGTCGGCCGGACGCGCGGCACCGACGCGTGGTCGGCGCGGGCAGGACGGCCGTGCGGGATCCCGTACGGATTACACATGGGTCGGGTCGCCCGTTCCAGTCCTCCGCACCGGAACGGGCGACCCGGTCTGATGCGGCGTCAGGCGCCGAAGCTCTCGCCGTACTTCTTGCGGAAGTGCGGGATCACCTCTTCGCCCCAGATCCGGATGGTCTCCATGCACGCCTCCTGCGGCACGGTGCCCATCTGGATGAGGCACATGATCTCGTCGGCGCCGGCGTCGATCAGCTTCTGCACGTAGCCGATCGCGTCCTCGGCGGTGCCGTACGCGTGGTTGATGTTGTACGTCGCGGTCGCGTTCACGGTGACCGGGATCTTCGCCTCGTGCAGCATGGCGACCTGCTGCTCGGCGGCGTCCTGGATCTCCTTGACGTGGTCGACGCCGTCGACGACGGCCTCGTCCGGGATGCCCGACTTGCCGCCGGAGAACCAGTGCGCGATGGACTGCGCGAAGAAGCGCTGGCCGCGGGCGCCGATCTGGCGGGCCTTCTGGCCGTCCTCGGCCACGATCGTCGGGCACAGCGCCACGAGGTGGTTGTTCTGCACGGTGGAGACGAACTGGCTGCCGTCGCGGGCGTCGATCGCGTCGCGGTAGATCTTGTTGAGGTTCGCGACCTCCTCCGGACCCGCGAAGCCGAGCACGAGCGCGCCGACGCCCATGTTGGCGGCCTCGACGAGGCTCGGCTGCTTGCTGCACGCGAGGAACAGCGGCGGGTGCGGGGTCTGCACGGGGCGCGGCAGGATCGGGTGGGGCGAGATCTTCATGAGCTCGCCGTCGTACTCGAGCTCGTCCTGCTGCCACGCGGCGCCGATGATGCGCAGCGCCTCCTCGACCTCGGCTTTGGTGCGCTCGATGTCGGCGCCGACGAGGCTGGTCTCCTGCAGCGTGCCGCCGCGGGCCGCGCCCACGTCGAGGCGTCCGCCGGACAGGGTGTCGAGCATGCCTATGCGCTCGGCGACGCGCGCCGGGTGGTTGAAGTTGAAGGGCATGCAGACGGCGCCGTGCGCGATGCGGATCCGCGACGTGCGCGCCGCGACCCAGGTCAGGAAGATCTCCGGGGCGCTCATGTGCGAGTACCACTTGGTCGAGTGGTGTTCGACGGCCCAGATGCGGTCGAAGCCCATCTCCTCGGCGTAGACGGCCTGCTCGACCGAGTCGAGGATGACCTGCCGCTCGTGCTCGGCGGTCGGATTGGCCATCTGGGCCTCGAAGATCATCGAGAACTGCATGCCGTACTCCTGGGGTCTGGCGCGGAATACTCCAATTAGATGTATGACTGACTGCGACGTCAAGAGCTGAGCTGACGTAGAATCAGTTGCACCAGAGGGAGGGACACCGATGAGCGAGTCGTCGGCACCATTGCCGAAGCTGCCGAACACCGCGTGGGCGGTGTTGGGGTTGCTGTCCTTCCCCGGCGAGCGCTCCGGGTACGACCTGAAGAAGTGGGCGGACTCCTCGCTCCGCTTCTTCTACTGGAGCCCGGCGCTCAGCCAGATCTACACCGAGCTCAAGCGCCTGGAGCAGCTCGGGTTCGCGGTGTCGCGCATCGCGTCGCAGGACGAGCTGCGCAACAAGCGCCTCTACTCCATCACCGAGGCCGGGCAGCAGGCCCTGGCCACCTGGGCGCGCGACACGCCGGCCGGCCCGCCGGTGCTCAAGCACGGCGTCGCGCTGCGCGTGTGGATGGGGCACCTGTCCGAGCCGGAGGAGCTGCGCAAGACGCTTGTGGAGCACCGGGATTGGGCGGACCGTACGCTCGCCGAGGTGCTGGCGTCCGAGGACACCGCACAGGACCGCTGGCCTTTCCCGGCGCTCGTACTCAAGTGGAGCGAGCGCTACTACCAGGCCGAACGCGACCTGGCCGAGGGCATGTTGGCCGACCTCGACGAACTCTTCGAGCACGGCGACGTGCACGTGGCCGAACGCCCGCCCGCGGGGAACGCACAGAACGAGCAGGCCGCGCAGAAGCGGCAGTGACGACGCAGGGGCGGCGCCGATCGGCACCGCCCCTGTTGAAGCGTCAGATGTGCACCGCCGGAAGAGCCGGAACCGCCGGACCTGTCCGGGTCAGACCTCGTCGCCGAGCACCGGCTCGGGCAGCGTGCCCGCGTTGTGCTCCAGCAGCCGCCAGCCGCGCGCCCCCGGTCCCAGGACGGACCAGCAGCAGTTCGACAGCGCGCCGAGCGAGCCCCAGGTGTCCTCGGGCAGGCCGATCATGCGGCCGATCGCGCACCGGATGGTGCCGCCGTGCGACACCACGACGAGGGTGCCGCCCTCGGGCAGCTTCTCGACCGCGCGTTCGATCGCGGGCACCGCCCGGTCGGCGACCTCGGTCTCCAGTTCGCCGTCGCCGCGGCGCACCGGCTCACCCCGCCGCCAGGCCGCGAACTGCTCCGGGAAGCGCTCCTCGATCTCGCGGTTGGTCAGCCCCTGCCAGTGCCCCGCGTAGGTCTCCCGCAGCCCTTCGTCGAGGGTCACCGAGAGCCCCGTGAGCTGCGCGAGTTCGGCCGCCGTGTTCGCGGTGCGCGTCAGGTCGGACGACAGGATCGCGTCCGGCCGCAGCGCCGCGAGCAGCCGCGCGGACCGGGTCGCCTGCGCGAGCCCGGCCTCGGTGAGCGGGATGTCCGTCTGCCCCTGGAAGCGCCGCTCGACGTTCCACGTCGTCTGCCCGTGCCGCCACAGCAGGACGCGGCGGCCGCCCTGCCCGCTCAGCTCGCGTCCTCGATCGCGGCACCGGCCTCGGCGCGCTCGGCGTTGACACGCTGCACCGACTCCGGCAGCTCGATCTTGGGGCAGTCCTTCCAGAGCCCTTCGAGGCGGTAGTAGGCCCGCTCCTCGGCGTGCTGCACGTGGACGACGATGTCGATGAAGTCGAGCAGGACCCAGCGGGCCTCGCGGTCCCCCTCACGGCGGACCGGCTTGGCGCCGAGCGCCCGCAGCCGCTCTTCGACCTCGTCGACGATCGCCTTCACCTGGCGGTCGTTGGGTGCGGAAGCGAGGACATAGGCGTCGGTGATGCCGACGACCTCGCTGACGTCGTACGCGACGGTCTCCGTCGCGAGCTTTTCCGCGCACGCCTCGGCGGCGGCGTTGACGAGCTCGATGGCGTGGGTTGTGGCGGTCACGATCTGCTTTTCTTCAGGCGACGAGGGACGCCTTCCAGGTTCTCACACCGTGCGGGGTGGCCGCCGCCGAGTAACCGCGCGGCCACCCCTTGTCCGACCTACGGCTTGAAGTCCTGGCCGAGGGTGACCACGACGTCGGCCAGCATCTCGCCGTCGATCTTCTGCACGACCGCCTCCGTCAGGCCGATCGTGAGCGCCGTCTGCACCGCCGCCTCGCGGCGCGCGTCGTCGGAGTACTGGACGGTCGACGCCGGCCGGGCCTTGGGCTCGACGGCCCCGCCGGGCACGTAGGAGTAGCCCGCGTTCACGACCTTGATCCGGGCGGCCTCCTGCGCGCCGGACTTGCCGCTGGCGTCGGTGATCATGACGCGCGCGGGCCCGTCGGCCTTGGCCACCTGCACGCTGCCGCCCAGCAGGTCCTTGACGACCGGCCCGGCCGCGGCGACGTCGAGGATGCCGTCGGGACGCACCGGCAGGTCGGCGGACTTGAACTTCTGCGCCTGCACCGCCTTGGCCATCGACGTCAGCACCGCGGCGAGGCGGTCGTCGGGCAGCGACGGGTCGGCGATGTTGGCGAGGTTGCGCAGCACGTCGGCGACGTAGGCCGGGTCGTTGGGCAGCACCTTGAGCACGCCTTGGAGGACGCGGCCGAACCGTTCGGCCCCGCGCGTCGGCGGCTCGCCGGTGATGCGCAGGGCGGCGTACGCGCGCGCCGCGTTGCCGCGGACATTCGCGGACGGCCCGGCCGGCAGCAGCACCGCACCGTCGGGGCTCTTGACCTCGGCGTCGGCGGTGAGTTCGATGCCGCCGACCATGTCGACCAGCCCCTGCAGAACCGGCTCGCTGACCACCCACGAACCGTTCAGCTTCACGCCCATGAGCTGCGCGAGCGCGTCACGCGAGGCCCCCGCGCCGTCGTTGACCATGACGTCGGCGATCGGCATGGGCCCGGCGCCCGCGGTGTTGACGATGGTCACCGACGCGACGGTCATCATCGACGCGCTGCCGCGCACCGGGTCGTCGGCAAGTACCGCGCTGGCGGTGGTCGTTCCGTCGGTCCCGCGCAGCTGTATGAGCACCGCTCCGCCGGTCGCCTGCGCGGCCTGCTTGGAGTCGCCGGCCCACCACTTGTCGTACGCGAAGTAGCCGCCCACGCCGGCCGCCACCACCACGAGCGCGGCCACCACCGCGACGGCGCGGTTCCGCAGTTGGCGGCGCCGCTCGTCGCGGCGCTCCGACCGGGTCTCGGCGAACTTCAGCCAGTCGATGACGTCTTCGGACTCTTCGGCGTCGTCGTCGACGAAGTCGAACTCGTCGGCCGCGTAGCCGACGCGCTCACGGTTGGGCCCGGGTCGGCCGGAGGTCGGGCCGCCCTGGGTGCCGGGGCGGGGCGGCCCGGGCCGCCGGGAGCCCGACGGCCGCGGGCCCGGTTGCCCCGGACTCTGCTGGCCCGAACCCTGCTGCCCGGGGATCGGCGGGCTCTCGGGGGCCTGCGGGGCAGGGCGTCCGGCGGGACGGCTCGGCCGGGCGGGCATCTCGCCGGGCTGCGCGGGTGTGGGGACCTGCACGCGGAACGAACCGGTCGTGCTGGTCGCCCCGGTCGGGTTCGTGGATCCGGTACGCCGCACCCGGGGCTCGGCGGCCGCGCCGCCTGCCGCGCCGGCGCCGGTGGCGCGCTCGGGGGCGGACTGCGGGTAGGTCTGGCCGTCGTAGGCGGCATATGCGCCGGAGTCGTACTCGGCGGAGGGAGCTTGAGCGGGCGGCGGGACGGCGCCGTACGAGCCGGAGCCGCCGTACCCGCTCCCGGGCTGGGCGCCCGGGTCGTAGCCGTAGGCGGACTGCTCGTAGCCCACGGCCTCGTAGCCGCCGGATGCGTATCCGCCGGAGTCGGTGCCGGGAGCGCCGTACTGCGGCGAACCGTAGTTCGGGGTCTCGTAGGCGGGACTCTCGTAGGACTGCGCGTCGTACGCGGGGGTCTCGTACGCGCTCGACTCGTACGGGCCCGGGTAGCCCGGCGCGGCGCCCTGGTCCTGCCCGAACTGCCCGCCGTATTGGCCGCCTTGCTGCTGCCCCTGGTGCTGCCCCTGTTGCTGGTGGCCCTGCGGACCGCCTTGCTGCCGAGGGTCGTAGCCGTAGGCCGGATGGGGTGCGTACCCCTGGCCGTAGCCCGGGTCCTGCCCCGGGTCGTACCCGCCGTACGGGCCCGCGGGGTAGGCCTCCGGGTCGTACCCGGGGTCGCCGTCCCGATGGCCCTCGTACGGCCGTCCGTCACGCCGTTCGCCCGATCCGGTCACGTCGCCCCTCGGTACAGCCCTCGCTTGCTGATGTATTGCACGACCCCGTCCGGCACCAGGTACCACACCGGTTCGCCGTCCTGCTGACGGCGCCGGATGTCGGTCGACGAGATGGCCAGTGCGGGCACCTCGACCAGGCTGATGCCGCCGTCCGGGAATCCGGGGTCGGACAACGTGTGGCCGGGCCGGGTGCAACCGATGAAGTGCGCGAGCTCGAACAGTTCCCCGGCGTTGCGCCAGGAGAAGATCTGCGCGAGGGCGTCGGCACCGGTGATGAAGAACAGCTCCGTGCCCTCGCCCGACGCACTGCGCAGATCCTTGAGGGTGTCCACGGTGTACGTCTGGCCCGGCCTGTCGATGTCGACGCGGCTGACCGAGAAGCGCGGGTTGGACGCGGTGGCGATGACGGTCATGAGGTACCGGTCCTCGGCGGGGGAGACCTCGCGCCCGCTCTTCTGCCACGGCTCGCCGGTGGGCACGAAGACGACCTCGTCGAGTTCGAACAGGCCCGCGACCTCGCTCGCGGCCACGAGGTGGCCGTGGTGGATGGGGTCGAAGGTGCCGCCCATGACGCCCACGCGTCTGTTGCGCTGTGCCGTGCCATCGTCCATGGGCGGCCAATCTATAGGGCCGGGTTCCGGTTGAACACGGAGCCGCGTCGTCGGGCCCGCTTCCGGCGCGGCGCACCCCGTTCGGCAGCGCGCGGAGGCGGGTCAGACGCCCGATCCCGAGCGCTGGTCCGGTACGCCGCCGAGCGGCAACTGCCCCGCGGCGGCGCGGCGTGCCAGCACCCGGCGCAGCACCACTTCCGCGACCTCGGCGACCTCTTCCGCCTCGGCCTCGGTCAGGTCGTCGAGTGCGGCTTGGAGCGCGCGGACGCGCGGGCTGGTCGCGGCGCGCACGTCCTCGGTCCAGTAGCCGGCGTCGTCGCGCGCGGCCTCGATGAGGAGGTTCGGATGCATGCCCATGCCGGCCGCGAGGGCTTCCAGCGTGGCGCGTTCGACCATGCGCCGGGACTGCTGGGTCCGACTCAGCAGTGAGTAGACCGTGGTGCGGCTGACGCCCGCGGCGTCGGCGAGGCGCCGGGCGTTGCGCCCCGGTTCCGCGTCGATCCAGCCCTCGACGAGCTGCTTGAGCCGGTCCATCGCTCCCGTTCCCCGGATGCCGCGCCCCGTTGTGCGCCACCTGCCGACACGCAGCGTACCCGTCCGCTACGACGGTGTACGCCACACGGTACGCATTGCGTGGACAGGTTGTACGCAGACCGCTAACGTGGTGCCGCGATCGAACGAGTGTTCGATGCTGCGAGCGAGATCGAAGAGTGTCCGACATGAGCAATCCCCAGCCCGGCACAGAGCCCGTCAGGGAGTCCGACAGAACGGGTCGCACCGCCCCGCGGAACCGCGCCCTCGACGCGCTCAGGGAACTGGACGTCGAACTGGCCCGGTTGAGCCGCACCGCGCGCTCCGACGCCGAGTTGCGGGCCGCACTCCACGGCCTCCTCGTATCGCTCCGGGCCGCCACGGCCCACGCGGACGGAACCACGACCCTCGTCGTCGGGAGCGAGGCATGGACCCGTCTCCAGATGGCCGTGGGGCGCCGCGCCCGCGTGCGGTGAGCACATGACGAGCACGCGCCGAGCAGGCATCGCGCAGGCATCGGCCGGCATCGGGCACGCGTCGGCCGCACTTCCCCTCCCCCGCCCGCACCCGCGTCAGGAGGCCCCGTGACCCGTACCGACGAACCGCGAAATCCGCGCAACCCGCGACGCCGCCCGCCACGCCGCGACGGCTTCGCCGAGCGCGCCCGCCGAGCCATCGACTCGCTGCTGCGCCAATTCCCGGAGCTGAGGGAGGAGATGGCGGCGGGCGGCGGACTCGGCAGACCGGCGTACGCGGCCCCGGTCTCGGCCGCCTCGGCCCAGGCAGTCGCGCCCGTCCCACCCGAGGCCGCCGCGCGCCTCGACACCGAGGCGGCCGAGGACCGCGCCGCGGCCCTGTGGAACACGCAGCGCGGGCTCGTCCCCGGCGGTCCGGGCGGCGCCCCGCTGCGCCTGTCGGCTCTCGACACCGACATGGACATCACCGCGAGCCTCGGCGAACTGGAGGAGGCCGTGCACGACCGTCTCGGCCTCCCCTCGCCACGGCCGGCGGACGTACCCACGCGTCTTGTCCGCGTACTGCGGCTGCTCGATCCGATCGGCCGGGACGCCGACCTGGCCGAGCACGTGCTGGCCGAACTGCGGCGCATGGCCCGCCGGTGTGCACGTGTCCTGGGCGACACCGAGCCGATCCGCCGCATCCGTCCGCGCTGCCCGCTGTGTGACTCCGTGTCGTTGCGGGCGTTCACCTCGCGGCACATCGTGCTGTGCGTCAATCCCGGGTGCCGGTGCGAGGACGAGGGATGCGCGTGCCACCACGTCCCGGGGGCGCGGCACCGCTGGGAGCGGGCGGAGTGGGCCGAGTTGGCCGTCCTGGTCGGGTGCACCGTGGACGACCTCGCGGAGGTGGCGGCGTGATCGGGTGGGACGGGGCGAGCGCGGCGGGCCGTCCGCGTGCCGGTGCGGCGACGCCGGTCCTCCTCACGGCCGGTGAGGCCGCCCCGGAGGTTCAAGTGGTACCGGCGACGATCAGGAAATGGGTGCAGTTGGGGCACCTGGCCCCGGCGGGCAGGCGGGGCCGGGAGAACCTCTACCGGCTGGAGGACGTGTTCCGTGCGGAGCGCGCCGTGCACCGCCGGACGAGGGACTCCGTTCGAGTGTCTTAGTCGAACAAACTTGCGAATCCAGCGGCGATCGATCACACTTGAGGCAGCGGCGAAGCTGTGCCCACCGAGGGGGCATCGCTTCGCCGTTTTGCTTGTCCCGCAAGGGAGTTGCGGCCCGCGCCGACTCCCCGAGCGGCCCCTCCCGAAAGGCGCTCCCGAACGGCCCGACCTCGAAGGGCCCGCCCGAGAACGGCCCGCTGGTGAACGGCCCGTCGACCCCGTGTCGGCGGGCCGTTCCGCGTTCCGCACAGCCCTCCCCACCAGAAGGCGACAGACCCATGACCACGCCCTTCCGAGCCCTGTTCTGCGACCTGCGGACGGACGACATCATCGATTCCTTCCCCCTCGACCACGTGCGGTTCGACGACCGCATCGGCGGCGGGGGCACCCTGACCGGACGTTTCGCGCTGCCCGACACCGACGCGGCGGGTCGCGCCGAGGCCGTCGTCCCCGCGCGCACCGCCGTGTGGGTACAGCGCGGCGGTGACATCTGGTGGGGCGGAGTGGTCTGGCGTACGACCCGGCACAGCGGACTCGCGGGCGACGCCCTGGAGGTCGTCGCCGCCACCTGGGACAGCTACCTCGACCACCGGATCCTGTACGCCGGCAAGGAGAGCGACACGGCCGTCGACCAACTGGTGCTGGCCCGGGAGTTGGTCGAACAGGCCCAGGCCCAGCCGAACGGCCACATCGGCATCACCACCTCCGACACCGTCATGTCGGGCGTGCAACGGCGCGCCCGACACGCCGACTTCGACCTGATGCGCATCGGCGAGGCGCTGCGGCAACTGGCCGACCGCCGCGACGGGTTCGAGTGGCATATCGCTAGCACCCGCGAGCCGGTCACCGGATACCGCAGTAAGCGGCTCGACCTCGGCTACCCGGTGCTGGCCCCCGAGTTGCCCGACCTCGCGCTGGACGGGCCGGGGGCGGTGCTCGGGTACGCGTACACACACGACGGCACGCGCAAGGCCACGATGTGGCGAAGCCGCGGTTCCCGGACCGGCGGTGCGGGGCGCCTCGTGTCGCACGTCTGGGAGATCACCGACGTCCTGCACCCGGCGGACGCCGACCTCACCTGGCCGCGCCTGGACGGCGCCTCGGACGCCCCGGAGTGCGGGCGACGCGAGGCCCTCGACGCCGAGGCGAAGGACGCCCTGCGCGCCGCCTGGCACGCACCCGCCGCGCTCGACGCGACGGTACGCCTGGACCCACGCACCGCCCCGTCGCTGATGGGCCGTCATGTCCGGCTACGGCTCGACAGGCGCCCGAACGAATGCGGCCCGGAGCGGCGCCTGCGGGTCGTCGGTATTGCAGTCGAGACACCCGCCCCCGGAACCCCGGAAACCGTCCGGCTGACACTCGGCGCGGCCGCCGAGGCGCCGGCCACGACAGTCGTTCCCGTACCGGTGCCAAGTGGCTGAACGACCGCTTCCACCAGGCGACTTCGAGCGCACCAAGCCGTCCGACCGGCCCGGCCGGAGCGGCCCATCCAACCGACAGGAGACCGCCACCATGATCATTCCCATGCAACGCGACGTCCGGTACGCGGAGTCCGCCGACGGCCCCGGCCCCGGCCCCGGCCCCAGAGCCGTCCCGCCGGCGTGCACGGGCCGCGACTCGCTGACCGGAACCCCGGAGACCGTCCTCGACCCGATCCTCGGTCTGATCTTCGGTCTGATCCGCGACACGATTCCCGACACGGCACCGGAGCACAGTGCCGTCGAAGAGGGGCCCGACGAGGCGAATCCGGTACCCGGGGAGGCCGCATGATGACACGAAGTACCGAGACCCACGACCCGGCTTCAGTGGCACTGGAGTTGGCCGAACTGCGGCGCAGCGTCGACGTCGGCTTCGCCACGACGCGAGGCGACTTGGCGCTGCTGCTGCAACGCGCGGACCAGGCGGACAAGGTGCTGGACGAACACGACGCGCGCATCTGCGTGTTGGAGCGCGCCCGCTGGCCCCTGCCGTCCGTCGCCGCCCTCACCGGCCTGAGCGGACTCTGCATATCCGCGTGGCAGGCCACCGGGCGGTGAGAGCGGCCGAAAACGAGCGCGGAGCGGTACGGCGATGAAGCGGAACGGTGGGGCGTATCCGGGAGTTCCCCGGGTACGCCCCACCGTCCGGCGCTGCCGGTCAGCGCTCCTGATCCACGCGATTCGTCAGCCCCGCTCGGGAGTGACCGTCCAATCGCCGTCGGCCTCGATCTCGATCAGGCAGGGCCCCGCGGGGATGATCGACTCACCCTCGTAGGCACCGATCGCGTTGGCGAGCGAGGCGAGGTACGGATCCGCGGCCCGGTCGGGCGATTCCGCGTACACGCGAACCATGAAGTTGCTCGCGCCGTTGTGCGTCATCGCGACGACGGTGCGCGGGCCGGTCCAGCGCAGCACCTCGGCGCCGTCACCGCTCACCGCACCGGTGAGCCAGGGGGCGGCCGTGGGCGGCTGCACGGCAACGGTCCAGGGGCCGTTGCTCTCGATCTTCAGGCGCTCGGTGACCGTGCCGCGCTCGTCGAGCAGGACGCGGCCCTGGTACGCCCCGATCTCGTTGACCAGCAGCTTGTCGTGCTCCAGGCTCGAATCGAGCGTCCAGACGGCGAAGTTGCCGGTACCGGTGCACGTGATCTCGGCAATCACCGGGCCCGAGGCGAGCGGGCGCGAGATGCGCAGTATTCGGTCGCCGGTGCCCTCGAAGGTGTGGATGCCGGGGACCGGCGCGGGCTCGGCCTCCGTTTCGGCCTCGGCGGCCGCGGCGTCGGCGTCGGCGTCGGCATCGGCATCGGGTTGGGCTTCGGATTGCGCCTCAGGATGCGGATCCGGCTGAGGTTCCGGCTCGGGTTCCGAGGCAGGCTCGGTCTCGGTCTCGGTCTCGGGTTGCGGCGCGGGCTCCGGCGCCGGATCCGGCTCGGGTACGGCGGCGAACGCCACTTCGGGCTCGGGCTCGGCATCGACGTTCACCGAGACCTCGGCGGCAGCCTCCGACTCGGATGCCGATTCGGGTTCCAACTCGGATTCCGGCTCGGGGTCGGCCTCTGGAACGGCCTCCGGCGCTTCCGCGACCTCGGCAGCCGACTCCGTCGGCAATTCCGTGACAGCTCCCGGCACTTCGGCGGCTGCTTCGGCCGCGTCGACCGCTTCGTCCGTGGCCACCGCCGCAACCTCGACCGCCGCCGCCTCGACCTCGGCCGCCGCTTCCGCGTCCGCTTCCGCGTCCGCTTCCGCCGCGGCGGCCGCCGACAGCAGCACGACCCCGGGGTCCGCCCCGTAGTCGCGTACCAACTGCTCCAGCCCGTCGCGGTATCCCTGTCCGACCGCACCGAAGCGCCAGCCCTCGCGCCGATAGACCTCGCCGAGGATCAGGGCGCGCTGCCCCTTCATCTCGGACGGCTCCATGATGAACGCCGCGACCGGCTCGTCGTCGACCGTGAGCACCACGCTCCCGGCGTCCAGCGCGATGTCCGGCCCCACCGACGCCAGGACGAAGAGCAGCCGGTGGACTTCCGGTGCGACCGCGTCGAGGTCCAGGTCGAACGCCGCCTCCGACGCCCCGCCCGACACCAGCGCGACCGCGCTCACCAGCGATGCCGGGCGCGCCGAACTCACCGGCGGCCGATCGGAGTCGATGTGCCCTTCCGCGTCGAGCGCGAAGCAGAACGCCGCGATGTCGGTGCCCGTCGCCGCGCCCGCGACCTCGACGCGCAGCGCGGTCGCCGCGGTCAGATCCGCAAGTCTGGCCTTCTCGCCCATGGCGAACGTACGCATTCCGCCCTCCCCTGGTGCACTGTGCTCCCGCTCCGCCCACGCGCCCGCCTGGAAGATTAACGCGCGGCGGGCGGGAAGACGCGGGAACCCCGTACCCGGCGGTGCCGGCCCGGGCAGCACAAAGCCGGGGCGGCCGGTCACGGCAGCCCCGGTCACACCGACCGATCACGTGGACGCGTACGCCGACGAGTCACTCCGACAGGTCACCCCAAGGGGTCGCGCCAAGGGGTCGCACGAAGGGTCACGCCGACTGGTCAGCGGTCCTTGTTGAAGGACATCGTGATGAGCAGCAGGACGATCAGCGCGATGAACGCGCCGATGCCGGCGCCGATCGGGCTGAGGCTCTCGTGGTTGCCACCATGCTCGCCGCCCTCGCTCGCGAGACGGGTGAGAACGGTCATGGCCTGCTCGGTCATCGTGGTCAACCCTTAAGTGTCTGGTCGTCGGACGATGGCCGGGCACCCGAAGGACACACGGCCGCGCACGACATCGTACGGAAGGTCCCCTCGACACGCGCGCGCAGGATCGCCCTGATGAGGGTTGTCCCCCAGTCGGGTGCGCCACGAGCGCCTACCCTGAGGGATGGACGACACGGGGGTCGGCCGCTTCGTCGTCCGCCACCGACCGTGCACTCTGCCACGAGGGGGATCGAGCCATGCCCGACACGACCAAGCAGCCTGGGGCCGAGGGCGCGGGCGCGAACCTGCCGGCGCGGCAGCGCATCCGCTTCCCCGGGATCTCGTCGCGGGCGTACGAACACCCCGCGGATCGCAGCGCGCTCGTGGCGTTGCGCAAGTTGCAGGGCTTCGACGCGATCCTCAAGCAATTGCACGGCATGCTCTCCGAGCGGTCGGTGCGCCTGGCGTTCCTCGCGGGCAGTGTGCGCACCAGCGACCAGCAGTTCCGGCGGCTGCACGACATGGCGCGCGAAGCCGCGTACATCCTGGACATGCCCCAGGTGCCCGAGGTCTACGTGACCCTGGACCCGCAGCCGAACGCGATGGCGATCGGCATGGACAAGCCGTTCATCGTCGTGACGACCGGGCTCGTCGAACTGCTGGACGACGACGAGATGCGCACGGTCATCGGGCACGAGATGGGCCACATCCTGTCCGGGCACGCGGTGTACCGCACGATGCTCCTGCTGCTGACGAACCTGTCGCTCAGCCTGTCCGGGATCCCGCTCGGCACGCTGGCCATCCAGGCGGTGATCGCGGCCCTGCGCGAGTGGTTCCGCAAGTCCGAACTGAGCTGTGACCGGGCGGGCCTGCTGGTCGGCCAGGACCCGGACGTGTCGATGCGCGCGCTGATGAAGATCGCGGGCGGCTCGCACCTGCACGAGATGAGCACCGACGAGTTCCTGGTCCAGGCGGCCGAGTACGACGCCGCGGGCGACATACGCGACAGCGTGCTGAAGCTGATGAACGTCTTCGGGCGCTCGCACCCCTTCCCGGTCGTACGCGTCGCCGAACTCAAGCGCTGGGCGGACGGACCGGAGTACCAGGCGATCCTGGCGGGCGAGTACCCGCGCCGCGACGAGGACCCGAACGCGTCGGTGCGCGACGAGGCCAAGGCCTCGGCCGACGCGTACCGGGAGTCGGTGCGCCAGAGCGCCGACCCGCTCTTCGGGCTGCTGCGCGACGTCGTGGGCGGCGCGGCCGACGCGGGCGGGCGCCTGCGCGACAAGTTCACCGGCCGTCCCGGTGGCGGTACGGGCACCGCGACCGCTCCCCCGCCGCCGAAGACCGCGCCCGACGACGCGCCCCGGCCCGGTACCGGCAGCGGAACCGCGAACGGGAACGGGACCGACGAGGGGCCCGCCGGCGCGGGCGACCCGCCGCCCGGCAGCGGGAGTTGACGGTACGTCACACCGCGACTGCGAGCACTCCGCACGTCGTCGCGGTCGCGGTACCGAGCACCAGCGGGTCGTAGGGCTCGACGGTCGCTCCGGCACCGGTGGCAGCAGCGGTCGTGGCCTCTGTCGCGGTCTGCACGGCCCCTGGCGCGGCGGCCCCCGCGGTCGTCGCGGTCACCGGACGGAAGAACGCCGCCGTGTCGGCGGTACACGCCTGCGGCGCCGCGATCGTCACGATGCGCCGTACCCGCATCGTCCCGGTGCGCAGCCCGTGCCGGTCGACCTGGAACTCCCAGGCCCGGTGCACGACGAAGCGCGACCAGGTGTCGCCGCCGGCGGCCTTGACCGCGTACACGAAGACCCCGTCGACGGTCACGATCAGTTCCTCGTCGTCGGTTTCGGCGACGGTGGCGGCAGCGGAGACGCGTACCTTCGTGTCGGCGACCGCGATCTGCGCGGGGTCGAAGCGTGTCGCCCAGCCGGTCGCGGAGTGCACGTCGTCGTCGACGGGGTGGTCGTACGACGCCGTCAGCTGCGCGTGCTGATCGGTCTCCAACCGGAGTGCCGCGGACCACGGGCGCATGCCGCCCCAGACCTCCGGGTCCAGTTGGGTGCCGTACACGAAGTCCCGCATCTGCTCCAGCGCCTCGCGTACCTGGGCCGCGCTGAAGTGCGCGGTGTCCCCGTGCTGCGGCAGCACGATTCCGGCGCGGCCGTCGCTCCACGCCGCCGCCGCGCTGCCCGCGAACGGGTCACCGCCGGGGCCCGTGGCGACCAGCACCAGGCCCTGCGCGGGCACCAGCGACACGCGGACCAGGACCGCGGGGCCGGAGGCCGCACGCGGTGCCGCGGTGCCACCGCCGCGCCGGGCGCCCAGGTAGAGGGCGCCCGCGAGGAGCAGGACGACGGAGAGCATCAGGATGCCGATCTGGAACGCGGCCGCGGGCATGCCGAAGACCCGGCGCAGCTGCCGGGGACCCTTCCCGGTACGCATCCGCTCCTGCGCCGATGGCTCGTGGAGCACGGCGGCGCTGACGAACGACTCGTC
Organism: Streptodolium elevatio; assembly: GCF_053592165.1. NCBI lineage: Bacteria > Bacillati > Actinomycetota > Actinomycetes > Kitasatosporales > Streptomycetaceae > Streptodolium > Streptodolium elevatio. The sequence continues at coordinate 317,373 of NZ_JBSFVE010000008.1, forward strand.
GAAGACGGCCTGGAATTCGTCGTCGCCGTCGGGCCCACCCCCGCGGCTGCCTTCAGGGGGTTCGCCCCGACCGGACATGACTCCATGGTAGGTCCCCGGAGCCGCCCCCGGAACTGCGGAAACGCAGCGCGGACAACACTCCTGACGGGGCCTCAGACAACTCGTCGGGTTCCCGCCACAGACGGGCTCAGACGAGACCGCGGCTCGAAGCCACCAGCAGGACCGTCGCGACTATCACGAACCACACCGCGACCTTGAGGTTGGTGCGGTCGCGCGGACCGGAGGTGCGCCGCGGCCCGTCACCGCCCCGCCGGGCACGCACGCGCCCCGGCATCTCCTTGTTGGCGGCCTCACGGAACCCGGTGTTCTGCGGCGGATTGTGCCGCCAGCGCTCGGCGAGCATCCTGGCGCGTGCCGAAGGCTCGCTCTGCGCCGCCCCCCTCACGAATTCCTCGTCGAGGACCAGGCCCTCGAACGGGTCGGCGCCTTGCGGCTGCTGACCCTCCGTCACCTCCGACATACCGTCGGATCCCCCGGGTCGCGCGGACCCGCCCCCGTCACGCTCGCGCTCAGACACGCGCGAAAACCTAGCGGATGGCGGCGACATCGGCACCCGGGTATGGGGCTCAGTCGGCAAATATCGGAAGGGCTCCGGGAGTTACGCGAGGTATGGACCGATTCGCCGGCGAACCCGCCGGGTCAGCAGCCGTCGCGCACCGGCGCGCCGCAGGAACGCCCCGCCGCGGCAGCCGGCGTCATACCCGAGCCGGTCGCGGCGGGCGTACGTACCTCCGGGCGCGGCACGGCGCTTCCCACCGTGGGCTGCGGGGCCGGCGGGGTCTGGCCGGAGCGCCCCGGCGCGACCGCGGTGATCGCGATCGCCACCACACCGATGCCCATCAGCAGCGCGAGCACCCAGGCCACCGACTGGCGCCACCACGACGTCCGGCCGGTGGTCGGCTCTTCGTACGGTCCGTACCCGACCGGGATGCCGGTGTCCGGCCGGAAGCCGGGGCTGGTACGCGGCTCGACGAGCGGGAACGGGTCGTCCGGGCCGTTCGCGAAGTCGGTCGGGACGCTGCCGTCCGCGGGCTCGGGGGCCTCGGCGGCCGGCGGCGTGGCGGCCAGCAGGCGTTCCAGCGCGGACGGCTCGTGGATCTGCGCGGCCCTGACGAACTGCTCGTCGAAGACCACGGAGGACAGTTCGTCCCCCGCGTGCTCGGGGTCCTCCCCGAACTCCGGCAGGCCGTCCGGTGGTTCCGGCCCTCGCGAATCGGGCACTCAATCACACTATTACCGCGACGCCCCTGGAGGGAACGAAATACGCGAGTACGTGCAACAACGCCCCCCGACCGGGGCGAGAACCCCAGGCGGGAGGGCGTCGGAAAGCATGCCCGCATCACCCGGCCGAGGGCCGACCACGGGCAACAGGCGACAGGCGACGAGGTTCGGCAGGCGGCGACCCGGCCGGTACGCGCTACCGCACGTGGCCGTCGCCGGTCACGACGTACTTCGTCGAGGTCAGCTCCGGCAGGCCCATGGGCCCGCGCGCGTGCAGCTTCTGGGTGGAGATGCCGATCTCGGCGCCGAATCCGAACTGGCCGCCGTCCGTGAAGCGCGTCGAGGCGTTGACCATGACCGCGGTCGAGTCGACCAGCCGCACGAAGCGGCGCGCCTCGGCCTGCGAACGCGTCACGATCGCCTCGGTGTGGCCCGACGAGTGGCGGCGGATGTGTGCGACCGCGTCGTCCAGCGAGTCGACCACGGCCGCGGCGATGTCGTACGACAGGTACTCGACGTCCCAGTCCTCGTCCGTCGCGGGGACCACGTCGGCCGAGAACTTCTGCACCGCCTCGTCGCCGTGCACGGTCACCCCGGAGCCCTTGAGCGCGGCCAGCGCGAGGGGCACGAAACGGTCCGCGATGTCGGCGTGCACGAGCAGCGTCTCGGCGGAGTTGCAGACCGACACGCGCTGCGCCTTGGAGTTGACCAAGATGTCGACGGCCATCTGCAGATCGGCGTCGACGTCGACGTAGACATGGCAGTTGCCCACCCCGGTCTCGATGACCGGCACCGACGAACCCTCCACGACCGTGCGGATCAGCGACGCCCCGCCGCGCGGGATGAGGACGTCCACGAGCCCGCGGGCGCGCATCAGCTCGGTGACGCTGTCGCGGGACTCGCCGGGCACGAGCTGCACGGCGTCGGCGGGGACGCCGGCCGACGCGACCGCGTCGCGCAGCACGCCGACGAGCGCGGTGTTGGACGCGTACGCCGAGGACGAGCCGCGCAGCAGCACCGCGTTGCCCGACTTCAGGCACAGCGCGGCGGCGTCGACCGTGACGTTCGGCCGGGCCTCGTAGATGATGCCGACCACGCCGAGGGGCACGCGCACCTGGCGCAGCTCCAGGCCGTTGGGCAGCGTCGAGCCGCGGACCACCTCGCCGACGGGGTCGGGCAGGCCCACGACGTCGCGTACGTCGGCGGCGATCGCGGCGACGCGCTCGTCGGTCAGCGTCAGCCTGTCGACGGTGGACTCGGGGGTGCCGTTCTCCCGGGCCCGGGCGACGTCCTCGGCGTTGGCCTTGACGATCTCGGCGGAACGGGCCACCAGGGCGTCGGCGATCGCCAGCAGCGCGGCATCCTTGACCTTGCGCTCCAGTGGCGCGAGCAGGGCGGCGGCCTCCCGGGCACGGCGGGCGGTGTCGAGGACGGCTGAGGATGCGCTGCTGGTCATGGACCCAGCCTACCGAGCCGGTGCGGCTGATCCCGGGGGTTTTCCGACAGGCGAGACGGTTCTCGGCAGACACAATCCGGCGCGACGTGGCGCGTACGTCTTCCGCAGCAGTGTACGGCGGCCCACAATGTCACCCCGACCTGGACGAACGGAGTGCATTGTGACCTCGGAGAAGGCCATCACCCCTGCCGTACGCGCCCGCCGTCACGGGCTTGCGGATTTGTTGGCGCGTTCGGCGGCGCGTACTCCGGACAAGACCGCGGTCGTGTTCGGTGAGGTGCGGCAGTC
>NZ_JBSFVE010000009.1:0-63127 GCF_053592165.1 Streptodolium elevatio
ACCGGGTCCACGCCCGCATCCGCGGGCCCGTCGAACGCGGCGTCGCCACCGCAAAGCACTGGCGCGTCCTACGCGGCGCACGCTGCAGCCCCAGCCGCATGAGCCGCATCACCGCCGCCATCCTCACCCTCACGATCTACACCTGAAAAGGCCTCACTGTCAGTTCATGCGGCGAGTTGCAACTCTTCGAACTCGGCGTGTACTTCGCGTGGAGGGCGGTAACCCAAGGCCGAGTGAAGGCGTTTGCGATTGTACCAGAATTCGATGTATCGGTTGATGTCCCGTCGGGCCGCCTCGCGACCTGGGTAACTCACGCGTGAGACACGTTCGTTCTTCAAAGTCGAGAAGAACGATTCGGCCATGGCGTTGTCGAAGCAGATCCCTGTACGGCCGACGGAACGGCGCAGCCCGAGTTCGCCGAGCACCGCCGCGTACTCCGTCGACATGTAGTTGCTCCCGCGGTCCGAATGGAATATCGCGCCCTCGGCGAGTGGGCGGTTCCGTGCCGCACTGCGGATCGCGCGGGATATCAGTGACGTCTGGTAGTGGTCGCCCGTCGCGTAGCCGATGACTTCCTTGGTGCAGCAGTCGAGAACGGTCGCCAGGTAGAGCCAGCCTTCACCGGTCGGAATGTAGGTGATGTCGCCGACCAGTTTTTCGCCGGGCGCCTCGGCGGTGAAGTCGCGCCCGACCAGGTCGGGCGCGGCAACGGCCGACGCCTGGGTGAGAGACCAGCGTTTCGGCCGCGGCTGGCAGGGGACCAGGCCCAGTTCGCGCATGATCTGACGTACCAGCTCCGGGCCGGCCGAGGCGTCCCAGCGCAGGAGTTGGGCGTGGATGCGCCGGTATCCGTATGTGCTGTCGGACTCCTCGAATGCCTTGGCGACGAGCAGCATCAATTCCGCGCGCCTTTGCGACGTCGCGGAATCCGGGCGGCGGCGCCACTCGTAGTATCCGGATCGGGACACGCCGAGTCGGTCGCACATGAACTCCACGGGACATGCGTACTCCGCGGTATCGAGTCGCATCGATTCGATGAACTCGTACTTGCTCGCTACCGGGGATCCTTCGCGAAGTACGCTGCGGCTTTTTTCAGGAAGCTGACTTCCATCTCCAACTCGCGGTTTCGTCGTTCGAGTTCTTTGAGCCTGGCGCGCTCGTCCAGGGCCAGCGGCTCGTCCGGGCGCTCCTGCCCCCGCTCGTACTGCCGGACCCATGTCCGAAGCGTCTCCGGGTGCATGCCGAGTAGAGAAGCGAGGGACGAGGTCGGACGGCGCCTGAACAAGCCCGCGTAACAGGTGACCACGGCGGACATCGCCCGCGTCTGGGGAAGATACGCGGCCACGAACCTCAATGAGTTCGTCGCTGTCCTGGTCACTGACTCGATTGTCAACGGGCCCCACGCGGACGGCTTCAGCCATCGCGTCTACGACCGTCTGCAGGTCGCGGTGAGCGACTTCAAGCCCGGGACCGGTGCGCAATTGCAGAACTGGCACGGACGACCGCACACCCGCGACGGCCGCGGCATCGTCGAACTGTCTGACAAGCCACCGGTGTTGACGCCCGCGCCGCCCTCGCAGCGGGAAGAAACCAGCCAGATCCATGCCCGGCTGCTCCGACAGGTTGAAGATTGGACCCGGGCCCGCGAGGCGCGGGGGATCGAGATCGGCCACATCGTGGCAGCCTCGGCCGGTCTCGCCCCGATGACCAAGTCCGCCGCTCTCCGAAAGAGCCCCACTCCGGGACGCTGCTCCTCGGATGCGATCCGGTCCGGATCGGTGATCGGCTCGGGCCGCGCCCGTAGTGGCGCCGCCTGGTGGAGCGTTCGGTGCGGACGATGCTGGTTGTAGTGCCGCTCGAACTCGCGCAGCGCGTGGAGCAGATGCCGTTGGTTCCATATGAGCGTCCGGTCGAGGAGTTCGTGGCGGCAGGTGCGAACCCAGCGTTCCATGACCGCGTTCATCCGCGGGCATGCGGACGCCGGTGACGACGGTGCGGATCCCGGCGTCGGCGAGGATCTCGTCGAATAGCCCGGGGAACTTCCCGTCCCGGTCGCGGATCATGAACGCGGCCCTGGCGCCGGCGTCTTCGAGGTCCAAGGCCAGGTTGCGGGCCGCTTGGGCCACCCAGGCGGCGGTCGGGTGCGGCGTGGCGCCGAGGACCCGGACCCGGCGGGTGGCGTGCTCGATGACCGCGAGCACGTACTGGCGCTGCCCGTTCAGGGTGACCGTCTCGAGGAAGTCGCACGCGAGGACCGCCTCGGTCTGGGAGCGCAGGAACGCGGCCCAGGTGGTGGCGCCGCGTTCGGGTGCGGGGTCGATGTCCGCGGCCTTGAGGATCTCCCAGACGGTGGAGGCGGTGATGCGTATGCCGAGGACGGCGAGTTCACGGTGGATGCGGCGGTAGCCCCAGGCCGGGTTCTCCCGCGCCAGCCGGATCACCAGGACGCGGATCGAGCGGACGGTCGGCGGACGCCAGGGTCGCTTCGGGCGGGACGTGGCCGCGTCTCGGCGGCGGACCAGGTCGCGGTGCCAGCGCAGCACGGTGTCCGGCTGCACGGTCAGCCGCAGCCGTCGCAGCACCTCGCGCGGCAGCGGGTGCAGCAGCGTGGCGAGCCATGCCCGGTCAGCCGCGGTGAACCGCGGCCACTGGTCCCCGAGCTGGCGTTCCAGGACGGTGAGCTGGTGACGCAACGCCAGAATCTCGGCGTCCTTGTCGCGGTCGCCCATCGGGAGCAGCCACAATGCGGCGAACGCGTTCGTAACGGCGAGGTAGGCGAGTCGAAGCAGCACGAGTGATCATGCTGCCGCGGCAGCGATCGTGCCCGGCCAGCGGGTTAACGACACCGCTCGCGTGCAGCCGCCGAAGGCACTCTCACCTGCACGGATCCGGACAGTGGGCGGCCAGGTACTCGCGACGGGATACGGCGGGGTGCACCTGACGCCGACCTCTCCCCGACACCAGACTTCAGTTGAGCTCCAGGGACGTACCGAGGCCCGGTGCTTCTTTGAGCTCGTGGGCCTTGTCGATCTGTGGAGGGGTGGTACTGCGCAGGATCTCGGGGCGGTTGGCCGTAACCGTGGATGGGCTACGGGGGGCGGGGCTTTTCGGGGCCGCGGCGGTGTTGGCCGCGGGGGTGAGACCGGCGCAGGCGACCGCCATCGCGCCGTGGATCTCGGTCGTCCGGCTGATGCGGGCGTCTTCCAGCCGGCCGGGCGATGCGGTCGGTGCGCCTGGCGGCAACACGGGATATTCGTCGAAGAGTTCGGAGATGCCGTGGGAGTTGTCGGTGCGCGGCCGCCCGCGCCATTTTTGTAGTTTCGCACCGGGGCCGGGTTTGAAGTTGCTCACTGCGACTTGCAGGCGGTCGTACACACGGTGGCTGAAGCGGTCCGCATAGGGCCCATTGACGATCTTGTCGGCGACCAAGAGGGGCACGAACTCGCTGAGGTCGGTGGCCGCGTACTCTCCCCAGACGCTTACGACATCCTCACGGGATACCTGGTCCGTGGGTTTACCCACGCGTCGGCCGACCTCGGCCAACGCCTCGTCGCGCAGCGCCAGCGGATGGCCCGGGACCACGTCGGCCTCGCGCCATTCGGGGTGGGCCATCGCTTTGTCGACCGAATGGATGTACTCGTGCACACCTGCGGGCGTCGGCAGGATTGCGCCCAACCCCAGGAGCAGCCGATCGCGCTCGGTCGCGCGTAGGGCGGCGTCATTGATCCGCTGTGTGTCAGGGTCCGCGGACAGGTAGGAATCGGAGTCCACGAGGATTTCCGACCGCGCGTGCACAAAGCGATCAGGCTTGTTGTCGGCGGACGGGGACATGTAAAGAGTCGACCCTGTCTGGGCGGACACTTGGCCGTGGTCGACACCGACCAGGGGCTGGTTGCTCAGTGGTCTGTCGTCCACCAGCGACACCGGGGCGTCGGGGAAGTGCTCGGCCGCCAACAGCATCCCGTCCAGGAAATGACGCGCCCGGTCAGGATCGACGTTGTCTCCGAACGTCACCTCCGCTACGTGGGGGTAACGTCCGTCGAGCCCTGCTTGTGAGGCTTGGAGCGCCCGGGCGGCAGCCGCGTTGATTTCGGCGATCCCGGACGCCGCGGCGAGCCACGGATTGCGGACCGGGAAGGGATCCACCGGCACACCCGCACGCCAGAGCAGATGGCGGAGGACTTGCTGAGAGCGGTCGATACTCCACGCCCAGGGCCGGTCTGAACGCGCCGAGGCTGCCGCCAGAGCATCGGCACGCCCGGCGAGGCGGCGGACGGTCTGCCAGATGCGGCCCAGGCCCTCCGGCCAAAACCTCTCCGAAAACTCACCTGACATAGGTGTGCCAGACCCCACGTTTCAGAATGACGCACCCGCCTCACACACCGACCATTCACACACGCTGCAAGGCAAGCAATCTTGTCGCATGCGTGCTTTCTGTTCACACGTCGCTGCGTGTCCGCCATCGGACCCGCGCAAATCGGATGGGTGCAGTCAGGACAGGTGGCGGATGGACTCGCTGTTGGAGGAGTCGGAGGGTCTGACACGGAAATGAACCACGGCCGAGCTGGTCAGGTGGCAGTGATGGGTTCGAAGCGGATGGTCAGTCCGAGGTCGTTGGCTTGCTTGACCATGCGGCGCATGGCGCGTTCGGGGTCACGTTTGGTGAAGTGGTCGGTGCCGAGTTCTCGGTAGGCGGTCTTGTCGTGTAGGACGTGCCAGATCGCGATGGCGAGTTTGTGCATGACCGCGACCAGCGCGCGTCTGCCGCCCCGCCGGGCGGCGATGCGTCGGAAGAACACCGCGAGGTAGCTGTCCTTGCGTCTGATCGCGACCATGGCGGCGATGCCGAGCAGGCGTTTGAGGTTGCTGTTGCCCGGGCGGGTGCGGCCGGACTTGCTGACTCCAGCGGACTCGTTCTGGCCCGGGCAGACCCCGGTCCAGGAGGCCAGGTGGCGGGCGGAAGCGAACTGGGCCATGTCACCGCCGGTCTCGGCGATGATGATCTCTGCGCCGAGGCGGCCGATGCCGGGAACGGTGGCCAGGTTCGCCAGGTCTTGCTCGCGGTCGGCCAGCAGCGCGGCGATGCGGGCGTCGAACGTGGCGATGACGCCTCTCCAGCGGTCGATCTCGTCGAGGTAGTGCCGGACCATGAACGCGTGGTGGTCGGTGAATTCGCCGTCCAGGGCTGCGACGAGGGCGGGGATCTTGTTGCGGGCCTTGCCGCGGGTGAGGTCGGCGAGACGGGCCGGATCGCGTTCGCCCGCGACGAGGGCTTCCAGGATGGCCCGGCCGCTGGCGCCGGTGATGTCGCTCAGGAGCGAGGACAGTTTCATGCCGGTGTCCTCCAGTTCCTTCTCCAGCCGTTGGGCCTCCCAGCCCGCCGCCCGGACCAACTCGGTGCGGCGGCGCGTCAGATCGCGCAGTTCCCGGATGTCGCGCTGCGGAACGAACGAGGCCATCACCATCCCGGAGGCGCCGGCCCGTGCGAGGAAGGCCGCGTCACTGGGGTCGGTCTTGCGGCCCCGGATGCCCTTGAGATGGGCGGGGTTCACCAGCATCAGGTTCAGGTGCGGCTGCAGCAGGTAGTAGACACCGCGCCAATAGTCAGAGGTCGCCTCCATCACCACGACCTCGACCCGGCGTTCGAGCAACCAGGCCAGCAGGCGCCGGACTTCGGCGGAGGTCGTGCCGAACCGCTCCGTCTCCAAGGACCAGCTGCCAGCCCGCTGCGGACTCGGTGCGCGAACGCAGGCAAGCAGGAAACGCTTGCCCAGATCCACCCCCGCAGAACGCAGATGGATGACTTCGTCCTTCACATCCTGGAGCCGGGGCATCGTGTTCTCCCTCCCGCGCGGCGCATCCGGCGGGCGTCCCGGAGGGGCCAGGGCAGAAGGTGGAGTCTGACACGCGTGCTCCCGACACCGGATGCTCGATGCTTTGGCAACAATCCGTGATCCCTTGGCAGGCCCCCATCGCCATCCTGTAAAACGAGCTCGCTCGCATCGCAGACCCATCGGCTGACCGAGACGCCCGACCCATTTTCCCGTACCCGAGATGATCAGCGAAGCGGATCTGGCCCACCAGTAAATCGAACGGCTCTGCCTCACTTTCGGTGGTAACACGGTGTGAGTCCGTGATCATGTTCGGGTGTTGAGCGCGAACGAGCTTGTGGGCGTGGTGTTTTCGGGGCTTGCGCCGCTGGTGATCGATGAGGTTGTGGACGAGGGCGATGTCATCCGGGTGTGGGCCCGGACGCCTGGCGGGCCGGTGGTTTGCCCGGATTGCGGTGCTCGGACCGGTCGGGTGCACGCCTTCCATGAACGCACGGTGACGGACGTGCCCGTTGACGCCCGCAGGGTCGTCGTTCTGGCGCGGCTCCGCCGATTCGTCTGCCCCGCCCCAGGTTGCCCCAGGATCACGTTTCGTGAGCAGGTCCCTGGTGTTTTGGAGCGCTACCAGCGTCGGACAGTGCGGCGGCTCGCCCAGGTCCGTGCCGTGGGGCGCGAACTCGCGGGCCGCGCGGGTGCACGGACGTTGGAGGCGCTTGGCGCCGGGGTGCCGCGGTGCACGGCTTTGCGTGTCCTGACCGGTATCCCGTTGCCGGTCCGCCGGGTTCCACGGGTTCTGGGCGTCGACGACTTCGCGCTCAAGCGCCGCCATCGCTACGCGACGGTGCTGACGGACGCCGAGACCGGCGAACGCATCGACGTGCTGGCTGGCCGTGGCGTCGGCGCGCTCGAAGCGTGGCTGGGACAGCATCCCGGCGTCGAGATCGTCTGCCGCGACGGCTCGGGCGCCTACGCCGAGGCGATACGCCGCGCGCTGCCCAACGCGATACAGGTGTCCGACAGGTGGCATTTATGGCGGAACCTATGCGATAAAACGCTCGCCGAAGTCCGCTCGCACAGCGCGTGCTGGGCCACCGTCAACCCACCCCGACCCGGCGGTGTCCACGAGCAGACCACCCGCGAACGCTGGCATCAGGTCCACGACCTGCTCGGCAGAGGCGTCAGCCTCCTCGAGTGCGCCCGCCGGCTGGACGTGTCCCTGAACACCGTCAAACGGTACGCACGCACCCGCGAACCCGACACCCTGCGCCGCGCGCCGCGCTACCGGCCGACATTGGTCGATCCCTACCGGGCGGGGGTTGCTCAGCACGGAGTTCACGGACGTGGGGGTCCACGCTTGGGCGGTGCGGTGGGGGTTGCGTTCGCGGTCGGCGGCGGCCGGGCAGGGGATCTGCATGTCGTTGAGGGCTCGGGTGATCCGGACCATGCTGTGGCCGGCGAGGCGTTGTTGGAACATCCAGGTGACGACGGGGCCGTTTGTCGGGTCGATGTCCAGGCGGCGGGCGCGGACGCTGCGGCGTGCGAGGGCGCGGTTCGGGTGTGGTCCGGCGTCGACGAGCCGATAGCCGTACGGGGGTCGACCGCCGAGGTAGCGGCCTTGGTCGCGGGCCTGCACGGTCATCGAGGTCCGGGCCCGCATTCGTGCGCGGACGACTTCGCGTTTGGCGATGATGCCCAGCAGCACCATGAGTTCGTCGTGTGCCGCAATCTCCGGGTCGTCCTCTCCGCCGAGTTCGGGTAGCCACATGGAGACTCCGTAGTGCGCGAACAGCGGTGCCATGGTCGCGAACTGTTGTCCGTAGAAGGCTCTTTCGCTGGATCCGATGACGATCGCGTCGAGGTCGCGGTCGGGATCCGCAAGCGCGGCGACCAAGGCGGCGGCGTCGGGGCGTCGCGCCCGCGGGATGGAGCGGCTGTGCGCCACGGCGCGAGCGCCCAGACGTTGCCGAAACCGAACAGGAAGGTCAGGTCGACGACGGCGCCCATAACCAGGGTGACGGCGTGGACTGCGGAGTCCCGGGGGTTGCGGGGGTTGCCGACTGCATGCATCGGGGGTGCGATTGCGGTCGTCATCACAGCACCGCAATCTGCTGCGCCTTGCGACATGGCATGGAGTCGTCGAGCGGAGGGTTGCTCAGCCAGTCACGCTGGGAGAACGCGAGCTGGTGTCGAACGACGCGGACCACCCCCTGTTCTGCGAGCATTCGGTGTCATGGTCGATGCCGTGGACATCTTCGCGCCCCCGCCCCAGAAGCCTGCCGGTGACGCCGGCGTCGATGCAGGCCTGCGGTGACCCGCTCTTCCGCGGGGGAGGGGGCCGCGTCGCCGGGTCGGGTGTCGCGTCACCTGCGGTGGCGTGATTCGTGGGTCGGTCGGGGGTTGCGGCGGGGCGGTGAGGTGGAGTTGTGGCAGCGTGCGCTGGGTTTCGCGGCGCTGGGTCTGCTGACGCTGGTGCCGCTGCTGTTCGTGGTCTCGGCGGCGGATCCGGAGCGGGGGCGGGGGTTCGCGCAGTGGCTGGGCGATGCGCTGGGGGTGTCGTCGGCTGCCCGGGTCGAGGTGGAGCGGTTGTTCGCGCGGCCGGCGCAGACGTTCCGGACGACGACGGCGTTCGGTCTCGCGGCGCTGGCGGTGTTCGGGGTGTCGTTCGGCGCTGCGGTGCAGATCGGGTACGAGAAGGTCTGGGGTCTGGTGCCGGCTCGGTGGTGGGCCAGGTGGCGGCACGTGCTGTGGCTGGCTGTGCTGACGGGGTTCTTGTTCGTGTCGGCGACCAGCTCGCTGTGGCGTCGTTCGCCGGTCGGCGGGGTGCTGGCGGTGCTGAGCGCGGTGGTGTTCTTCTGGTGGTCGCAGCGGCTGCTGCTGGGCGGTCGTATCGCGTGGCGTGCGCTGCTGCCCGGGGCGGTGGCCACGACGGCGGGGCTGCTTGGGCTGAGGTTGTTCTCCCGGCTGGTTTTCTCGCCGCTGATCGCCTCGAACGCGGTCACGTACGGCCCGTTCGGGACGGTGCTGGTGATCCAGTCCTGGCTGGTGGGCGTGGGCGTGGTGGTGTTCGGCGGCGCGCTGGTCGGCCGTTTGCTGGACGAGGAACTGCCCCGCGCGACGCGGGCGCTGCGGCGGCGGGCGTGAACGGACGCCGACCCAGGGCGTGATCCTCGCCGACATCCACGGCAGCACACGGGGTGGGTGACAAGGACGGTCGGCGGGAACACCCCGATCCGGCTCTGCCCGACGGGACGGACCCCTGCGGCCGGTCCCGGGAGATCGAGTTCCACCCGACCGTCGATCCGGATGTCAGCGAACTCGGCGACTCCCTGGAGGAGTTCTGTGCTCCACGACTTCTGGTCCGGCCACGTCGACCGCTGGCGTTCGAGCTGGAGATCCGCGCCGGTTCCCTGCCGCAGGTCCGAGGAGCTCGATCGTGCAGCCGAACCGGATCTGGGCGCGACGGACACCGGGCGTGGCCCTGGCCGGTCCAGCGGCGAGGCGAGGTGGGATACGTTGCCGTACGGCAACTGCGGCCCGGAGCGCTCCGCCCGCAGGAAACGAGGACCAGTGTGACGACTGGCAGGCCGCCGTCCGGCTACTCGGCGCTGTTGGTGGAGGACGACGACGTCGATGCGATGCTGGTCGAGGAAGTGCTGCTCAGCCTGGGAGGGGCGCGTTCCCTCCACCGCGAATGCGACGGGGGTGGCCGCGCTGGAGTTGCCGCGTGACCGGCGTCCGGACCTGATCGTGTTGGATCTGAACAGGCCGCGCATGAACGGCCGCGAGTTCCTGCGCCGCGTCAAGGCCGACGGGGACCTGCGGACCATCCCCGTGGTGGTGCCGACCACCTCCCAGGCGCCCGACGCCATCGAGGCCGCGTACCGCGACCACGGCAACGCCTATGTCACCAAGGCGGTCAACCTCGACCACTTCACCCGCACAGTGCGCGGCATCGACCGGTTCTTCCTCGGCGCCGACACCCTCCCCGAACCGGACGCCGGTTCGTGCCCCCAGGCGTTCGGACCCGGCCGACAAGGCGTCCGATGCCGGCAACTGCGGTGTCCGCAGGACCCGTCCGAGGAGGTAGGGCGAACGGCATGGCGGCGCTGTGGATCAACATCCTGCTCGGCCACGGCCAGCAGCTGGTCTACAGAACGGGGTAATGGCGACGCCCGGCGGGATCCGCGGTCTTGCAAGTCGTAAGGTCGCGGTTGCCTTTCGCTTTGGCGCCCGATCACCCGGAACGTGTAGTCCGTGGTCTTGCCTTGGTCGTGCCAGACGATGATCACGTACCGATTGCCGGGTTCGAGGTTGACGAGGGTGATGTCGAAGCACAGGTTGGCGGGGCTGTACACGCGCGGTGCGGGGCTGTCCTCGACCACGGCGACGGAGACACCGGTGCACGGCGGCGCGCCGGACAGGCGCAGGGCGGTGGGTTTGTCGGCCTGGACGGTGCAGAGGTCGACGCGGCCGGGGATTTCCGGTTTTTCGGTGACCTGGCATCCGAGGGGGTCTGCAGGCCAGGCGGTGTTCGCGGCCGCTGCCTGATCATCGAGGGCCGCGCGTTCCAGCCATTCGCCCGGCCGGGCGCGTTTGTTTGGCGTGAACCGGCCACCTCGCCGAGGCGGGGAACGAGCTGCTGCGGTTAGGCTGGTGGCGCCGGGTCGAGACCCCGCCCGCGTGCAACGACACAGGGTGCCGAAGAGTCCCCTGTGCGGCGCGACGAGGGGAGTCCGCACGTGTTCCCGGCTTCGCCCGGATGGGCTTTCAACCGCCTGTACGCGGCGGCGGGATGGCTGACCAGCCCGCTGTCACCCGACGACTACCTCGGCCTGGTCGATCCGCTGCTCGACGCCCGGCATCCCGCAGGCCGCGTGACGGCGGTACGCGCGGAGACCGCCGACGCCACGACCCTGGTGATCCGTCCCGGCCGGGGCTGGGCCGGACACCGCGCCGGGCAGTACCTGCCCGTCGGGGTCGAGGTAAACGGCGTGCGCGTGTGGCGCACGTACTCGCTCACCTCGCCCGCCGGCCGCGCGGACGGACTCGTGGAGATCACCATCAAGGCGGCGCCGCACGGCCGGGCGTCGCCGTTCCTGGCACACCGCTCCCCACCCGGGACGGTGCTGCGACTGGGCCCGGCACAAGGCGAGTTCACACTGCCCGGCGTACTGCCGCCGCGCATGCTGATGGTCACCGCGGGCAGCGGGATCACCCCCGTCATGGGGCTGCTCCGGACACTCGGGCAGCGCCCGCCCCCGCACCCGGAAGTGCTGCTGCTGCACAGCGCGCCCGACGCCCGCGCCTGCCTGTTCCGCAGCGAACTCCTCGCCATGAACCGCCGGTTGCCGTGGTTCCGATTCCACGAGCACCACACCCGCCGGCACGGCCTTCCAATCGGGCATCTGAGCCCCCGGCACATCGCCGAGCTCTGTCCGGACTGGCCGGAGCGCGAGACCTGGGCCTGCGGCCCCGGACCGATGCTCGACAACGTCCAAGGGCACTGGGCACACGCCGGGGTCGCGGGCCGCCTGCACCTCGAACGGTTCCAGCTCGCCCCGTTCGCCCCCTCCGCCACCCGCGCCGCCGCCGGGCGCGTCCACTTCGCGCGCTCGGGGGTCAAGGCGCGCGCCCACGCGTCCGTCCCGCTCCTCGAAGTCGGCGAGCAGGCAGGCGTCGCGATGCCGTACGGCTGCCGCCGCGGGATCTGCTTCGGCTGCCTGGCCCCGCTGGTCCACGGCCGGGTCCGCGACCTGCGCACCGGCGAGGTCAACGGCGAGCCCGGCCGACTGATCCAGACCTGCGTTTCGGCTGCGGTGGGACCCCTCGCACTCGATCTGTGACCCGCCCGGAGAGGACCACCATGTCCGTTGACGCCCTGGAAGTGCGGTCCCCTACCCGCTCTGCCGCCCCTGCATCCCCGGTCTGCCCGGCATGCCCGGCCGACGATTTCGGCGCGGAGCTCGACCGCATCCGCGCCGACGTCACGGCCGCCCGAGGCAGCGACGACGCCCGCTACATCCGTACCGTGATCGCCACCCAGCGCGGCCTCGAAGTTGGCGGCCGCATCGCCCTCGCCGTCTCGCTGTTCCCGCCTGCCTGGGTCGCGGGGACGGCGATGCTCAGCATCGCCAAGATCCTGGAGAACATGGAGATCGGCCACAACGTCCTGCACGGCCAATGGGACTGGATGGGCGACCCCGCCATCCACTCCACCACGTGGGAATGGGACTTCCTCACCCCCGCCGACGCCTGGAAGCACACCCACAACGACCTGCACCACACCTGGACCAACGTCGTCGGCCGCGACCGCGACCTCGGGTACACGATCCTGCGGATGACCCCGGAACAGCCGTGGAAGCCGATCCACCTGGTCCAACCGCTGTACAACGTGCTCCTGGCCCCCGTCTTCGAATGGGGCATCGCCCTGTTCGACCTGGAGACCGAAGCCGTCGCCGAGGGCGGCAAGACGCGCACGAGCCTGCTGCGCGACATCCGCCGACTGGGCCGCAAGGCCGCAAGGCAACTCGCCAAGGACTACCTGGTGTTCCCCGCGCTCGCCGGGCCGTCCGCGCTGCCCTGCCTGCTCGGCAACCTGGTGGCGAACACCGTGCGCAACGTGTGGGCGCACACCATCATCTTCTGCGGCCACTTCCCCGACGACGTACGGACCTTCACCGAACACCAAGTCGCGGACGAACCGCGCGCCCAGTGGTACGCACGCCAGATCCAAGGGTCCGCGAACATCGAAGGCGGCCCGCTCTTCCACATCCTCAGTGGCAACCTCGGCCACCAGATCGAACACCACCTCTTCCCCGACCTGCCGAGCAACCGCTACGCGGAGATGGCCCCGCGGGTACGGGAACTCTGCGAGCAGTACGGCATCGGTTACGTCACCGGCCCGCTGTCGCGCCAGTACGCCTCGATGTGGGGCCGCGTCCTGCGCCACGCCCTGCCCACGGCGTAAGCGCGGCGTCTGCTGACGCGCTAACAACCCCTGGGCGCCGCCGCGTCTGCACGGCGTCAGTACCGACGCGAGGCGAGTGTCCAGGCCATGCAGCCGGCGATGAATAGCCGCTATCCGGTCACACGCGACCCCTGGCGCTGGATGGTCGTGGCTGCGGTGCCAGGAACTGGGAGAGCTGGGGAGCTGGGGGGAGTGGTGTCCTCGTGGCGTGCGCTGGCATCGCTGGCATCTCCGGCGGGCGCCTGGGCCGCGTGGCCTCCGGGCGCGCGAACTTGAGGATCCCTCCGAGTCGTTGGCGGCGTCGAATCCGGTCGGGGCGGGAATGTGATCACGTTCGGGACGTCGTCCGGGGCCCGCAGGTCGAGTCCGTGGCCTTGGTGGCTGCGGTCGGAGTTGTAGTGCTCGACGTATGCGTCGAGGACTACGCGCAGGTGGTGGACGCCGGTGACGAGGAGCTGGTCGGTGCATCAGCGGCGGGCGTAGGCGATCCAGAGTTCCGCGAACGCGTTCGTCCATGGTGCCTGGGGCGCGGTGGGAACGACCGCGATGCCGATCGCGGCGAAGACGGCGTCGAACGCGGCGGAGAACTTCGCGTTCCGATCGCGGATCAGATGCGCGAACCGGTGTCGGGCGTCCTCAAGGTCGGCCGGGAACTCACGGGCGACCTGGATGGCCCACGCCCCGGTCGGATGCGCGGTGACCCCGGGCCAGGATGAGGCCATGGCCTGGATGGCGGTGACGATCCGGTATGCGCTGCGGTGATGACATCGCGCCCCGCACCGCCGAACAGCCGTATCCGCTACCGGCCGGACGTCGTGACGCTACACGCACCGTTCCGCCTCGCGGGCGGTCGCGATAGCAAGGACCACGAAGTTCTTTTGTCTGCCGCAGGGTTGGTGTACCGGTCAAGGGGTGGGCAGGGTGATGGTGTCGAGGAAGAACCGGTCGATGCTGTGCACGGCGCGCGCGAAGTCGTCGAGGTTGACGGGCTTGGTGACGTACGCGTTGCCGTGGTCACGGTAGGCGGCGGTGATGTCGTCGGGAGCCTGGGAGGTGGTCAGCACCACGACGGGGATGGTCTTCAGGTCGTCGTCGGCCTTGACGACCTTGAGGAACTCGTGGCCGTTCATGCGCGGCATGTTCAGGTCCAGCATGATCAGGTCCGGCCGCGGCGCCGAGCGGTCGCGCAGCCGCGCCAGGGCGGCGACCCCGTCCGGTTCGCGGTGTATCGAGCGGGCCGCACCATCAGCGCTGGCCATGGCTTCCTCCACCAGCATCGCGTCGGCGTCGTCGTCCTCCACCATCAGGACCGAGTATCCGGACGGCGGAATGGCTGTGGGCATGGGTTGTTCCCCGATTCCTGTCGTGTGGTTGGTGTGAATGCCCGGCGTCGGGCGCGCCCGCGGCTGGCCGGTGCCGGACGGCAACGCGGTCGACGCGGGCGTGGGTGCGGGGCCGGACCGGGGTGGAGCGGGTCCGCGCGGAGATGCTCGCCGGCGGGCAGGACCGCCTTCGCGCGGTGCTGGGCAGCCGCGGCAGCTCCGGATCCGCCGTGCCCTGGCGGCTGCTGGCCCCCACGCAGCACCGTGCGGACGCCCCTGCGGCGAAAAGGAGCGATGTCGCAGCCGCATCGTGGGACGATCCGCCAAGGTCGGCCAGCCGAGCGAGGGGACGCCGACATGACCCCCCCGGGACAAGGCCGTCTCTGCCGGTGCGCGGCCCGGGGAGTTGACGCTGACCTACCGCGACTGCTTCCCGTGCCTCGCGGTCGGCGACACCGACGCCGCCCCCGAGACGATCCTCGTACCGGACCAGACCGGGATACCGGTCGCCGTCTGTCATGCCGGACCGCCCCCACCAGAGGCGAGCGACGAACCGGCGGCTCCCGCCCCCGACTTCCGCGACCAGTGGTGGGGCCCGCGCGGGCCGCAACTGGTCACGCCGCCAGGGGTGCGCGGCGTGCGGGCGGAACGCCGGTTCCGGCGAGGCAGTCGAAGAGGGCGTCGGCCGGCGCCGGAAGGTGCGGGGCCCGGATCTGTGTTGCGGGGAGGCCGAACAGCAGCGCGGTGGTTCCGGTGACGTCGAGCAGCCGGGTTACCAGCGGACCCGGGCGGCGCAGGCGCAGTATGCCGCCGGCCGCGGCGGTGGCAGCCGACGCTTCCAGGAAGACGCGCAGGCCGCAGCAGCCGCAGTAGGCGACCTGCGCCAGGTCGACGTCGATGGCGCGGACGCCGTCGGCCAGGCACCGTGCCAACACCAGGCGCAGCAGCGCCTCGGAGTCGGGGTCGATGTCTCCGGCCAGGGTGACCACCGCGCGGTCGCGGGTGTCGCGACGGGAGACGTTCAGGAACGGGTGGAGCAGCGCGGACGGGCTAACCGGTGTAGGTGTGCCGAAGGGGGCGATGCATGGGGTGGGCATGGACGCCTCGATTCCCAAAAGGCCGCCCGGCGTACTGAGACGGCGCCCGGATCCTCCCGGGCACCCGGCACGCGGCAGGGGCGGTGATGCGTTCCTGTAGGGAAGGCGAACGGGGCCTCCGGAAATCGGTGGTCCGGTGTTCGCCTTCGGGGGATGCACCGCGCGGTGCGGGTCAACCGGATCCGCACCGCGCAGCCATCAGTGGCGACAAGCGGTATGCCGTCGGGGTCCGGGACGTCCGAGCCACAGCCTAACCCCTCACGCAGCCGAATCGTCCTCCCGCTGACAACCGCTTTGGCGGCGTGAGCACTACAGGCAGGCGAGCGGGCGGCGCACTCCGCGTATCTCGCCGGCTGTGCGGCCATGGTCCGGTTCCCCTGTCCGGGAAGCGATGAACGACCAGGCCGAGGACGCCTTTCGTAACGGCCTCGGCCCACCGTCCGGGCGTCTCTTCGCCGCGGCGCGTCACGGTCGACGTGTCACCCGCACGGCCCAGCCGCCGTGCCGGGCCGGCTTCGGCAGCCGACGGCGTGGACGGTGCGGCAGTCCGCGGTTGTGTGAGGGTCAACGCCGGGACCGGCCGAGAGTGGCGCGGTAGAGGACCAACAGGACGAGGGCGCCGGCTATGGACACGCCCCACGTCTTGAGGTCGAAGAAGTGTTTCTCGAAGGGGCGGTCGAAGAGTTCGGCTGCCGCCCAACCGCCGAGAAGCGCACCGGCGATGCCGATCAGGATCGTGATGATGAAGCCGCCCGGGTCGCGTCCGGGGAGCAGGAATTTGGCGATGACGCCGACGATGAGTCCGAGGATGATCCACGCGATGATGCCCATGACCGGTGCTCCTTGCGGTGCGTTGGCAGGATGGCCGCGGGGAGCGGCCGTTCCGGGACGCCGGATCTTCCCGGGGCGTCCCGCCGTGGCCGCGACGCCGGGCAGGCGGGAGCGGCGTCACCGCACGCGGGGCGTGGGGGCCTCGGCGGTGGTGTCGTCGGGGAGGTGGACGTCGTGGACGGTGATGTTCACCTCGACGACGTCCAGGCCGGTCATGTGCTCAACGGCTTCCACGACGTGTCCGCGGACGTCAGCCGCGACATCGGCGATGCTGATCCCGTAGTCGACCACCACCGTCAGGTCGATGGCGGTCTGCTTCTCGCCGACTTCGACTTTCACGCCGCGGCTGACATCGGTTGCGGTGCCGGGCATCCGGTCGCGCATCGCGCCGTAGCCGCGAGCGAACCCGCCGCCCATGGCGTGGATCCCGCGGACTTCGCGGGCGGCCAGCCCGGCGATCTTCTCGACGACGCCGTCGGCGACGACCGTCTTCCCGCGGGTCGCGGCTTCCTCGACGAGCAGGGCCTGCGGAGTCGGGTCAGCGGTCGGCTCGAAGACCCGGGGCTCGAGCGGCGTGACCGGGTGCTCCGGGCCGGGCCTGGGCTGGATGTGCGCCTGCGGCTGGGGCTTGGGCAGGGTTTGGCTGATCGGCTCCGTCACGCGAAGCCACCTCCTCGGAAGTTCCACCAACGGACGGGCATCGGCCGACCGGTCCCGCCAGGCCCGGCTGCGAAGTCAGACCAGGCGGGCCGCCTGACCGGCGAGACGCCTACGCGTGTGGCCGTCCGGGTGCGGTAGAGGAACCCGCGTACGCGGACGGCGATCAGCCAGAGAGCGGAAAGCGCGTGCACCACGTGCCTCCTGGGAGCGGACGGATCGTCGCGCTGCCGGGGGCCGGGGCCGCTGACTCCAACGTAGTCCCCCAGAGGCAGCCCGGCCAGGCCCGACGCCGGCCAAAGTCCCGAGTCCCTGAACACCGTTGGCGCGTTGGCGTGTTGCCTCCTGTGTGGACGGGTCGGCCGGGGCTGGCGTGGGCGCTGCGGCTCCAGCCCCCCGGTGGAACCGGACGCGTTCGCCGCAGCGCACCGCGGCCCGTCGTCGTCCCCAAGGCAGCCATCATGCCGCGAGGCCGGAACGCGGTGGCACCGGTCCCGCTGAGCCTGCCGACGACCGGCACGGCCGGTCGCGATGGCGAACTCCCCGACGTCGAGCAAGCGTTGACAGGAGTGGATGCGGGGCGTTGACTGGCAGATACGGCACAGAGTGACAGCGCTCCCGGACTGTCCGGGCAGCAGCCCTGACGCCGTTTCGCCGGGACCCCGCGGATCTTGACCGTGCGGAGACCTGGCCATGCTGTTGCGGATCGTCCTCGACGTGCTGACCCTGGTGTTGTTCGGGGTCGGCCTTGTCACCATGCCGTTCACCCCGGCGCCGACGACCGGCACACATGCCAGGCACGCGCGCGCACGAAGCCCGACAGGGACCACGGCCACGACGCCGGCAACCAGCGCGTCGCAGCCGACGGCCGGACGGACCGCACCTGGAACGGTTTGAGGCGGACCGTCGCACGGGCGAGCAGCGCGTACACAGGCGCCCCTCGGGCGCCGACCAGCAAGACCCGGTCGCGGAAAGGCGGGTGCAGGCGCGATGTTCATGCGGGCGTTGAGCCGACGGCGGGCCCGGACCCGGCGCGACGCCGTCGCCGACCTGTCGGCGGTGGCGTACGGCGGAGCGGTGGGCGAGGACCTTCGTGACCGCGAGGTCTTCCTGGAGCAATTCACCATCGACACCGCGCGGCCAGGGTTCACGATGGTGGCCGTCGGCGAGGCCGGTTGCGCCTACGGCTCCGCCCTCGACCCCGAAGGAGATTGGTGGCGCGGGTATTTCGGCGAACCGCCAAACCAGATCAAGGAACTCATCTCGCGGGAAAGGGCGTTCGCCGTCATCGGCCTGATGCCCCAGCCCGACTGCCGACGGCGGGGCGTCGCCTCCCGCATGATGGGGCACCTGCTCACCCGGTGCGGCGCGGACCTGGTGGCCGCCTTCGCCGAGGCGACGAACATCCCAGCCCACAACGCCTTCGTGGGCTGGGGATGGACCCGCACCGGAAGCCTGCGAACCGATGCCACCAGCCCGGTCCGCGGCGTGTGGACGCACCCGGTGCAACCGAACAAGCCCCCGCCCGACCAGCACGCAAACCGGAAGGCCGTGTCCCGATGAGCACCCGGACAGCAGGTCCCGAAGCGACAGCCCAGCGCGGCGCCGGCAGCGGGAGCCCGGCGGTCAACGTCGTCGCCCGCGCCGGCCTGGCGGCCCGCGGGGTCGTGTACCTGCTGGTCGGCGCGTTGGCCGTCCAGGTCGCCCTGGACGACAAAGGCAAGCAGGCCGACCGCGGCGGGGCGCTGACCGAGCTGGGCGAGCAGCCGTTCGGGGCGTTCCTGGTCTGGACGGTGGGCGTCGGTCTGGTGTGCATGGCGTTGTGGCGGCTGTCGGAGGCCGTGCTCGGAGCGGCCGGACCGGGCGGCCACGACACCTCCAAGCGGCTGCTCGCCGCGGCACGGTTCGTCTTCTACTCCTTCGTGGCCGCCTCGGTGATCTCCTTCGCGGCCGGGGAGAAGGACAGCGGCGGTGGCTCCAGCGACAAGCAGTCCAAGGACGCCACCGCGAACGTCCTGGACCTGCCCGTCGGCCGCTGGCTGGTCGGCCTCGTCGGCGTGGTCATCGCCGGCGCCGGGATCTGGGTCACGGTCCGCGCGATCAAGAGGGAGTACCGCAAGCACCTCAAGCTCTCCGAAATGTCGAAGGGCACGGAAAGGGCCGTGGACACCCTCGGCATCGTGGGGGGCGTCAGCCGCGGTGTCGTCTTCGTCGCGGCGGGCTGCTTCGCGGTCGTGGCGGCCGTCAAGTACGACCCGGACAAAGCCAAGGGCATGGACGACACACTCCGCTCGTTCGCCGACACCCCGGCCGGGCCGCTGCTGCTCGTGGCCATAGCGGTGGGGCTGGTCCTGTTCGGGCTGTTCTCCTTCGCGATGGCCCGCTGGCGCAAGGTCTAGTGCTGTGGCCGGGAAGGTTTGCCGGTTCTCGTCGTTCAGTGCGGTGCATCGCAAGGCGCGGGCCCGAAGCTCGTACTCGGTCGTACTCGCGAGGGTCCGCAACGCCGCGAGGCGCCGTGCTGGGCGGCGAGAACCGGTGAACCTTTCCGGTCACAGCACTAGACGCGGCCTCGGGGAGAGTCGGACGGTCGACGCCTTCGTCGCGGCGACGTCGGCGGCGACCGGGTGGTGTGGCCTCGGCAGCGCCAAGGGCGGCCGGTGGTTCCCGGACGGCCGAGCGCCGAAGGCGCCTGAGCGACGTTGGCTTCCGCGCCGCCGCAGGACGGCTTGTTAGGCAGCGGGTATGCGGGTAGCCGCGTACCCGGGACCCACGCCGCGAACGGCGGTTCCTGGCAGGGTGGTGCGGGTTGCCGCCAAACAGGTTCGCCGCCGCACGGCGACCGCAACGGCGGACGGGGCCGCGTGGTAACAGCAGCAAGGGGCCGGATGATGACGACGACTTCAGGCCCGCAGGCTCTCGTTCTCGACCTGGACAGCACCCCGGGAGCGGTGCGACGTGCTCGTGAGACCGCGCAGGCATTCCTGCACCAGGCGGCAGCGGCACCTGCGCCCGCGGCGGAGACGGTGCGCGATGTCGTGATGGTGGTCGTCGAACTCGTCTCCAACGCCTGCCGCCACGCCCCCGGCCCGTACCGCCTGAGCCTGTCGGTCGACCGGGACGCGGTGACCGTCGCCGTGCGGGACGGCGGTCCGCAGTGGCTTGCCGCCGTCCCCGACGAACGGCCTCCCGGCGGCTTTGGACTCCTGGTGGTACGCCGTCTCAGCCGCACACTGGACATACACGCCCTCCCGGACGGAAAGGTGATCACCGCCACCATCCCCCGCAGGCCGCACGTCCCACACGTCGGCACGACGCGTGAAGAAGCGTGAACCCTGGGGACCCACGGGCCCTGCGGCGTTTCGGCTCGTCGCCGGCAGCCCGGCTGCCTTGTCGGTCAGCCGGCGTCCGAGCCGGACCCCGGCGCGGCCCCGGCGCCGTCGCGTTCGAGGTCGGCGAGGGTTTCGGTGCCGTCGACGAACGCCCGGGCGAGGTCGGAGAGGCGACGGTTGTGGGAGCGGGCGTAGCCGCGCAGCGCGGTGAACGCCTGCTCCATGTCGATGTTGCGGCGTTCGGCGAGTTTGCCTTTGGCCTGCTCGATCAGGACCCGGCTGTTCAGCGCGTGCTGCAACTGCTCGTTGAGGGCGTCGCTGCGGTCGGTGGAGCGTTGCTGCAGCAGGCTGATGGTGGCGACGTCGGCGAGGGCCTGCGCGATCGGCGTGTCGACCGCGTCGAACGGGCCGGGCTCGGCGCGGAAGAGGTTCAGTGCGCCCACCACGTCGTCGCGCAACCGCATCGGGACGGTCTGCACGGCGGAGAAGCCGCACTGCCGGGCGACCGGGACGAACCGTGGCCACCGTTCCGCCTCGGCGGCGAGGTCGGGAACGGTGACCGGTGTGCCGGTGCGGTAGCACTCCAGGCACGGGCCCTCATCGTTCTGCAGTTGGAACAGTTCGAGCAGACGCACCTGTTCGTCGGACGCGGCCATCACCCGCAGGCTGCCTTGCGGGTCGGCCAGGAGCACACCGGCCGCGCTGACGCCGAGCATGCCGACACAGCGGTCGGTCAGCAGCCGGAGGAAGTCGATGAGGTCGAAGTCGGCGACCAGGTTGTCGGCCAATTCGACGAAGGTCTGGGCAAGAAGTCGTTCATCCATCACAGGCACCCTCGGTCAACGCTACTCCCATCATGGGAGACAAGGAATTTCGTTACAGGGCAGGGGACTTGGCCGGATCATCGATGGTGGTCACCGCCTTCCTCCCCGGGCGGCGACGGTGGCCGCGCCGGACTATCCGGGGTGAACCGCAGGGTGCGGGCGACCACATCGCGTGCGACATCGGCGAGGCGGCGCTCGTGAGCGTAGGCATGCGCGCGCAACCGGATGAACGCCTCGTCGATCCCAACCCGGAGTTGTTCGGTGAGCATGCCGGTGGCCTGGTCGATCTCGGCCCGGTAGCCGTCCAGACCCTCCAGGGAAGGGTCGGGTCGGTCGGATGGCGCCTCGTGCCCGGTGACGGGGGTCTGGAGGAGGACCAGGGTCGCGGTGTCGGCGAAGACCCTGGCGTCGGCAAGCTGATCGGCGTCCAGATGGCATGGCGTGCGGGAGTAGAGGTCAAGGACGCCGGGACTGATGGCGCCGATCCGCAGCGGGAACGCGAAGACCGCACCCGCACCCGCCTGTTCCGCGGCCGGCGCGAACAACGGCCAACGCACCTGGGCGTCATCGGCCGACAGGTCGGAAGTCAGGACGGCCGTGCCGTGCGCGTGCGCGTCGACACACGGCCCTTCGCCGAGGGTCAGTTGCAGTTCCTCCAGCAGTTCGCTGACACCGTCGGTGCTGCACAGCGGATGACTGGCCGTGGTCGGCGACATCGCCGACACCCCGGCACCTTGCACCGGCAGCACGGCGACAGCCGCGGTGCACACATCCAGCACCCCGACCCGGGCTCCGCGCCGGGCGGCGTGCTCGGCGACCAGGACCCGGATCCGCACCGTCCGACCGGTGGCGTTCACGGGCAGCTCCTGTCACGCGTCGACGTCTGCACCGCACACCGCGCGTGTGCGGCGATCAGCCCCGACGGCCGGAACCCCATTGCCCCCACCTCGCCGGGAAGAGTGCTGCAGCGGCCGACCCAGCCCGGCCGACGGGTACGCGGTTCGCCGTCGGATTGCCACATCCGTTTGTGGGGCCGTCGGAGGGGGCGTTGGTCGGGAAATGCGCGGCCTGCCTCGGCGCGGCGGTGACGCTGACCGGTACGGGCGGCGGACGGGCGGGAAGACCGAGCAGGAGAGCGCCGGTTCCCGTCAGGGTGAGGAGCCGGGCCACGATCGGGTTCGGCCGGTGCAGCCGCAGATGGCCGCCCACCTCGGCAGCGCCGCGGGAAACGTCGAGGAAGACGTGCAGGCCGAAGCTGTCGCAGAAGGTGACGCGTGACAGGTCGACGTCGATGTGACGGTGACCGTCGCGCAGGCAGCGCTGCAGCGCGCCGCGCAACTGCGGGGCGGTGTCGGGGTCGATCTCACCCTGAATGACGAACAGCGCCCCCATGCCGGTGTCGCACCTGTGGATGCCCAGGTAAAGGGGATCGCAGTCTGGGACGTGGACGGGCTGGTGGCTGGGCATGACGCCTCGTTCCGGCGGTCGGCCGGGAGGGTCACGCGGGCGGACGTGCCGCTGTGCGTCGATCGTCCCGGTGGTGGCGTGCGTTCGGCAGGCGAAAAGCCGGTCCGGCAGCCGGTGGTCCGAGGCCTGAGACCCGGGCGATTCCCCTCATCGGAGATGCGCCGGGTACGAGCAAGAGTCCGCCCCGGCAAGCATCCATGGTTGGTTGCCAGTAGCCGCCTAGGTCTGGGACGTCTGTCAACCAGCATAGTCATCACACGCCACAACGGGAACAAGCACAGCCATACCCGGGGACGGAGCCGGGCTGATCCGCGCCCGATGCGGCTCGACGTGGCAGGGGGGGGGCGGCCACTGCCTGTGCGCAGAACACGGTGAATCGGGCAGACGGGTGACCATCGAGCGCTTCGAGGTTCTGATCTTTCCGTTCAACGAGCAGGACATGCCGGCGGCGGACTCCCGCGGCCCCGCGGTACGGCCGGCGATCGTCCGGCCTACCGGCGAGCAAGGAGCGTCCGGCTACCCCCGGTACATCGGCGACGGCGTCCAAGCCGAAATCGCCACCGACACCGGGGTGGTCGAGGCCATCACGGTGGACGGCGCCGAACTGGAAGACGGCTGGAGCGCCCGCGCCCAAACCGCCACAGGACCGTCCTGAAACGCCGCCGGACCGTCCTTGCCAAGGGTTGGGCGCAGCGGAGGCCGCACCTGCGCCTCGCTGTTCGGTCGATCCGGCTCTCCGATGCGTCGACGAGAGCCAACGGCATGTTTCACGCGCGGGTGGGGTGGTAATCGGGTCAGTGGACGAATCCGGCACGGGCCCGCCCCCTGGCAGCACCCAACCGCCCGCTGCGGCACAGGCTTTGTGCCCCTGGGCGCGCAGTGCCTGAAGGCACCGGACACCGCGCGGCCCACGCCTGGTGCCGGTACATGCAGCCCCCGACCCAATGGGGCGGCATTTCGGCGCTGCGTCCGCATCGAGGCTTCCGCGAAGGCGAAGGAGCCTGAACCATCATGCCCGCATCCCCCCTTCCCGCCCGACAAGGCGACACACAACCGATCGACAACGAGCTCACCGACGACACCGCCGTGCTCACGACGCAGGAGATGCGGACCATGGGTCGGGCCGCGGTGCACACCCACAGTTGCGCCACGAGGACGCGGATCCGCACCAACCGGCCGACGACGTTTACGGACGGCACCTGCTCCGGCGGGATGTACCTGCCGCACACCGGCGTTGCGTACCGCCGGTCCGGCGCCGTGCCATGCCTACCCGCGCCACGCCTGGGTGACTTCGTGGGTGGCGCGCTGGGCCTGGCTTACCAGCGCGGCCCCGAGTGACGCACGGGGGTTGCCGAGCAGGGCTTCGCGCAGTCGGTCGCCGCTCAGCCAGGCGAGGACCTGGCCGGTGCGCGTGCGGTTCGCCGCCTGCGGGCCTGCGGTTGCGTCGGCCGCATAGGCAGCGGGTTTGGCGAAGAGGATGACCTGTCCTGTCTCGGTGGAGCCGGCGAGCGGTTCCGTGGCGGTGATGGTGGGTTGCGGGGGAGATGAACGAACGGGGAGGCCGAGGAGGAGGGTTCCGGTTCCGGTGAGGGTGAGGAGCCGGGCCACGATCGGGTTCGGGTGGTGCAGCCGCAGGTGGCCGCCGGCCTTGGCGGCGTCGCGGGAGATGTCGAGGAAGGCGTGCAGGCCGCTACTGTCGCAGAAGGTCACACCCGACAGGTCGACGTCGATGGTGCGGTGGCCGTCGTGCAGGCAGCGTGTCATCGAGCCGCGCAACTGCGGCTCGGTGTCGAGGTCGATCTCGCCCTGGACGGTGAGCAGGGCCCCGGTGTTGGTGTCGCACCGGTAGACGGTCAGGTGGACGGGGACGGGGACGGGCCGGCTTTTGGGCATGACGCCTCGATTCCGAGAGCCGACCGGGGTCGCCCTGGAGTCGGTTTCCCGGCTCCGCATTGACGGTTCCCGGTGGTGTGGTGCGGTCGGCAGGCGAAAAGCCGGTCCGGTAGCCGGAGATCCGGGGCCGGGACGCGGTCGATTCCCCTCGGGAACGCGCTCGGGGGCCGGACGAATCATCCGCTCCCTGAAGGCATCCGTGGTCGGTGCCAGTGTGCCGTCGGGGTCTGGGACGTCCGTTCCGCAGCATAGTCCTCAATGCGGCCGTGGGGATCCGCGAACTCCGTCAACCTGCCGCGCATGCGTGCCGACACGGGGTGGAGCCACGGGAGAGGTCAGGCGGATGGACAGCCCACGCGCCGAGTGTGTCCACGGTACGACGGAGAGACACGGTGCCGAACGGCCCGACCGGACCCGAGGTTTGGCTGGTGCCAAGTGACCCGACGGCCTGTGTGGTGATGGTGGTCGCCATCAGGGCATGGTCCGGGTTGTCGACGGGAGCGACGCTGTCGACCGGGGCGGTGTCACTCCACAGCGAGCTTCTCGCTGATGCCCAGAGCCCACGCGTCGATCTCCGCCCAATCGCGGAAGTCGCCGACCCTGCCGCCGAAGGCCCACCCGAACGACCGCTTGCGCCGCGGCATATGGCCCCACTCCAGGACGCCGGCGAAGTAGTGGACGTCGTGCGGGTTCAGGAAGGCGCGTTCGACCGCCACCGCGTGCGGTGACTGTGTGTGCGTCGCGAACCAGCGACTGAGCCGGCGGCGCCCCACAGGCGCCATTCCGACGTTGAACAGCCACAGCGGCCGGTCGGCGAGCTCCGCGGTGTGCCGGTGCAGGAATTCGGCGCCCTCGGGGAGCCAGTCGCCGTCGTGGATCGCGCTGCCGGCGACGACCGCGTGGTACTGCCACAGCCGCTGGATCTCGCGGGCCTCCACGACCTCGACGTCGTTGCCGTGTTCGGTCAGCCGTTCTCCGATGCGTTCCGCGATCGACCGGGTCGAGCCGTGGCGTGTGGCGTAGGTGATGAGGACGAGCACGCAAGCCACCTCCGGATGGGCATTGCGTCCCAGCGTCTTCGTCCGGCCGCTGATACCGCTTCCGCCGGCCAGGACCGCCGTCCGCGTTGCCGACCGGGCCTTCCCTGGAAACCCGAGTGTCCGGCGTCCCGGGGGGTGGACGCCGGACACAGGGCTCCGGTCAGCGCCTGAAGGCGCCCCGGAACGCGCTCATCGCCCGTGCGACGGTCCGCCCCCGACTCCTGGAGGTTCCGTCCGCTTGGCCTTCGGCCCTGCTGCGCCGGTTGCCGACGGCGCGGCCGTAGCCCTTCGAGCGTCCTGCGAGCACGTATGCCTGACCCCTGAGCCTGTCGACGATGCTGATGGCGTCCCTCTCCTGTCGATCGATCTGCGCATGTGGGCCCGCTTCGGGCTGGGGTGCGTCGACGCGGGAGTGTCAACGACGACTGGAGCGGCGGCTGCGGCCGCCGCCGAACACGGCGATGGCCAGCAGGACAGCCGCAGCGATCCAAACAATCGGCATGGTGAACAAGCCGACCCCGAACAACACCAGGGCCAGCACAAGAAGAACAATCCAGATCAGCATGGGCGGTCCTCCACACGGTCACGATCCGCGGGGTCCCGGCGAAACGGCGCGGGGTGCGCTACCCGGAAATCCCGGGGCGTCATAGCCCTCCTGCCGTGCTTTTCAGTCAACGCCCGGTGGCTGCCGCTGTCAATAGGCCTTCGACACTGCGGAGTTCTTCATCCTGGAACTGGACGGTCCGGGTGGTGTCGGACATCAACGGGACCGCCCGGAGCCGGAGTTGCGGGCGCCGACTGTCCAGGCCCGGAGGGCGTCGGCGTGCACGGTGCTTCGGCGAAGGCGCGGGGCTGCTTCTGCTTGGGCGGCGTGCTTGGCGTTCACAGCGGCACCATGGATCGGCGAACTCCGCCAACCTGCCACGCATGCCGTGCAGGCGTGGGGAGAGGACACGGGAGGGTCCGACGGGCGGACCGCCACGCCCGGACGTGCCCGGGACCCGGCAGGAGGATGCGGTGTCGAACAGTCCGACCGGGCCCGAGGTGTCGATGATGGTCGTCGGCGATTCGATCAGCCAGGGAAGCAGCGGCGACTGGACGTGGCGCTAGCGGCTCTGGACGCACCTGCGTGCGCACCGCGTGGGCCTGGACCTCGTCGGGCCGAAGGGCACCCTCGAGAACGCGCGTATCGCCGGGGGCGGGGAGGACCACACGTACGCCGACCCGCACTTCGGCACCGACCACGACGCACAGTGGGGTCGGCCTCTCTCCGACGAGACACACGAGATCGAAGCCAGGGGCACCATCCACACGCCCAAGTACCTGCTTGTCCTTCTCGGCATCAACGACCTGTTCTGGCACCACGTGGCGCCGTCCCGGTTCGAGGTGAGCCTGCGCATGTTCCTCGAAGGCGCCCGCCGCGCCGATGCGGGCATCCGCATCGTTCTCGGCCGCATGCTGCCCACCCACAAGGCCGCGCAGGATCCGGTGTTCGCCGCACGAGTGGCCGCCTGCGACGACCGGATCGGCGCCGTCGCCGCGGAACTCGGCACCGAGCAGTCGCCGATCGTCGTCGCGGCCACCGACAGGGTGTTCGTCGCCGCGGACCACACCTGGGACGGCACGCACCCGAACCTGGCCGGGGAACTGCGCATCGCCGCCGCCTTCGCCGACGCACTCGCGGGCGACTTCGGCATCGGCGCCCGATACCCGCGGCCGTTCCTCCTGGTCCCCGACATCCCGAGGTCCGCCAAGGCGCCCATCGACTGACAGGGGCTTCGGGTCTTATCTCCCTGACGCGTGCGCAGGTGGACCGTTGTCGGTGTCAAGGCCGCCGCCCAGCCGGTCAGAACCTGCGGCGTCGGCCGTGGTGGTGATAGTCGTCGTCGTAGTGGTCACGGCCGTAGCGGGCACGGCGGAAGGTGCCGAGGATCCACGCGATCAGGAGCCCGATCGCGACGACCCACAGCAAGGGCGCGATGAAGCCGAACAGGAACAACACGACAGCCACCACGACGATCAGAACAAGGATCAACACAGCCGGACCTCCACACGGTCACATCCGCGGGGTCCCGGCGAAACGGTATGAGGCACGCGTTCCGGAATCTCCGGAGCATTACCGACGTATACCGTTGGCTCCGAGTCAACGCCCTACCGTCGCTCCTGTCAACCACCTACAGAATCACCGGAGTTCACGAGGCCGAGGGGGCCACGGCGACATGCCGCCCGGGCAGATCGCCAGGCCCCTCCCACCCCTTGGTGACGCGCCGCCCCGGCTCACCCCACCGACGACGCCGAGCAGGTCGACGAACTGTTCGGTGCGCTTGGACATCGCTTGCGGTATTCGCGCTTGACCGCGCGGGCGGCGATCCACGCCCAGGCACGGCGGCCGCGATGATCCACCTGATCGGCATGGTGAAGAAGCCGACCCCGAACAGCACCAGGGCCAGCACCGGAAGCGCGATCCAGACCGGCACGACCGGGCCTCCACGCGGTCAAGCACGGTCCGTGCGGGGTCGGCGAAGCGACATCGAGAGCGCTGCCCGGTCACAGCTGCGCTGTCAACCCCGTTGCCGTAACTCTCAGCCGACGCCCCGCGGCAACATCTGTGAACAACCTTGCGACGTCGGCGAGTTCGAGCCGATTCGATGAGGTTTACGGCGGTTCGATGGGTCGGGCTGCGAAGGTTCCGATGCCGGGCGCCGGGGCGTCAGGAGGCCCGATCCTCCAGGGCGGGTTGCCCCGTCCCTCAGTTGGCTGCACCGCGCAGAGACCACGTCGCCGAACGCTCTCGGTCGCGGCTTCAATGGGTCAGGGCCGCTCGCGGGCGTGGCTTCCCGCGGGGCCGAACCATGGCGACCCTTGGACCGTCCGGCCTGCGGGCGCGGGTGGTGTGTAGCGCTCCACGGGTGATGGTGCGCACCGTCGGCCAGGCTCCCAAGGCACGCCGCAGGTCGGCGCCTCGTCGTCGGACGCGGAACACCAGGCCGACCGTTTCGGCGCGATGCCGGGTGTTGGCCGGGCCGTTGCGTCCGCGGTAGGAGGGCATCAGTGCGCGCGAATCGCGGACGCCGCGCTACGGAGTACTTGCATCTCCTTGCGCCCGGCCACAGTCCGGGGCCTGGGCGGGAACAGTTCGAGGAGCCGGTCGCGCTGGCGTGGGCCGAGCCCTTTGAGCCGGCGGTTCGCCGGGATGTCCATCTGGCCCAGGACGCGTGCGGCGCGGACCTTCCCTACGCCGGGCAGCGCCTCGAGCACCCGGCGCACCGGTGTCTTGCCGGCCACCGGCCCGCCGCGGTCGAACAACGCGGCCAAGGTGAGTGAGCCATCCTTGATGTCGGCCAGGAGGACTGCGCGTTCCCGGCGGGCGGCCACCGCCTTCGCCAGTGCGGCTCTGCGGTCCTCGGGGGTGAGCGTGGGCAGTGCCATGAGGAATCCCCTTATCTTCGGGTGCTGTTGCGGACCCGCATGCACGCGCTGTTCGGCGAGGCGGTCGTGTTCGCCGTAGGGGTCAGTGGCGGTGGCCGAGGCACCCGGCGATCATCAGAACGACTGCCACGATCCACCAGAACAGGAAGGTGGTGAGTCCGACCCCAACCTGCACCAGGGCGAGCAGAACAAGGACGATCCAGAAGAGCATGGCCGGGCCTTCACACGGTCAATGTCCGCGGGGTCCCGGCGAAGCAGGCAGGTGGCGCGTCGCCCGGATATTCCGGGGCGTCATGGCTCTCCTACTGTGCCCATCAGTCAACTCCCGGCCGCGATGGCTGTCAACAGGGCTTCGGCGTAGGGAGGTTCGCCGGATGCCAGACGGCGCCCGGGCGGTTCCGGGGATCGGCAGGGCGCGGGGCGCGGTGCGGGGCGCCTCGGTCGCCCCAGGTGCCTGCGGCGCGCGCAGCACGGGGGCGAACGGGTCGGGGCGGCCGGCCGGGGGCAGGATGCGGTCCTCCCACCACGACAGGCCCAGGACGGTGCCGAGCAGCAGGAAGGGGAACACGGGCACGAGGATTAGTGCGTACATCGATGATGCCTGTCGTCGGGTGCGGATGACGCCGACGGGCTGGAGAGCGGTGCCCGCATAGGGGCGCCCCGTGGGGGCGCGGAAGAGGTTCCGTGCTGCCGGGGGCCGGGGCCGCTTCGCCCACGTTAGCCCCGGTCGCCCCTTGCGCACAGGGGCAACGAGCCCTTGCCCGACGGCTGCCGCCGACCGGCGTATCGCGGCCCGGCTGCGCAGACTGCGTGTAACGGTCGGGGGCGGGGCCTGTTCGCGGCGCCCTCGTGGGACTACGTTGTCCATGACCGCCCTGGCCCCCGGCAGCGAGACGAACCGTCCGCTCCGAGGAGGCGCGTGGTGTACGCAGTCGGCGGACTCCCCCTCATTGCCGCACACTTCCTCAGGGCTCCCGACGGGGTCCGGGCAGGGATCCAGCGTCCGCATCCGCGGTACCGCTTCCGATGGCTGCTCCCGGATGTCGGGAAGGCATGTGCCTCGCGAAGCCGGCCGGAGGACCCGCCTCGTCCGACTCCGCACATCACGAGACGCCGGACCCGCCCACGTACGTCGGCGCTACCCGGACGATTCCGCAACGCCGTGATGTGCGGTGCCGGACGAGGCGGGCACCGCCGGCCGTCGCGCGCACTTCCGCAGACCTCCCGAGGAGGTGGCTTCGCATGACGGAGCCGATCAGCCAGACCCGTCCCAAGCCGCAGCCCCAGGCGCACATCCAGCCCAGGCGCGGCCCCGATCACCCGACCCGGCCGCTCGAACCCCCGGTCGCCGAGCCGGCCACACCGGCCGCACATCCGACTCCGCACATGATGCTCCGCGAGGCACCCGCAGCCCGGGGGAGGACCGCCATCGCGCACGCGGTGGTCGCGAAGATCGCGGGGATGGCGGCCCGCGAAGTCCGCGGGATCCACGCCATGGGCGGCGGACTCGCCCGCGGCTACGGCGCGGTACGCGACCGCGTGCCCGGCACGGCCACGGACATCAGCCGTGGCGTGAAGGTCGAAGTCGGCGAGAAGCAGACGGCCATCGACCTCGCCGTGATCGTCGACTACGGCGTCGACATCGCCGACGTCGCAGCCCAGGCCCGTGCCGACGTCACTGACGCGGTCGAGCGCATGACCGGCCTGGAAGTCGCCGCCGTGAACATCTCCGTTCACGACGTCCATCTGCTCGACGACGACGCGGTGGAAAACCGCACGCCCCGCGTTCGGTGACGCCGCTCCCGCCCGGCCAGCACAGCCGATCAAGAGACGGCACTCCAGATCTGCCCGTGGAGGGTGCTCCCGGCACAGAACAGACCTGGACGACGAACAGCGCAACCGTCGCCAGCCGCAACCCCGCGGCCTTCGGCGCTGCGTGACCGGCCCGGAAAGCCGATCCCCGCAGCCGACACACAACGCTCACAAGGAGCACCGGTCATGGGCATCATCGCCTGGATCGTCCTCGGCCTGGCGGCCGGGGTCATCGCCAAAATGCTGGTCCCCGGCAAGGACCCCGGCGGCCTCGTCGTCACCGCGCTCATCGGCATCGCCGGCGCCCTGCTCGGCGGCTTCATCGCCGTCCGGGTCTTCGACGTCAACGGGACACAGGGCTTCTTCAACCTCTCCACCTGGGTCAGCGCCATCGCCGGATCCATCCTGCTGCTCGTGGCGTACCGCGCGATCACCAACCGCGGCTCGGGCCGCAGCACCGGCCGAAGCCGGGGCCGTGGCCGCAGTGGCGGCAGGAGCCGCGGCAGGGGCTTGGGGCGGCGGACCGCACGGAGGTGACGCCCCACCGCCGATCGCGATACCACCACGCCGATGCCGACAACCCCGCACCACCCGCCGGAACGCGACTTCGACCTCGTCGGCCGACAAGACACCTGCCCCCAGGTGAACGGTCGACGCCGCCACCGCGCCCGAACCGCGGGCGCCCGGCTCGCCGGCCGCGCCGCCGCAGTCTTCGATTCCTGGCTCTGCATCGTCGCCCAGACCGCCCTCGCCGTCGTCTGGGCCGTCCTGAACCACCTGACGCCCGAAGACCGCTGGGTGCCCGGGCCGCTTCTCGCCCTCGCGCTGACGCTGGGACACCAGGCCGCCTACGCGGCCCCGCTCATCCTGCTCGGCCAGATCCGTCTGGCCGACACCGCCCGCATCGACGCCAGGCCCCGCTCTGGAACCTGACCCCGCGTCATCCGCGAACCAGGCAGAACGGCGCGGCACGCACAGATCCAGAGCAAACAGCCACTCCGGCAGCCGAGTTCATCGGCCCGCTCACAGGAGAAGCTCACGGGCCGCATCGCTGCTGCCACAAGGGGTGCCGTCGATGACGGAGCGCGAGCACACGCAAGCTCATGTACGCGAAGGCCACATCGCCCGCGTCGGGAGTGCCACCAGACTCCATGTACCCGACCCGCCGCAGACAGCCGTGGAGGACACCGCGCTCCAGACGGGCCTGCTCCAACAGCCGGGCGGGACACCGGCAACCGCACTCCATCGGTCCGGCGACGGGCGCAGACGCGCAGGTCGGCTCGTGGAACAGCGCCGCCTCCTGCTCCCCCTCGTCCAACCGCTCCGCCACGAAGGCAATCAACGCGGCCAGCTCGGCGACACCTCCGGGATCCGCCATCGTCATCGTGTCCGCCCGCTCTTCCTGC
Source organism: Streptodolium elevatio (assembly GCF_053592165.1). Lineage (NCBI taxonomy): Bacteria > Bacillati > Actinomycetota > Actinomycetes > Kitasatosporales > Streptomycetaceae > Streptodolium > Streptodolium elevatio. The sequence continues at coordinate 31,906 of NZ_JBSFVE010000009.1, forward strand.
AGAAGCCGACGCCCCCGCAACCAGCAGCAGCGGCAAGCGTGTTCATCGGTGCCCCTCCGAGCGAACGACCCCCTCGATCCTCGCACCAAGCAGCACCGGCACCAGGACCGCGATCACGGCCACCGGCTGACCTGCGGGACCTGCGGGACCTGCCAGGACAAAGACCTGATCCTCAAGGAAGGACCGCACCGATGACCGACAACACGTACCCAGACAACGTCCAGTGGCGTTGACCTTGGCCATGAGGTTCCCAGCCCAAGCAGTTCACGAGTACGCGTGAGATCGTCGAGGGCGAGTGCCGCTGAGTCCTGTGGATCTGGGAGCCGCGCATCGAGGTTCGCAGCCTCGGCCCGAACACCGACCCGGACGCCGCCCCGAGCGCAATGGGGGTGGCCTCGCGATGACGACGCGACGGACCGCTTCCCGGTGCGTGGGTTCGGCTGTCGGGTTCCTCACACTGCGGGATCGAATGTTCCGCGCTTGGTGATCGCTCCACTCGGTGAAGGCGTTCCGGCGGACCAGGTCGGGACGGAGCGGGGTGCTTTATGCGAGCGGTTTTCGTGACACGGTTCGGGGGGCCTGAGGTCATGGTGCTGGGTGAAGCGCCTGATCCGGTTCCCGGTACCGGGCAGGTTGTGGTCGACGTTGCGTTCGCCGGGGTGACGTTCGTCGAGACGCAGATGCGGGCAGGCACCGACCAATGGCACGAACGACCCGAACTGCCTTTCATCCCGGGCGGCATGGTCGCCGGGCGAGTGAGCGCGACGGGCGTCGGGGTGGCGCCGGATTGGGTGGGGAGGCGCGTGCTGGCCGGCACCGGGGGCACCGGCGGGTTCGCCGAACGAGTGGCGGCCGACGCGAGTGAGCTGATCACGGTCCCCGATGCGCTGGACCTGTCCGGTGCGCTCGCTCTGCACACGGACGGCAGCACTGCGGCGGGGCTGCTGGAAGGCGCGTAGGTCAAGCCCGGCGACTGGGTCCTGGTGGAAGCGGCGGCCGGCGGGGTGGGAAGCATTCTCGTGCAACTTGCGGTGGCGGCGGGCGCGCACGTGGTCGCCGCGGCGCGCGGCGCCCGGAAGTTGGACGCGGCCCGCGCGTTGGGTGCCGCGGCCGCAGTGGACTACGCACAGGCCGGGTGGACGGAGCAGGTGCGCGAGGTGACCGGTGGCGGTCCTGACGTGGTCTTCGATGGGGTCGGCGGCGCGATCGGGCGCGCCGCGTTCGAGATCACCGCACGGGGAGGCCGGTTCTCCGTCCACGGTGTCGCCAGCGGGGAACCCACGTTCGTCGACCCGCAGGAGGCCCGCGAGCGCGGGGTCCGGGTGCTGGCGATCGAGCAACTGTTCACGTTCGGCCCGCGGATGCGCGGGTGGGCCGAACAGATCATGGCTGCCGCGGCGGCGGGCCATGTCCGGCCGATGATCGGCCGGACCTTTCCGCTGGAACAGGCCGCGGCCGCACAGGCCGCGATCGAGTCCCGCCAGGCACTCGGGAAGACAGTGATCGCCGTGAACTGACCATGTACGCACCCGCCGACCCGTGGCCCCATCAGGCGCGGATGCGGCGAGAGCGCCTCGCACGGCAACGCCGCCGCCATGGCCCGTGCTGGGCCGATGGCGGCGGCATACGGAACCCGCGGATCCCGTGGTGGCGGCAGACGGCCGGGACGCTGCCGCCGAACCTCCTCGACGTGCCGCGGCACCACCAACCGGTGCCGCGGCACGCCTGCCGAGTGAGGTTCGTTCACGCAGGTCTCCCGGATTCGAGAGGCCCGTCTGTGAACAACGTCCGTCGGTTTTGGATCTGGCGGCCTACGACGTGCCGCAGATGGGGCCTCGTTCCTTGTCGATGATCGCTGTGAGGTCGATCTGGTCGTAGTTGGCGAGAATGACTCCGCACCAGTCCAGGTCGCGGTAGATGGTCCAGTTGGTCGATTCGCCCGCGGCTCCGCCGCCGTGTGTGAGCAGCCGGTGGTTGTTGACTATGGGGGCGGTTGCGCCATAGGCCATGAAGCTCCGTACGCCGGGCGTCGCCGCGCCGCGTGGGCGCATGGGCAGCTTGGCCCCCATGAACAGTTCGGTGTAGGCGGGATTGAGCAGGGCGCCGCTCTGGAGTGCGTGCGCGAACCGGACCAGGTCCGAGGTGGTGGAGAAGGCATTGCCGCCACCGGTGCCGATGAACATGCGCGACGCGCCTTCCCCGGCGCGCAGGACGTCGAACCGCTGGCCCGACGCGTTGAGCGCGTAGGGGTGGGCGATGCGCCCGTCGGCAAGCCACTGCGGCCTGGTGTAGAAGTCGCTGCGGTTCATGCCCGCGGGAGCGAAGATGTGTTCGCGGACGTAGTCGTAGAACGACTGTCCGGAGACTGCGGCGACGATCGCGCCGAGGGTGTCGTAACCGCTGTTGCTGTACCGGCTGTTGGTACCGGGGGCGAAGTGCAGTGGCTGCTTCTGGATGATCCGTACCAGCTCTGCGGTGACCTGGTCGGCGCTGGTCCAGGTGCCGACCTGTTCGAGGAACTCCTGGTTGTCGAGGAGGTCGCCCATGCCGGAGGTGTGGGTGAGCAGGTGATGGACGGTGACGGTGTCGGCGATGGCGGCCGGAAACCCGGGCAGGTAGGTGCCCAGGGTCCCGTAGAAGTCGATTTTGCCTTGCTGTGCGAGTTGGAGGATGGCCAGGGCGGTGAACGGCTTGGAGGCGGAGGCGAGAGCGAAGATGGTGTCCGGGCGGTTGTGTACGGACCGTTCCTTGTCGGCCATCCCGTAGGCCCGGGACAGCACCGTCCTTCCACGGTGGCTGAGGAGTACCGTCCCGGAGAACTGGTCCTGTGCGGCCAGTTGCGCGACGAATCGGTCGTAGGCGCCGCCGGGACGCAGGTCCTCGGGTATCCGGTCGGCCGGAGCCCGGCCGTCACCGTCGGCCTGCGCGGTGACGGCGGTCGCGAGAACGCCGACCGGAGCGGCGACGCCCAGCAGCCGGAGCACGGTTCGCCGGGATGTCGGGGTGCGGTGTCGAGTCATGCGGTCGATGCAACACCGGAGCGTGTTTCGCAGATGTCTCCGCGCTTGCCAACGGCAATGAGGCGTGTGCGTCGGGGATTCACCCCGCCGGGGTGGCGTCGACGGCGTCCTCCCCGGCCGGGGGCGTCGACGTTGACGACCCTGGTGGGCAGGGCGCGTCGGAGGCGGGGGAGGCCCCGGCACCCGCAGGCCGTGCTCCGTCGACGCCACAAGAGCCGCTTGAGTCAGGTCACCAGGTGGGGCGCGGCGGTCGCCGACCGGTGTGGTGCCAGGCACGTTCCCGGCTGGACGTGGAAGCGGGATGCGCCCTTGTGTGAAGCGCTCCGGATACGGTGACGCGGCCGGCCGTTCGGCTGCGGGGTCGTCGCTCCACGCGAGGAAGCGGGTCCGACTGGCCCGCCGGTGCCGCCGCCGGTGCCGCGTCTCGGCCGCGTCGCCGAAGACCTGTGCGGTCGGGATGGGTTCGCCGCAAACGCGGTGCCGTGGCAGCGCGGCCGCGGGGCCCGACCGGAGGCACGGTCGGGCCCCGCGGCGCCAACGCTTCCCCGCTCGACCCCGGGTCGGCGTGCTGTCCGGGACAGGCGGTGAGGCGGCTTTGCGGTCGGTGTCAGGGAGCCGCAAGGGCCTCGGTCGGAGCCAGGCGCGACGCGCGGACGGCCGGGTAGAGTCCCGCGACGCAGCCGATGACGAGCGTTGCTCCGGCTCCTCCGAGGACCGCCCAGGCCGGTAGGGACGTCGGCCAGCCCTGGGAGAGCGCGTATCCCGCGGTCACCCCGGTTCCCAGGAGCGCACCGCCGATGCCGCCGAGGGCCGACAACAGCAGTGACTCGGCGACGAACTGGGTGCGGACCTGGCCGCGGGTCGCGCCCAGTGAGCGCCGCAGACCGATCTCGGCGCGGCGTTCGAGGACCGAGATCACCATCGTGTTCGCCACCCCGATGCCGCCGACGAGCAGCGCCACCGCGCCCAGGCCCAACAGCAGTCCGGTGAACGCGTCGCCCGCCGCCTCCTTCGCGGCGAGGGCATCGGACGGACGCGAGACTTCCACCTCGTTCGGCGCCTCGGGGTTCGCCGTCGCGCCAAGCACCGCCCGGACCTGCTCGACGCGTGCCCCGACAGTTCGGGTGTAGACGGTGGTCGCGTGTCCGTCGAAGCCGAGGACGGTCTCCGCGGCGGGCCAGCCCACGAGGGCGGCAGCGTCCAGTTCCGGTGCCAGCGGGATCGGCTCCAACACCCCGATCACGGTGAACAACCTTTCTCCGATGAGTACTTGAGTGTCCGCGCCGACCGCTCCGATACCCAGGCGCTCGGCGGCGCTCGCGCCGAGGACGGCTGCCGGATAGCCGGCGGTGGCGTCGTTGAGCCACGTTCCGGCCCGCGGTTCGGCGCCGAGGGCGTCGCGCAGGTTGCTGCGAGCCGCGTACGCGCTGATCCCCTGTGTCTGCGTCTTGGGGATCTTGTCGCTGCGGTAGACCTTCGCGTCGTCGACCAGGCCCACCGCCGACACCGTCTCGACCGGCTCCAGGCGGCCCACCATCGCCTCGGATTCGAGCGGCAGTTGCGCGTCCGCTCCGGTGACGGTGCTGCCCGGGCCGACGGTGAGCAGGTTGGTACCCATCTCCGCGAGCCGCCGGTCGAGTTCGGCGCGCGACGACGACGAGATGCCGACCACCGAGACCATCGCGGCGATCCCGATGGCGATGCCGAGCGCGGAGAGGAAGGCCCGCAGTGGCCGGGTGCGCAGCCCCACCGCACCGACTCTGACAACGTCGCGGGGGGTGAGGCGGGACGGGCGAAGTGCCGCCCGGCGCACCCGGACACCGGCCTCGGACGGCCCTGTCCCGTCCTCCCGTGCGGTCACGTGGCCGCCACCGCAACCTGCGGGGAATCCGCTGTCACACGGCCGTCGCGCATGCTGACCTGCCGGGGGAGGGAAGCGGCGATCTCACGGTCGTGGGTGATGATCACGACGGTGGTGCCCGACGCGTGGAGTTCCCGGAGCAGGGTCATCACTGCCGCACCGGAGGCCGTGTCCAGGGCGCCGGTGGGTTCGTCGGCGAGCAGCAGCGGCGGGTCGCCCGCGACCGCGCGGGCGATTGCGACGCGTTGCCGCTCGCCGCCGGACATTTCGTGGGGGCGGTGGTGCATCCGGTGGCCCAGGTCGACACGGTGCAGCGCCGCCGCGGCGCGTCTCCTGCGTTCGCGGTGGCGCAGGCCGGTGTAGAGGAGGCCGTCGGCGACGTTGTCCAGCGCCGGGGTTCCGGAGGCCAGGTGGAATTGCTGGAAGACGAAGCCGATGCGGCGCGCTCGAAGCCCCGAGAGTTCGGCGTCCGAGAGTTCCGCGACGTCGTAGCCGTCGACGTGGACCACCCCCGTGCTCGGCCGGTCCAGCGTGCCGAGCATGTTGAGCATGGTGGATTTGCCGGACCCGGACGGGCCGACGATGGCCACCAGTTCCCCGCGCGCGATGGCGAGGGTGACATCGGACAGTGCGGTCACGCCGCCCGCGTACGCCTTGGACACGTTGCTCAAAGTGATCATTTCGGCATCCCCACCGTGGTTCCCTCGGTGAGGCCTTCACCGGAGACCTCGACCCGGCCCGCGGCGAACAGGCCCGTGGCAACAGGGACGTACCGCGTCGTGGCACCGGTGACGACCTCGACGCCGAACCCACCGGACGGCAGGGCGACCAGCGCCGCGACCGGGACCGTGAGGACGTCGTCCCGGGTCCCGGCGGTGAACGTCACATCGACGGCGGCCAACGCGTACGGTGCGGCCTGGTGGGCCTGCCGGTCGTCGAGTGCGACGACGACCTCCACCTTGGTGGTCGGCTCCTCGTGCGGTCCGGCGGCCGGCTCGATGACGGTCGCGACGTCGTGGACCCGGCCGCGTACCGGTGTGTCGTCGGGAAGCGTCACGGTCACCTCGGCGTCCTTGGCCGCCAGACGTCGGTCGGCGGTCTCGAGCGCGACGGTGACCACCGTGGCGTTGCCCGTGTAGGTGAGTACTTCGGCTCCGGCCGTCACGGCGGTACCGACGGTCCCCTTGACGGCCTCGACACGGATCTCGTCGGGCGCGAACACCACGTGTCCCAGCGCGACCACGCCGGTCTCGGGAACGCCGAGGTCCTCCTGCCAGTCGGCCACGGCATCGGCGGTCGCCTCGGTGTAGTCGTCGTCGACCGTGAAGCCGCGGCTGCCGAGGGCCCACAGGTTGGTCTCCAATTGGCGGACGTCCTCGCCTTCGACGCCGACGGCGAGGTCGCGGTACGCGGGCAGCGCGCCGTACAGGAGCGGCACCGGCTCCGCGTCGACGGCGTACACGGCCTGCCCGCGCACGATGCGATCGCCGGACTCCGGGACGGCCGTGATCGTCCCGGCGCGGCGCCCGGTGACCGTCGTCGTCGGTCCGAAGCCGAGCTCGCCGTCGGCGGTCCGGGTGTCCTTGAGGGACTGCCGACTGACCTCGGTGGTCTTCGGGGGCAGCGGCCCCGACCGGGCGGGCCTGTCCGCACCGCCCTGGCCGCGGAGGGCGAACGCGCCGGCGGTCATCGCGGCAATGACCGCCGTGACCGCGGCGGATGCGACGACGGTACGCCTGCCGCGCCGCGCACGGGAGGGGCGGTCCGCAAGGCCGTCGTCGGGTGTCGGCGCCGTGCCGGGCTCCGAGCTGCTCATCCCTGCCCCTGTCCGGCCTGGCCGCCCGAGAAGATCGGCTGGCAGGCGGCGGCAGCCTTCTCGAAGTCGGGGTCCTTCTGAACCTCTCCGCTCATCCGCACGCCCTGCTGGTTGGGATCGGGGTCGGGAAACGCCTCGACGCCCCTGTCGCGCATACACGCGGCGAACTCCTGCCCGGCCGGGTTGCCCTGCCCTCCCGGGGCGACCGCGGACTGGGGCGGGCTGAACGTGCGGCACGCCTCCTTCGCCTTGCCGACCGTGGCCATGTCGGTCGTGCCGCTGTCGATCCGCAACTGCACACTCTGCCCGGGCAGCGGGTCCGCGACATCGAGGCCGTTCTCCCGCAGGCACTCGGCGTACTTCACGCTGCGCTCGTCGTCGCTCAGCCCGGAGGCCGTTCCGGCCGGCGTCCGGGCGGCCTTGTCCGACCCGTCGCCGTCGTCCGAGGAACACCCGCCGACCACCAGAACCACCGCCACCGGCAGCAAGGTGGAGAGCACCCGGGGCACGGATTTCGGCCGGGGCCGCAGTTCTCCGAATATCCGCGTCGGCAGTGATCGGGTGATGCGCATCGATGTCTCCTCGTCGCGGGCCGGTTCGTTCCGGCCGGTCGGGAGCCGATAGAACGCCAACAGTTGTTTCCCCCTTGTCTCCACCCGTCCCCGGACACGCCTGCGGACGGGAGCATCGTCGCCGGCGGGCCGGGTGGACAGGACGGCAGACACAACGCCGGCCCCGAGGACTGAGACCGGAGCCTGGAGACACCTGCGGTACGCGAGTTCAGTTCATCGGCGCATCGGCGCATCGGGGGAGCGACCTCCTAACGCGCACGAAACGCCCGCTCCGCGAGCATGGGCCGCTCCTGTGCAGTGCCGCCCAAGAGAAAGCAGGCCGCCAATGCGGATCCTGGTGGTCGAAGATGAACCGACCCTCGCCGATGCGATCGCGGAATGGCTGCGAGACGAGGCACACGCCGTCGACATCGCCTACGACGGCGAGGCGGCGCTGTACCGCGCCGAGACCAACGACTACGACATCGTCGTCCTCGACCGTGACCTCCCTCGCCTGCATGGCGACGATGTGTGCCGCTCGCTTGTCGCGTCAAGATCGCCCGCGCGCGTCCTCATGCTGACCGCCGCCGCCGAGGTCACCGAGCGCGTCACCGGACTCGCGCTGGGCGCCGACGACTACCTCACGAAGCCGTTCGCGTTCGCCGAACTCGGAGCGCGCGTCCAGGCGCTCGGGCGCCGCGCCCGCCCGGCCGCCCCGCCCGTGCTGTGCCGAGCCGGCGTCACACTCGATCCCGCCCGCCGCAAGGTATTCCGCGACAGCCGCTATGTGCCGTTGTCGAAAAAAGAGTTCGCGGTCCTGACCGAACTGCTGCTCGCCGACGGGGCCGTGGTCGCCACCGAGCAACTACTCGAAAAGGCGTGGGACGAACACGCCGACCCGTTCACCGGCGCAGTACGCCAAGCCGTCCTCAAACTGCGCCGCAAACTCGGTGACCCGCCCGTCGTGGAGACCGTCACCGGGGTGGGGTACCGCATCCCGTGAGAATCACACTGCGCGCCCGGCTCACCGTCATCTACGGCGCGATGTTCCTGGTGGCCGGGGTCGTCCTCCTCGGCCTCACCTACGCCCTGTTCACCCAACAGCTCGAACGCTCCCGGGTGGTCAAGGTCACCACCGGCGCGTCGACCCCGGCGACCCCGCAGAGCGAGGCCCTCCTGCAGCAGCAGGTGTTCGCTGTCGGCGCCGACGGCGAGCTCCATGTGGGCGAGGCGGCGCGGCGAGAGATGCAGTCATACAAGGAGCACCTGCGCGACGCCGCGACAACATCGATGATCACGCAGGGCGGTGTCGCGCTCGCCATCGTCGGGGGCCTTGCGGCGGGATTCGGCTGGTTGATCGCCGGGCAGGTGCTGCGGCCTCTGCACCGCGTCACCGACACCGCGCGCCGCATAGCCGCGGCGCCCGCCGCGAACCGGGGTCTGCGCGAACGCATCGCCCTGCGCGGGCCCGACGACGAAGTCAAGGAACTGGCCGAGACGTTCGACCGGATGGTCGAACGCCTGGACCGCTCCTTCGACGGGCAGCGCCGATTCGTCGCCAACGCCTCGCACGAACTGCGCACCCCGCTCACCCTCGGGCGTGCGCTGGTGGAAGTGGCGATGCACCGCGGCACGGCGTCGGACGACGTACAGCGGCTGGGCGCGAAGCTCCTGGAGATCAGCACGCGCCACGAACGCCTCCTCGGCGGCCTCCTCGCGCTCGCGGACGCTGAGAACGAACTCACCGAACGCGCATCCCTCGATCTCGCGGACATCGTCGGCCACGTGGTCTCCCAAACCACGCCCGCAGCCGCGCGCGCGGGGGTCACAGTCCACGAGCACGCCGGCGAATCACTAGTGGTCGGCGACGCCCTCCTCCTCGAGCGACTCGTGCACAACCTCGTCGAGAACGGCATCCGGCACAACACCGCGGACGGTTGGGTCGCCGTCACCAGCCGCACCCTCCCGGACGGACGCGCCGAAATCGAGGTCGCCAACAGCGGCGATCACATAGAACCCGACGACGTACCAAACCTGTTCGAACCCTTCCACCGCCTCGGCGGACACCGCCCGGCCGACGCCGGCGGCGCCGGGCTCGGCCTGTCCATCGTCCAGGCCGTCGCCCGCGCCCACGGCGGCGACGTCACCGCCCATGCCAGGCCCGACGGAGGGCTCGCCGTGATCGCGACGTTCCCCGGTGATCCGGCGCGCCCCGACGACCAGCCCACCGGCAGACGTCTCCAGGCCGCACACGTGTGACAGGTGCGAACGGGGGCCGTGCTACCGGCGGGCTGGTCGTCGGGGCGCCTCCGCGCCCCCATGATCTGGATCAAGGACCTCACGCGGACCAGGCAATCACGACTCGCTACGGCGTGCCCCGCGGTGTGCGCTGGATGGTCTCGCGTGCTACGCGGATGAGAGCGGCGTTGTCCGGGGCGGGAGCGCCGTCGGGGAGGTGGAGTACGTCTCCAGGCCGACCCGGGTATCCAGGCGGCGGGAGGCCGCAAATCGCAGAATGGGCCACGCGGCGGTCCTCGCCGTGCAGGAGAATCGGCGAGGCAACCGATTCAAGTTCATCCAGCAAGCCGGCTGCGGCATGGAGCGCGTCCTGCGGGGCGGCCTCGGTGATCTCGGCCAGGACACGTAGCTCACCCGATTGGATGGACGAGTGCGGTCTATAGGTGATCCGCGTATGACGGCCGCTCCTGGGTCAGCCGGCCTCGCCGGCGATGATCAAGGCGTGTTCGTAGGCGAAGACCACCGCTTGGGCCCGGTCTCGCAGGCCGAGTTTGGCGAACATGCTGCCCACGTGGCTTTTCACGGTCGCCTCGGTGACGACGAGGCGGGCGGCGATCTCGGTGTTGGAGAGGCCGCGCGCGACCAGGAGCAGGGTCTCGCGTTCGCGCGGGGTCAGGTCGGCGACCAGGGCCATGTCTGCGGGACGCGGCTCGGCTCGGGTGGCGAAGTTCTCGATGAGACGGCGGGTGATTGAGGGGGAGAGGAGTGCCTCGCCGTCGTGGACCACGTGGAGGGCCTCGACCAGGTGCGCGCGGGACGCGTCCTTGAGCAGGAAGCCCGCTGCACCGGCTCGCAGCGCGCCGAAGACGTACTCGTCCAGGTCGAACGTCGTCAGGATCAGTACGCGAGGCGACGGCGTAATGCCCGCCGCGTGCAGTCGCCTGGTCGCCTCGATGCCGTCGACATGCGGCATGCGGATGTCCATGAGCACCACGTCGGGCTGCAGTTCGCGGGCCAGCGCGATCGCCTGCTCGCCGTTCGCGGCCTCGCCGACGACGGCGAACGCGTCTTGTGTCTGGAGGAACAGCCGCAGGCCGGTGCGGATGAGTTCCTGGTCGTCGACGATGAGCAGCCGGATCGTCACGCCGCGCCGCCTATGGGCAGCCGGGCCGCGATCCGGAACCCGCCGTCGGGTTCGGGGCGTACGTCCAGTTCGCCGCCGAGGACGGCGACCCGCTCGCGCATCCCGACGAGGCCGTGGCCGGTGGCGGGCAAGGGCGTCACGGCCGGGGAACGCGCGGGCCGGGAAGGGCGTTCGCCGGCGACGGGCGGGGAGTCCGCGGGCGGGGACCGGTGGCCGTCGTCGTTGACGACGGAGACCTCCAGGTGAGTACGGCCGAAGCCCACGTGCACGGCGACCCGGGTGGCTCGGGCGTGCTTGAGCGCGTTGGTCAGCGCCTCCTCGACGATGCGGTAGGCGGACAGTTCCACGCCGCCGTCCAACGGCCGCTGGTGGCCGCTGACCTCCAGGTGTGCGGGCAGCCCGGCGGCGTCGTACGTGGCGACGAGTTCGCCGAGTCGGTCCAGCGACGGCTGCGGGTGCAGGGCGGCCTCCTGCCGCCCGGGCTCGCGCAGCGCCAGGAGCATGCGCCGCAACTCGGCGATGCTCTGCTCCGCGTTGATCTCCACCCGGGCCAGGGTGTCGTCGGCGACGTCGGGCGCGGCACGCAGGACGTCGCGGGCGCCGCGTACGCCCAGCAGCGTCACGGTGACGGAGTGGGCGACGATGTCGTGCAGTTCGCGGGCGATCGCGGTGCGTTCCTGATGTGCCGCAATCAGGGACAGTTGGGTGCGTTCGCGTTCGAGGTGGTCCGCGCGTTCCTCCAGGGCGAGGGTGTACCGGCGCCGGGTCTGGGCGTACGCGCCGAGCGCCCACGCGCCGGCAGCGACCGGGGCGGCCGAGATGCCCGCCGCCGTCAGGAACACCGCCGTCGGCGCGAGCGCGAGTAGCGACGCGCCGCGTTCGCGGAGTTCGGCGACCGTGAACAGGGCCACCAGGGGCGGGGCGCCGCCGGGGTGGTGGTGGCCCACCACCGTGAGTACGGCGGCAATGGTGCAGGTGAAGGCGAGGACGGCTTCGGGTGCGTGCCGCCGGACGAGCAGCGCCGCGCCGCCCGCGAGGGCGAGCAGGGTGGGGGCGGGGGCGACGGGCGCGGCGTCCTCGAACATCAGTCCCATCTCCACGCCGGTCGTCACCGCGGCGACGGCGATGTCGAACACCTGCGTGCGGTGCGCGGGCAACCACCGGCGCACCGCACGCGGGAAGCGGAGTGAGGCGTTCACGCCAGGTCCCGTCGACGTTCGCTCGCGACGGACGTGATCACCAGGGCGACCGCCCACGCGGCCACGACCAGGGCGGCCGTCCCGACGGACAGCGTCGTGTGGTGTGTCGACCGCGTCAGGATGGCGGCGGCTCCGAAGGGCGTGAGGTCGGCGGCCGATTCGGCGACGCCGGCGATCAGCGGGAGCACCGCGAAGTTCACGACGAGCAGGACGACCACCCCCACCACCGGGACCCGCACCATCGCGCCGATGGCGGCCCCCATGATCGCAGACAGCACGAACGCCGCCAGGTTGCCCACCGCGACCGCCGCGACCTGCGCGGATGTGAGGTCGGGCCCGGGGTCGTCGCGCAGCAGCGGTACGGCGACCGCGACCGAGGCGGCTACGGTCACCGCCCCGATGACCAGGCCGGTGAGAGCGTACGCGCCGATCCGGGCGAGCAGCACCGCCCCCCGGTCGCGCCCGGCCACGAGCACGGTCGGTGCCGCGGTGCGGTGCCGGTACTCGCCCGCGGCACCGACCAGACCCCACAGCATCGGCAGGACCGGCAGCCCCGCGAACGCCTCCTGCTTCTCCGCGGCCTCGTCCAGGCCACCCGACGCCGCCGCGACGACCACGGCGTTGAGCACGCCGAACGCGACAACGCCGACCAGGAACGCGTACCCGGTCCGAGTGGTCGCCGTCTTGAGCAGTTCCCCCTTGACCAGGCGGCTCATACGCCCCGCCCCCCGGTCAGGTCGTGGAACACGTCTTCGAGGGAGCCGCCGCCCTGGGACAGTTCGTCGACCGTGCCGGACCAGACCAGGCGTCCTTTATCGATGATCACGACGTCGTCGACGGTCCGGGCGGCCTCGCTCAGGATGTGGCTGGACAGAAAGGTCGTGCCTCCGCGTTCCGCTCGCTCCCGGATGAGCGTACGCAGCCATCGGATCGCCTGCGGATCAAGGCCGTTCACCGGCTCGTCCAGCACCAGGATCTCCGGGTCGCCCAGCAACGCGCTCGCCAGTCCCAGCCGTTGGCGCATGCCCAGCGAGAACGTACCGACCCGCACCTCGGCGGCGTGGTCCAGCCCCACCAGGTCCAACACCTCGCCGACGCGTGCCCCGGGCAGCCCGGCGATAACCGCAAGTGTCCACAAGTGGGCCCGTGCGGTACGCCCGGGGTGTGCTCCGCACGGCTCGATGTGTACGCCCAGCACCCGCGCGTCGGACACCACCGGAGCGCCTTGGACCAGCACGCGGCCGGCGGTGGGACGCACCAGCCCGGCGACCGCCTTCAGTACGGTGGTCTTGCCTGCGCCATTGGGCCCGAAGAAGCCGGTGACCGCGCCGGACCGCACCGTGAAGGACAGTTGGTCGACGACGGTGGTCCGGCCGTAGCGCTTCGTCAGCCCCTCGACCGAAATCGCCGCCCTATGTGATCGCGAAGAGTCCATACCGGCAGCCTGGAGCCCGCGCGTCCCCCGGTCTTCAGTCCGAGGACCGAATCGCGATTCCCACCGGAGACGGAAAGGGTGATCGACTCGGGTCGGCGCCCCACACGACGACTACACGGTGCCGAGCGCGACGTGCGGTCCATGTGGTGCCGCTCCTACCGACTGGCGCGCAGGCGCCTGACGTCATGGGGTCAGGCGCCTGCGCGGGGGTGCCCGTGCCGGGGCAGTCAGTGCTGGGTGGTCAGTGCTGGGTGGTCACCTGCACGTCGTGCTCGTGCTCGTGCTTCTGCTTGTGCTCGGGGGCGGGGTGCGGCTCGGGTTGTTTGCCGCGGGGCATCAGGAAGACCGCGAGGAGCAGGGCGGTGAAGCCGAGGCATGCGCCAGTGAGGAACGCGTCGTGGTTGGCGGCGGCGTGGACGTCGCGGATCGCGGCGGAGTCGGTGCCTGCGTTGGCGAGTTCGGTGCCGAGGCCGTTGTAGGCGATGGTGGCGATGACGGCGAGGCCGAGTGCGCCGCCGGCTTCCTGGCTGGTGTTGATCAGGCCGGCGCCGACGCCGGCCTCCTGTTCGCCGACGCCGCTGAACGCGGCGATCTGCAGGGTCACGAACACCATGCCGCAGCCCAGGCCGAGGGCGATGAACGCGGGTAGCAGGTGGACGGCGTAGTGGCCGTCGGCCGGGGCGCGCCACAAAAGCAGGAGGCCGCCGACGGTGGTGGTCAGGCCGGCGATGAGCACCGAGCGTGCGGCGACCTTGGCGATCAGCGCCGAGGCGACGCCCGCGCCGGCGGCCACGGCGACGGCGAGCGGCACGTACGCGAACCCGGCTTTCATCGGCGAGTAGTCGAAGACCTGTTGCATGAACAGGCTTGCAAAGAAGAAGAGTCCGCCGAAGGTGCCGAACACCAGGACTGCGGTGATGTTCGCGGTGCGCATGGTGCGTAGGCGGAAGATGCGCAGCGGCATCATCGGTGCGCCCACCCGCGATTCGACGGCGACGAAGCCGGTGAGCAGCACTGCGGCGCCGGTCAGCCCGCCGATGGTGCGTGCGCTGTCCCACCCGACGTGGGTGGCCTCGCCGAGGGTGAAGATCAGCAGCAGAAGTCCGCCGGTGAGGGTGGCCGCGCCGGGGAAGTCGAACCGCCCCCGTTCCGCCGCTCGGCCCTCCGGGACGATGCGCGGTGCGAGTAGTGCGGCGCCCAGGCCGATGGGCACGTTGATCCAGAAGATCCACTCCCAGCCGGGCCCGTCCGCCAGTACTCCGCCAAGGATCACACCGAAGATCGAGGCGATGCCGGACAGTGAACCCCACACGCCCAGTGCCTTGTTGCGCTCCGAGCCCTCGGGGAACGTGCTGGTGAGGACGGACAGTGCGGCCGGGGTGATCATCGCCGCGCCGAGGCCCTGGACGGCTCGCGCGGCGATCAACATGGCGCCGTTGTGAGCGAGCCCGGACGCCAGAGACGCGAGCGCGAACACCACGAAGCCGATCTGCAGCAGCCTGCGGCGGCCGAACGTGTCCGCGAGCCGTCCGCCGAGCAGCAGGAACCCGCCGAGCACGGTGGCGTACGCGGTGACGATGTAGTTCAGGCTCACATCCGACATGTCCAGGCCGTCCTGGATCGACGGCAGCGCGAGATTCACGATCGACACATCCGTGAACACCATGAACTGGCCCAGGCAGACGAACGCCAGGACTGCGCCGGGACTTGGGCCTGCCGTGCGGCCGGTCGTGCGGCCGGTCGTGCGGCCGGTCGTGGGGTCGGGTGGCTGGGCGGGGCTGACGGGCGCGGACAAGGCGCACCTCCGAATCAACGACGAGGGAACGGAACGGGTCAGGTGGCGTGGCCGGGTCCGGACTGTGACCCCGGGCCGCCGCAGCCTGGCTTCGTACCCCCCTGACGCGCGCCGCGCGGGAGATGTGACCGGCTGACCCTGCCGCCGGTGGTGACAGGCGCGCTGGAGGAGTGAGTGTGTTAGGGGCGGTTCTGGGCAGGGGAGCGGGCATGGTCGAATACCCGCGGCTTGTTCAGACTGTTCTGGACACCACCGAACCGCGCAAACTCGCGGAGTTCTACCGCCGACTGCTCGGACTGTCGTACCGCGCGGGAGACGAACCGCCCGGGGTCGGGACGCAGGACGAGCCTGACTGGCTCGTGCTGCGCGACGTCGCCGGAGCGAACCGGCTCGCCTTCCAGCGCGTGGACCGCCTGCCGCGTACGACGTGGCCGCGGCACGACGTCCCGATGCAGATGCACTTGGACCTGTCCGTCCCCACCGTGGCCGACCTGCACGCGCAGCGCGAGCGCGCACTGGGGCTCGGTGCGCAGCTCCTGCTCGACGAGCACGACGACCCCGACGAACCGCTGTTCGTGTTCGCCGACCCCTCCGGACACCCCTTCTGCATCTACGTCGCCTAACTCGCTCTATCCCCGGCGCTGGGAACGGCGGCAAGCCGCCCACGCCCTGGTGAGACCAGCAGCGCTCCACGGCGCGCGCACAGCGACTGGCCCCTCACCGAGGGCTGCGCGGTAGACCATGACCGGACGATCACGGCGGCCGAGACAACCGTCTGCACGCGCCGCTCCCGGGCGGCACCGGGAGCCTGGCAGGGCGACTCAGTCCTGTGGCGTTGACCACGAACGCCGAAGACGCTCCCCGCGACCTGGTGGCCGGGAGTCCACGGATGTGGTGTCGATCGGCTCCGCGAGGTATGACCTGTCGGCCGTCCCGGATACCGCAGCCGCCCGGCGAGGTCGGCGGTCTGCGTGTCGACGAGGCTGCGGGTCGGCAGCGCGTCGTCGGCGTCGATGCCGTCGGCAGCCGCGGACATGCTCTACGACCTGAAGGTGAGCGGCGACCGCGTCCTGGACGTCGGCACCCGCTACACCGCCGCCCTACTTGCCGCCCGGCTCAGCGTCGACCAGGTCGTCACCGTCGAAGTCGACACCGAACTCGCCGACCGGGCCCCGCGCGAACCTCGCCACGTTCCGGTGGAGGCACAACTCCGCCCCAGGTCCGCTGAACGACGGCACGATGCTGCGCCTGCTACGCACGGCCTGCCACCAGATCGGGCAGCACGATGTGCGGTTCGCCGCACTGGCGTTCACCGCGCACGACTTCAGCGCCAGTTCGCCACCGACCTGGTCAGCAGCGGCGTGCCCATCCACACCTGCTGGCCGCCGTCGCCTGCCTCCGCTGGGCTGAACAGAACATCGCCCCCTCCACGGCCCGCAGACAGGCAAGCCGTACGTCCCCACGGCCGCACCGCGAAGCCGTCCCCGGCCCCGGGGTTTTCGCCGATCACGGGGCCTGGCGCGGTTGTCGGCGTCACACTGGTGGTTCGCGTAGGGGTGCGCGGATACAGACACGTGAGGGTGGGTGGGGGCGTGTCCGGTGGTGTGCTGCGGCGCCGTGTCGGGGCCAGGCTGCTCGACTACATGCTGGTGCTCGTGCCGACCGCCGTGGTCGGCTGGACCGCCGTCCCGCTGGTACAGCGCGCGGTCACCGTCCAGGCCCAGCGGGTGGGCCGGCGCACCGGAGGGCGGATCGTCTCCTCCGGGCTGGACACCGACGTCCTCAAGGACACCGCCCGCGACTCGGCCGAGACCATGGCCAAGACCGCGTCCACCTTCGTCATGGCGCTGCTGCTGGTCTCCATGGTGCTCTGGTTCCTCTACGACTGGATCGCCCACGCCGTCTTCGGCCGCACCCTCGGGAAGATCGTGTTCGGCATCGCCGTCGTCCCCGTCCACGGCGGATGGCGCGCCGGCATGGTCCGCGGCCTGGTCCGCAGCCTGATCCTCATCGGCGTGCCCACCGCACTGATCTGCTACGGCTGGGCCTACCAGGTCGCCGAACGCGCCGACCAACCCCTCGCCTACCGCGTCATCTCCTGGGTCTCCACCGGCGGACTCGCACTGGCACTGCTGCCCGGCAACCGCGCACTCCACGACCGGCTCTCCTTCACCCGCGTGGAAACCACCCGATAGACACGCCCCTTCCGGACCGACCGCCCGCCGCCAGGTGGCCGACCACAGATGCGATGTCGCGGGCGGACTGTCAGGCACACAAGCTCGCCCCCGATGTTGATGTCGTCCTGCCGGATCGTCAGGATTGGTTGATCTGGTCGGGGCACTTGTTCACTCCTTCGCAGAAGGCGGTGATGGTGCCGATGGGGCGGCCGTCCGGGGTCTTGTAGCGCTTGTCCTCGGTGACGGGGCTCTGCTCGTTCACGACCCGGAGTTTGGCGTAGATGATCCCCAACCGGTCGGTGAGGATTGCCACGTACTCCAGGTGGGTTCCTTTGATCACGGCGGGCTTGGTGTCGGTGTAGGCGATGAGGATGGGCTTGGAGTAGCGCACGTTGTGCCGCTCGGAGTAGTGCAGGTAGCCGAGCTCGGAGTTGCCGCGTCGTGTGGGCAGGTCGCGGGCGTCGGCGTCGGACGCGACCCAGGCGATGTTGTGCCACGGCAGCGGCGGGTCCATCGCGGCCGTGCGTTCCTGTCCTGACCGCGCGGGGCGCTGCGCCGGGATCTTGGTCAGCGCGG
This sequence comes from Streptodolium elevatio, assembly GCF_053592165.1. Taxonomy (NCBI): domain Bacteria; kingdom Bacillati; phylum Actinomycetota; class Actinomycetes; order Kitasatosporales; family Streptomycetaceae; genus Streptodolium; species Streptodolium elevatio. The sequence continues at coordinate 49,718 of NZ_JBSFVE010000009.1, forward strand.
CCTGTGCGAGCCGCTGCGCGCCGAACCGCTCGATGTACCGGCTCTGGGGGATGAGTTCGAGGGCAGGTGCCGCTGCTGGGATTGTCGGGGCCGCGGATGCCGGTGCTGCGGGGGCCGACAGCAGGGCCGACAGGAGCAGGGAGGCCAGTCCCGCGGCGCTTGCGGCCTTGAGGCGGAGCTCGACTACGAGCAGCGCACTCAGGCCTGAGTGCACCGCGCGCACCGCACCGGTGCGGTGCGGTGCGCGCCGCAGAAAGCTGATCCCCAGCCACCTCGGCACCCACGCGCGGCGCGCATTCCCACCCGGCAACCGCAAGGCGCTGTCACGGCAGGCCGTGCTGTGCGCGGTGCGGTGGGCCGCGCGCGGCCGCGGCGGAACGACAATCGGACGAGTAGCACACCAGGGAGCTGAGGCCGCGGCTTCGGCGGTTTTGCGCCGGGTTGCCCCTGAGGAGTTGGGCGAGGCCGATTCCGGCGGCGGAGTCGAGGAGTTCGAATCCCTGCGCGACGTTTGCGCGGTCGAGGAGGAAGCCTGAGCGTGGCGGTGACCTTCATGCCTGCCTTCTGGCGAACTTACTTATGAGAGTTGGCCCTTGCCGTAGGCATCTGTCGACCGGTAGGGCTGGGGGCCTCCCGGGGAGATCACAGGCAGGGCGAGTCCGTCAGAGGTGCCGGACGGATTGAGCCGGGGAGCGCCGCTCGGGTGCGGGCTCGTGACGATAGTGTGTGGCACACACTATCGTGTGATGCATGGACACTGGTGAGCTGATCGTCAGTCACGTCCAGGAACTGCGCCGCGGCACAGTCGTTCTGGCGTGCCTGGCGCTCCTGGAGGAGCCGCAGTACGGGTACGCGCTTTTGGAGACACTGGGCGACACCGGGGTGGCTGTCGACGGCAACACCTTGTACCCGCTGCTGCGCCGCCTGGAGAAGCAGGGGTTGCTCATCAGCGAGTGGAACACCGACGAGTCCAGACCGCGCAAGTTCTACCGGGTCAGTCCCGAGGGCGCGCAGGTCCGCACCGGGCTGCTGCGCGAATGGCAGGAGCTCGGTGCGTCGATTGCACGACTGACCGAGGGAGGCTGTTGAGGATGTTGCAGATGACCGGCGCCGGTGAGCTGACCGATCGCTATGTGGCGGAGGTCGTTCGACACATCTCGGCCGACCAACGCGGAGACGTGGCTGACGAGTTGCGTGCCACGATCGCCGACACGGTCGAGGCGCGCGGCGCGGACGACCCGGAATCCGCCGAGCGCGAGGTGCTCGTCGAGTTGGGCGACCCGATCCGGCTCGCGTCCCGGTACACCGACCGCCCGCTGGCGCTGGTCGGCCCCGCGCTCTACCCGACGTACATACGGATCCTCACCCTCCTGCTGTCCGCCGTCCTGCCGGTGGTCGTGGCGGTGAGTGCGGTGCTCGATGTCGTCGACGGCCGGGGGACCCCGGACGTGATCGGCGGGGCCGTCGGGACGGTGCTCACCGTGGGCGCGCAGTTGGTCGCCTGGCTCACGGTGGTGTTCGCCGTCGTCGAGCGGTCCGGAAAGCGGACCGCCGTCGCCGGCGCCACATGGACGCCCGACGACCTGCCGGACCGCCGCACGCCGACGGAGCCGGGCACACCGGCGTACGCGTCGATGGCGTGGCACGCGCTTCTGGCCGCGCTCATCGTGTGGCAGCACACCGCGCAGCCGTACCGCATCGAGGACGGCACCCACGTAGACGTCCTGGAGCCCGGCCTGTGGTCGGGCTGGATCTGGCCGATCCTGGCCGGACTTGCCGCGCTGGTGACAATCGACGCGGTCCGGGCGGTACGCGGGGCCACGCGATCTCTCGCGGTCTGGGGCATCGCCGCCGAGGCCGCCTTCAGCCTGCCGCTGGCGTGGATCCTGTACGACGAGGAGTTCTTCAACCCGGTCTTTCTGGCCGACTTCAACGGCGGCTGGCAGACCCCGGACTCCTTCTACACCGTGACGGTCCTGGCTGTCCTTGCTGCAGGCGCGGGCGAAGTAGTCAAGCGCCTCCGCGAACTGCGGGGCTGACGCCGCAAGGCAAACTCGGTCGGGAGCGTTCGCGGGCGGGACCCGGAGGTTCACCGATCCCGGCTGTGTCCGGCGGTCGTGGACCAGCTGACCTTCGGCGACAACATCATCGAGAGCTTTAGACGGCCAGGGCTGCGCAGTCGCGCAACACCACACCTACAGGGCGCCCGTCGGGTCGATCGACCTGGCAGCCGAGGACGAAGACGGCACGCCATCCGCAATCTGGCCCTGCCACGTCCGTCCCAAAGCACGCGGAGGTTGTTCGCGACGGAGACGACATCGTGGTGCGCGATTGGCATGCCGTCGACTGCGTCCGCTCAAGAACTTGCTCGAAAGCAGTTCCACAGACTGACGCGGATCGGGCGCTCGTCCACCCCGACTCAACGCCGCCGTCGCCTCTGCGCCCGTCGCCGGACTTGGCGAGTTGGTCGGCGGTGGTCCTCGTCGGGTGGGCGGCGTCGGATACAGCTCCACGTGTTGGCGACGGGCTGGGGAACGTGTGGCGCTGTCACGTGGCCCACGCACTGCGCGTCTCACGTACGTCCCGCTCCACGGCGGGTGTGCGTCGCGTTTGTTCAATACCCCTTCGACCCGGTCCGCCTAGTGTCGCGGCATGTCACACCTGTCCAACGCCGCCGAGGCCATGGCCGCAGTTGCCCGCGGCATCACCGACGACCAACTCGCCAACAAGACTCCGTGCGCGGAGTACGACGTGCGGGGGCTGGTCAACCACCTCTTGTTCTGGGGCCCGTCGCTCGCCGGCGGCGGCCGCAAGGAGTCCGTTCCGCAGCCGGCAGCCGCCGAGTCCGATGTGGACCTGGCGGCCGGCGATTGGCGCGGCCGCCTGCTCGCCCTGCTGGACGACACGCCGCACCCGCTGCCCGCGCCCGTCCTGGGCGACATGATCGTCGGCGAGCTGACCGTGCACGGCTGGGACCTGGCAGCCGCGACCGGGCAGCGCCTGGACCTGCCCGCCGACCTACTGGCGCACCTGCACGACACCGTGTCCGCCGGCGTCGAGCAGGGGCGACAGATGGGCATGTACGGACCGGAGGTCGCGGTGCCAGCCGACGCACCCACCCTGGACCGCATCCTCGGCCTGACCGGCCGTGACCCCGCCTGGGCATAGTCTCCGACCGCCGCAACCGTACGGATCGGCTCGCACAGCCACAGGGGTGGGACGCCGCGCGTCCTACCCCTCCTGTGCTGCTACCGCCAAATCGAGGCCGGTTCCCGTTTACGGCGCCACTCGCGGCGTTGGGACCGACGGTCCAGGTGGCAGTCTTCCCGCGGCTGCGAAGCAGGGATGTGCGCAGATCGTGGTACCTCCGTGCGTGGAATGCGAATGCCGCCCCGTCGGGGTGCGTCACCCTTCCTGTCGTCCGTCCGACGGTGAGCCCGCACGCGTCGCGATCCGGCCGTGAGCGTGCCTGACTGCCGTGGGTTGCCGCCCGGCGAAGGCTGCGCCGGGTCGGTGTTGCAACGGCGCGCGGGCCCGGATCGCCTGGCTCTTCCGGAGCTTGGCGATCGCGTGTCTCGCGGGTCGGAAGCCTGCCTCGGCCCTCGCAGGGGCAGGCACGGATGCCGGGAGGCGACCATTCACGGGAGACCGCTGTCGAGCGAGTTGGACGAGGCGACGGCTGCGTGGCTGTTCCCGTCGGCGCAGGGCCTCCTTGCGGCAGGGGAACCTGTGTTGGAAGGCAGCTACAACCGCAACGTCCGCGTGGACCACCCCGATCTAGGCGCGGTGCTGGTGCGGCACCTGGTGGGAGTCGGCCATCCTGCGCGCGGTGCAGCGCACCGTCGACCGGATCCCAACCGGCCGGCCGGTGACGGGCGCCGACTGTCTCGCGCCTCAGGAGACGACCGGCTTCCGGCCCACCGCGGTGAGGCGTACCACCAGTTCTCGGTCCCGGGGCATGTCCCCTCTGCGCGGCTACGGGTGCAGCTTCTCGCCCTTCGCCAGCATCGCCACGAACTTCTCGATCCGGCGCGCCCGGGTCTCGGCCTTCTTGGCGTCTTGGACCCGGTACAGGATCGCGTAGCGGTTCTGCCGGTCCAGTGTTTCGAAGAACTCCGCCGCGGCGGGGTCCGCGGCCAGGGCCGCCATGAGGTCGTCCGGCACCGTAGCGGTCTTCGCGCCGTCGTAGGCCGCCTCCCGGCGGCCGTCCGCCTTGGCGCGGTCGACCTCGGCCTGCCCCGCCGCATGCATCCGGCCCTGCTCGATCAGGGCGGCCACCTTGTCCCGGTTGACCTTGGACCACTTGCTGCGCGGCCTGCGCGGGGTGAACCGCTGGAGCCACCACCGGTCATCGAACGTTGCCTTTTGGCCGTCGATCCAGCCGTAGCAGAGCGCCACATCCAGCGCTTCGGCGTAGTCCAGCGCCACGATTCCGGAACCCTCTTGCGAAGCCTGACCCAAATGCCGGCCGAGACAGCGTGGTTCTCATCGAGCCATGTCTGAAACGCCTCGGCGGATTCGAACGTCACGATCTCCGGGTCCTGAGTCACCCCAGCAGCGAACCACACCCGGCCGACAAGGCAGCCGTGACCGCGACCCAGGGCTATGGCTATGGCTATGGGCTCGGGTTCGGGTCGCGCGGGGCGACGCGCTTCGCGGCGCGTCGTGCCGGTGAGGCCGTGGCCGAGGAGGTGGTTGGGACCGCCGGGTCCACCGCGAGTACCTGAGCGGCATGCGACAACCACGCCTGGGCGTCGGCGCCGTGCAGGTCGTCGGTCCACATGAGTGCACCGCGGGGTCCGCCGCCTTGGTCGTGCGGGAGGATGCCGTTGGCCGCGTACCAGGCCTTCTTGAGCTCCCACTTGCGCGCGTAGTCCGGCAGGTCGAGCATCCCGGCGTGCTCCCAGAAGACGGTTCGGCCCTGGTCGGCGGTGATGGTGAAGTCGGGCCGGACAGTACGGCCGTCGCTGCCGGTGAGCGGCTCCTCGTACTGCCAGCGGCCTGGAACCAAGCGGTCCAGCAGATTCGCGATGATCACCTCGTTCTTCGACGCCATGGGGGTGCCGTTGGCCGAGACATGCACGAGTTTGCGGTCGAAGCGGCGTGCTGTGCCATGGATTTCCACAGTTGTGGGATCCGGGGCCTCGAACAGGTCGGTGAGACGCCGTGCCGTCTCCGAGCGCCAGGGCTGTGCCAGCTCGCGCAGCTCGGGCAACGTGCCCTCGTGCAGAATGACGACCTTGTCCTTCTGGCGGGTCAGAGCGGTGTACATCAGCTCACGCGACACGTTCGCCCTCGCCGGCAAGACGAGGAACGTTGTGCCGAACTCGGAGCCCTGGGACTTGTGCACCGTCACGGCCCAGGCGAGTTCCAGCGGCGGATCATCCGAGTCCGAAGGCCAGTACGAGTACTGGAACCCGGGCTGGGAGGAGAATTCCACGTTCAGGCGCAGACTCTTTTTCGGCCGTTTCGTCGCCGGTGTGACATATCCGATGGCGACGCCGATCTCCCCGTTCGCGACGTAGTTGAGACTGCCCTCGCGCGGCCAGCCCGAAGACCGCCTGTTGGTCGTCTGCATGACTTTGTCGCCGCGGACGATCAGCTCGGGGCCAACGGGGGCAGGGATGTTGCTCTTCCAGGTCTTTTGGGCCCAGGTGGTGTCGCTCTGCCGGTAGGTGCGCTTGATGTGCCGGTTGATCTCCACGGAGCCGAAGGCACGGGATCGGGTCGGGGTGAGGATCTGCCAGTCTTCGGCGTGTGGGCCTGCCCCGAGCTGCCAGTTGAGATAGGGGCCGTTCACGACACCGCCGTATGTCAAGGCGAAGGCGCGAGCGGGGTCCGGGTCGCCGTCGAGCGCCAGGTTGTGGGCGAGTTCGTCGGCCAGCGCCGCCGCGGCCGTCCGGCTGCCCCACTGGACATAGCGCAGTGTGGGCAGGTCGGGAGTTGACGCCAGCTCTGCCCAGATCTCCTCGTCGCCCGCGCCCCGCGTGTTGTCCCCGAACCAGGCGGCGAGTTCCAGATCGTGGCGCGTCCCGTGGCTGCCGTCGGCGAGTTGCCGTCTGGGCACCTGGAGTTCGACGTAGCAGGGAGCCACTCGTACCCAGTTCTCGAAGGTGTCCGGACGGAGCAGGTTGACCAGATCGACGAACGGGCGCCCGGCCCCGATAGGAGGTAGTTGGCGGGGGTCGCCCACCAGGATCAGCCGCTTGACCCCGGTCAGTGAGTCGAGGGTGGCCGCGAGCATCTCCTCGGTGAGCATCGACGCCTCGTCGATGATGACCAACGAGTACCGTCGGCGCGGCTGTTCTTCGCCCCAGACCAGATAGCGACCCGTGTCCCCGTCGTAGCGCTTCGTCGCAACGAGGTGGGATGCGAGAGTCTTCGCGTGCAACTTGACCTTGGTTTCCAACTGCACCTTGGCCTTGCCGGTGGGCGCGAGCAGCAACACCGCCCCGTCGTCGACACCGGGGTACTCGACCAGCGCGCGCAGAAGGGTGGTCTTGCCGGTTCCGGCGGGCCCGATCAGCACCGTGAGCGGTGAGTCGTGCAGGGCCGACAGGCCGGCGGCCTTCTCTGTGCGGGCGCGATCCTCCAGATCGTCGAGGTCCCCCGCGACGTTGTCGTTCCGGTCGAGGGCGTCGTCGAGCACTTTGCGGGCACCGGGGATGGCACCCAGACTACCCAGGTCACGCTGGTCTTTGAGCCATCGTCGGATCAGCGATGCTGTCTCGGACAGTCGCGTCAGTTTGAAGGCCGGGCTGCCACCGACCATCTGCACGCTGGTCAGTGGTGACCACTCCGGGCATTCGCAGATGCCTCCGTGGTCAAGTTCGAGGCCCGCGAGAATCGTCCGGGTGAGATCGGGCGGCTGGGCGAGCGTGACCTCGTTTGCCGAAGCCAAGGCCTCACCTTCCGGGACGACGGTGTCGCCCTGTACCGCTCGGCGCTCCAGTACGTCGGTGAGCAGGGCCTCGATGCGCCGACGGTCGAGATGGCCGTCAAGCACCACCTCGTCCGGCAGTGGCGGCGTCCAAGTCACGTGGCTCGGCGGGAAGAGCGCCCGGTCGACCGCAGTGAACGGCACATGGTCCGGCGTGCCATACGTGCACGTGGATGCGAAGTAGGGGTTGTCCAGGAGGTCTTCGGCAGTCATCTCGACTTCGGTGTCGCCGTTGAGCAGGAGCCGCACTTGATGCGGCGTGATGTCGAAGCCGGACAACAGCCGCAAGACGGCCTGCCGTTGCGCAGGCAACTTGCGCCAGATTTTGGCCTGGACAGGGCCGATGTGGGCACGAAGCGCGGCCGACGCACGTGCCGGATCGGCAAAGACGGTGTCGAGGATCCTCCATGGGGTGGACGTCCCCCCGGGCTCGGCCAGAACGGCGCGGGTCGCGACGTACGGTTGTCGTACACCGATCTCCCTGAGCACGCCGGGTAGCCCCGGGACCGGCCCGCGCAGTTCCCACAGGCGATCGATCTGACTCTGAAGCCACGTCCGGCCCGCTTGCGGGACGTCGATGCCGAGAGCGCACATTCCCTCGGCAGCCGCCTGCAGGGCGCCGAGGGCTTCGATGGCGGCATCGTCGGACAGGTGCTCGGTCACGTACGAGAACTCGGCGATCCGCCCTTCCGGTGCCCAGGCCAGCGCGGAGTCGATCTCGGCGCCCGCGTCCATGAGTGGGATGAGTTGCTGGTAGGGCAGCAGGACGCCGTCAGCCATGTCCGGGCGGAGGGAATGCTCGACGACCGTTTCCCACATCGAGGAGGTGAATGGCGGACGCCCCGATTGGTTCCACATCGGCGGCGGGGTCACCCGCAGGACGCGTGCCGCACCCACCAGCAAGCGGTCGGTGCGCTGCTCTTGGAGGGGCGAGTGTTTGAGGTAGACGAAGACCAGTGATTCCTCGGGATGGACCAGCTCGAAGAACGCGCGCATGATGGCGCGCTGGTTGCCGCCGTCCATCACCCATGCCGGGGGGAAGCGCAGGGCCGTGTCGACGGCGTCTTCTGCATCTTGGACGAACTCCGGAACCCGGTCATGGCCGATCTCCTTGGCGAAGGAGTCGCGGTTCAGCCAGCGGAAGGGCACTGCTTCGAAGGCGAACCCCGGTAGTGCCACCGGAGTTTCGTGCAGCATCCCCTTCAGATGCTGATTGTGGCTGTACGGGTGCTTCTTGAGCACGGTGTAGCCGCGCGGTGACATGAACGTCGCGCGTTCGCTGAGGCAGGGCAACCTGTTCTGATCGAGCGTGTCCACCCCGGCGCCGGCGTGGGACTCCTCGAACGCGTCGTCCCGCGCCTTGCCGATTGCGGCGAGCAAGGTGCACGAGGCGTTGCCCAACGGGTCCTCGCAGAGGAATTCGTCCCAGGGGCGGTCGCGCCACGGAACCCTCATCGACAGGTGCTGAATCCCGGCCATCTCAATGGTTTACCACTGGAGCCCGCGTAGCGGCGGCCGTTCCGGCCAGTCGGGGCGTCCTGGCAGCCCCTGGGGTGGTGGCCGGTCGGAACAGGCCGCTGGTTTGCGTGTTATCGACTCGTTGGCCAGAGCCCACGCTTTCGTTGCAAGAGGCCTGCGCGTGTCCTCGCGCTGAATCATTGGTTGCCTCGAGTGCGAGGGGCCTCAGGTTGCCGAGGAGCAGCCCGAGGATCGAGAGATCGACGGCTGGCGCGACGAGCGGCGCGACCCAGGGGAGGACACGAGGCGCAGCGCGAGTGCCCAGAGGTTCCCGAAGCCTGAAGAGAACGGTCGGTCCTACTACAGCTCCCATGACGCCGGTGACAGTCCGGGTTACAGGGTCGCCGTTGGACGGCCGTCACTTCGTGCGCTGTGGTCACGACAGCGCCACCAGTTGCTGCAAGGGTAGGCACATGACCCTGGCGTAGTGGACATGTCCGACTCGGACACACTCTTTGTATAGCGGCCGATCTTCGGGCAGCACCGATCGACGCCCGATCTCGGCGCACCCACTCCATGCACCGCTCTGTCTCCGCTTGCCGCCGGTGATCAGCTTTGGTCAGTTCGTAGGCTTCAAGGGGCTGTCCTTGGCTCAGGTACTCAACGACCCTGCCAACGACGGTAGGCAGCGCGGTGACCCGTCACCCGCGACTAATGGAGATGTTCATCCGCACGGGTGACACATGCACATCAGAGCAATCTATCTGAGGCGAGGCCCGAGATTCGATACCCAGTCCAGAAGTACGGATGGTCATAGGACAGCGAACCATCTGCGCCTTTTCGAGTTGGATGCGCCATCGTGGATAAACGCGGTTGAGTACGCTGAAGACCAGGAACGAGCAGGCGATGGCCGTTGGCGCGGCCCTCGGCAAGGCTGCGGAAGCCATCCTTCGCCCTGGCGAGTAGCCGCCGCCTCCGTCGAACGCGGTTTGCTCGTGGGGGCCCGGGTGGGACCGCGGGAGATCCGCTGGGTGACGCGGGCCATGCTGTGGGCGGGTGGGCGCTGTTGGACAGTCGGGTGGGGGACAGGGCCACGGGACGAGCCGGTCGACCCGCTCGGCGTGTCAGGACGCATGCGCTCCGGCGTTGCGGCGGCAGTTGGCGTGCTGGTCGTCTCGGCCCTGAACTCGGCGCGGACCGTGCCGAGTTCGTGGCCGGAGCAACCCCTCCCTCAGGTCGTCGGCTCCGTAGGCTCCCAGTCCACTTCGGTCGAGGCCGCGTAGGTCAGTCCCCGCTGCGTCCACAAGCGGGCGTGGCGCCCGAGGCGTTCGCGGTATTCGTCCCAATCGCTCGGTGTGCCGGACCAGGCCACCTCGGCGACCGCGGGCAGGCGGGGGAGAAGGAGTAGGGTGAGGTCGTCGAAGCAGGTGATGCTCTCGGCCCAGACGGCCGCCTCGATGCCCGCGATCTGTTCTGCCGGCACCTGGTGGTCCGTCGGGTCCCAGGCGGCCAATTGGCGGATGCCGCGCGGCTCGTACACGGGCATGCCCAGCCGTGCCGCCGCTTCCGCTTGGTGCGGTGCCACCAGGGCGGCGTCGTGGGGGCGGTCCAGGTACAGGTGCGATTGCGGCGAGAGCAGCACCTTCCCGCGGCCTGCCACAATGCGTGCCAGGTCGTCGGCCGTCGGCGCGAAGAAGGCTCTGACCGCCGCGGCAAAGTCGGCCGGCACGCCGGACGCTTCCAGTGTGGCCGGGCCCGTCATCGACGGGTCCACCCAGAACTGCGCCAGGTCCCCGGGGGCGATGCCGGCGCGGGAGTGTTCCTGCCATCCGATCGGCTCCTTGCCCGCGGCTCGGACGGTCTCGCGCAGGAAGCGGACGGCGCCCGCATACGAGTCGTGGGTCATGCCCACGGCTTCGTCGGCGCCGATATGCACGAAGGGCGCGTCGGTGGCCGCGCACACGTGGGCGAAGATGCGGCCGATGAGGTCGGCGGTGCGCGAATCCGCCAGGTCCAGCGGTGCGGTGAAGTGCTGTGCCATGCCCAGTGCTTCGAGTGTTCGGGCGGTCTTGTCCGGGATCGGGGCCGGGGGCAGGTCGGGGAAGGCCGCACGCAGGGCTCCGCAGTGGCCCGGGAGGTCGATCTCGGGGATCACCGTGACGTACCGTGCGGCGGCATAGTCCTGGAGGGCGCGGTACTCCTCCGTGGTGTAGAACGGCCCTCCATCCGCGGTCAGTTCGGGCAGCCCGGGGACCTCCAACCGCCAACCCTCGTTGTCGGTCAGGTGTAGGTGCAGCACATTCAGCTTGTACAGCGCCGCGAGATCGATGATGCGGCGCAGGTCCTCCGGCGTCAGGAAGTGGCGGGCGGGATCGACCATCAGGCCGCGCCAGGCGTAGGCGGGTGCGTCGTGGATCTCCTGGTGCTGCAGTTCGCTTCCGTCCGCGATCATCTGAACCGCCGCCGAAGCGGCCCGGAAGACCCCTTCGGGGGTACGCGCCCGGCAGTGGATGCCCGCGGCGTCCACGCGCAGAAGGTATGACTCGTCCCCGGACCCCAGCACGATGCCGATGCCGGACCGTACGGGGGCGGGGTCCTCCGGGGCGCTCAGTTCCAACACGACCGTGCGGACCTCGCCGTCGTCGGTGTCCGCGTCCGTGTGCGGCGCCAGCAGGGCCCGGACGACGGCCGCCACCGGCTCCAGCGCCGTGTCGGCGGATTCGACGCGCCATCTCTCGCAGGCCGGCAGGGCGCCGGACGCGGTGCCGGCGGCCGAGCCGGGGCGGTGTTGCGTGGTGGGACGGGGGATGACGGCCCTCACGGTTTCCTCCATCGAGGAGCTTCCTGACGGACAGGACGGCGGGTAAGGTAACACAAAAACCGTTCAATGAACGCTTTTCCGGATGTCCCTTCGGAGGGCGGCCCGCCGCCCGCCCGCCGCGTTCGTGCTCGTCCGCAAGGAGTTCGCACATGTCTTTGTCCACCGACGGCCCGGCCGGCCTCCCCCGGGAGTTCCGGGCAAGGCCGGGCTTCCTGTTCGGCGCGTCCACCTCCGCGCACCAGACCGAGGGCAACAACGTCTCGAGCGATTGGTGGGCCCTCGAACGCAGGCTGGTCGGCGGCGTCATGGAGTCGCCGAGCGGGGACGCGGTCGACAGCTTCCACCGCTGGCCGCAGGACATGGACCTGCTCGCCGAACTCGGCTTCAACGCCTACCGGTTCGGCATCGAGTGGGCCCGCGTCGAACCGGAACCCGGGGCCGTCTCGCGGGCCGCGATCGCGCACTACCGGGCGATGGTCTGCGGTGCGCACGAGCGCGGCCTGAACCCCGTGGTGACGCTGCATCACTTCACCTCACCGCACTGGTTCACCGCACGCGGCGGCTGGACGGCACCGGACGCGGCGGACCTCTTCGCGCGCTACGCCGAGACCGCGCTCGACGTGCTCGGCGACGACGTCGAATATGTGGCGACGATCAACGAGCCGAACATGATCGCGCTGATGGCTACGCTCGTCCGCCACTTGGCGCCCTCGGGGGAAGACCCCGCGAACGCCCCGGGAGCCGACGCCGACACGCGGGACGCGTCGGAGTATTCCGCCTCCGGCACCGGCCGCGAAGGGGCCGCGGCCCTGGCCGCCGCGGCGGAGCCGGACACCGCGACGAGTGAGGCGCTGGTCCGCGCGCACCGAGCCGCCTCGGCGGTCCTGAAGGCGGCGCGGCCCGACCTCCGGGTCGGCTGGACGATCGCCAACCAGGTCTTCCAGGCCGAGCCGGGAGCCGAGGCCGCGGCCGCGGCGCACGCGTGGCCGCGCGAGGACCTGTTCCTGGAAGCCGCGCGCGGCGACGATTGGGTGGGCGTCCAGTCGTACTCGCGAACGCGTATCGGACGCGACGGCCCGCTGCCGGTCCCGGCCGAGGCGAAACGGACGATCACCGGTTGGGAGTACTACCCCGAAGCCGTCGGCCACGCCGTGCGCCACACCGCTGCCGTCGTCGGCCCCGACGTGCCGATCCTGGTCACCGAGAACGGCATCGCCACCGCCGACGACGAAGAGCGCATCGCCTACACCTCGGCGGCGCTGACGGCGCTCGCGGAGACGATGCGCGACGGCATCGACGTACGCGGGTATCTGCACTGGAGCGCCGTCGACAACTACGAGTGGGGCTCCTACACACCGACGTTCGGGCTGATCGCGGTGGACCGCGACACATTCGTTCGCACCCCGAAGCCGTCGGCGCGTTGGCTCGGCGGACTGGCGCTCGCGCTGCGCGCCGTCGTCCCGTCGGCCGCGCAATAAGGTGGCTGCCATGGCGAAGCGCGGCCCGTACGAAAAGGGCGAGGCGAAGCGACGCGAGATCCTCCAGGTCGCACTGGAGATCTTCGCCGCGGAGGGCTACCGCGGCACATCCCTGCGCAAGGTCGCGGCCAGCTGCAACCTCAGCCTGCCCGGCCTCATGCACTACTTCGCGTCGAAGGAAGACCTGTTGGTCCAGGTTCTCCGGGCGCGTGACGAGGGAGGGCGCGAGCGCTGGGAGGCCGCCGAGGGGGTGGAGCGGCATTTGGAGCGCATCCGCGAGGGTGCGCGGACCCCCGGTCTCGTCGAGTTGTTCGTGTCGATGTCGGCGGCGGGAAGCGACCCGGAGCATCCGGCGCACGCCTTCTTCGCCGAGCGCTATCCGCAACTGCGCGCCCGGATCGCCGAGATGGTGGAGGAGAGCGTCGCCGGGGGCCGGATGAAAGCATCGCTCCCGGCTGACCGGCTTGCCACCATGCTCCTCGCGGTGGTCGACGGCATCCAGTTGCAGTGGCTCAACGACCGCTCGGTGGACATGGAACAACCGCTCAAGGACGCTCTCAGCCTGCTGGAACGCCGCGACGACGGCTGACCGGCGGGGGCCCGGGACAGTTCGCGCAGGACGGTCGGCGACGGCGCGAAGCGGCGGGACCCCCGGGGGTCCCGCCGCCTGCTGGGGTACCGGCCCGGCGGGACCGGCGCCGCGGGTGCGCCGA
>NZ_JBSFVE010000009.1:63137-274331 GCF_053592165.1 Streptodolium elevatio
CAACTCCCCACTCTGCCCCTACCCGCGGCTCTCCCGTTGTTTTGGCGCTGTCCGGGCGGCGCGGGGGCCACGCGGGGGGCCCCCGGGGGGTCCCGCCGCTTCGTGGGTTCCGGGCCGGGCGGAACGGCCGCGGCGAGTACGCCGAATCAGCGGCTGCCCGGGCTCCCGACCTCCCTGTCGGCGGTGGCCGGTGCGCCCGCCGCCGCGGCGACCTCCTCCTCCAGTTCGCGCAGTTGCGCCTGGGAGATCAGGCCGTGGGCGAAGTCCGCGATCACCTCCACCGGCACTCCGGCCGCCGCGCGCAGCAGCATGGGGTTTTCGGCGAGCGGTGAGGCGCCGCCGGACACCGCGGCGAGTCGGGCGAGAAGCAGCGGACCGCCCGCGGGATGGTCGAGCCACTCCCCGAGTGTGTGACGGGCGGTCAGGGGTCCGCGTGGCGGATCGCCGTCGACCGGGACGTCCACGGCGAGACGGATGTCGCGTGAGGATGCGGCGGCTTCGACCCGGTACGTTCCCCCTTCGACGCGCCAACCGTCGTCCCGCACGCTGTGGTACGCGAGATCGGTGCGCGGGAACGCGATGTCCACCTCTGCGCTTTCGCCGGGCGAGAGCGTCACGGACGCGAAGCCGCGCAGTTCGCGCACCGGCCGCTCGATCGTGGAGTCGGCCGGGGCCGCCGAGTAGATCTGTACGGTCTCGCGCCCGGCGCGGGAGCCGGTGTTCGTCACGGTGAGACGCACGACAAGGTTCGCGCCCGCCTCGTCGAACTCCACGGTCATGTCCCGGTAGGCGAACGTGGTGTAGGACATGCCGTGCCCGAACGGGAAGGAGACCGCGCGCCGGGCGGCGTCGTACCCCCGATATCCGACGAAGACGCCTTCGCCGTACCGCACATGCCCCTCGGAGCCGGGGAAGGACAGGAAACTCGGGCTGTCCTCAAGGCGTTCGGGGACGGTCTCGGCGAGTTTGCCGGACGGGTTGACGTGGCCGAACAGCACACGCGCGATCGCGCCGCCGCCGGCCTGGCCCAGGAGCCAGCCCTCGACGACGGCCGGCACATCGTCATGCCACGGACTGGTGCGGACCACCCCGCCGTTGGACAGCACCACCACGACCCGCGGATTGGCGGCCGCGACGCGCCGCAGCAGGGCGAGCTGCGTGTCGGGCAGGTCGAGGTGGTCGCGGTCGTAACCCTCGGACTCGTCCTGCCGGGGCAGTCCCAGGAACAGCACGACGGCGTCGCTCTCGGCGGCCAGGAGTGCCGCGTCGGAAGCGAGCCGTTCGGGGTCGGCGTCGGGTTGGGGACCGTCCGCCAAGGGGTATCCGGGGGCGAATTCCACGGTGGCGCCGGACGCCAGGGCGCGCAGTCGGTCGAGCGGCACGTCGACGCGGGTGGCGCTGACCTGGGAGCTACCGCCGCCCTGATAGCGCGGGGTGCGGGCGAGTTCGCCGATGACCGCGACGGTACCCGCGGACGGGTTCAGGGGCAGGAGTCCGCCGTCGTTCTTCAGCAGCACCACGCAGTTGTCGGCGACCTCGCCCGCGAGGCGGTGGTGGTCGTCGTACGGGATGCCGGTCCCGTCTCCGGACGGCCGGGCGGCCCGGCGTGCGAAGCGGACCACCCGTTCGACGGCGCGGTCGAGAACGGCCTCGTCGAGGTCGCCCGCGGCGACGGCGGCCTCGACCTCCCGGTCCGTACGGCCGCCGGTGGGCGGCATCTCCAGGTCGAGTCCGGCGCGGAGCGCGGCGACGCGGTTGCGCACGGCGCCCCAGTCGGACATGACGAGCCCGTCGAAACCCCACTCGTCGCGCAGTACGTCGGTGAGCAACCGGGCGTTCTCGGACAGAGGCACCCCATTGACGCCGTTGTAGGCGCACATGACCGCCCACGGCTTGTCGCGGCGCACGATGCGTTCGAACGCGCGCAGGTATATCTCGCGAAGGGGGCGCTCGTCGATGTCCGCGCTGATCCGCATGCGGTCGGTTTCCTGGTTGTTGGCCGCGTAGTGCTTGAGGGTCGCACCGACGCCGGCGTCTTGCAGGCCGCGCACCATTGCGCCGCCCAACTCGGCCGAATGCCACGGGTCTTCGGAGAAGTACTCGAAGTTTCGCCCGCACAGCGGTGAGCGCTTGAGGTTGACGCCGGGTCCGAGCAGGACGCCGATGCCGTGGGCCGCGGCTTCGGCGGCGATGGCCGCCCCGACGCGGTAGGCGAGGTCGACGTCCCAGCTGCTGCCGAGGGCCACGGCGGGCGGGAAGCACGTGGCCGGGGTCGCGGCACGCAGGTTCAACTGACCGGCGTCAGCGTCCTCACCCTGGAGGCGCAGCCCGTGCGGCCCGTCGGACATCGTGACCGAGGGAACTTGGGCATGTGGCACGGGTTTGCTGGTCATCTGGCCCAGTCCGCTGGTCAGGGACGCTTTCTCGGCGAGCGTCAGCTCGTGCTGGGCCACGTCGGCTCCGTTCCGTGGGCGGTGGCTACCGGCGACTACCGGTGGGCAGGCCAAAACCATAAGTTGATCGGTTTTCTGGGTCAAGGATGCCCGGAGACCATTGACTCGTAGAAACCGATCGACTTACTGTTTTGGCGCCTTGCCGGGTGGTCGAGTCGGAGGACGGCCCTCGGGCTGCCTCCTGCCGCAACATCGCTCGCCCGCGTCCGTGCCGCCGCGAAACCGGCTTCTGCGAAATCGGCCCATCGTTCGGGACCTGGTCCCCCTCCCGTCGGAGCGAACACATGACGAACCACGCCCGGAAGGCCTCTCTGGCGGTCTTCGTGACCTCCGCGCTGACCGTGTCGGGCTGCGCGGGGGGATCCGGCGGTCACTCGGCCAACACCGACAGCCTCGCCATCGCCACGCTCTCCGTGCCGCAGAGCTTCGACCCCACCACCGCGATCGGCAGCACGCTGCCGTTCTTCCAGACGGTGTACGACACGCTCCTCAAGCGCGAGCCCGACGGCACCTACAGTCCCATGCTCGCCACCACATGGGAACTGGACGCGACTCGCACGCAGTTGCGCCTGACCCTGCGCGAGGGCGTCAAATTCGCCGACGGCACACCATTCGACGCCGCCGCCGCCAAGGCGAACCTGGACCGGTTCAAGGCGACCCAGGGGTCCAACACCCGCTGGTTCAACGACCTGGACGCGGTCGACGTCGTCGACGGCACACATGTGAACCTCAAGCTCAAGCAGCCCAACCCCGCCATGCTCTACTACCTGAGCGACGCCGCGGGTCTCATGGCCAACCCGGCACGGTTCGCGCAGCCCGACAGCCTCAAGGGCGCGCCCGACGGCACCGGGCCGTACACCCTCGACAAGGGCAAGACGGTCATCGGCACCAAGTGGGCCTACGAGCGCAAGGCCGACTATTGGGGTGCCCCGCTGCCCTACAAGTCCGTCAACATCAGCGTCTTCGACAACGAGACCGCTATCGTCAACGGCGTCAAGACCGGTCAGATCGACGCCGCGCTGCTGCAACTCGCCGACCAGCAGATCGGCATCGAGTCCGACAACCGCATCAAGGCCGTGAAGCAGGAGTTCGACTTCCAGGGGATCCTGCTGTTCGACCGCGACGGCAAGATCACGCCGCAACTGAAGGACCCGCGCGTCCGGCAGGCGATCAACCTCGCCGTCGACCGGGCCACCATGGTCAGCCAGCTCCGACAGGGCCGCGGCACCGCCACCGCCCAGGTCTTCGGACCGACAAGCCCCGGCTACAAGCCGGAACTCGACAGCTACTACGCGCACGATCCGGCCAAGGCCAAGGCACTTCTTGCCGAGGCCGGCCACCCCGACGGCTTCACCCTCAAACTCCCGCGCGTCGCCACCATCATCAACGACGCACTTGCGGCCTCCCTGCAGACCGACCTCAAGGCCGTCGGCATCAACCTGGTGTGGGAGCAGGTCGAGCCCACCAAGGCCATCGACCGCATCATCCGGGGCCGGGAGTTCTCCGGCATGGTCATGAACCTCGGCCAGTCCTCCAACGACTGGGTCATCGCCAACGACCTGGTCTCGCCGGGCCCGTTCAACATCTTCGGCACCACGGATCCCACGGTCCAGGACCTGCTCGCCAAGCTCAAGACGGAAACGGGCGACCAGGAGAAGGCCGCCGCCCAGGCGCTGAACCGGCACCTGGTCGAGAACGCGTGGTTCGTCCCCTTCTATCGCATGACGTACCTGCACGTGTCCGACGGCTCCGTCGAGATCACCCCGCAGGACGGCATGGCCGTCCCCTCGATCTACAACTACAAGCCGGCCAAGTAGCCCCGACCGAAGGCCCGTGCCATGCCCCGCTTCATCGCGGCGCGGATCGCGTCGGGGGTCCTGCTCCTGTTCGTGATCTCGTTCCTGTCCTTCCTGCTGCTTTCCATCGCCGACACGGACGCCGGCCGCCAACTCCTCGGCCCGGCCGCCACCCAGGAGGCCGTCGACGCCAAGAACGCCGAACTCGGCCTGGACCGGCCGGTGGTCGAGCAATACACCGACTGGCTCGGCAACGCCCTGCGCGGTGACCTGGGCACCTCCTGGTTCACCAGCGAGGACGTGAACACCGCGATCGGCAACCGGCTGCCGGTCACCGTCAGCCTGGTCGTCGGCGTCACCGTCGTCACCACGGTCGTGTCCTTTCTGTTCGGCGTGTGGGCCGGAGTCCGAAGGGGCGGGGCGATCGACCGGACGGTGCAACTCGTCGGAGTCCTCGGACACGCCCTGCCCGGGTTCCTGGTGACCCTGGTCATGGTGCAGCTCTTCGCCGTACAGATGAACTGGTTCCCCGCGATCGGCTACACCCCGTTCGCGGAGTCGCCGAGCGGCTGGCTGTCGACGATCACGCTGCCGGTCCTGTCCCTGTCGGTCGGCACGGTCGCCGGGGTGTCCCAGCAGGTCCGCGGCGCGGTCGTCGACGCGTTGCGGCAGGACTACGTACGCACCCTGCGCGCACGCGGACTTCCGCAACACCGGGTCGTGCTCAAGCACGTCCTGCGCAACGCCTCGGCGCCCGCGCTGTCGGTCCTCGGCATGCAGTTTGTCGGCCTGCTCGGCGGTGCCGTCCTCGTCGAGCAGATCTTCGCCCTGCCGGGTATCGGCAGCATGGCAATCAGCTACACCACCCGCGGTGACATCCCGGTGATCATGGCGCTGGTCATGTTCACCGTGGTCGGAGTGGTCCTGATCAACCTGCTCGTCGACGTGCTGATCGGCTGGCTCAACCCGAAGGCGAGGGCCGCATGACCGCCGTTCTGCCCACCGACGGCGTCGCGCCGGCAGCCGCGTCCGCCACCGCCGCGCGGCACGGCGTGCTGCGCCGCCTCGTCCGGAACCCGTTGGCGCTCGGCGCGCTCGTGGTTTTCGCTCTCATAGTGCTGGGCGCGTTTTTCGCGCCCTGGATCGCTCCGGCCGACCCGAACACCGCCGTACTGCGCGATGCGTTCGCCGGGCCCGGCGGGGCACACCCGCTGGGCACCGACTCCGCGGGCCGCGACCTCTTGTCGCGCATCCTCTTCGGGGGTCGCAACACCCTGGTCGGCGCGCTCATCTCCCTCGTCGTCGCTCTGGTGCTCGGTGTCCCCTCGGGGCTCTTTGCGGGCTACTACGGCGGAAGGTTCGACGCCGCCGCGAACTGGGCGGCCAACCTCGTCATGGCGCTGCCGGCGATGGTCGTGCTGCTCGCCTCGCGAGCCGTCCTCGGCCCCACCGTCTGGGTGCTGATGGTCGTCCTCGGGTTCCTCGTCGCCCCGGCGTTCTTCCGACTGGTGAGGGGCATCGTCGCCGACGTCCGCAAGGAGCTGTACGTCGATGCCGCCCGGGTGTCGGGCCTGTCCGACACCCGCATCGTCGGCCGGCACGTGCTCATCGTCGTCCGCGGCCCGATCATCATCATGGTCGCCCTCGTCGCCGGAATCGCCATCGGCCTGCAGGCCGGACTGGAGTTCCTCGGTATCGGCAGCGGTGACACCCCGACCTGGGGCGCCATGCTCAACGAGGCGTTCCAGAACATCCAGCGCGAACCGACCCTCATGCTCTGGCCCGGACTGGCGCTCGGCCTGACCTCCAGCGCACTGGTCCTGATCGCGGCGGGGCTGCGCGACGCGCTGGAGGAACAGCGCACGCCCCCGCCCCGGCGGCGACGTCGAACACGTCGAGTCCTTTCCGGATTTCGTCCGGAACAGGCGGCGGGCAGCCCTCGCACCGACGACGCGCCCGACAGTGCCACGGACCGCCCGCACGCCGGCGAGCGCGCCGCGCTGCTTTCGGTTCGGGGACTCTCCGTGGGATACGACCTGCCCGACGGCACCCGCGAAGTCGTGCGCGGCATCGACCTGGACGTCGCCCCCGGCGAAATCGTCGGACTGGTGGGCGAGTCCGGGTCGGGGAAGACCCAGACCGCGTTCTCCGTACTCGGCCTGCTGCCCGAAGGCGGGCGCGTGCTCACCGGGAGCATCATGATCGCGGGGCGCGACATCGCCGGTCTGCCGGAGTCACGGCACCGCGAACTGCGCGGCCGAGTGGTCGGCTACGTACCGCAGGAACCGATGAGCAACCTCGACCCGTCCTTCACGATCGGCAGCCAGCTCGTCGAGCCGCTGCGGGTCGTGCTCGGACTGTCCCGCAAGGACGCCCGGGCGCGGGCGACCGAACTGCTTCGACAGGTCGAAATCCCGGAGCCGGAACGGGTCATGGGTCTGTACCCGCACGAGGTCTCGGGCGGCATGGCGCAACGGGTGCTCATCGCCGGGGCCGTCTCCTGCGATCCGGACCTGTTGATCGCCGACGAGCCCACCACCGCGCTGGACGTCCGGGTTCAGGCGGAGGTCCTGGAATTGCTGCGTCGGCTCCAGCGGGAACGCGGCATGGGCGTACTGCTGGTGACCCACAACCTCGGTGTCGTCGCCGAAATCTGCGACCGGGTCGCCGTCATGCACGACGGACGCATCGTCGAGAGCGGTGACGTGGCGCGGATTCTGCGCGCGCCGAGTGTCTCGTACACGCGTACGCTCCTCGACGCGGTCCTCGACAACGTCCCCGCCCGTGCCCCCTGGCAGCCGCACAAGGCCGGGAGCGGCGCGTGAGGCCCGCCCTGCCGACGACCATCCGGGCCATCCGTGGCACCATGAGGAGCGCCGCATGAGCGAGACGATGCTGGACGTCCGGGACCTTCGGGTGTCATACCCGGGCAAGGGCCGGCGAGCGCCGCGGGCCGAGGTGCTCAAGGGCATCAGCCTCGACATACGGCCGGGGGAAACGCTGGGCCTGGTCGGCGAATCGGGCTCCGGCAAGACGACGATCGGACGTGCCGTGCTCGGCCTTGTACCCGTGCATTCCGGCACGATCGTCTTCGACGGGGAACCGATCGAGCACGCGACGCGACGCCGCCGCCGCGAACTGGCCCGCGAACTCCAAGTGATCTTCCAGGACCCCTACACGTCGCTGAACCCGTCCCGCACCATTGGCGACACACTCGCCGAGCCGCTGTACGCCCTCGGGCTCGACCGCCGCGACGCCAGAGCGCGGATCGGCGACCTGTTGGACCGGGTACGCCTGCCCGCCGACGCCGCCGAGCGCCTGCCCCGCGAATTCTCCGGCGGCCAACGCCAGCGCGTCGCCATCGCCCGCGCCCTGGCTCCGCGCCCACGGCTGGTTGTCTGCGACGAACCGGTCTCCGCGCTGGACCTCACCACCCAGAGGACCATCCTCGACCTCCTACTGGACATTCAGGAACAGACCGGTGTGGCATACCTGTTCGTTTCCCACGATCTGGCGGTGGTCCGCGTCGTCAGCCACCGCGTCGCGGTCCTGCGGCACGGCGAGATCGTCGAGACCGGCACCACGGCCGCCGTCACCGAAGAACCGCGGCACGAGTACACCCGTGAACTCCTGCGCGCGGCACCGAAGGTGGTCGCCGCGCACCGGCCGTACAGGTGACAGTCAATTCACGCTGTGCGGCGGCGAGTTCCGGTGGCGTCCCGGCCGGGATGACGCGGCGGGGACGGATCACCGCGGCGGCGAGGGTGACGCAGCCCAGGTCGTCGGCAGCGAGCACCAGCCTTTGGGTGACCCGAGGGGCGCTCGGGTCCCGCTCGGTCGCGCAGTGCGCCTCGGCGGCGGGCAGCACCTGGGAGACCGGCGCCTCGCCGGAGGCCGCCGGTTGCAGGAGTCTCAGGCCTGAGGTGTGCTCGGTCACCGCGTACAACACGACGTTCGGCTCCGGCCCCTCGGGCTGCGGCCCCTCCGGTTCCGGTCTCTCCGGCCCCGGCGGCCCCAACGAGAAGGTCTCGGTTCGCAGTTCCAGGCCGCGAAGGCCCGGGCAGTGTGCCGGAGTTCGTCCGTTTTCAGGTCCGGCGGAGGATCGGGCTCGGGCGGGCTCAGGGGGCCCGCGGGAGTGCGCGCACCATCTACGGCTGTGTCGCAAGTGCGCGGTGTACGAGTCCAGGGGCCAGTCTGGGAGTTGCTCCATCGGTTCGGTGGCGCCGGTGGTTGCCAGGTTGTGGAGCGGGATGCGCTCTTGGAAGTAGAGGACGAGTTCGCTGGCTGCGCCTCGTGTCGCCAGGTGGCTCGGCGGAGCGCCCCGTGCGAGGTCCTCGCAGCGGACGCTGTGGGCGTCGAGGGTCAGGCGTCAGGAGCGGCCCTCGGTCGTGTGCAGGTCGATGGTCGCCGCCTTGAACCGCCAGAGGACGGTCGTCGCCGCGACGGTCGTGAGGAACTCGCCGACGCCGTCGACCGCGCGGCCGAGCGAGGGGGCGGGCAGGACGCGGCGTGTGCGTATCTGCGATGAGGAGCGGACGGGTTGAGGGCCGCCAGGGCTTTTCGCCGCCGGCGGGCGTATGCAGCCGGCCGGCGGCGAAACGAGAGGCGATCGGTGGTGCGGTGCGCTGGGTAGTGGCTACTACATGCTGAGCGCCGGTGCCGGTGTCGGTGTCGGCGTGGGAGGACTCAGCGCAGGTCGAACCGATCGAGGTTCATCACCTTGTCCCAGGCAGCGACGAAGTCGCGCACGAAGCGCGCGCCGCCGTCCTTGGAGGCGTAGATCTCGGAGATCGCCCGGAGTTGGGAGTGCGAACCGAAGACGAGGTCGACCGCGGTGGCCGTCCACTTGACCGAACCCGTGCCGCGGTCCCGACCTTCGAACACGTTCTCGGCAGTCGTGGAGGGCTTCCACTCTGTGCCCATGTCGAGCAGATTGACGAAGAAGTCGTTCGTCAACACCCCCGGGCGGTCGGTGAGCAGCCCGTGCGAGGACTGCCGGAACCCGGTGCCCAGGGCGCGCATACCTCCGACCAGCGCCGTCATCTCCGACACAGTGAGTGTCAGCAGGTTGGCACGGTCCAACAGCAGCGTCTCCGGCGAGAGCTTCTCACCGGGCCGCAGGTAGTTACGGAACCCGTCGGCGCGGGGTTCGAGGACGGAGAACGATTCCACGTCCGTCTGTTCCTGCGAGGCGTCCGTACGACCGGGCGCGAACGGGACCGTGACGTCGTGCCCGGCATCCTTCGCGGCCTGTTCGACCGCCGCGCATCCGCCCAGGACGATCAGATCGGCGAGCGAGATCTTCTTTCCGTCGGATCGCCCGTCATTGAACTCCTGGCGGATCCGGTCGAGGGACCGCACCGTGTCGGCCACCTCGGGCGGGTCGTTGGCCTCCCAGTCCTTCTGCGGCGCGAGTCGGATGCGCGCCCCGTTGGCCCCGCCGCGCTTGTCGGTGCCGCGGAAGCTCGCCGCCGCGGCCCAGGCTGTGACGACCAACTGGGGGCCGGAGAGGCCCGCGTCGAGGATCTTCGCCTTGAGGGCGGTGACCTCGGCGTCCCCGACCAGTTCGTGGTCGACCGCGGGTACGGGGTCCTGCCACAGCTGTGGTTCCGGGACCCACGGGCCGAGGTAGCGCGAGATGGGCCCCATGTCGCGGTGCAGCAGCTTGTACCAGGCCTTGGCGAAGGCCTCCGCGAGCCTTGCCGGGTTCTCGTGGAAGGACTTCGAGATGGGTCCGTAGACCGGGTCCAGTTTCAGGGCCAGGTCGGTCGTCAGCATCATCGGAGCGTGCCGCTTCGACGGGTCGTGGGCGTCCGGCACCGTGCCCTGGGCCGACGGGTCCGTGGGGGTCCACTGCTGCGCGCCGGCGGGGCTCGTCGTCAACGTCCAGTCGTAGCGGAAAAGGTTGTCGAGGTAGCCGTTGTCCCACTTCGTCGGTTCGGAGGTCCAGGCACCCTCCAGCCCGCTGGTCATCGCGTGGACCCCGCTGCCGGTGCCGTACGCGTTCCGCCAGCCGAGGCCCTGCTGTTCGAGCGGGGCGCCCTCGGGTTCCGGGCCGAGGTACGAGGGGTCGACCGCGCCGTGGCATTTGCCGAAGGTATGGCCGCCGATGATGAGAGCGACCGTTTCCTCGTCGTTCATCGCCATGCGTGCGAAGGTTTCGCGGATGTCCCGCGCGGCGGCGATCGGGTCCGGATTCCCGTTGGGCCCTTCGGGATTGACGTAGATCAAACCCATCTGGACGGCGCCGACCGGGCCGGCGAGTTCCCGGTCGCCGCTGTAGCGCTCGTCTCCGAGCCAGGTGTCCTCAGGCCCCCAGAAGATTTCCTCCGGCTCCCACACGTCCGGGCGGCCGAAAGCGAATCCGAATGTCCTGAATCCCATCGACTCCATGGCGCAGTTGCCGGCGAAGACCAGCAGGTCGGCCCAGGAGATCTGTTGCCCGTACTTTTCCTTCACCGGCCAGAGGAGACGGCGCGCCTTGTCCAGGCTCGCATTGTCCGGCCAACTGTTGAGGGGTGCGAAGCGCTGGGCGCCGCCGCCCCCGCCGCCCCGGCCATCGGCGATACGGTATGTTCCCGCGGCATGCCAGCTCATACGGATGAAAAGCGGTCCGTAGTGGCCGTAGTCCGCAGGCCACCAGTCCTGGGACGTCGTCATCACCGCGAAGACATCCGCTTTCAGCGCGTCGACGTCGAGCTTCGCGAACTCTTTCGCGTAGTCGAAATCCCCGCCCAACGGCTCGGACCGGGTGGAATGCTGGCGTAGTACCTGAAGATCCAGCTGTTGCGGCCACCAGTCCCGGTTTGTTCTCGGACGCGTGGTCGCGGGGGTGGGGGAGGGGATCGCTGGATTTTCGCTCTCGCTACCGGACACGCCCGCCTTCTTCCTCACTCGGTGCTTGTGTGCGGCCGCAGCGCCCACGCCTCCCGGGATTTCCTTCCGGCCCGGGGCGGGACACGTGCCCGCTGCCCCGATATTCGCGCACCGAAAGCCGTACACCTGGGAGGACACGCAGAGCGCGACCCGCCCGATGAGCGTTCGCCGGTTCCGCTCCCCGGAAAGGCGACAGGGTGCGACGCGGCGCAACGAAAAGGTGCAACACCGCAGGCTTCGTGAGTGTCCACTGCGCGCGGCATGGCGCCCCCATCGGCGTCGTCATGGGGAAGCCGCCCTCGCGTGCTTGCCGGCGTCGGGCTGATGGGACCGGGCCGTTCTCCACGTCCGCCACGGGATCCGTCAGGATCGTTCCCCCGCACGGCGCACCCGCGAAACGAGCCGACGATGACTCCGGTCGTTCCCAGCCCGACATCAACGGGCATTTCCGGCCGCGGGCGGCGCGCGAGCAGCCTGCCTGACCGCGCTGCCCGTCCGCACCGCGGCGAGAACGACGCGCTCCCCCTCGCCGGGATCGGCCTCGTCCCGAGCCGCCTGCGGCATGACCGCGGACATGCTGCAAGTCTGTTTGAACGGTGCCAGGACCCATGCCGAATGCGCTCCTCTACCGCCGACGGGCCCGCTGCCGCGCGGGGTTCCGGATCCTCGCCGAGTCCTCGTTGGTGCCGGCCGCGACGTGATCAGGCAGTCATTCGGGCAGTTCGATATCGGGACGGAGACGCCGCCTTGCCCATGAACCAGGCGTTCCGTCTCCGGGCGTCTCCGCTGGAGCTCCGGGTCGCGTGACCCCGGCCGGGGAAATCAGTGGAGGGGTGAGCGGAATGGATCAAGGGCTGATGGTGTGCTGAGGTATGGCGATCCAGGTGTGGCGTGCTCGGAGGAGTGGTGGTCGTGGGGGAGTTGGAGAAGTTGAAGATGGACCTGGTCGAGTACGGCGTGCGGTACCAGGAGGCGAGGAACGCCGAACTGGAAGTGCTGCGTCAACTCAAGGTCGCAGTCGTCGCCGCGATGGCGGCCGGACTCACGCCGGGACAGGCAGCCGAATTTGCGGGCATCCGGGCGGGAACGGCGCGGCGGTGGCGTACCGAGGAACGGGCCGATCAAGGACGAACGCCTCCTGATTCCATGTGAGTTCGCACCTTGCGGTGGATCGGGGCGCCCAGGAAGCCCACGGTCGTTCGTCTGAACTCAAGAGCTTTGAAAGCGGCCGTACGAGTGCCGGGGACTCCTGCGTACGAGCCGTTCGCGAGCGTGGCGGCCGGCCCGGCCGGACTCTCGTCGGCGCCACCGCCGTCGACGCCTGGGCCCGACGGGCCGGCCAACGTGCGGTCAGTTGACCGCGCGGTCGCGCGCGCCGAGGTGCCGGCCGGGACCGACGGTCTCGCCGTCGGCGTTGCGGGACACGCGCTCGATGTCGGAGATCGCATGAGTGCTGAAGCTGTTGTCAGTCACCGCCTGGCATTTCTGCCGGCGCCGGCGCGGCGACGAGCCTTGCTCCCGAGCGTGGTGTACGACGGGATGGGACAGCTGCGATGTCAAAGGTACGGACAGGCAACATCGCCCCCGGTTCGGTGTCGCGACGCCACAGAGTGCTCGGACCGCGTGGCCGCCGATGCGCCGTTCATGGTGTCGGCCCGTCGCTGCGGACGCTGCGGAACCCGCGGTGCCGACTCGGCGCGTCGACCAGGCGGGTGCCATCCTCTTTGCACAGCCGAGAAACGCCCTGCAAGACCCCCGCCAGCCCGATGACGCCGACCGCCCACACGGAGCCCGACACGACGGTGTGCCCGCCTGCGGACGCCTCTGGATACCGGTTCATCAGAAGGACCCACACCACCAGTACGGCGATCCCGGTATGCAGGACGGCGGTCCACGCGACGCGTCGCCTCCGCAACGCCGAACGCGACCACACCCGGTAGACGAACCGCGCACCGCACGCGGAGCACCGCCCCTCGACGTCGTCGGCGCCACGTACAGGACGAGGCGACACCACCGTCGTCATGGCGTAGGTGATGCGCTCGAACATGCCTGCGCCCCGCGGGTTTTCATGGCCCAGCCGCAGCGTGACGCCACTGTGCGCGTCACTGCCCACCGGAGCCTCCGGCGCACGCATCACGCCCGTACTCCGCCGCGCTGTCCAACCTTCGCCGGCCCACGTCACCGCCCCCTGTTCGGCCTCTGCTGTGAAGCACGCTCCGTCCGCCACTGTCCGCGCGTCCGCGTCCCGGGCACCAGGGACCGCCGTCCCCGGACGCCGGGAACGCCGGCCCGTGGCTGGGGACCGATCAGTGTGTGTCTGCGGCGAGGTTGTACTGCGGCAGTGCGATTTGTCCGGCCTTGGCGAACTGTGCGGCGAGCAGGTTCCGCATCGGCCAGCGGGTCGTCGACCGCATCGAGAGGTCGCGCAGCCGGATGCCGAGCCGACTCGACGGTGCGTACCCGGCGGCTCCGCCGGGCGGCAACTGCTGGGCCTGGCGTACGTACGGGCGCATCACCGTGTCGTAGCGCCGGAGGGCGGCACCGTGGTCGCCTTTGGCGGCGGCGAGTTCACCGGCCAGGACGTAGGCGCCGACCAGGGCAAGGCTGGTCCCGAGGCCGGTCAGCGGGGTCGCGCAGTATCCGGCGTCGCCGAGCAGCGCCACGCGGCCGCGCGACCAACTGTCGAGGCGGACTTGGCCCATGGAGTCGAAGAGGAAGTCCGGGGCGGTGTGCATCGCCCTCAGCAGGCGCGGGGTCTCCCAGCCGACGTGGGCGAAGCGCCGGGCTACGAGTTCCTGTTGGGCGGTGGTGTCGCGGCGGTCGTAGGTCAGTGGTGGTGAGCGGAAGCTGATGCCGGCGTTGATCTCGCCGGGCAGGCGGCCGGGTCGGGCGGAGACGACCAGGCCGCCGGGCGCGTTGTGCATCAGGAACCAGCCGTCGAGGTCCAGGCTGTCGAGGGCGGTGAACCAGGCCGTGTAAAGGCCGATCGGGTGGACGAAGTCCCGCTCCGGGCCGAAGGCGAGCGCGCGGACCACGGAGTGCGGTCCGTCCGCGCCGACGACCAGCCCGAAGCGGCGCGGCGCGGCGTTCTCGAAGGTGGCGGTGACCGCGTCCGTGTCCTGGTGGATGTCGGTGACGGTGTCGTCGAAGAGGTATTCCGTGTCCGGCAGGGTGGCCTCGTACAGCAGACGGGCGAGGTCGCCGCGGAGGATTTCGATCTCGGAGACGATTCCCTCGCCGCCGAAGCCGTCGGCGGGCAATCGCGCGGTGGTCCGGCCGGAGGCGTCCACGAGGGCGAGGCCGCGCTGGTCCACGCTCTGCGCTCTGGCCTGGTCCATCAGCCCCATTCGTTCGACCACGGTGCGGCCGGCGCCGCGCAGATCCACGGTCTGCCCGCCCGGCCGGGGTGCCGGCGCGCGTTCCACGATGGTGACCGTGAAGCCTCCCCTGCGTAGCCAGTACGCCAGCGCGGGACCTGCGATACCGGCACCGCAAATGAGTATCTCGTTGTTCGGCATGGCGGGAATGTACGCTGTACGCCGAGCGATACGCAATCACGAAATGCCTTTTCCAGATGGTGTATTGGATAGTGCTGCACTAGTGCGTAGAGGCAAGAAGGGCCCTGCTACCCGGGGCCGTCCGGCGTCGGTGGCTAGGATGGCGCCCATAAAAGTGCACTAGTGCGGAGGGTTGTCGGTGAGCGGACGGGCGGTACCGCGCTACAGCCGGATCGTCGCCGAACTGCGGCGGCGGATCGAGACGGGCGAACTGGCGCCGGGGGATCGCGTGCCCTCGACCCGGGAGATCATGCGGCAGTGGGGCGTCGCCATGGCGACCGCGACCAAGGTACTCACCGAACTGCGCCGTGAAGGCAGGGTCCGAGCCGTCCCGGGCGTCGGGACAGTCGTCGCGGCCCCGAGCCGCCCGGGACGGGCAGCCCGGCCCACGGCCCCCGCACGCCCGGGTGAGCCGTCCGATGAGTCCTCGGTCCAGGCGGCGCTCACGCTCGGACGGATCGTCGACGCAGGCGTCACGGTCGCCGACACCGAAGGGCTGGCCGCGGTCACCATGCGCCGGGTGGCCGCCGAGCTCGGGGTGGCGACCATGTCGCTGTACCGGCACGTGGCCGACAAGGACGACCTGCTGACGCGGATGATGGACAGCGTCATCGCACAGCACCCGCTGCCCGCCGACCCTCCGCCGGGCTGGAGGGAGGCGATCGAACTGGCCGCCCGGCAGCTCTGGGACCTGTTCCGCCGACACCCCTGGCTCGCACCGGCGCTGTCCATCACACGTCCGCCCGTGATCACCTCGGCACTGCCGTACGGCGAGTGGATGTTGGCGATCCTGCACGCCCACGGACTCGACCTGCACTCCGCCTTCACCGCGCACCTCGCGCTGCTCAACTACGCTCGCGGCATCGCCGTCAACCTGGAGACGGAGCGGGAGGCCGAAGCGCACAGCGGACTGGACAGCGAGGAGTGGATGGACACCCAGGAGCCCGCGCTCCTGGCGGTATTGGCCACCGGCCGGTTCCCCGAGCTCTCCGACCTCGCCGCGGTCGGCTACGACCTCGACCTCGATGCCCTCTTCGAGTTCGGCCTCCAGTGCCTCCTCGGCGGCCTCGCCTCACTCCTCGACCAGCGTTCCGCCGGCCGGCCTGGCCAGGCGCTTTCCGGTGGATCATCGTGCCGCCCAGACGCGGATGGCGGCGATGGCGAGCCTGCGCGGTAGATGGTGGCGTTCTTGTCGTATCGCGTCGCCCCCACGCCGCACCACTGCTTTGAGCTGTTGATACAGCGTTCGACGGTGTTGCGCTCCTTGTAGGCCTCACAGCGGTGTCGGCGCGGCCGACTGCCGCGTCGGCCGCGCCGCTTGCGGTCGGCTTGCTCCCTTACGGGTACGCCGAAGCCGCCCGCGCCACCGCCGTACCGGCACCGCTTCGGCAACACGAGCCCGGGCCGATCACGCCGAGCGGGAGCGGTCGGCCGGACAGGCCCGGGTGACCGGCAAATCGCGGCCGCCCCGCCGCCGCCGACTCCGCAGGCGCTGCGCGACAATCGTGCTCGTGAATCCGCCTCCCGGTACCCGGCGCTTCCTCGTCGGCACGGTGCTCGTCGCGCTGCTCGTCGCGACCGCGACCGCCGTGGCCGTGCGCCCGTACCTGCATCCCCGACAGGCGGCGCGGAACGTCGTTCCGCTTGCCGAGTTGGGCAGTGCGCCGCCGCCTGCCGGGACCGCCGTGCAGTTCGTCGCGCACCAGGACGACGACCTGTACTTCATGAACCCGGACGTGGCGCGCACCATCGCCTCCGGCGCGGGCTCCGTCACCGTGTATCTGACGGCGGGCGAGTCGGACGGACGCAACGGTCCCGGTGCACGTCGCGATCCGCGCGCGTACGCGGCCGCCCGCAACAACGGCGCACGCGCCGCGCACGCGGCCATGGCCACCGGCGACCGGAGCTCCCCATGGCACCGGCAGAGCGTGCGTCTACGGGGCGGGGCCGTGGCCGAACTCGACACGCTGGTGGCCGCCCCGCGCGTGCGCCTGCTTTTCCTGAACACGAGCAAACAGGAGAAGTTCATGTCCCGGACGGCGCGGCTGCGCACCCTCTGGGACGGCTCCGACAAGGAGCTGAGCACCCTGGTGCCGGACGGCAGCCGGGCGGGCGGGCCGTACACCTATACCCGGGCCGAACTGATCGCGTCGCTCGCCGATCTGCTCCGCACGGTGCGGCCGACCCTGATCCGCACCATGGACCCCGACCCCGACCACCAGGTGCACGACGCCCGGCATCCGCGGGGCACCGACTTCGGCGACCACTCGGACCACCAGGACCACACCGCCGCCGCGCTGTTCGCGTGGGAGGCGCTGCGCGAGTACGCGGGCCCGGGCGGTGGCCGGCATGTGACGGTGACGGCGTACCGCGGCTATTACAACGAACGCTGGCCGGCCAACCTCGGGCCCGGCGCGCTCGCCGCGAAGCGCGGGCCGCTGGACATCTACGGGTGGGCGGACGGCGAGGACTACTGCAAGGACCCCGCGGGCTGCGGCGACCGCAAGGTCGGCGGGCGGGCGCTCGACGGACCGTGGCCGCGCAGCACCACGTACCGGTATCCCGCGGGCGGCCTCTTGCTGGCCGCCGAACCGGACCGGCGGCTCAGCGCCTGGGCGGTGGTGGACGGCGCCGTCGCGCGGTGGCGCGAGTCGGCGCCCGGCAGCGGCGAATGGCACGGCCCCGAGATGTTCGCGGGCCCGGGAGAGGGCGTGCTCGCGCCGGGGCTCGCACTGGTACGCACCCCCGACGGGCGCATGCACGTCTTCGCGCTGCGCATCGCGCCCGGCGGCAAAGGGCGTCCACAACGGCAGGACATCGTGGGTGCCGTGGAGACCGTTCCCGGCGGTGCGCTCGGCGGCTGGTCCTCGCTCGGCGCGCCCGATCCGACGGGCGGTCCGCCCGGCGCCGCCGACGGACACGGGGTGGGCGAGCCGGTCGCGGCCGCGGGCGGCGACGGTCGGCTGCATGTATTCGTGCGCGACCACAGCAAGGGCGTGTCGACGCGGGTGATGTCGGCGAGCGGGGCCGGCAAGGACGGCGGCTGGGGTCCGTGGGCCGCGCTCGGCGGCGGCGACGTCGTCGAGGGGCTGACCGCCGTGACCGCGGCCGACGGGCACGTCGAAGTGTTCGGCACCGGGCGGGACTCCGTACACCGCTGGTCCCAGGCCGTCGACGGGACGGTGCGCGTCAACGCCGAACTGCCCGCCGATCGGCCGGTGGGGCCGCCCGCGGTGACACGGGACGCGGAAGGGCGCCTGCTGGTGGTGCACCGGGAGGCGGGGTCGGGGCGCGTCGTCGTGGTGCGCCAGCACGCGTCGGGCGCGGGGTGGGAGGAGCCGTTCGTGCTGCCGGCCACCGCGGGGACGGATGCGGACCCGGCCGGGTTCGGGGCGGTGGCCGCGGACGGCGGCGGGGTGGCCGGTCCCGTGGTGGCGGCCCGTACCTGCCACGGGGCGGTGCAGACGGCGGCGCTGTCAAGTGCGGTGTCCGCGGCGGCACTTCCGGCCCTTCCGGGGCCGGTGGTGGTCGGCCCGGCGGTCGCCACGGACGCCGGCGGCCGGACGGTCGTCGCCGGGCTGCGTACGGACGGCACGCTGGTGGTCGCGGCCGACTCGCCGGGGGCGGGATCGGGTCAGGCGGCGCGGGGGTGATCGGCGCGAGCTGCCCCTTAACCCGGTGCCCGTCGCGGTCTTGACGTCCATCGCGGTCGGTCAGGGGGGCGGACCGGGGCGGCGCGCCGTCGGCAGCCGGGCCGGCGGGAAACGGGTCCGCGATGCCGGAGAGCGCGTGAACGAAGCGGCGCCAGTAGGTCGCGGACAGACGAACGCCTTAACGAGAAGGAGTTCAATCCGCGGGCTGATCGACGCGTACTCGATCACGCCGGCCACGGACGGGGCCGAGAACTCCGACTGAGGATCCGGCGGAGCCTCTGACCCTCAGGCGCGTGGCCGAGGCGGTTGACCCGGCTTCAATGGCTCTGTACTGCTACTTCCCCGAGCGCGACGATCTGCTGCATGCGGTCGCCGACCGGGTGACAGAGCGCATGCGGTTCACACCGTCGCCAGACCGGCGTTTCCACGTTCGCCTCCGCGTTGCGCACGAACCACGCCACAGGTTGTCCGCAGCGATGCTCGAGCGGACGAAACCCCGCCGTACCCGTGCGCACCGGCGTGCCGCTGAATTCCTATTCCCACACGGTAATTTGGAAGCGAACGGGCGCCCCGATGGACACGCCGCTGATGACGCGCAGGTAGGCAATGTGCCCTTCATCCGTCTCGACGCACAGACGTGTTCCCCGGACGAGGTCGCCGCTGTTGTAGGTGCCGCGCTTGTCCACGGCTTCCTCGCAGTCCGACGGGGTGGGGTCGGGGCCTTCGGGGGGCAGGAGGCCGATGGTGTTGGTCGAGCCCTCGGATTGGAGGCTGGGGTCGCCGAGGTTGAAGAGCGCGACGACGTCCGCGCTTTTGTTGGACTGGGTCGCCATCGGGGGTGCGGTGTCCAGTTCGAGGTAGCTCTTGGCGGAGTCGATGGTCACCTCGACGGGGCCGACGAGTACCTTGCGCGGTGCGTCCGCCGCCGGTGGGGCGGGCTCCTGCGGCGCGGTCGGCCCCGGACGGGAACCGGGCCCGGTCGCGGTGGGCGGCCGGTCGGTCCCGGCGTCCGACGCGCCGGAGTCCGACGACGGGTTGGCGGCCCAGATGGTCACCACGATCCCGATGACCGGAATGACGATCCCGACGATCCACCACGCCCACTTCGGCTGGCTCTGCATGATCACGAACCCCTCGTACGCGTTCCCGGAAGCGTCGCGACGCTACCAGCGAAAGCACGGCACCGATGCCAGGGAATCCCTCAACCGCTGCGCGTTCCCCCGGGGCCCGCACGTCACACGGTGTGCGGGCCCGGCCAGGTGCGCCCGCGTGGTGCCGCGAGCTCGTTGCCCCTGCGGGGCTCTCCGACATCGAGATCACCACGAACCCACCAGGCAGGCCGCGGCCTGCAAGCCGTGACTGTGCGCGCGGTCCGTACGCGACCGGCCGTGGGCCCAAGGCGAACCGGACGAGCCGTCCCAGTGATGGTCCGTCGCTCTTCGATGACAAGATCTGCGGTCATGTCACGTCCCATGTCCGTTGAAGCCTGCGAACCTCACGATCCTCGCGGGCGGGCAGGGCTGTTCTCGCGGCCGTCGCGCGCGGTCCCGGACGGTAGCGCGGCGGTTGACCCGCGGCCTTCGCGGCGGCGGATGTTGCTGGGCCTCCTTGCGACCGGCGGCGCGCTCGCCGTGGCATGCGGTGGAGGAGCCGCCGGGCGGCGCGGGCCGGGATCGACGGGGAGGCCTCCTGTGGAGTTGCGCCAAGGGGCGGTGCGTTGGACGTACGACAGCTATGGAACCGCGGCCGTCAGCCCCGCGTTCGCGCACGGCAGGATCTACGTGGGTGGCGCGGGTATATCGGCACTGGACCCTGCGACGGGGGACGTCGTATGGGAACAGCCGACCGCCGACATCGCGGACTGCATACCGGTGGTCGTCGACCGGACGGTCATCGTGACCGGCGGGGATCTTGTGGCTCTGGATGCGGACACCGGGGCGGTGCGGTGGCGTCGGCAACCCGCGCCCGAAGGCGGGTTCCATCATGCGACCTACGCGAACGGGACGATCTACGTCGGAATTGGGACGGCCTCGGTGAGTGCCCGTGATCCCGCAACCGGACGCGAACTGTGGCGGGTCGCCGTCGACCGCCATGTCACCGCCCCGCCGCGCTTCGCCGGAGGTGCCGTCTACGTGAGTTGCGAGGGTGGCCTGCACGCTCTCGACGCCGCGACCGGCGCACGCCGGTGGGTCGCGGACGCCGAAGGCGCCGGCATTTCTGCGCCGACTGTCGTGCACGGCAGGGTCTACGTCGGCATGGCTATGTCGGCGAACCGGGGTGCGCTGGGAGTGCGGGCCTACGATGCCGCTTCCGGTCGTACCTCGTGGCACAGGGACACCGCGGGCTATGTGGGCAGTGCCCCGGTCTTCGACGCCGGAACGCTGTACGTCGGCGAAGCCGCCGGTTCGGTGCTCGCCCTCGACTCGGCCACCGGGCAGGTGAGTTGGTACACGGACACCGGCGACGCGGGGCAAGGGGTCACGGTAGCGGACGGCATCGTCTATGCCTGTGGCACGTGGATGCTGACGGCGCTCGACGCGCGATCGGGAGCAATGCTGTGGTCCTCGCGTCCGGGGGCGTTCGGTATGTGCGAACCGCTGATTGCGGGTGACTCCGTGGTGCTCTGCGACGATGCAGGCACGCTCTACGCGGTCATTCCGCCGGGGTCGCCCGACTGACTCCGCCAACCCACCGGCCTGTTGCCACCGGCCGACGGCGCTCGACCGCGACGATCGGACAAGCTGCGGGGAACGTTCTGAGACCATTTCGTTGGGCGTAATCGTTACAGCGCCGATAGCGCGCAAATCGGAATACAGCCCCTGAAGTGGCGAAACCATGCTTGACGCGGTGATCTTGCGGCAGACAATCTTGGCTGCCCTCCACCGAGGGCCCTCGATCCCGGAGCCGCAAACCTGTCCGGCGCCGCGCGCACCACCACGCACCAGGCAGCGCGCCCGCGTCGGCACGGCCTCCTGCGTCCCGGACCGAGACCTCACCAGTACGGGCCGCCACCCGTCCCCACCAGAGGTGCCTCTCGTGTCTTTCCGCTCCATAGCCGCGCGCTTCACCGCTGTCCTCGCGGTGCCCGCCGCGGTGTTGGCCACCACCGCCCCGGCATTCGCCGCCGGCGACACCTACAGCGTGCCCCTGCACCAGCCGCTCCCGATCAAGGCCACGGACGACGGAGTGGAGCAGGGCGAATGCCCTGGCATTCCGGCGGACAAAGACGGCTGGCACTTCGTCCTGCCGACGAACGGCACGGTCTTCGTCAAGCTGACCGTGACCTTCCAGCCCGGCGGCGAACAGGTCGTCACGTCGTTCGACGCGCCCACCGACAAGCACGCGTACGTGGCCTCGCCCGTCGGTGCCACGCTGACCTCCGCCGTCGCCGAGGTCAAGGGCGGCGAGGTGAAGTGGTTCAACCTGTCGCACGCCTGCGCCGGCACGCCGCCCACCACCACTCCGCCGACCACCGCCCCGCCCACCACCAAGCCCCCGGTCACCACCGCTCCTCCCACCACACCGTCGACGAGCAAGCCGCCGACCGACGGTACGAAGACCCCGCCCCCGGCCACCACGAGCTCGACGCCATCCGGCACCGAGGCGCCTCCGACGTCCCCGAGCCCGGCCACGACCGACTCGGCGGCGCCGGCTCCGTCGACCCCCGCGACGACCGACGGTGACGGCGGTTCGCTCGCGCAGACCGGTGCCGTGGCGGTGGGCGGGATCCTCGCGGCCGCCGCCGCTTTGATCGGCGGAGGCTACCTGCTGCGCCGCCGGCTCGGCGGCAACCACGCGGCCTGATACCCGCGAGCGTGACTTGGAGGCGGGGTGCGAGTGAGTTCTACGTACCCCGCCTCGACACATCGGCCGCCCACGTCCGTGTCGACGTTGTATGGGCAGGGTTCAGTTGCCTCGTGGGGGGCGGCTTGGAGCCAGGCGCTGCCGCCTCGAGTGGATCGCTGTAGATGCCGGACGCGGGGCGGCATCGCCTCCTACGGTGCTCCAGTACGGCCGCCGGCCGCCTCTTGATCGAGCCCGGTCCGCCCCCGGGCGCCCCGCAGCGCGCGTTGCCAAATAGTCTTCATGCGTCATCCTGATGCTTGAGCAGGCTCCGCATCCGTCCAGCGGGTTGCGGAGCCCAGTTGTGCCTGTGAGGAACCTGTCATGAGCGAGCCGCGCGGGGGCGTCGGCCAGGATCGTTTCGCACGACCGCGTCGCCGGAGGTGGGGCCCGGTCCCGCGTCGGTCGGCGTTCGGAGGCGAGGGCGGCCGCACCGCGACGGCGCTCGTCGGCGCCGCATCCGGCGAACGGCTCGGTGGTCGCCTGGGCCAGGTGCCCAGGGCGCGCGGCGGCACGTCCAGTGCGCGTCTCGGCGGGGACCCCGAGCCCGCGAAGCCGTCCGGCGTCTCCCCCTCCCGGTGGCGGATATGCCATGTGGCGGTTGTGCTCGCATTGCCTCTGTATGTGGGATGGGGCCTTCTCCTGGCCACCGGTGGCGGTGATCTCGCGGCTCAGTACTCGTGGGCGGAGTTCGCGGTACGGCATCCGGGCACCCCGTACGGCCTGTTCTGGTACGGCGGGATCCACGTCGGCAGCTACAGCGTCCTCTCGCCGCCGCTGATGGCCTTGCTCGGAGTCCGCACCCTCGCCGCCCTCAGTGGGTTGACCGCTACCTGGCTGCTGGCCGCGCTGTTGGTGCGTACCACCCGGAACGTGCCGACGTGGCCGGTGCTGGCAGGGGCGCTGGCGCTGTGGGCGAACGTCGTCTCGGGCCGCGCCACGTTCGCTCTCGGTGTCGCAAGCGCGCTGGGCACCTTGCTGGTCCTCATGGTGCGGCGTACACCTGTGTGGCGGGTCGTCGCGGGGGTCGTCGGGACGGCGCTGACCGTGCTGTTCAGCCCCGTGGCCGGCCTGTTCCTTCTCGTGGCGGGCGCGGGGTTCCTGCTCGACCGGCAGTGGGCGACAGGCCTGGCCCTGACCGTACCGACAGGAGTGGTCGGCGGGTTGGTGAGCGCGCTCTTCCCGTCCCACGGCCAACAGCCCATGGGGGCCGAGCGGATCATCTTGCCTGCCTTGGCCGGGGTGGTGGTGGCGTTGGCGGCACCGCGCGACTGGCGCGTGCTGCGGGCCGGCGCTGCGGTCTATGCCGTCGGTGTGGTGCTGACCTGGCTGATTCCGTCGCCGGTGGGCACCAACGTCGAGCGCCTGGCCGCGCTTTTCGGCGCGCCCGCGCTGCTCGCAATCTGGTTCGAGCGGCGACGGCGAAGCCCGCATCCTCGGAGGTCCTTGCTCCGAGTCGGTGGTGACGCGTCGTACCGCACACGCTTCTGTGCCGCGGGGCTGGCGATGTGCGTGATCTGGACGGTGGTTGCGACCGCCCGAGACGTGGAGTCGCATACGGAGGTGCCGGGTTGGTCGCGGCACACCGCCGGCGTCATCGCCGAATTGGACCGGCTGGGCGCGTACCGCGGCCGTGTCGAAGTGGTGCCCACCGGCTCGCACCGCGAGGCGCCGGTGTTCGCCCGGCATTTCCAGGCGGTACGCGGCTGGAACCGCCAACTCGACATGGAGCGCGGCCGGTTGTTCTACTCCGAGGAGCTCCACGAGGCGAGCTATCGGGCGTGGCTGAACGAGTGGGCGGTCGGCTACGTCGTCCTGCCGCACGCTCCACCGGACGGCTACGCCAGGACCGAGGCCGCGTTGATCCGGTCCGGCCGCCTGAGTTCCTGGCTGGAGCCGGTCTGGAACGACGCCTACTGGACCGTCTTCCGCGTCCGGGACGCCGTGCCGCTGGCCAGTGCCCCCGCCGAGGTGCTCCGCGCCGGCGACGCCGACATCGTGCTCAACATGCCCCGCCCGGGAACCGTCACCGTGCGTGCCGCCTACTCGCATTGGCTGTACGCCGAAGGCGCCTGCCTGCGCGCGAGCGGCCCCTGGATACAACTGACCGCTTCGCGCCCCGGTGTCTACCGGATCACCTCCAGCTACTTCGTCCCGGACGGCTGCGGAACGTGAGGTCCGCGGCCGGGAGGCATTGACGCCGCCCCGCACCCCCAAGCCCGCCTTCAGCCTCTGCCGCCAAGCGCGCCCGCGGCCGGGCGACACCGCGCACATCTGCGTCTGCACCCCAACTCCCGGAAGAGCCTGATGGCGACACCGAGCGGGTCCAGCCGCCGACGCAGCGTTCCGGCCATCGAGGCCATCCTGAGGTACGCCAGGTTGCGCCGCGACGCCCTTGCCGTGCTGTGAGACCGACCTCCCGGCAGGACCACGACCACGGTGCGCGGCCGATCGGTGGGTCCAGGCGTACTCAAGGACAACCGGGGCGTGGCATCCACGACACCGGACGCCGCTGAACGTCGCACTCTCATGTCACCTGCTTCGGCGCGGACAGGCGGGCAGATTGGTACGCACTCGGACGGCCGGGACCGGCGTCCACACCGGCCAGGGACGATCTCTGCGCATCGGATCCTTCCTCCCCGTCGGTTCACGGAGCGGGCCTTCACACCTTCTTCCGGCGTCGGGAGGCATTCGGATGCGGCCGGGACGAAAAATCCTCGGAACCTGCGTCCTTGTGTCCAGGCGGGCCGCCGCGCGGGTGCGAGAGCTCCGCATCGCTGAAATGCTGAGGACTTGGGCCGCCTGTCGCGCGCCGCCCGCCGCCCGTGGTCGGCGAGCGGTGGCTGTGAGCGCCGAAAGCGCATTCCGGGGCTGCCGGCCCCAGGCCGGCGGACCCTGGACGGCGTCCGCGCGGACGGCGGCCAGACGATCGCGAGGTGGTGGAACCATGTGCCGATGGCTTGCCTACTCGGGCACCCCGGTGCTCCTGGGCACGATTCTCTACAAGCCGTCCCATTCGCTGATCGACCAGAGCCTCCACTCCAGGATGGGCGTGGAGACGACCAACGGCGACGGGTTCGGAGTGGGCTGGTACCGGCCTGATCTGGAGACACCGGCGGTCGTACGGGAGATCGGCCCGGCGTGGAGCAACCGCAACTTGCGGGAGATTGCCGACCACGTACGCTCTCCGCTGTTCTTCGCGCACATCCGGGCCTCCACGGGCACGGCGGTGCAGCAGACCAACTCCCACCCGTTCCGCCACGGCCGCTGGATGTGGATGCACAACGGCGCCATCACCGACTTCCACCGGCTGCGGCGGGACCTGGCCCTCGCCGTCGACCCGGCGCTGTTCCCCGACATCGAGGGGTCGACGGACTCGGAGCTGATGTTCTTTCTCGCGCTCACTCTCGGGCTGGAG
This sequence comes from Streptodolium elevatio, assembly GCF_053592165.1. Lineage (NCBI taxonomy): Bacteria > Bacillati > Actinomycetota > Actinomycetes > Kitasatosporales > Streptomycetaceae > Streptodolium > Streptodolium elevatio. The sequence continues at coordinate 88,734 of NZ_JBSFVE010000009.1, forward strand.
CAGGACCCGCCGGGCGCGGTCGCGCGGATGGCGGGTCTGGTGGAGGGCGTCGGTCGCGAGCACGGCGTGGAGTTCCCCCTCCAGATGACGATCGCGGTGACCGACGGGCAGCGGATCTGGGCCTTCCGCTACTCCACGCAGCGAACCTCGCGCTCGCTCTTCTTCAGCACCCGGGTGGAGGCTCTGCGGGCACTGCACCCCGACGTGGAATTCCTGCGCGAAGTGTCCGACGACACCCGCCTCGTCGTGTCCGAGCCTCTGGGCGACCTGCCCGGTGCGTGGAACGAAGTACCGGAGAGCAGCTGCGGCGTCGTCGGCCCGGACACCGACGAACTCCGCCCCTTCGCCCCCCAGGCGGCATAGCGCGGTGTCGGCGGACTCGGGCTGGAGCGCGGACGAGCACGTACGGTTTGCTCGCTACCGGCAGGCGTTCGACGAGGTGGCCCCTGCGGACGCAGCCACCCTTGTCGCCCGAGTACTCACCGACCCCGACAAAGGGATGGCGAGCAGCGCCGTCTGCGAGTATCTCGACAGACGGGCTGCCGAACTGCTCGCGGATCCCGGCTATCCCTCGTGGTGCCTGCAGATGAGCCGCGCCGTCATGGTGGACGAGTTCTGCACACGACGCCTCAACGAGTGGACCCTGCTACGGGCGATGACCCTCGACGAACCATGGGACGTCGAAAGCCTGCTCACGGCGTCCGACTGGCTCCAACTCCACACCGCCGAGCAGTCCTTGGCGACGCCCCCTCTGCAGGTCCTGGCCGAGAACGGCCGCACCCGCCGCATCCGCAACATCGCCCGGTCCCGACTGTCCGCCGCTCAGCGCTCGACGTCGACCGAACCGGACCGCTGAGCCGTCGGCTCTTCGGAGCGAGCGCACGAGCCCCGAGGCCCCGCCCACGGTGACCTCCCGCCCCAGCAGCCGAGCCCGTTCCATCCGCCCCCGCCCCCGCCCCCGCCGCCGCTGATGTCGGCGGTTCAGGGGGTTGCGGACTTGTTGTTGATTCGGGCTTGAAGGGCGGGCTTGAGGTCGGGCCATTCGTCGGCGGTGATGCTGAACATGGCCGAGTCGCGGAGTTTGCCCGCTTCGCCACGGGCCCAGGACGGCGACCAGTTGCGGAGGACGCCCTCGAAGCGCGCGCCGAGGCGTTCCATCGCGGCTCGGGAGCGGACGTTGCGGGCATCGGTCTTGAGGTCGACACGGGCCAACCCGAGGCTCTCGAACGCGTACTCGAACAGCAGGTACTTCGCCTCGGTGTTGATGGCCGTGCCCTGCGCGGAGGCGGACAGCCAGGTGCCGCCGATTTCGAGTGCGCAGAGATCGGCGCCGCCTGGCCAGGTTCGTGGTTCCAGGTAGTTGGTGCAGCCGACGGCGGCGCCGTCGGTGGTGCGGATCTGTGCGAAGCAGGTCCAGCCGGGGCGGCCGAGGGTCGTCTCGATGTATGCCGCTACCTCGTCGGCGCGCGGGACGAGGGTGAAGCCGTACGTCTCGCGGCTCTCCTCCGCGGCCTGGACCAGTCCCGGCGCGTGTACCGGTGACAGCGGCTCCAGCCGTACGTGGGTCCCGTGCAACACGGGAGCCTCGAAGTGTGAAGTCATGCGGGCAATCCGTCCTCTGAATGAACCCGTGGATCATCGCGGCGGTCGGGTGGGGGCGTCAAAGGAGTTGTGGCGGTGCCAGAGCGGGCCTTGTGCAACGAATCCATGACTGCCGGCAAACAGGTCAAGCAGTTCAACGTCTACCGGCCCGTCGACCTCATCCGTGAGGTCAAGCACCACGCCGTCGACGCCATGCTCACCCGAGTGTCGAAAGTGGTCGCGCAACTCGTGAACGGCATTCTGTGTAAGGAGAGTTCGCCATCCGGTCGTGACGAAGTAGTGCATCGCAGTAGTCATCGCTGCGTTCGTGCTCTACTGGGAGCGACGAATGCCTCGCCTGGACCGGATCGGTGGGGCCGTCGGGTCGGGAGCGTGACGTGGCGAAGACGTGGCGGTGGGAGAGCGATCACCGGTGCTGCACCACCTGCCCGCCGGACAGCTCGCTGATGTACGAGGGCGGACGCGTGCGCTATCTGGGGTGGTGTTCGGACGTCGGCTTCGGTGGGGGATACACGATCGGGGTTCAGACGATCGACGAGTTCGTGACTCGCGGACCTCTCGACGACACCATGCCCCCGGCGCTCATCGCGGAGATCCGCGCGTACCTGACAGCGAAGTAAAGGTCACGTAGCGCGAACGGGTCCAGGAACCAGGCCCGCAGGAACGTCGACGCCGTTCCGGTCACGGCCCCGCGGCGTACCGGCCGTCCGGGCTGACGTCGTGGTTCAACCAGCCTGACTCCCCGACTGGAGGTCTCGGGTCGGATCAGCGCCGTCGGTGAGCGCGTGACCGGCTGGCGGGTGGGTGGGTGGGTGACGAGGTGTGCGCGTTGCTGACCCGGGGCGGGGTACGCCCAGAAGGTGGCCGTGCCGGCGGGGCAGCTGCTGACGGTGCCTAGGGGGGTCGGCCTGGTCGAGGCGGCGGCTCGGCCCGAGGCCGCGGCCACGGTGTGGTCCAACCTCGTCATGACCGCGGGACTCACGGCGGGGGAGACGCTCCTCGTGCACGGCGGCGGCGGGGGTATCGGCACTTACTGGGCGAACGCGTCGGGTTGCGCCGCCCGGGCCGCGTACCAGGATTGAGCGAGGGGCCTCGTCCCGTGAGCGGCCTCCGCACCCGAGCGGTCGGCAACCGTGCGGGACGTACCTTCCAGGGCACGCATGTGCCCGCGATTGGAGCCGCCATGACCTCGCTTCCCCCGCCCGTCACGCCCTACCTGGAAACCGCCGCGCAGGAGTTGTGCGACGCCACGGATCCGCATCCGCGGATCTACGAGGTGCCGCCCGAGAAGGGCCGCGACATCCTGCTGAGCCTGCAGAGCGACCCGAGCGTGCCCCGCCCGGACGTCGACGAGGAGTGGGTCGACGTGGATGCCGGCGAGTGGGGCACCGTCCGCACCCGCATCATCCGACCCAAGGGAGCCACCGGTTCGCTGCCGGTCGTCTTCTACATCCACGGCGCCGGCTGGGTCTTCGGCGACGACAAGACCCACGACCGCCTCTTCCGCGAACTCGCCGTCGGCGCGGGCGCGGCGGGAGTCTTCCCGGTCTACGACCGGGCGCCCGAGGCGAAGTACCCGACGCAGGTCGAGCAGAACTACGCCGTGGGCCAGTGGGTGATGGAGCACGGCGCGGAGCACGGCCTGGACACTTCGCGCATTGCCGTCACCGGCGAGTCGGTCGGCGGCTGTATGTCCACGGTGTTCGCGCTGATGAACAAGGAGCGCGGCGGCATCGACCTCAAGGCCCAGGTGCTGCTTTACCCGGTGACCAACGCGGACTTCGACACGCCCTCCTACTTGCAGTTCGCCGAGGGTTACTACCTGACGCGCGACGGCATGAAGTGGTTCTGGGACGCGTACACCACCGACCCCGCCCAGCGCGCCGAGCACCACGCCTCCCCGCTCCAGGCGAGCCTGGACCAGCTGAAGGGCCTCCCGACGACTTTGGTCATCACCGATGAGGCCGACGTACTGCGCGACGAAGGCGAGCAGTACGCCAACAAACTGCGCGAGGCCGGCGTGGACGTCACCAGCGTCCGCGTGGCGGGCATGGTCCACGACTTCCTGCTCCTGGACAGCCTGCGCGACACCCGCGCCGCGAACGTCGCCCGCGCGCTCGCCGTCGACGCCCTCCGCACGGCACTGCACGGCAGCTGACGCGACGGGGTGCGTCCCATGCACGCGTACGTCCGGGCCCGCAGCGCCATGTGGCGCCGCGGGCCCGGCTCCGTGGTGCCTCCGCGGCAGAGTCGAGCATCCGCGTGCGAGCGGGCCGCGCCCGCGCCGCCTTCCCCCACGGCGACCCCGATGCCCTCTCGACCATGGTGTGGGCCCTCGTCCACGGCCTGGCCTTCCTCCACCTCGACGGCAAACTCGACGCCTCCACCCCGGAAGCCGTCGCAGAACACGTCCGCACCACCGTCCACGCCCTGTTCACCGCCGCCCCCCAGGCAGCCGCGGCGCCGCTCAAGCAGACAACCGTCTAGCCAGGCGGGCGCCTTGTGGGGGAGGGGTTCACTGCCCGGGCGTCAGCGCAGGACTGTTGTGGTAGGCGGCGATGAGCCACCGGCCGTCCCGCTCCTCGAAGACCCAAGTCGCGTTCACCTTGCGAGCGTCCGGGACTTCGGTCTGGCCGGGGAAGAGGATGCCGGATTCGCTGACGACGATCGCCGCGTCCCTGCCGACGAAGCGGAGGCCGATCTGCTTGTTGTAGGTCGAGGTGTCCTTGAGCGGCCCGGCGAAGGCGAAGGCCATGCTCGCGCGGATCACCTCACGGCTGTCGCGGAGCGAGCCGGTCATGATGGCGGTGGCGTCCGCGGTGTAGTCGGCGGCCATACCTTCGGCGTCGCCGGCCTCCCACGCCTTGTAGGACGCGGTCAGGACGGCCGCGATGGCGGCCTTGTCTTGCGTACGGCTGTCGGACATCGGATCTCCCTTGTGATCGGTTCGCCGGGCCCGCACGGAACGGTTCGACCTACTGATCGAAGCCCTCTGCCTTCGCCGTCACGTCCCCCACCCTCTCAGCTGCTGTCGCGCGCCTCGGGCTCAGGGGTCAGGGGTGGTGCAGGAGGTCCACGACCAGGAGAGGGAAGACGGCCGCCGCGCCCCGATGGAGTTCTGTGCCGCGAGAATGTGGACCAGGTTGGACTCCAGGCAGTCCTGGTGTTGCTCGTGGGCGTAGGAAGTCAGGTCCATGGGGACGGCCAGCAGGATGCCGCGGCCAAGGCGGACGCGGACGCGTCGAACCGACCGTCCCCGGTCGGCGTGGTGGCCGGATACAGGGCGCGGGTCATCACCTGACCGGCCAGCGGGTTGAACGAGGCCGGACGCGCGCAATGGGGACCGGTATCGCAGTAGTAGTCGTCGAACAACAGCGCCCACATCAGCCAGTCCGACAGCAGTTGGCCGCGGCACACCGCGTGTCGGCGAACCGTGTTGGGCTGCGCAACACCGTGGCCTGAGGGCGCCGTTCGTGATTGCGCCTGCCCACACCACAGTTGGCTGTAACCGCGCGACGGTCTCGGGCGGTCGCGATGCGCGTGCCGACCGGGAGGGAGATGAACCGCCGTGCCGGCGCCGCACGTTCGGTGGCCGGGCGGCAGCGGAAGACCACGATCAGCCGCGCAGCGTGCCCGGCTGCGCCGCCCAAGCCACCGCGCGGACCTCACCGTTGCGCATGGGCACCGGCGGGAGGGGCAGCGGAGGAGGGCGGTCGCGTTCCGGCGGCCGTGCAGTCGGCGTCCAGGTCGACCGCAACCCTGTGGCCGTCCGCGCGGGCGGCCGAGGCGAAGGAGGTCCGCATGGCGGCCAAGTTCGAGGTGTACGAGGACAACGCGGGCAAGCACCGCTTCCGGCTCAAAGCCGCGAACGGCGAGATCATCGCCGTCGGCGAGGGCTACGCGACGAAGAACGCCTGCCTCAACGGCATCGAGTCGATCAAGAAGAACGCGGCCGACGCCGCGGTCGTGGAGACCGACGCGTAGCCGAAGCGCATCGCGCTGAAGCCCGTCCGGTGCTCCGCGCCGTCCCGGGAAGCAGACAACGGAGCGGCCCCTCAGCGGGCGCGTCGGTGGTGAGCACCACCCACGTCTGCCGAGGGGCCGCGTCTGCAATGCGCCATTCAGAAGCTCTCGGAGCGCGGGCGGTTTTTGCGGGGTGCCGGGAACCGCACGATCCTCTGTGACCGGCTCGTGGGCGGCAGTACGGAAATCCCCGACGTGACGCGGCGCTCCGTCTGGCTGAAGGGCTCCGCCTGGCTCGTGCCCGACTACGACAACGCGGAGTGGTTCGTACGGCGCCTGGTGCGTGCGTGCGTGCGGGCGTCGTGGACCGCGACCCGATCGCGCCCGTGGTGCTCGACGGCGCCACCCTCGACACCTCGCAACGCACCGTCCAACGACGGTTCGTCGCGGCGACGCGCTCCGAGGGGCTCGATGCGTACGCCGGACGAGCGCGGGCAGCGTTGTCGAAGATGCTTTCTAACCCCGGGGGCATCTTCGAACGCAGGACCTGGGAGAAGGGATCGCGAGACACCGCCATGTCGGCCGACAAGGACCTGATAGCTGAACTGACCGAGGACCACCGCAGGATCGACGGCTTGTGCGGCCTCATCCAGTCCATGCCCTGGGGCGACCCGCGCCGCAAGCGCACCGCGCGCAGGATTACCGCCGAACTGGGCAGACACGCCAAGGCGGAATCGCGCTTTCTCTTTCCCGCGGTGCGGCGAAGGGTCCCCAAGGGCCCGACTCTCGCGGCCGGCGGACTCGGCGACCACGTCCGGATACATCACCGTCTGGCGGACATGGCTGAACTCAAGTCCGAAGACGCCCGGTTCGATCTGTTGGTGACACGCCTGGTCTTCGACGTCCACGAACACGCGGTCACGCAGGAGCGGGAGCTCTTTTCGCGGCTCGCCGCCGACGCGCGTACGGGAGAACTCCACACGCTCGCCGAGCTTCTGCGCGCATCACGGGTGCCGACAGGCGGCGGCCGAGGAGTAGTTCTGCCCGATCTCGACCCCATGGAGCGGTTGCTGGCGGGTGACTCCTACTGACGGGCACACCGAAGGTCGCTGTGCGCGACTGGCAGGTGGCGCAACGGGCCGCGTGGGTACGGATGTTCTGGACCTGGTCAAAACCGCTGTCAGGGGCTGGGCTGGGTGTGGCCGTGCGGGCCGAAGAGGGTACGGCAGACCTGGTTGGGGCCCAGGTAGGGCGCGTCGGGCAAGGTCTCCAACAGGCGGACGATGTCGGTACGGGCACGGCGAGGGGTGGCGGCGCGTACAAGGTCGGCCTTGCGAGCCGGCCAGGTCACATCGACCAGCGCCCGGCACACCGCCTCGCGGGTCGGCGGCTGAGGGGCTACCGGGCGGCGCAGCGGAGTCGGGGCGGTCGGGGCGGGAAGGGCGGGAAGGGCGGTCGACATCACGGTTGCTCCTTTCACATTCACAGCTTTCACATGTCACAGCGCAGAAAGCGACGCCGCGGTGCGGCGGCTCGCGGCGGCGGTGGTCGGACGTACGAGCGGACCTCCGAGCGGACGTACGACGTGGGCGGTCGCAGTCTCGTCCTTGGGCGCCGTTCACCCGTTCGGGTTACCGATCAAGGCATTGCCCTCGGTCGAGGCCCGTTACACACATTCCTCGCATTTTTCGTATATCAGTTCCCCCTCGGTCCGCGTCTGCGTCACGGTGTTAGGGCCGAGGCCCTCGGTCGATCGACCGCGGGCTGGCTGCGGGTCAGGTGCGGCGTTGCAGGTCGCTGGCGTTACGGATCGCGGCGGCGCGGTCGGTCAGGTCGGTGACCTTCGCGGCGAGGGCGGGGTGCGCGGCAAGGTGCGGGCCGATGTCGGCGAGGGGGGCCAGGAGGTGCGCGGGGTCGTCGTGGCCGAGTGCGTCGGCGAGGGCGGCGAGGGGAGGAGCGGCGAGACGGCCCAGGTCGTCGAGAGCGGCGGTGGCACCGGCGAGAGCGCGTAGTTCGGCGGCGTGGTCGCGGGCCCAGGTCGTGACGGCGCGGTCGGCGGCTCGACGGTCGCGAGTGGCTTGGACACGCTGGTCGCCGGTGGTACCGGGGGCGCCGCCGGGGCGCAGACGCAGATAGCGGCGTTCGGCGGCTTGGCGGCTGGTGACGCCGAGGGGCTCGGCGAGGGCGGCCCAGCTGGCACCGGCGTCACGGGCGGTTTCGATGAGGTCGGGCTCCCACGCGGCGAGGCGGCCGCGCAGTTCGCGCAGGAGAAGCAGCGCGGCGAGCGCCTCCTCCACCCGGGACGGCGTCTCCCCGCGGGCTTCCGGGGCTATGGCGGCCGCGGTTCCGTCCTGCGCGGTGTGGACGGCCTGGTCGATCGCGGCGAGGGCGGCCGCGACGGCGAGGAAGGGCACGGCCGGCGGGCCGGGGTGGTCCGGCGTTCGGCCGGGGGTGTCGGTCACGGCTTCTCCCCTTCTCCTCAGGTGTCGTCTTTTCAGTGACGGACGTGTTTGTCGTCGTTCCGATGACATGCTATAACAGGAGTCAGGTGAAGCGCACTGGCACCCGTTGCCCGAATGCCTGGAGGTGTTTTCCGATGCTGATGCGCACCGATCCCTTCCGCGAACTCGACCGAATGGCCCAGCAGTTCTTCGGCCAGAACGGCACCTGGTCGCGTCCCTCCGCGATGCCGATGGACGCGTGGCGCGACGGCGACCAGTACGTGGTCGCGTTCGACGTGCCCGGCGTCGCCGCGGACGCGATCGACATCGACGTGGAGCGCAACATGCTCACCGTCCGTGCCGAACGCCGCCCCGTCGCCGTGGGCGAGGGCGTACAGGTCGAGCTGTCCGAGCGGCCGCTGGGCGTGTTCTCCCGGCAGATCCAGCTCGCCGACGTCCTGGACGCCGAGGGCATCGTCGCCGACTACGACGCCGGGGTGCTGACGCTGCGCATCCCGATCGCAGAGCGCGCCAAGCCCCGCAAGATCACTGTCGGCCAGGCCGACGACCGCAAGCAGCTCCGCAGCTGACGACGCGGACCGAGCTGCCGGTTCCGGTCCCGCCCGGCCAAGGGACCGGAACCGGCAGGCCTCCCATCGCATGCCCCTGGCGGGAGAGCGGAATCCCGCTCGAATGCCGCATTCGAGCAGGGGCTATCGGGGGTTGGGCGCCGGGTGCCAGGCGCGCATTCGGCTCGGGGAACGGGGCGTTGCCGTGCGAATCGTCGTTCTCCCACAGGTCGCGGATCATCTCCGCGTCCTCCGGCATTCCGTGCGCGACCTGCGCCTGATTCCCTGCGGTCGGCAGCGTCACATGCAGGAAGTCGTTCACGGTGAACGTCGGATACCACCGCGCCAACAGCTGGAAGTCGCTGCGCGCGGGCACACCGAGCGCGGTTCGGAACTCTTCTCAGTGCAGGTCGGCCGGTACGGGGCGCAAAAGATCACGCAGACCTGAGATCGCCATGAGCGAAGGTCCACAAAGGCAACAGCGCGAAGCCGACCGCGCATTAGGGCGGGCTACGCTGCCGGTCGCCCCGGCGCGCCCTCCCGTACGCCGCAAGTTGCAGCCGACCACCGGCAGTCCGGCGGAGGCGGCTCACCCGCGGAAAGGACGATGCGTCAGGGCTGCTCGGCCAGGCTTTGAGGCATGACGAACGCCGTTCCCGCCGCCGCTCCTTCTGCCCTCGCCAAGCCTTCCGCACCGGCACCCGCAGTGTCCTCCGACGGCACGCCGACTACCCGGCGCCGTCCGATGCGCGGCACGGAGCGGCCGGTGCCGCGGTGGGCCGAGGGTGTCGCGCACCTGATCCCGCTCGTCCTGCTCCCGCAATGCCTGTGGCGGCTGCCGTTCGCCTTCGGCTTCGAGATGGGCAGCGCCGAGGAGGGCGGCATGCCGGCGCTGTGGATCTCCATCCCCTATGTGTTCGCCCTGAGCATCATCACCGAGGCACTCGCCCTGCTGAGCTTCGGTCTGGTCCGCGACTGGGGCGAAACCGCGCCCCGGTGGCTGCCGTTCGTCGGCGGGAAGCGCATTCGGCCGGGCGCCGCCATCGCCGCGGCCACGCTTGGCGCGCTGGGTGTGATGGCGTTCTGGTCGCCCTTCGTCTTCGCCTGGTTCGGCATCGGCGAGAACGCCGACTACACGAACGCGGGCTGGCAGGTACTGGCGTACGCGTGCATCACGCCCGGGCTGCTGTGGGGCCCGATGCTGCTCGCCCTGACCTGTGCGTACTGGGTACGCCACCGCCCCGCGATAAGCGCCTGACCGGCGGCGGCGCGTCGGGGATGCCGGACCGGCCAGGCGAGCATGCTGCCGAGCAAGTCGCGGATCGGCGCCGCGATTTCCGGATTTCGTCCCCGCATCTGCCTGCGCCAGAACCTCGACCATCCGAGTCGTGTCATCGGGCTGGTCGAAGATGCGGATGAGCCAAGGGTGTTCGTCCCAAAGTGAGGCGCAAGCTCAGCGTCCCGCGGAATGCCCAGACGTCGGTCGTGGCGATGCCTTCGGCTCTACGATCTCATCCGGAAGCACTCTGCGTCGGAAGGGGGCCGATGTTCGGGGGGTACCAGGCGTTGGTGGTCGGGATCGAGGGTCCACCGATCGATCTCGCGCGGCCCAAGCTCGGGGCCCGGCCACCGTTGGAGTTCGCCGCCGAGTACGCCGAACGGGTGCGCACGATGCTCACCGGCAAGTACGGCTACGTCGAGGTGGCGCCCCAGGCCGATCCCGCAGCCACTGCCTCCGCGCTGGAGGACGCGGTGGACCAAGTCCTCACCAAGAGCTCGGGTTTCGCCGTGGTGCATCTGCTCTCGCACGGGCTGTCAGGTGCGGGGGAAAAGCTGTACGTCGTGGGCGGTGACGGCCGGCGTACGAGGATCGACGTCGAGTCGTGGCTGGCCACGTTGGAGACCGGCGACGACGGAGACGCGGCGCACGAGGCGCCGAACGTGCTGTTCCTGTTGGACCTGTGCTACGCCGGTGCTCCCGCGCGACTTGCCTGGCAGCAGTTCCTCACGGCCGGCCGACGGCGCGGGTGGGTGATCGCCGCGGCGCAGCCGGGGGAGGAGGCGTACGACGGCATCCTGAGCCAGGCCGTCGCGGAGGTGCTGGCGGGATTCCACGACGGCACGATCGGCCTGCACCAGACGTACGAGTTCATTCCGTTCGAGCGGTTCTGCCATGAGGTCGCGGTTGCCGTGGCGCGCCGGGCGGCGCAGCTCCTGGTGCCGCAGGAGATCACCCTGCCGATGACCCAGGTCGGCACGGACCTGTCCTGGCTACGGTTCTTCCGCAACCCGCGCTTCGACCGTTCCGCCGGTGGTGTACGGCGCAACGTGGACATCGGAGCCGGCGCGCTGCTCGACGAGGCCTTGGACCAGCGGCACTTCGTGGGCCGTGCCGGTGGTGTCGAGTTGTTCAGGCACGACGACGGGGATCGGCGCGGCATGTTCCAGGGCCGTGAAGAGCAAGTCGTCGCGTTGACGGAGTGGTTCGCCGGATTCGGTCCGCCGTTCCGGGTCGTCACCGGCAAGCCGGGGGGCGGGAAGTCGGCGCTGCTGGGGGTGTTGGTGTGCGCGGCCCATCCGCGCCTCAGGGCGGAGACGATGTCGCTGTGGGAGCCGTCCCTCGGCTGGGACACCGCTCCCGAGGAGACCGGGAACCTGGCTGTCGTGCACGCGCGGCGGCGCTCGTACCAAGACATCCTCGCGTCCCTGGCGAGGCAATGGGGGTTGGCCGCGCCGCCGGACGACGGCTCAGGGTGGACCGTGCCCCAGGTGGTCGACGCGCTGGCCGGGTGGGAGAGACCCGCGGTGCTGGTGCTGGACGCATTGGACGAGGCGGAGCGTCCGGAGGAGGTGGTGTCCGCGTTGCTGACTCCGCTGCTCGCGGCGGTCGGCGGCGACGGGCAGGCCGCCTTCCGAATTCTCGTGGGTGCGCGCCCGGAGGAGCGGTTCGCCCCGCTGTTCGCACGCTCCGCGGCAATGGGCGGACTGCTCGACCTCAGCACGGTGCCGGACGACGACCTCATCCGTGACCTGACCGCGTACGTACGCGGGTTGCTCCGCGACGACCCGGGTTTCGCGGCCAGGTGCCCGCTTCCGGTCCTGAACCATCTCGCCAAGTGCATCGCCGGAGAGGTGGTGCGTACCGGCGAGCCGCAGTCGGGACGGTCGCCACGCGAAGCGGGCGAGTTCCTCGTCTCCGCATTGTTCGTCCGCTATGTCCTTGGTGGTTCGGAACGCTTGGAGACACGTTCCGACGCCGAGCAACTCGCGGCCCTGGTACCCAAGTCGCTCGGCATGGTCCTGCGTCTCGACCTGCTGCGGCGCGCCGACTTCTGGGTGGCCGCCGTGCTGGCTGTGCTCGCCTACAGCCAGGGAGCCGGCATGCCGGAACGGGTCATCGCCGCCGTGGCGCCCGCGTTCGCCCCCGGGCATTTGCCGACGCCCGGCATCGAGGAGATCCGCCGCGCGCTGGAGTCCGGCAGGTTCTACCTGCGCCGGGACGCCGACCGCGAAGGCAGCCCGCTCTACCGGCTGTTCCACCAAGGGTTGGCCGATGAGCTTCGCGCGAACCCCTTCATCGCCACGGGGGTCGCGGAGGGCACGGTCTCCGCGCCGGGCGGGTTCGCGGCGGCGCGGTACGCACGGGAGGTGTGGGCGGCAATGCTCGCGTCGGTCCCGCGGCGTCCCGACGGAGTGCCGCGGTGGGACCTTGCCGAGCCGTACCTCGTCCGGCACGCCGCGCAACACGCCCTCGACGCAGGCGAGTTGGACGAGTTGCTGGACGACGCGGAGTTCCTGGTCCATGCCGATCCCGACGCCCTTGCCGCCGTACTCCAGCACCTCCCCGGGCAGTTGCCGCTCGCCGCCTCGGTCTACCTCGCCGGCCACACGTCCCATCGATCCCTACCTGCGACGGAACGCCGTCAGATGCTGGCCGTGGACGCCATGCGCTTCGATGCGACGGAACTCGCCGAGCGCCTCCTCCACGGACAGAACTGGTCGATCCGCTGGACCGCCGGATCGGCGCCCAGCCGCGCGCTGCGCGCCTCGCTGCCCGGGCACCCGCAGACCCGGATCTGGACGCTCCGCACCGTGGAACTGGACGGCCGTACCCTCTTGTTGAGCGGCGCGGACGACAACACGCTCAAGATCTGGGACCTGGACGCCCACGCGGCTGTCCAAGCACTGCCCCATCCCACCCCCGTCGGGTGCGTCGTGCCGATTCGCCAACAAGGAGAACTGCGCCTCGTCACCGGATGTGACGACGGGTGGTTGTGGGTCTGGTCGTGGCCCTCCGGAGAACTGGTCGACACGTTTCCCGCGCACGAGACCCCGGTGTGGTCCCTTGCCGCGACACCGGACGGCCGTCTCGTGGCGAGCGGTGCCGAGCAAGGCAGCCTGCGTACCTGGAACCTCGCCACGGGCGACATGACCGGGGACTTCCACGTCGGAGAGGCCCCGGTGAACTCCCTGGACGTGTGCCTGGTGGACGGCGCACCGCATCTGCTCGGCACCTGCGGTGGTGCCGCGGCGGTATGGCGTGTGACGGACGGCGTGTGCGTCCGTGACCTGGACGCGTCCTGGGCGACCGTGGCTCGCACGGTCCTGCTCAACGGGACGTCGTGTGCCGTCGTCGGAAGCAGCACCGGGAAATGCCGAGTCTGGGACCTCGGCGACGGCAGTCCGGTCGTCACCTTCCGCACGCACGACGGTGCGGTGGTCGATCTGGTCGCCGTCGCGGCGCCCGACGACGCCCGGCCGCACATCGCCACCGTCGGCTCGGACGGCGTCCTGGGAATCTGGGAGGTCGCGAGCGGCGGACAGGTGGCTGTCCACCGGGGGCACACCACACAGATCACCGCGGTGTGCGGCTATCGAAGTCACGATGGGCACCGCCTGGTGACCGGCGGGGAGCGCGGGTCCATCCGGATCTGGGAGACGTACGGCCCCGCTGCCGCCCCCAGCGCCGCGGCACACCGCGATCCGGTCATCGGCGTGCTCGCCGCGCACGACGCGTCCGGGGACACCGCCGTGTCGCTGGGATGGGACTCCCTGCGGCTGTGGAACCTACGCGACGGCACAAACGAGCGACTCGACCACGGCGAGAACCACTTCCACACGATCGGAACGACCACGGACGGACGGTCCGACAGTGTGTTCGCCGTTGGCCAGGCGACACTTCAGGCCTTCGACGCCTCAGCCGGGGGTGGAGTCACCGCCGTGCATTTCTGGAGCGGCGCGCCGGCTGTTGGCGCGGCGGCGAGCGCGCGGATCGGGGACCACGAATACGTCGTGCTGGGCGATGACAGCGGGGCACTGCGTTGGCTCCCGCTCCGCGGCGGATCGCCGCAGGAGCCCGCGGTGTCCGTCTCCGACCAGAGGATCACGCTGCTGGCCTCACTGCCGCGCGCCGGCGGCGGCCCGCTGATCGCCGCCCTCGACCTGAACGGCCGCCTCGTCGTCGTCGACGGTGACCACCCGCCGCAGATTGTCGAGCAGTTCGACGAACCCCTGCACGCCATGGCATTCACCATGCTCGACGGGGACGCAGTCCTTCTCCTGGGCGGCAACGGCCACGTCCACAAGCTGAATCTCCGCACCGGTCACGCGAACGCCCTGGGCTGCCGGACCGATCGCGAGGTGACCTGCGTAGTGCCCTGTCTTCGCGACGGCCGCCCGCATGCGCTGACCGGTGGCACCGACCGCAAAGTGCGTTTGTGGGACCTCGCCCTCGACACCCTGGTCGACACGTTCGCGTTTCCCGACAGCGTGTTCGCGCTCGCTGTCACCAATTCCGGCGATCTGCTCGTCGGCATGGGAGCCGACCTCATGCTCCTGTCGCCCGACCCGGCGGTCCTCCGGCTGGAACGCGCATCGCACGCATGACACCGATCTGCCCGAGCCCACGGCCCCCGCGGTCGCGGTCGACCTAAAGGAGCGCGCATGTCCCGCATCGTCGCGGTACACGGAGTCGGCAACCACGTGCGCGGCGGCCGACCGGACGCGGTCGCCGAAGCCGTGGCCGCCGACTGGAGCGCCGGCCTGGCCGCAGGGCTGGGACTTGCGAGCCTCGGAAAGGCGGATCTCACGTGTGCGTACTATGCCCACCACCTCTACCGAGGCAAGCCGGTGGCGCAGGGCACCGATGACCAAGCCCTCGATCGCCTGGCGACGACGGACCCCGATGCGGCGGCCCTCGCCGAGATGTGGCTGGACGCCCATGAGCTGCCGGAAGTCGTGGCGCAGGGACGGCTGACCGTGCCTTTGCGGCACGCCGTCGATATGTTGGCCCGGCGCTTCTCGCTCGACGGCAGGCTCACCCGTCTCTTCATGGCACTTGTCTTCCGCGAGGTCGCCACGTACCTCAAAGCACCCGACGCGCCCGCTCGGCAGGCCGCGCGCGACGAAGTGGGCGGTGTCCTGGACCGGGAGCGGCCGACGGTGGTCCTCGCGCATTCGCTCGGGAGCGTTGTGGCGTACGAGGCGCTGCACGCCCGCCAGGACGTGGAGATCGACCTGCTCGTCACAATGGGCTCGCCGCTCGCGCTGCGCCACGGCGTGTTCGAGCGCCTGACGCCCGCGCCGGTGAACGGACTTGGTGAACGTCCGCCGAACGTCCGCCGCTGGGTCAACGTCGCCGACCCGGGCGATCCCGTCGCGATCCTCCGCCCGCTCAGCCGCTGGTTCCCCGGCGTCGACCTCGATCTGACCGACAGCATCAACCTCTTCGACTTCCACCTGGCCGCGAACTACCTAAGATCCGCAGCCGTGGCCGCCGCCGTCGCACCGTACCTCGGAGTCGCCGACGTGCCCCCCTCGCCGTCCACGCGCGCACCGACCGAGTAACAGACCGGGGGAGCCGAGCCGACCAGGGGGAGACCGCGTGCCGCGGCAGCGACCGGCCAAAGTTGGCATGTACCGCTGAACCCGCCCGCCGGGGCGGCACCAGCAAGCGCGCTGGTGCCGCCCCGGCGGGCGGGTCAGGTCCTTGTGGGCGTACGCGACCACGTCATTGGGGTCGGCGCCCGGCGGGGACCACGCCTGGGTTCACCAGCGGTACCAGCGTCCGCGGCTGCCGCTTGCCCCGGTGCTGCGGAAGAGGAACCCCAGCAGCCATATAGCCAGGACGATTACAGCGATCCACCACAGCGCCTTGAGGGCGAACCCCGCTCCGAAGAGCACCAGTGCCAGCAACAGAACCACGATCAACGGAATCATGACCTCACGCTGCCCGGAGCGCCCCTCTTCACTCCAACTCCAGATGGAGCGCCTCCCAGATACGGACGCCGGTCTGGTGCGGCGCTGATCTGCGTGATGCTGGGCCGCGAACCGGTCTACTACGAACGTCCGATCCAGTGGGTCGTTCTGTCGCTCGTGACCGGGGTCGGGTTTCTCGCCTACCTGTGGCTGGAGTCACCTGGCAGACGCGCGGCCGCGGTTCGCGCCACGGCCGTACGGAGGCGCCTGGATCCCGTGGCGCTGGGATGCCTGACCGTGGCAGGGGTCTTCATCGTCTCGGGGATCTGACACCACTGCTGTAGCCGCAACGAGGCGGCAGCGTTCCACATAGCACTGTGAACCGCGCGGCCTGGGAAATACGCGACCGTCGACACCGGGCCGGTGGGGCGGCGGCGTGCGTGGCGACGCGGGTCTCAGGAGACCGGTCAGGATTCGAGAAGCGCGGTCCGCGGTGTCGCCCGTAGCGTGATCGTCATGGCAACCACCGCACCGGCCGACGGGTTCGCCTGGGAGGCCGACGCCTCGCCCGTCCCCACGCGGTCCTGACGTCCGGCTCCCACTCCACTCCGCGCGACCCCGACACCGGGGTGCCGGCTCGGAGGACCGGGGCGCACACTTCCGCAGTTCACAGTTCACAGTTCAAGGAGCATGCCATGAAGGCACACGTCAGCTCGATCCTGCTCGGTGTCCGGGACATGGAGCAGACCAAGCGGTTCTACGCCGAGGGACTCGGCTGGAAGATCCAGAACGACTACGGGGTCTCGGTGTTCTTCGAGTCGGACGGGGCGTCGCCGGTCGGCTTCTACGCCCGCGAGGGCCTGGCCGCCCAGGTGGGCACCGAACCGGAAGGCAGCGGCTTCAGCGGGCTGGTGCTGACGTACGTCGTCCGCAGCGAGGCCCGCGTCGACGAGATCATCGCGGAGGCCGCCAAGGCCGGCGCCAACGTCCTCAAGCCCGGCGGCGCGCTGCCGTGGGGCGGGTACGGCGGTGCGTTCGCCGACCCGGACGGCTACATCTGGAGCCTGGGCTACAGCGACCAGGGAACCGACCAGCCCTACGCCGAGTAGCCGCGCACCTCTTGTTTCACAACCGCCTGGGACGGCGCGGCGCGAGCCGCTGCCGTCCCGGACACACCCTCGTAGAGCCGCCTGTCGGGTCAACGGTCAACCAGCCGTGGACGCGGGGCCTCACCCGTGGATTCCGCGTCGGTGTCGTCGGTGTCGTCGGTGCCGACCGGGCCGCGGGGAAGCATCGCGTCCAGCCACTTCGGCAGCCACCAGTTGGCCCGGCCGAGGAGCGTCATGGTCGCCGGTACCAGCACCATGCGTACGACGGTGGCGTCGATGAAGATCGCGGTGGCCAGGCCGAGTCCGAACATTTTGGTGGAGGGGTCCTCGGAGACGGCGAAGGACAGGAAGACCGCCACCATGATGAGGGCGGCCGAGGTGATGATCCGGGCGGTGCCCGAGACGCCCTCGACGATCGCCGTGCCGTTGTCGCCGGTGCGCAGGTACTCCTCGCGTACCCGGGAGAGGAGGAACACCTCGTAGTCCATCGACAGGCCGAACAGGATGGCGAAGAGGAACATCGGGATGAACGACACGATCGGAACCGTCGCTTCCAGCCCGATGAGTGCGCCTCCCCAGCCCCACTGGAAGACCGCGACCATGATGCCGAATGCCGCGCCGATGCTCAGCAGATTCAGCAGTACCGCCTTGAGCGGTACGAGTATCGAGCGGAAGACCACCATCAGCAGCAAGAACGACAT
Organism: Streptodolium elevatio; assembly: GCF_053592165.1. Taxonomy (NCBI): domain Bacteria; kingdom Bacillati; phylum Actinomycetota; class Actinomycetes; order Kitasatosporales; family Streptomycetaceae; genus Streptodolium; species Streptodolium elevatio. The sequence goes on from NZ_JBSFVE010000009.1 coordinate 106,316, forward strand.
CGCCAGCACGGTGGCGGCGAACGCCGGCAGGCGTTGGCTGGTGCGTTGGCCCACATCGGACAGGCTCGCGGCGGCGCCGCCGACGTGGGCCCTGGCCGGGCCGTGGCCGATCGCCGTGGGCAGCACGTCGGTGCGCAGCCGGGCGATGGTGTCGGCCGTGGCCTTGTCCTGAGGGCTGGTGGTCGGGAACACCACGAGGGTCGCGATGCCGGTGGCCGGATCGATGTGCGTCGGCGCGACCGATGCGATGCCCGGATCCGCCGCGACCGTTGCGGCGAGTCGGTCCAGCACTCCCGGGTCACCGGTGGGGTCCGCGGCGATGACGAGGGGACCGTTGGTGCCCGGGCCGAATCCCTCGGCGACGAGGTCGTAGGCCCGGCGCTCGGTACGGCTGTGCGGCATTGACCCGTCGTCGGGCAGGCCGACGCGCAGGCCGAGCACGGGCAGCGTTGCGGTCAGCAGCAGCCCCGCCGCGCCGACCGCGTACGGCACCGGGTGCCGGCTGACGTGCCCGATCCAGCGACGCCACCCGGCGGCGTGGGCGGCGCCTGCCGCCGGGTCCTGCCGCCGCGCGAGTCGGCCCGGTCTCCTGGCCTGCAGAGCCCGGCCGATCAGGCCGACCCGGCCCAGGCGCGGGCCGGCGGCGCCGAGGAAGGCCGGCAGCAGCGTCACCGACGCGAGCACCATGATCAGGACGACGATCGAGACGGCGAGCCCGCCCACCGTCATGAACGGTACGTTCGCGACCGCCATGCCGAGGATCGATACGACGACGGTGCCGCCGGCGAAGACCACCGGCCTCCCCGCCGTGGCCACCGCTCGCCCCGCCGCCTCGCGGGGATCGAGCCCGCGCGCGAGGTACTCCCGGTGCCTGGCGAGCACGAACAGCGCGTAGTCGATGCCCACTCCGAGTCCGACCATGCTGCCCAGGACAGGGGCGAAGGTCGGGACGTCCGTCACCCCCGCCAGCACCGTCATCGCGGCAACCCCGACGGTCAGCCCGAAGACCGCCATGCCGATCGGCAGCGCGGCGGCGACGAGCGAACCGAACGCCAGGAACAGGATCGCGGCCGCGGCGAGGATGCCGATCAGCTCGCTTGCGCCGCCGTCGGGGTCGGAGAAGGCGTAGAAGAGGTCCCCGCCCATCTCGATGCGCAGGGGCAGTTCGGCGCGCAGCCGGTCGCCGAGGTCGACGAGGGCGTCGAGGTCTTCGCCCGACAGCCGGCTCTGGTCGGGGTACTGCACCCGGACGACCGCGATCCGACCGTCGGCCGAGACAAGGCCGCCGCGCACGCTGGTGTCCCCGCCTGCGTCGAGTGCTCCCGCCGGGTCGCTCGTGCCGAGCACGTGCGGCAGCCGCCGCACCTCGGTCTGCAGCCGCGTGAGAGCGGCGCGCGCGCTGCCGTGGTCGAAGAACGTCGCGCCGCCGTCGAGGGGGGTGACGACCACTTGCGCGGTCATCCCCTCCTGGCCGGTGCCGGCCCGCTCGATCAGTTGCGCGGCTCGTTGGGAGTCGAGCCCCGGAGCGGTCATCGAGTCCGCGGTCCGTCCGCCGATGGTGATCGCGGCGAGGACGGCAAGCGCGGCGGCGATCAGCCATGCCGCGATCACCCGCCAGGGATGGCGGGCGGCGCTTGCGCCCAGGCGCAACAGGGCTTTCGAGAGCATCGGTTCCTCCAACCACATCGGCGGCCGTCCTTGTACGGCCGCCGATGCCGAGGTTCGTCGCCACGGCGCTCCGCGGCATCGGCTCGGGGGCCGCGGATCCGTCGGCCCAAGGACGGGGTGAAGCCCCGTCCTTTCGGCCGATGCGCTGCACGGTGCGGTCCCTAGGCTGAGAACCGTGCTGCGAGACGACCTGCGAACCCTGTGGACCGAACCCCGACCGCCCGACGCGCCCGCCCGGGTGTGGCGGGACTGGATGCTGCTCGCCGCGGGCCTGGGCGGTGTGGTGCTGGAGGCCACCCTGCGCGAGCACGTCGTGTGGCGGCCGGTGGCGGTGGTGTTCGCCGTATGGCTGTGCCTGCTGCCCCTGTGGCGCCGGACTCGCCCGCTGACGATGGTCACGCTGGCGTTCGGCTCGGTGACCCTGCTCCAGCTGGCCTCGCTGGTTGCCACCGCATCGCGCGAGCCCGTCGGCCTGGACACCGGCGCGGGAGTCGTGTTCGTGCTGGTGTACGCGCTGTCCCGGTGGGGGGCGGGACGGGAGATCGTGCTGGGCGGCGCGGTGATCCTCACGGCCTTCGCGCTCTGCGCCGCCATGGACGAAACCCCGGCCGCCGAACTGGCCGGGGGCTTTGTCTTCCTGTTGCTGCCCGGCTTGATCGGGGCCGCCGTGCGGTTCCGGGTGACCGGTCGCGAGCGGCAGTTGGAGCAGATGCGCTCCCGCGAGCGTGAGCAGCTCGCCCGGGAATTGCACGACACGGTGGCCCACCACGTTTCGGCCATGGTGATCCGTGCCCAGGCGGGCCGGGTGCTCGCGGGCACCGACCCGTCCGCCGCCGTCGAGGCGCTGGACGGGGTCGAGGAGGAAGGGGCGCGCACGCTGGAGGAAATGCGCGCCATGGTCACAGCGCTGCGCAACCGCGGGGCCGGCGCTCAGCTGGCGCCGCCCGCCGGTGTCGCGGATCTGGAGCGCCTGGTGCGCAACCCGGGTGGTCGCCTCAGGGTCGACCTGGGTCTCGACGGCGAACTGGACACCCTGCCCCCGGCCGTGGACGCGGCCGTCTACCGCATCGTGCAGGAGTCGGTGACCAACGCCATGCGCCATGCGGTCGACGCGACCGAGGTCGTCGTCCGGGTCAGCGCGGAACGGCACACGGTACGGGTGAGCGTACGTGACAACGGCCACCGCACCGGCCGAGGCCGTGCCGGATACGGACTTGCCGGACTGCGCGAGCGCGCTGCCCTGCTCGGCGGCAAACTACAAGCCGGCCCCGGCGCCGAACAGGGCTGGCATGTCGAAGCCGAGCTGCCCAGAGGGAGGACCGAGAGCGGTGCCCATCCGCGTCCTCGTCGCTGACGACCAGGCCATCATCCGCACCGGTCTGCGGATCATGCTGAACGCCCAACCCGACATCGAGGTGGTCGGCGAGGCCGCCGACGGACGGGAAGCGGTCCGTCTGGCCCGCGAACTGCGCCCCGACGTCTGCCTGTTCGACATCCGCATGCCCGCGCTCGACGGGCTCGAGGCCACCCGATTGGTGGCCGGCCCGGGCGTCGCCGACCCGCTGGTCGTGGTCGTCATCACCACTTTCGACCTCGACGAGTACGTCTACGGCGCGCTGCGTGCCGGCGCCCGCGGATTCCTCCTCAAGGACACGGGACCAGACCTTCTGGCCCAGGCCGTACGGTCGGCGTCCGGCGGTGACGCGCTCATTGCGCCCAGCGTCACCGTCCGTCTGCTCCAGGCATTCGCGGACCTGCCCGCCGGCCGGCCCGTGGCCCAGCCGGTCTCCGCCGTCACCGCCCGCGAGGAGCAGGTGCTGCTCGCCGTCGCTCGCGGGCTGACCAACACCGAGATCGCCGATGCACTGCACATCAGCCTCAGCACGGTGAAGACCCATCTGGCGAGCCTGATGGCCAAACTCGGCGCCCGCAACCGGGTCGAGATCGCGATGTGGGCTTACGAAACGCGCCGTATCCTCCCCGGAACCTGAGCCGGCTGGTTGCGAACCTCCACCCGTTGGCCAGCGCGGCGGGGCGGTGGACCGGACGCCGCGTGAGGGCAAGGTGTGAGGGCAAGCCGGCCGGGGCTGGTCGGCCGGGGCTGGTCGGGGTGCGTGGCGGCGCTCGGTTGACGGTCGCGTGCGGTAGGGAAGAGCCATGAAGTTCATGTTGATGATCTGCGACGACGAGGCGCGTTGCCTGACGCCGGACGAGATCGCGGCAGATCCGGCCCACAGTGCGTGGACCGAGGAGATGACGCGGCGCGGCGTACTGCTTTCGGGTGCGCGGTTGCGGCCGAGTGCGGATGCGTTGTCGGTACGCGCGCACGGCGGCGAAGGCGTGGTGTCCGACGGTCCGTTCATGGAGACGAAGGAGCAGATCGGCGGCTTCGTGATGATCGAGTGCGCGGACGCGGACGAGGCGGTCGAGATCGCCGCGCGGCACCCATTCGCGGGGCACGGGGTCGTCGAGGTGCGGCCGGTGTGGAGCGAGGCGCGGGTCGAGCGTACGCGGGGAGCCTGATGCGTACGCCGGAACCCGGCCCGGGCGCCGGAGCCGCTCGCGGTACCGGGGCCATGCACGGTATCGGAGGCATGCACCGTGCCGGGGTCATGCACGGTACCGGGGCCGCCGGGAGGACCGGCGGGGACGCCGCGACCGCCGTCGCGGAGGCGTTCCGCGCCGAGTGGGCGCAGATCGTGGCGACGTTGATCGCTCGTACCGGCGACTGGGACCTGGCCGAGGAGTGCGCGCAGGACGCGTTCGCCCGCGCCCTGGAGACGTGGCCGCGCGACGGAGTGCCGGACCGGCCCGGCGCATGGCTCACCACGACCGCGCGAAACCGGGTGGTCGACCGCCTGCGCCGCGAAGCGGTCGGGGCGGAGAAGATGCGGCAGGCCGCGGAGCTTTCCGCGGGTGCGGACGCCGACGCGGCGGACGCGGCGGCGGTTGCCCGTGCGGCCGCGGAAGACGGCGTACCCGACGACCGATTGCGGCTGGTCTTCACCTGCTGTCACCCACAACTGCCTTTCGACGCAAGGGTGGCCCTGACGCTGCGGACCGTCGTGGGGCTCGAAACCCCGGAGATCGCACGGGCGTTCCTGGTGCCCGAGGCCACTATGGCGCAGCGCCTGGTGCGGGCGAAGCGGCGGATCCGGGACGCGCGCATTCCGTACGAGGTGCCTGCCCGCGAGGAGTTGCCGCGGCGTACGGACGCCGTGCTCTCGGTCGTCTACCTCCTCTACAACGAGGGGTACTCGGCGACGTCGGGCGCGGACCTGATCCGGCGCCGACTCGGCGACGAGGCCGTGCGGTTGGGCCGTCTGCTGGCCGAACTGCTGCCGGGGGAGCCCGAGGTGCTGGGGTTGCTCGCGCTGATGCGTACGCACGATGCCCGGCGTGCGGCGCGGGTCGACGAGGCGGGCGACTTCGTGCCGTTGGAGGAGCAGGACCGGTCGCGGTGGGACCGCGAGGCGATCGCGGAGGCGTCGCGGCTGCTGGACGAGGCGGTCGCGGTGGAACGGGTCGGGCCGTACCAGCTGCAGGCGGCGATCGCGAACGTGCATGCCGTGGCGGGTACGGCCGCGGAGACCGACTGGGCGCTGATCGCCGCCCTGTACGGGCGGCTGGCCGAGATGACCCCGTCGCCGGTGATCGAACTGAACCGTGCGGTGGCGGTCGCGATGTCGGCCGGGCCGGCCGCCGGGCTGGAACTGGTCTTGCGCCTGGAGGAGTCGGGGCGGTTGACGGGGTACCACCTGTTGCCCGCGACCCGGGCGGACCTGTTGCGGCGGCTGGGTCGGCGCGACGAGGCGGCCATCGCGTACGCCCAGGCCCTGGACCTGGCTCGAGCGGAACCGGATCGGCGCTATCTCGCCCGCAGGCTCCGCGCGGTCGACGAGGAGGGCCGGTAGCGGAGAAAATTCCGGTGATCGTTGTCTTGAGATGTCGATACCGCGTCGGGCCGTTCGTCGGTCGGCTGACTCCCGCTCGGGAGCCCGGAACGATGTGGAGCCCGACATGCAGCTCAAGAACAAGAACGCGGTGGTCTACGGTGCCGGCGGCGCCATCGGAGGCGCGGTGGCCCGCGCGTACGCCCGCGAGGGTGCCCGGGTCTTCCTGGCCGGCCGGACGTCGGCCAAGGTCGAGGCGGTCGCATGGCAGATCGTCGCGGACGGCGGCCGCGCCGAGGCCGCCGAGGTCGACGCGCTCGACAAGGCGTCGGTGGACGCCCACGCGGCGCACGTGGCCGCGTCCGGATCGCTCGACATCAGCTTCAACGCCATCGGTGTGCACCACGTGCAGGGGGCGTCACTGCTGAGCCTCGCAACGGAGGACTTCCTGCTGCCGATCACGACCTACAGCACCACCCAGTTCCTCACCACGACCGCGGCCGCCCGGCACATGAAGGCTCAACGCAGCGGTGTCATCCTGACGTTGTCCACCACCGCGGCACGGATGTCGCTGCCGTCGAACGGGTTCGGCCCGGCGTGTGCGGCGGTCGAGGCGCTGTCCCGGCAACTGGCGGGGGAGTTGGCGTCGTACGGTGTGCGCGTGGTCTGCCTGCGCCCCGACGGCATGCCGGAGACCGTCGCCCACGGATCGCACGCCGGTGAGGTGTGGGAGCGCGCCGCGGAACGCATGGCTGAGATGGCGGGCACCCGCGCGGACATCGACCCCGGCGGACCCGGCGCCCTCCTCGGACGCCCCGTCACGCTCGCCGAAGTGGCGGCAACAGCCGTGTTCCTCGTGTCGCCCGGCGCGGGCGGGATGACCGGGACGGTGACGAGCGTGACGGCGGGGTCGCTGCTGGACTAGGCCGCCGAGACGCAGGTCCGGGGGGCGGCGGCCCGGGCGCCAGCTGGCGTCGACACGCCCGCCGCCCCCAGCCTGCGCAGGCCGTACGCCAACAGACGGGCGCTCGCCCACACGTAGACCGAACCACAGGCCGGTCACCCCCAACGCCCGTTCCCCCGCCCGCTGTTCACCACATCGTGATCCCGAGTCATGTGGGCCACCCGGATTCTGCATAGGCGATCCCGTACTTGATCGCGGTCAGCGCGTCCGCGGTGTAGGCCACGGTGTTTGTCGGCAAGGCATCGTCGGGGAACCACCGCCACCCCGCGCAGCATTCCGGCTCCCGCAAGGTGATCTCGCCGGTCCATCGGGAGGCTTCGAGGAAGACTTGAAGGCGGGTGCGGCCGTCGTCCGGATCGAAATGGTGCAGGGTGTGGACCAGGCTCAGGTCGTCGGGGTGGAGTTCGACGCCGGTCTCCTCGCGGGCCTCGCGTACGGCACAGGACAACACGGACTCACCTGCTTCCAAGTGCCCGGCGCACAAGTGGTACTGCCCGTCGCCGAACGCGGTGTTGTGGCGCAGTCCGAGCAGCACCCCGCGATTGCTGCGCAGTACGAGATGGACCCCGATCACCGTCGAATGGCGCACCGCCGAACCCCCCTCGATCGAACGCACGACCTATCGAACGTCCGGTCTAACGAGCCGCCCTCGCTGGGGTCACATAGCGCCGGCATGGTGATTGACGAACGAACAGAACTGGTGTCAGGGGAAGTTGCCTGATGTCGGTCCGTGGAGGCCCGGGTCGCGTGCCTGAACGCGGTCGCGTTGGGTGCGGGATGTCGGCCTTGGCTTCGATGCCCCGCCAGCATCGGTCCTGCCACCACAAGACCGTGGTCACAAGACGGTGCCGCTCCGACAAGTCGTAGCTGTCGGCAATCAGCCTCCCGTGTCCCCGACACGCACGACGGCATTGACGAAACCTCCCGGCAAGGACGACTCGGACATCGGTCCACCCTGCCCGGTCGTCACCTCGTCAGGGACCCCGCCCTAGCGTCCGGGAACCGGGTGGTCGCCGCGCACAGTGACCGCCGCGAACAGCGGCAGAGGGTCCGCGGAGGCTGGCGGCTTGAGCAGCGGGCCAGCAGCGCGGGACGCGTACGGGAATGCGAACAGGTCTCAAGGGCCGTGCTCGTAAGTACTGCTCCCACCCGCATGCGCGCCTGTCCTGCGGACGCGAAGAGTGCACCGGGTTGCGCGAGTCAGGGGATGTCCAGGACGGCCTTGCCGTGCACCGTGCGGTCCAGGAGCGCCGCAATGCCTTCGGAGGCTTTGTCCCATGGGGCGCGCCAGGTGATGTGAGGATCCACGCTGCCCTCGGCCACCAGCTTGGCAAGGAAGGACAGGTCCGGTCCGACGTCGGTGCACCGGAGGAGGAAGAAGCTCGTGATCGAGCGGTCGTGTCCTTCGGGGGCACCGGAGAAGGCGCCGGACGCGAACTGCTCGGGCGCGTCCGTGGCGCGGCCGACGGAGACGAGGGTGCCGTGTTCGGTGAGTCGCGCGTAGGCCTCGACGAGTTGCGGACCGCCGACCATGTCCACGACGCCGTGGACGGTAGCGGTCAATTCCGTTGGATTTCCGATGACTTCGTGCGCTCCCAAGGCCTGCAGTCCGTCCCTGTGGGTGGCGGGGGCACCGGTCGAGGCGATGACGTGTGCTCCCGCTCGGCGTGCCAGTTGCACCGCGTACCGGCCCACGCCGCCGGTGGCGCCGGTGATGAGGACGCGGCGCCCGAGGAGCGGCCCCAGGCGCCGCAGGGCGCGCAGAGCGCTGGCTCCGGCAACCGGGACGGTGGCGATCGTGCCGAGGTCGGCACCGGCGGGTACGGTCCCGAGCCAGCTGGTGTCCACGGCACGCAGTTCCGCCCATGCGCCGTCGGGGGCGAGGGTGACGACGGGTGTGCCGGCCGGTGGGCCGGATCCGTCCGCGGCGGCGCGCTCGACCACGCCTGCCGCGTCCCAGCCCGGGATGGACCCTTCGGGCGCGGAGGCAAGGACGTGCTTGGCCTCCCCGTAGTTGAGGGATGTGGCTCGGATGCGGACCAGGGCCTGGTGAGGGGCCGGGCTTGGTGCAGGGACCTCTCCGAGACGGAGGTTGCCCGGAACAGAGCGGTCGATGAGGAGTGCGCGCATGCCGGTGGTGCCTTCCGCTGGACCAATAGTGCCACTCAGTGGCAAAAACCTATCAAGGGCGTTCGCCTCTTCGCTACACTCGACGCACGATGACTGCCACCCGCAACCTCGACGCCGGCCCCTCACTCCGCGAACGCAAGAAACTGCGCACGCGCGAGGCGCTGATCGGCACCGCCCTGGAACTGTTCACCGAACGCGGTTTCGACGGTGCGACGCTGGACGAGCTGTGCGAGGCGGTCGAGGTCTCCAAGCGCACGTTCTTCCGCAACTTCGCGAGCAAAGAAGACGTGGTGATGGCGCCGACCCAGGACATGTGGGCGGCGTTCGTCGACGAACTGGACCGCCGCACCCCCGGCGGCGACACTCTCCTGGAGTTCCTACAGGAGTCCCTGCTCGCCGCGGTGGACCGCATGACGGACGAGGACTGGCCCTCCCGGGTCCGGCTCAGCCGCCGCCTGGCCGCCAAGACGCCGTCGATGGACGCTCACGGCCTGCACTTCTGCGACCGCACCATCCGCTCGTCCCTGTCCACGCTGCACCGCAGGCTGGCCTTCGACGAGCCGCAGGACCCGCGCCCCCGCCTCGCGCTCGACGTCCTGGTCGCTGCCACCCGCCGCGCGATGGAGACCTGGGTCGAACTGCCACGCGAACCGGGGCGCAAAGCCCTCGCCGACGAACTGCGCGCCGTGTTCGCGGCGATCCCGGGCACCATGACGCTGCCGGCCGTACCCCGAGAGGCTGTCGCCGGACAGACCCGCTGAGAACTCGACAGCGGCCGTGCCACCCGCGCGCAACCACGACAGAACCTTCACCGTCGTCCGGCTCTTTCCAGCCCGGCCTTCGACGCCGTGCTCTTGCGGACGTAGCGCATCGAGCTGCACCGGTACGCGACGAGCGCCACGTCACCGACCCGGATCGGCGCGGTCATCCGGCAGGTGAACGTCGCGAACGTCCCGGCGTCATACAGGTCTTCGATGGTGAAGTCGTACGCGGGACCGGGCACGGGGACGAGCGTGAGCGCCCCCTTGCCTTCGGGGAACGTGAGCTGCTGGGGCAGTCGGGAGATCGGCCGACCGGTCGTGTTGACCACGGTATGCCGGTACGTGACGCGCATCAGGCCGTCCGGGCCGACCTCCACCTCGACCCCCGTCGCCACCTCGCCCAGGAACGGCGGCTCCTGTGCGTTGCAGGGGTGCGGCGAGGGGGCCGAGGGGTGTGGGCCGCCCTCCCACGGGCGGCTGCGCAACCCGAGGATCTCGCCCGGGATGCGCAGGCCGTCGGCGACGCGTTCGATCACACGCTGGTCGCGGGCCTGCGAGGCACCTCGCACGTACGCGCTGACGCGGCTCGGCGTCATGTCGCACAAGCGCGCCATCCGGCTGATGCTCAGGCCCGCGTCGCGGCGCGCGAGCCGGAAGATCTCCCCGATGTCGCGGCGGGCGCCGGCGTCGCGTATCGCGGGGCTCGTCAGCACTCCGGCGGGGAGCACCCCAGCTATCACCGGGGTTGGGCCGGCAGGGCGCGCGACGGAACCCTGGTGCACTGCGTCCTCCAAGATCGGATCGCGCCCCGGAGGGTCTGACGGCGGACGCAACGACAATCGCACTGTCGCCATCCGGAAATCGGCGTTGTGCGCACGCGGAACCGACAATCCGCGCACGGGGGCAAGTGGGTTCATACGGAGTGTTCGGCCAACGGGTCGGGCGGCTTTGGTTGGAAGGCGAGCAGGCTGCTCTAGGCAACCGCACAGCGCGGGCGACCTCGCGCATGGACATCTGCCCCGGCTGCGCTGACGGGTCAACCGTTGTTCACGCCATGGTGGTTGGGCATCCCTGTCCTGGTGGTTGCATATAGTGTCTGCGCATTTAGGGGGGGCGGTGAGAGGTGTGCCGGCGCACCGGGAATTGTGGGCGGTGGGGCCGCGGCGTGACGACCTGGCGTCGTTCGATTGCGGGGCCGAAGCCGTCCAGGCCCTGTGCGCACTGGAGTTGGCGGAAGCGACGCGGGTCGCCTGCGGAACCAGTGACGGCCTGATCCGTATCTGGGATCCGGCCACCGGCGAGGAGACTCTCGCGCGCTGTCTGTCGAGGACCGGACGCTCCTCGCTGTCGCCGCCCGCAACGGCACCATCCGGCTGCACGATCCTGCCGCGGGCCAGGGGGTCCGCATGATCGGGTACCTGTGGGACCCGGCGCTCCCGAGCCGCCCCGGAACAGGCGCTTACGCCCGCACCGCCGAAGGGGAGTTGGTCTCCGATCGGTTCATGTCCGTGTGCACGGTGCCGTCCGGCGGGCGGCAGTTGCTGGCCACCTGCGGAGAGCCCGGGACGGATTACGTGGCGCACGTACGCCTCTGGGACCCCGCGACCGGCGAGCACCTGCGCACCGTGGCCCGTCATAAGGGCAGACTCCAGGCCATATGCGCCCTCCCGCTGGCGAACCGCACTCTGCTGGCCGGTACCGGCTGGGACAACTACGTCTGGCTGTGGGACATCGCGTCCGACGACCACCCCAAGCCTCTGGTCGGACACCGCGGCTGGGTCAACGCCGTGTGCGGAGTGCCGGTCGACGGCCGGATCCTGCCGGCCAGCGGCAGCCACGACGGCACCGTGCGTCTGTGGGATCCCGTGACGGGACGTACCAAGCGCGTGCTGACCGGGCACCGGGACTGGGTCCGCGGGCTGTGTCTCCTGCCGCTCGGCAGGCGCACCCTTCTGGCGAGCGGCAGCAAGGACCGGACGGTACGCCTGTGGGACCTGGCTGAGTTGCGGTGCGTTGCGGAGATTGCCGTACGCTCGCCCGTCGTTGCGCTCGCGGCCGCCGAGTCGCGCCTCTTCGTCGCGTCCGAGGACGGGTTGCACGGGTACGCGGTCGGGGCGGACGGCGCGATCGAGTCCACAGTTCGAGGCGACTGACACAACGCTTCGAGTGCCACCCTGCTTCTGCGAAGCGAGTCGGGGTGCTATTGGGGGGTCTCGACGACGCGGAGTCGGATCTGTCGTCGATGCAGGTTGATGTTGCAGACGCGGACGGTCAGCGGGTCGCCCTTGGCGCAGTTGCGGCCGGCTGCTGCCAACCGCGTCAGGGCCGGATCGCCGGCAGACACCAGCCCGTCGAGTCCGCCGAGGTCGACGAAGATCCCGAAGTTCGTGAGCGCGGACACGACTCCGCGTCTGACCTCACCGAGTTCCAACGTCTCCAGCACCGTTCGCCGCTGGGTTTCGCGTTCGTCTGGCAAGTCACATCCTTCTGTCAGCAGCGCTCGCTATGGGCGAACGTCCGCGGCACTGACGGGGCGTGGTCATGAGTCGGGGCGGGGGGTGCCGCCGCAGCGGAGGGTTAGGTCATCGGCTACGGCGCGTAGTTCGTCGGCGAGTTCGCGTACGTCGTCCGCGCGGGCGTCGGGCCGCAGGAGATGGAGTTCGACCTCGAACTGCGGTCTGCCGTCGTGGCCGAACACCGGTGCGGCCATGTAGGAGACGGGCAGGGTCCTGGCCTCCGCCAACTCGCTCGCCAGGTAGCCGCGTCCGATCCGCTGGAGGAAGGCGGACATCTGAGGCAGGTCGCTTCGCCCCGTCATCGTCGACATGGTGCGGATCGCCTCGGCGACCTGCTCCATGGCGTCGTCGAGGCGCCAGATGCCCACGCCTTCGGCGCGGACCGTCGACAGGAACCGCTCCAGGTGTTCGCGGGTCGCCGTGTCGGGGGCGTGGGCCAGCCACTCGCGGCGCTCGGCCGGGCCGCGGAACGCCAGCACGACCGCGCCGAACGGGGGGAACATCGGCAGGCGGGTCCGGTCGGCCGGGCCGGTGCGGTCGCGACCGTACGACGCGATCACGCTGGTGTGGTCCGCCGCGACACGGCTCAGCGACGCGGCGAGACCTGTGGTGTCGCCGAGCTGCCGCAGCAGCTTCCGGGCGCCGTCGACGATCGGCACGCGTGTCAGGATCGCGCCCGCCACCGGAACCAGGGCCGTGCCCACGCGGTACGTGCGGTCCGGGCCGCGGTCGACCCAGCCGTGGTTCTCCAGCGCGCCGAGGACGGCGGCGCACGTCGCGCGGTTGAGGCCGAGGCGCTCGCTGATCTCCGAAACGGTCGCCCCGTCCTCGACGTCGAGCAGCAACTCCACGATCGCGACGACCCGGTCGGTGGGCGGTGACGTGGACATGGCTCTTGTTCCTCCTCGGCGGCGCCGCTATCTTCGCCAAATAGCTGACCATGCTACGCCGAATATTCGTCGCCTGTACAGAGGCGACCCTGGAGGAGCCCGCCATGCCAACCGCCACCGAGGGTCCCGAGCTGTCCGTCCACATCGGCGCGGACGACCTGCCTTTCGTCGAGATCGGCGGCGGCAACAAGCTCAAGGTCATCTGCGTCAAGGCGCAGGAGGGCCTGTGGATCGTGGAGAACGTGTTCCAGCCGGGCTTCGCCGTGCAGACGCACCGGCACACCGGCCCGGTGTACGCCTACACCGTCTCCGGCGCGTGGAAGTACGCCGAGTACGACTACGTCAACCGCGCCGGGTCGTTCCTCTACGAGCCCGCCGGCTCCGTCCACACCCTGACCTGCATCGAGCCGGACACCCGCGTCTGGTTCCAGATGTACGGCGCCAACCTCAACCTCGACGCCGACGGCGACGTCGAGTTCGTCACCGACGGCCCCGGCTCGCTGCGGTCGTACTACCGGCTGTGCGAGATGCAGGGCTACGGCCGTCCGAACGTCCTGGTCGCCTGAGGAGCAGCAGGATGACCGTCACCCCAGACACCGCGCCCGACATCTACAGCCCCGACAGCTACGCGTCCGGCGCCCCGCACGCGCTCCTCGCCGAACTGCGGCGCACCAGCCCGGTCTTCTGGCAGGACATGCCGGGCACCGCGACCTCAAAGGCGGGGGGCTACTGGGCGGTCCTGCGGCACGAGGACGTCGAGTACGTCTCGCAGCACCCGGAGATCTTCTCCGCGGAACGCGGCGGCATCGTGCTGGAGGACCTGGACGAGGACCGCCTCGACGCGCTCCGCGGCACGCTGCTGGCGATGGACCCGCCGCGACACCGGGCGTACCGCAAGCCGCTGGTCAAGTCGTTCACCGCCAGGGTGGTGGGCGGCATGGAGGGGCGCATCCGGGAGATCTGCCGGGAGATGTTCGCCCGCATCCCGGACGGCGACGTCGAGTTCGTGCACGACGTCACCTCCAGCCTCCCCACCCAGGTCATCGACGAACTGATGGGCCTGCCGCCGGAGGACTGGGATCACATCCACCGCCTCGCCGAGCGCACCAACAGCCGGCAGGACCCGGAGGTCGCCGGCAACGACGGCTACGGTCCGGGCGACGCGTCCCGCGAAATGGCGATGTACGCGGTGCGCTTCGCCATGCGGCGCCGGCAGGAGTCGGACGGTGCCGAGGAGCCGCCCGAGGACCTCACCACGCTCATCCTCGAATCCGAGTTCGGCGGCAAGCTGATGACCGACCTCGACTTCGGGTCCTTCTTCATGCAGCTCGTCACCGCCGGCAACGACACCACCAAGACCATGCTGTCGGGCGGCCTGCACGCTTTGCTCACCCATCCCGACCAGCTCGCCGCGCTGCGCGCCGACCCGTCGCTCATCCCCGGCGCGGTCGAGGAGATCCTGCGCTGGGCCAACCCGCTGCACTACTTCCGGCGCACCGCCACGCGGGACGTCGAACTGCGCGGCGTACGGATCAAGGCGGGCGACAAGGTCGCGGTGTACTACACGTCCGCCAACCGCGACGAGGACGTCTTCGCCGACCCGCAGGCCTTCGACATCACCCGCAAGCCCAACCCGCACCTTTCGTTCGGCTTCGCCGAGCACTTCTGCCTCGGCGTGCACATCGCCCGCCTGGAAGGCCGGGTGTTCTTCGAGGAGTTGCTCGCGACGTTCCCGCACATCGAGCTGACCGGCGAACCGAAGCGGCTGCGCTCCAACCTCAACAACTCCCTGACGCGGCTACCGGTACGGCTGATGCGCAGCTGAGTCGTCGTACGCAACCCGTCTCGCCGTCGAGCGCCGTGGAGTCAGCCGCGTTTGGCGGTGGGCCAGCCGTGTCCCCAGCCGCCTTGCACCATCGTCTGGAACGCCCAGCCGTCCTCCGTGCGGACCAGCAGGTCCACGTAGTGCATGCTCTGCGGCTGCCCGTCGACGGTCATCGTGGCCTCGGTCTCCACGACGACGAGGTTCGCGCTGAGGAAACGAGGCGTCCGGGTGGACGTGAGGTCGAGCCCGGCGGTTCCGCCGCCTATGGCCTCGCGCATCGTCTCGATGTACTCCTCGCGGGTCCACTGCCGCACCGCGGCGTGGCCGCCGGGGACGTCGGTGGCCAGGTTCATCGGGAACACCGCCAGATCGGCCAGCCCCTCGATCGAGCCGCGCTCGGCGAGCGCGTCGAACTCGGCGAACCACGCCTCGATGGCCTGCGTTTCCTCGGCGGTCGGCTGGTACACGGCTGTTCCTCCCGGTGCGGTGGCGCTACTCCGTACAATGTACGGTACGCCGTACGGAGTTACAACTCGCTTTCCGCCTGCGGGGTGAGCACGACAATCGGGATCGTGCGGTCGGTCCTCTGCGCGTACTCGTCGTAGAGAGGAAAGATCCGTGCCATCTCGGGCCACAGGGTTGCGCGTTCGTCCGAGGACGCGACGCGCGCCCGGGCGGTGAACCGCCGGGTGCCGGCCTGCACCCCGGCACTCGGGTCCGCAAGCAGGTTCTTGAGCCACGCCGGATCCTCGTCGGCTCCGCCGTTGGAGGCGACCACCACGAAATCGTCGCCTGACATTCCGTAGATCAGGCAGGTCCGGCGCGGCTTGCCGGTGGTGCGCCCGGTGGTGGCGAGCACAAGGACGTGCACCCCGTTGTTCACATGTCCCTCGGTGCCGCCCGAGGCCAGGTACGCGCGGGTCTGCTCCGCAACCCAGTCCTGCTGCGAGTCGGTGGCGCGGTCAATGTCTTCGGCGACGGCCATGCCGGCGGTTCCTTCCAGGGACGAGCGTGCGCTGCGGCCACGGTGGCCCCATCTGCTCTGCCCAGAGAACGAACCTGGCAACCCGTTCTCGACATCCCCGACAGCCAGCCCTGCCGCAGGAAAAAGACGGTCGCAAACCCTCCCGTTCAACACCGCGAGCAACCCGTTGTGATGAACCACCAGCACCTTGCCGACGGACGGGAAGCGATCACAAGATCGGCTGAGAGTCGTCGATCTCGAACGGGATCCACGATTCCGGGCTCAGGCCGGAAAATCCGTCGGGCTCCAGTCCGGTGGAGCCCGGCAGCACCTCCGACAACACCTTCTCGGCAGGCCACCAGTTCGGGTGGTTCCGGGCAGTCTGATTTGGCAACGCCATGTCTCCTAGGGAGTGTCTTCAAATTTCGCGTCGGATAGCCCGCGGGCCGTGGTGCGTGCGCTCGCAAGGCGCGGGCCGCAGCTCGGCCTGGGTTTGGCCGGGCAAGGTCCGCAACGCGGCGAGCGTGCGTGCCACGGCCCGCGGGCCCGGCGAGAATTTGAAGACACGACCTAGGTGGAACCAGTCGTGTCGGTCGGTGGGGCCTGCTGGTAGAGCGCCACCAAAACGCCGTGCAGGGGCTGGTCGGCTCCGCCTTCCTCGGCTTCGTCGACCAGGTTGGTGAGGGTCTCGCCGAGTGCTCGTGCCTGTGCGGGGCTGAGGCGCAGGTGGCGCAGCCTCAGGGTCTCGGCGGGTGAGCGTTCCAGCTCCTGGGCGAACGCGGCGAGCATCGCGGCGGTGCCTGCCGCCTGGGGTTCGGCGACGACCATGTGCCGGGCCGTGCGCTGGAAGTACTGCTCGGTGCCGCCGCGGACCTGGCGGGTCTCGGCGATGTGCACCAGCCCGGCTTCGCGGAGCACTTTGAGGTGGTGGGCCACGTTTCCCTTCTTCGCGTCGAGCTGCGCCGCAAGCCGGCTGACGGTGGCGGGCTGGTGGCCGAGGGCGAAAAGCAGCCGCTGCCGCAGCGGATGGGCGAGCGCCGCGAACTGTTCCGGTGCGCCGATCTCCAGGACGTCCTCAGGAGGCGGCAGGTGGGAGGTCTCATCAGGCATGGCGAAAGTGTCTAAAGTTCTTGACGCTTTCGCAAGGGCGATGATCTACTTCCGGCCATGACGACACCGACGAAGATCTCGCCTGCCCCTGTCATCGACGAGACAGCGCGGCTCCTGACCGAGCACTACACCTTCCCCGAGATAGCCGAGCAGGTCGCGGGCCTGCTGCAACGACGCCTTGCCGAGGGCGCGTACGACGTCGACGACGCCGAGGAGCTTGCCCGGCTGGTCACCGCCGACCTCCAGTCCGCCAACGGCGACCGGCACCTACGACTGAAGCACCACACCGAACCGGTCCCCGAGAAGAAGGGGGCGGCCACCCTGGAGTCCATGCGCCGGGAGTTCGACACCTCGCTGGGCGGCGTACCCCGGGTCGAGTTGCTCGACGGAGGGGTGGCCGTGGTGGAGCTGGCACCCATGCTGTTCCCGCTGGAGTGGGCCGCCGAACCGCTGAGCGCCGCGCTCACCCTGGCTTCCCGCGCCCAAGCACTCATCGTGGACCTTCGCGGCAACCGCGGCGGCGACCCGGACACGGTCGCCTTCGTGTGCAGCTACCTGCTCGACGAGCGCACCCACCTCAACACCATGTCCTGGCGCCGTGGCGACCGCACCGAGCAGTCCTGGAGCCTGCCGCATGTTCCCGGCGCGCGCTTCGGCGGCAGCAAGCCGTTGTACGTGCTGTCCAGCGGCACCACCTTCTCCGCCGCCGAGGAGCTGGCGTACGACCTCCAGCAGCTCGGCCGCGCCGTGGTCGTCGGCGAGCCCACCCGCGGCGGCGCACATCCCTGCCAGGGCTGGACCGTGCACCCGCACCTGGAGGCCACCGTCCCCGTCGGGCGCGCCGTCAACCCCGTCTCCGGCACGAACTGGGAGGGCACCGGTGTGCAGCCGGACGTCCCCTGCCCCGCCGACGAATCCCTCGCCCGCGCCCGCACCCTGGCCCTCGCCAAACTGGCATCCTGACCTGGCCGGCTCGTCGCCGGACTGTGTCGCGCGTGCGGCGATTGTCCAACTCACATGCTGGGCATCGAAGTTGTTCGCCATCGTCGGGGCAGCGCTGTCGGCAAGGCTGTCGCCTCCAGTCAGTCCGCTTGGGACAGATGGGCGGCAGGGAAAGGCCCCGCGTCGTCGATGCTGCGGGCAGGGGGAAGTACTCCTCAAGCCCGGTGGCGACGAGGATGCGGGGGAGCAGCGGCCGGGTGGAGACCACGCGCAGGACGCCGTGCCGTTCGAGGCCCCGGGCGCGGGCGCGCAGCCGCAGGTGCAGCGCGGTGCCGATGCCGGGACCGGTGACGATGTCGATCTCGCCGCCCGACTCCGCGACGATGCCGCCGTGTTCGCACCGGTGGCGAATGCTCATCACGGGAGTCCGTGGAACCGCCGGGCTACGGTGCCGCCCTACCGCGGAAACCTCCCCGGCGCGCGCTGACAGCTTGCAGTGAAGACGAGCCCTCAGATTCGCCCGCCTCTCGGATCCCTGGTTGTTCGTCACACGCATGGGCCCGCGGAGGGAGCGGGCCCATGCGGTGGTGCGTCGGTCAGCGGTGTACCTCGTCGAGGAATGTGCGCATGGCGTCGAGCCATTCCTGCGGGCGCTCGACGAAGGGCAGGTGACCGCATTCGATCTCTGCGAGGCGGGCTCCGGCGATACCGTCCGCAACCTCCCGGTGCAGGTGCGGTGTGGCCAGTTGGTCGAGGGTCGTCGATATGACGAGTGTCGGTGCGCGTACCGCCGCCAGGTCGGCCCGTACGTCGATGTGCGTGACAAGTTGGACGTGGTCCTCGGTACCGGGCGGGGTGTTGGCGGCGCTGTCCTTGACCAGCGTGTCGACGGTGGCCTGGTCGAGTCGATCCAGCATGGGGGCGCTGAAGCCGGTCAGGATCAGGAACTCGGCAAGCCGGTTCGGGTCCAGCTCCAAGGCGCGCAGGTGGCCGAGCCACGCGCGGGCCGCGAGACGCAGGCGAGGGTTCGGATGGGCGAACCCTGCGGTCAGGACGAGCGCCTTGACGCGCTCGGGATGCCGGGTCGTCGCGCGTATGGCCAGGGGCACGCCCATCGAGTAGCCCGCGATGGCGAACGTCTCCAGACCTTCCTCGACGGCGGTTGCCACGAGTTGGTCGGCCAGGGTGTCCAGGTCGAGGGGTTCGGTGGCGCGTGGGGTGCGGCCGGTGCCCGGATAGTCGGGGCCCACCACGGTGTACCGCTGGGCGAGGCCCTCGAGGATCGGCCCGAAGTTGGGCTCGACGCCGCCGCCTCCGCCGTGGGCGAGGAGCAGTCCTGGTCCGGTGCCCCGGACGATGCGGGAGAGCGGCGATGCGGGGAGGGTGCGTGTCATGTCCGTCCTTGATGGTGATGTGTCGGGATGTACTACTCGGTGGTGCGGTCAAGCCGTGCGGCGGCCAGCGCCGGGGCGAGCGCGACGAGCACCACCGCGCCGCCGAGCCAGGCCAGGTCGGGAAGTCCGAGTCCGGTGTCGAGAGCGCGGCCGCCAAGCCACGAACCGCCCGCGATACCGAGGTTGAAGGCCGAGGCGCTGACGGCCGTCACGAGCGTCGGCGCGCCGGGGCCGGCGTCGAGCGCGCGCTCCTGAAGCAACGGGATCAGTACGGCCGATGCCGTCCCGAGTGCGAAGACCGCGCCAACGGCGGCCAATTGCGCGTGGATGGCACCCGCGGTCAACGCCAGCACCGAGGCGAGCACGAAGATTGCGAGGCACAACGCGCGGGCGGGCGCGCGGTCCGCCAGTCTCCCACCGAGCCCGTTGCCGAGCAGCGCGCCCACACCGAACACCGCGAGCAGGACCGAGACGCCCGCGCTGGAGAAGCCGCCGGGGCCTTGCAGCAGCGGACTGATGTACGTGTAGGCCGTGAACAGGCCGGCCTGGACGAGCACCGTGGCGGCCAAGACCAGGCCCACGCGCGGGCGCAGGAGTGCGGCCACCTCCGTGCGCGGCGTCGGCGGGGCGGCTGACCGCGGACGGACCAGCGCCGCGGCCGCGACGAAGACCAGCAGGGCGAACGCGGCGATGCCCCAGAACGTCGTACGCCACCCGAACCGGTCGCCGATCCATGTGCCGAGCGGGGCCCCGAGCACCGACGCGAGGTTCCACCCGGACGCGACCACCGCCACCACGCGCCCGCGCTGCCCGGCCGGCGCACTGGATATGGCCGCCACCATCGCGACGGCGAACGTCGTACTGTGCGTGAGCGCGGTGAGAACACGTGCCGCGAGCAGTGTGTCGAAGCCGGTGGCCAGGGCCGCTGCAGCGCTGCCCGCGGTGAAGGCGGCCAGCATGCCGAGCAGGACACGGCGCGGCGGCAGGCGCAGCAGGGCGATGGTGACCAGCGGCCCGGCGACGGTGACGGTCAGCGCGTACCAGCCGACCAGGGAGCCGGTCGTCGACACCGGTCGGTCGAAATCGGCAGAGAGCGCGGGCACGAGACCGGTCATCACATATTCGGCGGTGCCGATGATGAACACAGACGCGGTGAGCACGGCCAGTGTGGCGAGCGGGCCGAGCCGGTGCTTGAGGTGCCTGCGCCCGGCCGGAGCGTCGCCGGTGGGGGCGGTTGCAGTGGTCGCCATGCCGCGAAGCTAAGGTCTGACATCGATGTCAGAGTCAAGCGCGCGAAGTGAGGTTCGCAATGGCAATGCGCATGGGCGAGATGGTCCGGCGGACCGGAGTGAACGAGCGACTGCTGCGCTACTACGAGACGCAGGGACTCCTGTCGCCCTCCCGCCTCCCCAGCGGCTACCGCGAATACGCCGAGACCGACGTCGCCACGGTGCGGCGCATCCGCA
Organism: Streptodolium elevatio; assembly: GCF_053592165.1. Taxonomy (NCBI): domain Bacteria; kingdom Bacillati; phylum Actinomycetota; class Actinomycetes; order Kitasatosporales; family Streptomycetaceae; genus Streptodolium; species Streptodolium elevatio. The sequence goes on from NZ_JBSFVE010000009.1 coordinate 126,839, forward strand.
CCCTGCTCAACGCCGGGTTGTCGACGACGGTCATCGCCCAGGTGCTGCCCTGCGTCCGCGACGACGGACCGCGACTGGTCCCGACCTGCGCGGACCTGATCGCCCAACTCCGTGACGAACGCGCCCGAATCGACGCCGCAATCGCCGACCTGGCAGCCTCACGCGACCTCCTGGACACCGTGATCACGGCAAAGCCGGGCTAAGAGATTGTCCTCGAACCGCCCGGAGCAGGGCCTTCGGGGCTCGGACGACTTCCCGGCCTTCGCTCACTTCCTCCGCTCACCCAGAACGCAGAACTCGTTGCCCTCGGGGTCCAAGAGGGTCACCCAGAGCTGCTCGCCCTGCTCGGTGTCGGCGCGCCGGGCGCCGAGGGAGAGCAGCCGGGCGACTTCGGCTTCCTGGTCGTCGGGGCGGAAGTCGGGGTGGAGCCGGTTCTTCGACGTCTTGCCCTCGGGGACAGGCACGAAGAGCAGGCCGGGCATCCGGTCCGGCTCAGAACGGATCTCGATGATCTCCTCGGTTTCGTCGACCACAACCCAGCCGAGAGCCTCCGCCCACCAGCGCCCGAGAGCGACGGGGTCGGCGGAGTCGACGATGATTTGTTCCCATTCCAGTGCCATGGGCCCGAGCATAGACAGGGCCGTCGGTCCACCCCGCGAAGCCGGGGCTGGGCCAAGTTCGTGATGCCGAATTCGGTCCGGCGCGTGACGACAGCCCTTCGGGGCCGGGCTGGTTGTCGGTCCGGACGGCACGTCGCGCTTGCGATGGCGGGCCTTCCAGTCGGTCGTCTCGTCGGTTCGGGTGCTTCGGCGGCGAGACACGGAACCGCACGCGTGGATAACGCGAGAGGATGGGGCATGCCCGAGACTGCCTCCGAACACCGCGTCCGCGCCGAAGCCCTCGCCGACGAAGCCCATCAACTCCACCAACTCCTCCTCGACGGCGAGTTGTCCGGCTCCGAGCGGGCCTTGGTGATCAGCCATCTCCACGCGCTGGCCACTCTGGGGCAGCTCTTCCTCGGACTGTCGCAGCCGCCGGACGCGCCCAGTACGTGAGCGACTCGGGGTACTGATCCCCGAACCGGCGTGGCGGTGCCCGGGAACCGGTCGTCCGCCAGGAACGGCACGCCGCCTTCGAGTTCGACGGCCGCCTGGCTCGTGACCGCCGCCGGGACCGCCCGGAGCCTCTCGGCGCCGGCCACCCGCGTTCGTCGAACGGATGCTCGACGGCCTGTTCTCGGGGAGATGCTCCGGGTGCCGGTCGGGTGGCGTCGGTGTCGGGGAGTGCGTGGACGCAGCCGAGACAAGGCGGTGGGGCCTTTCGTACCGGGAATTGGCGGGACCGATGCGCGGGCGGTCGGGCGGGGTCGATATCGTCGGGGTGCGCGTTGCTTCGTCGCCTGGCCGGAGGGGGTGGTCGAGATGTCCGACGACACCACGCCGTGGCGTTTGCCGCGGGGGAACGAGATCGAAACCCAGAGTCCTCAGGGGATCGACACCTCAGTCGCGCATCCCGCGCGCATGTACGACTACTACCTCGACGGCAAGAACAACTTCGCCGTCGACCGTGCTGCCGCCGATCGGATCCTGGACGCCGCCCCGGAAGCGCGCCTCGTGGTCCAGGCGGGCCGCCAATTCCTGCGCCGCGCGGTGCGTTTCGCGGCCGAGCGGGGAATGACCCAGTTCCTCGACATCGGCACCGGCCTGCCCACCGAAGGCAGCGTCCACGAGGTGGCCCAGGCCATCCGGCCCGAGACCCGGGTGGCGTACGTCGACAACGACCCGGTCGTCCTGGCCCACGCACGCGCCCTGATGCCCGGTGACCCGCGGGGCCGGGTCACGTACACGCAGGCTGACGCGCGCGAACCCGACAAGGTGATCGGCGCCGCCGACGTGGGCGAGGTCGTCGACTTCGACCAGCCGGTCGTCGTCGTGCTGGCGATGCTCCTGCACTTCATCCGGGACGAAGAGGACCCGGCGGGCATCGTCGCCCGCCTGCGCGAGGCCATGGCCCCGGGAAGCATGCTGATCGTCAGCCATGTGACGTACCGGTCGGAGGAGTTGAAGCACCTCGCCGAAGAGGTGTACGAGCGGACGAACTCCCCCGTTGTCCCCCGCACCAGGGAGGAGATCGCCGCACTCCTCGACGGCTTCGACCTGGTGGACCCGGGCCTGGTCAGGATCCCGCTGTGGCGCCCCGAGCCGGACGCCCCGCTGCTGAGCGAAGAAGACCTCGACAACATCGTCGTGTTCGGGGCAGTGGGGATTCGCACCTAGGACGGGTGGCGGCGACCGGCCGGACGGCGGCCGCGGGGTGTCCGGGGCGGTGCGAGTGCGGATTCTGTCGGGCAAACGTCGACCCGAACTGCGATGTCGCGTCGACGAGGTGTCCGTCCGCGCCCCTGTGCCGAGTTGAGGACGCTGAACCGCCTTTCACGGTCCGGCGCGTGGTCACCATCCGCGGTACTTCATCACCCGGCAAACGGTCCTGGATGACGCGGGGGAGGGTGACGTCGGGGGCCGCATAGGCGACATTGGTGGGGCCAGGTGGTCGAAGCCGTCTTCGGCCGGTCGGTGGCGGGTCGCGCCGGCGCGCGCGCCCGAACCGGGAGATGATGTCGATGGAGGACCACTGTGCCGAGCCGTGCGATGCCGGATGCGCTCCGGGCCGCGTACGCCGCCGAGATGGCCGCCGCCCGCGCCGCGGGGCCGACCGCGGACCGGTGGAAGGCGGCTGAGCGCGCGCACATCCTGTCCCAGCCCTGGCCGGGCGCCCACACCCGTACCCACGCGGTGATGCTGCGTCTGGCGTTCCGGGACCGCGATGCGCGCGAAGTGGTGGGCCAGGCCGTGCGGTTGCTCGTCGCCGCGCCCGGTTCGGCGGCGGGCAGATACCCGTCCGGCAACACCGGCCGTACCCGTGATGGCCTGACCCGGCCGATGCCGGTGCCCGAGGACTTGGCGGTTCTGCTGCGCGCCGCGGGCGTGACGCTCGGCCCGTCGGCCTGACCTATGTGGGAGCGGGCTTGATCGGCCGGCTCCAGAGCCGAGCTCCAGAGCCGAGCTCCAGACAGGGCCCGGGCCGGGTGTCAGGCAATTGAGGTGAGAAAGCGCAGCACCGCGTCGGCCGTCTCCTTCGGATGTGTCAGAAGGCCGCCATGTGCGGCCCCGTCGACCTGGGCGAACTGTCCGCGCGGCAGCAGTTCGGCAGCGGCGCGCCCGGTGTGCGGCGGGAAGTACAGGTCGTGCTCGAACGCGAGCGCCAAGGCGGGAGTCCTGATCTCGGTGAGCGCGGCCATGCGGTCCGGGTCGCGCAGCCACACCTGCGACGCGGCCGACTGCCCCGCCTCCCCGTCAGGTGACGCCCACACCGACTCCTGCCCGCCCAGCAGTTCGCGCCAGTTCGCCACCTGCTCGACGTCGTCGCGCAGCACCAGCGGCGACAGCGTGCTCAACAGCGTTTGCAACACCGCGAACTTCGGTGGCAAACGCCCTGCCAGCGCGATCAGTTCCGCTTCCGCGTCGAGTACCGCGTCCACCACGCCCGTCATCGGACCGGCTCCGGCCATCAGCACCAGCGACCCGACCAAGTCCGGGCGGGTCCGGGCCAGAAGCTCCGCGGTGAAGCTGCCCAGCGAATACCCGAGCACCGCCGCGTCCCGGAACCCCACGTGGTCCATCAACCCGGCCAGATCGCCGGCCAGATCGGCCATCGCGTACGGGGCCGGCGGCGCATCAGACGGCGCCACCCCGCGCGCGGCGTACGTCACCACCTCGTAGCCCGCCGCCACCAGTGCGTCGCGCAGCCCGCTGAACTCCCAGGCGACCGGCGGCATTCCCGTCCCACCCGACAACACCACCGGACGCCCCGAACCCACCCGTTCGAACGCGATCCGCACCCCGCCGACAACCACCGTGTCCATACGTCCCTGCCCTCCCCGTCCCCTGACACCGCGTCAGGCGAGCCACTGTTGGTCGGCATACGGCTCGACAACGCCGAATGTTCCCAATACTCATGACTTTCTGCCGTCGGCGGAGACGCCGAGTCGGCGCCTGGCAAGACCCCAGGGGATGAGTGATAGCAGGCAGGCCCGTGCGGGCGACCGTCAGCTGGGCTTCTGCCGCATGATCCATATGGGCAGCGGTTCGGACACCGTGTCCACGATCTCCCAGCCCGCGCGACGGTAGACCTCGACGTTGGCCGCGGTGCCGGTTTCGAGGACCGCAGGCAACCCGTCGGCGACGGCGCGTCGCAGTCCGGCTTCCATCACGGCGTGGCCCCACCGCCGCCCGGCGTGGTCGGGATGGGTTCCCAGGACTCCGAGGTACCAATAGGGCGCGGGAGGAAGGACTTTGTGCACCGCCTCGTCGTACGCGTGGACGCGGTCGAGCACGTCGGCGGGAAGCGGGGGTGCCCACGCCGCGTCCGACGGGGGCGCGTCGTCCGTGTACGGCGGTTCCCAGATCGCCACCGAGGCGCCGTCGGCGATCGTCCAGACCGTCCCCTTGCCCACCCGCTTGTCGAAGAGGTGACCGAAGAAGGCGGCCGCGTATGCCGGGTATGTGGTTTCGTCGGGGAACAGGTAGCGCAGTACCGGATCACCGGTGAACGCAGCCACCAGTGAGGACACGATCCGTTCGCGGTTTGCCGGAGTGGCGACGGTTATCACTGGTTCGGTCACGGCAACGGACGATAGCTCAGCGCCTGCCGACAGGCGAATGACCACGAAGCCCCCGCGTTCGGTGGTCATTGCGCGCGTGGCCGGGAGGCAGCGGGCGGCGCATCTCCGAAGTGATCTCCGGGAAAACCCTGGTGCCGCTTCGTCGCGGCAACCTGGGGCGCGGGGTAGGCGTCCACCCCCTGACGGGCAATCATGTGGGGGAGAGGCAATGGGAATTCGCATCAGGGGCCGCCGGGCGTGTTGGGTGGCCGCGTCGGCCGGTGCCGTGGCCGCGTTGGCGGTGGCGGCTGCTCCGGCCACGGCGCAGGCTACCGAAACGCAGCGGAGTGTGCCGACGTCGACGACCTTTCAGCGCGGCCACGCGCTGGCCTGCGAGGGCACTGTCGGCGGGTTGTCGGTCACGGTCGACCTGTACGAGAACTCGGTGCACGGCGCGCACGCCGGCATCTTCGTCGAGACGGCCGAGGGCGCGTACCGGGGTGGCTTCGGACCGCAGGACACACGGATGTTCCGGCACGGCCGCGTGAGCGCGCAGATCGCCCTCGAACCGGCCGAAGAGGACGGGGTGGCGCGGTCGCCGATTGCGGCGGGCGCGGTGGCCGACGTCGGCGGTACCTACGCACGCACCGGGCGGCCGGAACGGGTGCACGAGGAGATCGAGGACGCCGGGCAGCTCATCGTCACCGACGGGCTCAACCAGCGGCTGCGTACGGATGTTTCGGTGTCCCTGCTCGGACGCGACGTGCCGCTGTCGTGCGGGACGGCGTTCGCGTTCGACCTCCTGGTCCGGGCGTATCCGGCGGGGTCCGGAGGCAACTCGGCGTCGGCGTAGCCGTGTCGGTGACATCAGGCGCGCCCGGGGTCGGCCCAAGGACCCTGGGACTGAGGTGAGCTGAGCAGAGGTGAGCTGAGCAGAGGTGAGCTGAGCAGAGATGAGCTGAGCAGAGGTGAGCTGAGCAGAGGTGAGCTGAGCAGAGGTGAGCTGAGCAGAGATGAGCTGAGGCAAGTGAGGTGCTGCCGCCGCCGCTAGATGGCGCGCAGCACCTCCGCCCGTCGTCGGAGGGCGCGTGCCTCAGGGGGCGCGGAAGCGCGTACGCAGGGTGCCGATCCCCTCGACCCGGCTGACCAGTTCGTCGTCTGGTGTGAGGTAGCGCGGCGGCGTCATGCGGTTCCCGACTCCGGCCGGCGTCCCGGTGAAGACGAGGTCGCCGGGAAGGAGCGGGCAGACCGCCGAGATCCGCGCGACGAGGTCGGCTACCGGGAAGATCAGCTCCTTGGTGCGGGCCTGCTGGACCATGGCGCCGTTCACCAGCCCGGTGATCTCCAGGTCGTCCGGATCGGCGAACTCGTCGGGGGTGACCAGCACCGGGCCGGTCGGGCCGAAGCCCGGGAAGGATTTCGCGAGCGAGAACTGCGGTGGCGTGCCCAGCATTTGCGTCCGGCGTTCGGACAGGTCCTGGCCCACGGTCAGCCCGGCGACGTGGCGCCAGGCGTCGGCCGCGGCGATGCGGTGTCCGCCGACCCCGACCACGGCGACGAGTTCGACCTCCCAGTCCACCCGGTCGCCGGGCAGTTCCACCGTCGTCTCCGGCCCGGTGACGCAGGTCGGATACTTGGTGAACACCAACGGCTCGGCGGGAGGCCGGTATCCGGCCTCGGCCGCGTGCGGCGGGTAGTTCAGTGCCACGGCGAAGACCTGGCGCGGGCGCGGCGACGGCGCGTCGAGACGGGCGGCCTCGAAGGGGGTGGGTGGCGGCAGGCGGGCCGTAGTGGCCCAGCGTACGAACGCCGCCCAGTCGGCGAGCAGCGCCATCGGGTCGGGGCCGAAACGGTCGGAACTCGCTCCGGCGATGTCGACCGCGCCGCCGTCCGCCACCAGGACCGCGCGGTCGGCGAGGTTGGCAAGGCGCACGGCTTCACCACCGCCACTGGTCGGCGGACGGGGGCTCGGCACCGTACGCGTCGCGCCACGACACCACCGGGTTCCGCAGCACGCCGAGATGCTCGATCTCGGCCTCCACCACGTCGCCCGGCTTGAGGTAGTTGGCGAACGGGTCGCTCGTACCGGCCGCGACACCCGCGACGGTGCCGGTGGTGATGATGTCGCCCGCGCTGTAGATCTGCGGGGAGTGGTACGCGACGAGCTGCGGGATCGACACCTGCATCCGGCTCGTGTTGGACTTCTGCCGAACCTGGCCGTTCACGCGCAGCTCCATGTCGAGATCGTGCGGGTCGTCGACCTCATCCGCGGTGAGGATGTACGGCCCGATCGGACAGAAGGTGTCGATGGCCTTCGAGAAGGAGAACACGCCCGACTCCATCTCGCGGCGCTGGATGTCGCGTGCGGTGATGTCGTTGAACACCAGGTAGCCCGCGATGTGCTCGGCGGCTTGGTCGGCGGAGAAGAACTTTCCGGATTTGCCGATCACGACGGCGAGTTCGAGCTCGTAGTCGAGCTCGTCGGTCAGGTGTTCCGGGCGGACGATCGGATCGTCGGGCCCCACGATCGCGTCTACGTTCTGGAAGAACACGATGCCTTTGTTGACCGGATGGGACCAGTTCACCCGGGCCAGGTCGTCGTGGTGCTCGCGGAAGTTGCCGGCCGTGTGGAAGAACTTCTTCGGCACGATCGGCGCGCGCAGCCGTACGTCGGCCTGCCGGTGGCGGCGCCCGGTCTCCGGCACCTTCCCACCGCGCTCGAAGAATTGGCGGGTTGTGGCGGTGTCCAGTTCCACGACGACATCGTCGGTCAGGTACCCGACAAGTCCCTTGCCGGGCGCGGTGCCTGACGCCATGTCCGACGCCATGTCCGGGGTCGTCTCTGACGCCATGTCCGACGTCGCGTCGGATACGGCGTCGAAGGTCACGAGCTTCATCGGGGGCCGTCCTCTCCGGGGGCGGTGACGCGGAAGGCGCGCATTTGGAGCGCGAGCGTCGCGTAATAGCCGACCAGCGTGGTCAGTTCGAACACCGTGCGGTCGTCGAGCACCGAAACGGCACCGGCGTAAGTGTCGTCGTCGGCGTCCCCCTCGCGCAGCAGGGCCAAGACCAGTCGCAGGGCCGTGTGTTCGGTGGCGTCGGCCAGCTCGGGGATTTGCCCGCCGCGCAGTGCGCTCAGCTGCTCGTCGGTGACTCGGTAGGCCCGTGCGACCGGCTCGTGGGCGTAGCGCTCGAACGCGCAGTCCCAGTGGGCCGCAACCGCGAGGATGGCGAGTTCGCGGACGCGCGGGCTCAGTGTCGTGGCGTACCGCACCGCGGCGCCGAGCCCTTGCAGTGCGGTGCCGAGCGGCGGCGCGAGGAGCATCGCGTTGAAGGGGCCTGCCAGGCGGCCCGTCTCGTCGGTCAGCGCGAACCCGGACGGGTCGGCGGCGCGCGGGCCGCCGGTGATGGTGTCGTACAGCTCGCGCTGCGGCTCGTCCAGCCCGCCCGGGTCGAAAAGCGGCAATCTGCTCATCGGCCCAGCACACCGGAGCGGGGCCGCACTCCGTAACCGCCTTGCCATTCAATGAAAACCGCGTTCCGACCGTCCTTCGGGCGGGCCTACCGTCGGCGTGGCCGGTGGATCGGTGGATCGGTGGATCGGTGGACAGGTGCACCGCGCCGGCAAGTAGAGACCGCCGTACGCAGCCGGCAACGGCTGACGACGCGGCTGACGACACGGCGGACGAAACGGCTGACGACGGCGAGGTGTTGCGGTGACGGACTGGCTGGGCCTGCGGGGCCGCAAAGCGTTGGTGGCAGGCGCCGGGGGTATAGGCGTGGCCGCCGCGGCCGGCCTCACGCAGGCCGGCGCTCGTGTGGTCGTCGCCGACGTCGACGAACAGCGGCTCAAGGCCCTCACCGAGGACACTCCCGCGATCACTCCGCTCGCCGCGGACCTTGCGACTGCGGACGGTTGCCGTGCCTGCGTCGGCGAGGCGGCGTCGATCTTGGGAGGACTCGACATCTTCGTGCACGCCGTCGGCGTCAACGACCGGCGTCCGGTGCTGGAGACGCCCGACGAGGTGTGGCGCGACATCGTCGGCATCAACCTCGACAGCGCGTTCTGGACCGGCAAAGCCGTGGGGGAGCTGATGGTCGACGCGGGCTACGGCCGCATCGTCTACTTGTCGTCGGTGTCCGGACTGCTCGCCCACGAGCACCATGCGCCGTACGCGGCCACCAAGGGCGGCGTGAATCAGCTGTGCCGCGTCATGGCCCGCGAGTGGGCGGCGTCGGGCGTCACGGTCAACGCGGTCGCCCCCGGCTACACCGAGACGGGCCTGACCCGCGGGCATCTGGACCGGGACGGCGTACGCGCATCCCTGACCTCCCTCGTCCCGGCCGGGCGCCTCGGAACCGTCGACGACCTGGTCGGCCCGATCTTGTTCCTGTGCTCCGCGCAGGCGTCGTTCGTCACCGGCCATGTCCTGTACGCGGACGGCGGGCGCACCCTCGTCTGACCTGACCTCTGCCCTCCGACCTCCGACCTCGACTTCCATGGGCGCATCCGCCCCCACCCCGCCTGCTTCCCGCCCCACCGCACGTCCCGAGGAGAAAACGTGGCAGTCCCCCAGCGTTTCGACGGCCGGACCGTCCTGGTCACCGGTGCCGGAACCGGCTTCGGTGCGGAGATCGCCGTACGCGCGGCCCAGGAAGGCGCCGACGTCGCCGTGCACTACCGCAGTTCGCGCGCGGGGGCGGAGCGGACGGCGGCACGGATCGAGGAAACCGGCCGCAAGGCGTTCGTCGTCCAGGCCGACATCGCCGAGTGGGACCAGATCAAGCGCATGGCCGACGAGGTGTGGGAGCACTTCGGGCACCTCGACGCGGTGGTCAACAACGTCGGTGACGTCGCCCGCGAGCAGCTGTCGTGGCGGGACATCTCCGAGGAGTCCATCGACCACGTCCTCGCAGTGGACGTGAAGGGCACGATGCTCTGCACCCACGAGTTCGGTGTGCGGCTCCTGGACCAGGGTGGCGGGGCCATCGTCAACATCGGCTCGACGGTCGTCGTGCGCGGCAGTGCCCGGGCGCCGCAGTACGCGGCGGCCAAGTACGGCGTCATCGGTCTCACCAAGTCGTACGCGCACGCCCTCGCACCTACCGTGCGCGTCAACGTCTTCGCACCCGGGTTCATCGAGACCGAGGCGACCCTCGGCCGCCAGGACTGGCGGTCCGGCCGCGGCGAGCAACTGCGGGCGAATACGCCGCTGGGACGCATCCCCGGTCCCGAAGAACTGGCGGGCGCCGCGCTGTTCCTGGCCACCGAAGACGCCGCGCATGTCACCGGCGGATTCCTCGTCGCCGACGGCGGCTACAACATGGTCGGCGCCTGATCCCGACCGCCGACACCCAAGTGCTTGAGGACCGGAGCACCCAAGCGCCGAAGCACCAAGTTCCCAAGCACCACCGAACCAGTACCACCTGACGCGCATCGGGAGGACAACTGCCATGGATGACAGCGCGATCGAAGGCCGCGTGCGGTTCGTCGGCGGCCTCGTGTTCGACGGTTCGGGAGCACCGAGCGTGCCGGGCGAGGTCGTGGTGCGCGGCAACCGGATCGAGAGCGTGCGCATCGGGACCCGCACCGAACCCGAGCCGGGCGACCGCGTCGTGGACTGCCGGGGCGCCACGGTCATGCCCGGCATGATCGAGTCACACGCGCACCTCACCTTCCCCTCGGCCGTCGGTCACCTCGACCCGTCCTTCAACCCGCCGATGGACGTCAGCTTCTTCCACCACATGCCGACACCCGACGAGCACCTGGCGATCGCCGAACGCAACGCCCGCATCCTGCTCGACCACGGCTTCACCGGTGCCTACTCGGCCGGCTCGCTGACGCCCGTCCCCACCGAGGTACGCCTGCGCGACCGCATCGCGGCCGGGAAGGTCCCGGGTCCGCGCATGCGCGCGGCCTCCTTCGAACGCGACAACAACCCGGTGCGCATGGGGCCTGACGGTCCGGCACCGCAGGCCACGGGTCCGGACGCGGTACGGGAGTTCGTCCGGGAGCAGGCCCGAATCGGCTTCGACAGCGTCAAGTTCCTGCTCAGCAACGACGACGTCTTCTTCGCCGGCGGCTCGATGGTCACGCAGTACGGGCCCGACGAGGCCGCCGCCGCGGGCGCTCAGGCCCGCGAGTCGCACGTATGGCTCAACTGCCATGCCCAGTCGCCCGATTCGATCAAACTTGCGGTCCGCAACGGGTTCCGTTCGATCTACCACTGCTCCTACGCCGACGCCGAGGCGATCGATCTGCTGGAGGAGCACAGGGAGTCGGTCTTCCTCTCGCCCGCCGTCGGCATCATGTGGGCGAACGTCCACGAGGGCGCCGAGTTCGGGATCGACGAAGCCATGGCCGCAAAGATGGGCTCGATCGCGTCCCTCGACGCGATGACCAGGCTCTACCCGGAGCTGCGCAAGCGCGGCCTGCGTGTGTTGCCGGGCGGCGACTACGGGTTCCCCAACAATCCGATCGGGCGGAACGCACGCGACCTGGAACTGTTCGTGTCCTTGTTCGGGCACACTCCGGCGGAGGCCCTGCGCGCGGCGACCTTCTACGGAGGACTGCTCCTCGACATGCCGGTCGGCCTGCTGACTTCCGGCTACCTCGCCGACGCCGTCGTGGTTCGCGGTGACCCGACGAAGGACATCGCCCTCGTGCAGCGCCCGGACAACCTCCTCGCGATCATGCGCGACGGCCGGTTCCACAAGATCACCGAGTCGCTGCCGAGCGAGACCCGGTGACGGCGCCGACCGTACGCACTGCCGCCTACCGCCAGGTGGAAGGCCGCCGCGCACCCGAACTGGACCTGTATCTGCCTCCGGAACCCGCGGCCGTGATCGTGTACCTGCACGGCGGCGGGTGGCGCCGCGGCTCGCGCCGCGAACCACTGGACGCACTCGGCGGCCTCGCGTTCTACAGGCAACTGGCCGGACAGGGCTTCGCGGTCGTGGCCACGGACTACGCGCTGAGCGGGGAAGCCCGGTTTCCGGCGCAGTTGGACGACGTACTGGCGGCCGTCGCGTGGGTGCGCGAGCACGGTCCCACCGGCCTTCCGGTGTACCTGTGGGGCGAGTCCGCCGGAGCGCACGTCGCCCTGTTGGCCGCACTCGGCGCGGGCGGCGATCCGCGCCCCGACGTTGCGGGAGTGGTCGCCTGGTACCCGCCCACCGATCTCCTCGCCCTGCCCGCCGACCTCGCCGCCGTGGGAGCGGCGGCGGACACCGGCCCCGACTCGCGCGAGGCGCACCTGCTCGGCGCGCCTCCGTCCGACGTCCCCGACCTAGCCCGGGCCGCGAGTCCGACGACGTACGCGCGCGCGGACGCCCCGCCGGTCCTGCTCGTGCACGGTACGGCGGATCGCATGGTGCCTCCCGCGCAGAGCGTCCGCCTTGCGGACGCCCTGCGCGGCGCGGGGGCCCGGGTGGAACTCGACCTCGTGCCCGGGGCAGGCCACATGTGGACCCATGCCTCCGACATACCCGGCATCGTGTGCCGCTCGGTCGCGTTCCTGCACTCACTCCGTGCCGCCGAAGCGCGCTAGGAGCACCGCGACGCCCGCGCCGACGGCGATGCCCCCGATGACGGCGATGCGCGCGATGACGGCGATGCGCGCGATACCGTGCGAAACGATGCCGACCACCGCAGGCGCCGGGGAACCCGCACACCCCGGAACCGACCCGCCGCCGCACCGTCGCGGGCGGCGTCCCCAGAACGGTGAGCCCGTGGTCGACCGCGCGCTCTCGCTCCTCGCCGCCTTCGACGCCGACCACCGCACGCTCAGCCTCAGCGAACTGGCCCGCCGCACCGGAATGCCCGCGAGTTCCGTCCTTCGCCTCGCGAACCGGCTGACCGCGTGGGGCGCGCTGGAACGCGACGACGCCCGGCGGTACTCCGTCGGCCTGCGGCTCCTCCAGGTCGCCACCCTCGCCCCACGCGGCCATGGCCTCCGCCAGGTCGCGCTGCCGTTCATGCACGATCTCGCCGAGGTCACCCGCCAACACGTGCAACTGGCGGTCCGCGACGGCCGGTCCGCGATTCTCGTGGAACGGCTGTCGGTGCCGTACGCCGCACCGGTGGACTACCGCATCGGCGGCCAACTGCCCCTGCACTCCACCGGCGTCGGCCTGGCGCTACTGGCCTTCGCCCCTCCCGAGGTCCAAGAGCAGATGCTCTCCCGTCCCCTCCACAGCGAACCCGGCAACGACCTCGTACGCCCAGATGCCCTGCGCCGCACTCTCGCCGAGGTACGCCGTCGGCGCCTGGCGGTCTACCGCCGCCAGGACGCCACCGAGACCATCGTCTCGGTGGCCGCGCCCGTTTTCGGTGGGGACAACACCGTGGCCGCCGTCCTCGGCGTACTCGTCCCGCACCACGTCGCCCGCCCCCGTCAACTGGGCCTGGCCGTGCAAACCGCCGCGCGCAGCATCTCCCGCGAACTGGCCGCCTGCCCCTGAAGCCTTTCGGGTCGGCGTCGGATCCGTTCGCGTCCGCGCCGGCAGGGGAGGAGCGTCCGGTCGAAGGGGGGCCGTACCCTACCGTCTGGTCGGTCTCGGTCGGTCTTGGTCGGTCTTGGTCGGTCTGCCGGGCAGCCGGCCGTCAATGGACGTCTCGGGGAAGAGTATGCGCCGCAAGATATCCGTCGTTGCCGCTGCCGTTGTCGCCGCTGGACTGTTGACCGCGTGCGGTGGTGACGGGGACGGCAACGGGCTTGGCCTGACCGACGATGCCGGCGCCGAAGCCGGGTGCGGGCGCGAAGGGCTTCGACGACGGCCGGCAGGACCTCCCGTCCTTCACCGCCCAGGCGCCGGCCGGTGCGGGGGACAAGCCCACGGCCACGTCCGCCGGGAGCCCGGCGAAGTCTCCCGACGGTGTCGGCACCGCGGCGTCCCGGGCGTACGCCGCCTCGCTCCTGGCCTGGCTGCGCACGCAGCCGTACGGCGCGGACATGGAGGACGTCCGCCTGGAGCCGCAGCCCGACGGGCAGTTCGCGGTTCAGGTCCTCACGATGTTCGACGGCGCCGACGACGGCGACGCGGTCATCGACGGCGTCATGCAGTACTACACGACCAATCCCGAGGTGAAGTTCACCGAAGTCACCGTCCTGGGACTGGCGAACCGCCAGGTGGCCTTCACCGTCGTCAAGTCCAACTGACATCCGCCCGGCGGCGGCGCCGCCGCGTCGCCGCCGGCGTTCACCGCGGCTGTGCCGCGGGGTCTCCGTCGGTCCGTGCCGCCAGCCAGTCCGGCCACGGCACGGGCGGGTTCGGCAGGGGAGTGATGTCGCGTTCGGCCAGGAGGCGTTCGAAGCCCTCGCGGTCGGCGGGGAACGCGCGGGGGTCGCCCGCCATGATCTCGTAGAGGGTGGCGCCTTCGGGGCCGGCGACGAGCGGACCGAAGACAGCGCCCTGCTCAAGGGTGATGTGTGTGCCGGCCGGGCAGGGGCGATCGCCGATGAGGACTTCGCCCGCGATGACGAAGACGTAGTGCTCCGACATGTGGCCGTGGCGTTCGACGACGACGCCCGCGTCGTAGCGGGCGTAGATGACCATGCGCTCGGGTGTCCACTCCAGGAACTTCTCCCAGACCGAAGTGCGGCGCCCGTTGTGCGACTGGGCCTTGACCTCGTGCCAGGGGGCCTCGGAGATGTGCGTGATCCGCAGCTCCGGGGCGCGTTCGGAGGCGGCGTGTGCGGGGGGTGTCTCGTCGGCCATGAGGGCGGTCGTCCTTCCGCTGTGGCGCGAACCGGGGCTTGTGCAGATCGCTTTGTGGAAAGTAGCTTTTTGAAAAGCTACTTTCAAGGGGCGCGAAGCAGAGCCCGGACCTGAGCGCGGATCCCGCACGCGAAACGGCCGTACGCGCTCGAGCGGGTACGCCGCCCGGCCTCGGCGTGCCCTCGACCCTGACCCGGAAGGCCCACCGCAATGACCCCTGCCCCTGTCCCTGTCGCCACAGCCTCCGCTTCCGTTGCCCCTGCCGCCTCCGCCTCCGCGTCGGCCGGCGTCACGCCCGCGCCCGATGCCATGCCGCTGATCATCTCGGTCGACGACCACGTCCTCGAACCGCGCGACCTGTGGCAGAACGAACTCCCGGCGGAGCTGCGCGAGCAGGGTCCGCGCGTGGTGCGCGAGAAGGTGAAGCTCGCGTTCTCCGGTGGCAATTACGGGTTCGAGCGCAAAGTCGAGGACGGCCAGTGGTGTGACGTCTGGGTGTACGACGACCTGGTCTTCCCGACCGGGCGCCTGCACGCGCCGGCCGGCTTCCCCGAGGACGAGGTTCGCAACGTCCCAGCGATCTACGAGGACTTCCGCCCCGGCGTGTACGACCAGGCCGCGCGCCTCGCCGACATGGACGTCAACCACGTCGAGGCGGCCGTCAACTTCCCCAACACGTTCCCGCGCTTCTGCGGACAGGGCTTCGCCGAGCGCAAGGACAAGGATCTGGCCTACCGCTGCCTGCGCATCTACAACGACTGGATGATCGACGAGTGGAGCGCGGGCGCAGGCCGGGGGCGGCTGATCCCGCTCACCCTGGTCCCGCTGTGGGACCCGCAGCTCGCCGCCGCGGAAGTGCGGCGGTGCGCGGAGAAGGGCTCGTACGCCATCGCCTTCTCCGAGAACCCCCACCGGCTCGGCTTCGCGTCCATGCACTCGGGCGAGTGGGACGTGCTGTGGGCCGCCTGCCAGGAGACCGGTACCGCGGTCACCATGCACATCGGCTCGTCGTCCCACATGCCCAGCACCTCGCCGGACGCACCGCTCGCCGTCAGCATGGCACTCAGCTCGCAGAACGCCCAGGGCTCGCTGATGGACTGGATCTTCTCCGGAACGCTGGCCCGATTCCCGGCGCTGACCATCGCGTACGCCGAGAGCCAGGTCGGCTGGATGCCGTACCTGCTGGAGCGCGCCGACCTGGTCTGGCGCGACGGCGTCGGCGGCGTCGACCTGGCCGACCCGCCGAGCACGTACGTGAAGGGCCGCGTGTACGGCTGCGTCTTCGACGACCAGCACGGCCTGATCTCGCGCGAGTCGGTCGGCATGCGGAGCATCCTGTTCGAGACCGACTACCCGCATTCCGACGGCACCTGGCCCAACTCCCGCGCCGTCGCGCACCGCCTGTGCGAGGGCGCCGGGATGAACGCCGACGAGGTGTATGCAATGCTGCGCGGCAATGCCATCCGGGCGTTCGGGCTCGAACGCTTCGGGATCACGTCGTGAGGTGCCCAGGTCGATGAGCGACGCCCCCGAGTGGCCCGGCCTGCCCGAGGGCGCGGCCGGGCTGCTCACCCGCATCGTGCGGTTGAACATGCTGGTGACGACGGTTCTGGACCGGCTGGTCGAGCCGTACGGCCTGTCCGTCGCCGACTACCTGGTGTTGGCCACCATCCGGCGCTCCCCGGACCGTCGCGCGTCGCCGGTCACGGTCGCGGGCGTGCTGGGCCGGACTACGGGCGGGCTGAGCCTGGCCGTCGACCGCCTCGCGGCCGCGGGCTGGGTCCGCCGCCTGCCCGATCCGGCGGACCGCCGCCGCATCGCGCTGGAACTCACCGCGGAGGGACGCGACATCGCCGAAAGCGTCAACGCGTCCCTGCACGAGTGGGAGGCGGGCCTGCCGCTGCCGGCGAAAAGCCGCGGCGAGTACGTGCGCCACCTCGACGAACTCATCGCCTTGGTCGAGGACGCATAACCGGCTTTGGCCGTGCCGGATGACGGGCGATCTCGTCATCCGTGTCCCGGTGGGACGATCCCCGCGGCGCGGCCCGACGGTGGAGGCGTAGAAGGCCCCAAGCCCGGGAACAGGGGGGAGCCATGCGCCGCGGACACCGGCAACGGGTGCGCCGAACGGCCGATCGTCCGCGGATCGCAGGAGAAGCCGATGCGCGCGTCCGAATCGAATGTCGTCGTCGGCGTCGGTGGCCCCACCGACACGCCCGCCGCCACCACAACGCTCCTCCCATCGCCGGCAATCGCCGCTCTTGAGAAGCCTTCCCGCGAACGCCGCGGTTCGGGCCTTTCCCCTCAACGGATGTGGAATCGGGCTCGACTCCCATGCAACCCCAGGGCGCCGAATCGGGGTTTGTCCGGGCAGAGAGGTGCGAGGGAAGCGTGAGGAAGCGGCTGCCTTGAACGAATTCGCCCTGCTGTGACACCCGGTCGGTTCGTGGCACGGCGAGGCGGCGCACCCACCTCATCCTCGCCGGTGTCATGCCCGGGCCGGCAGCGGCATTCCGCCGGCCACCGGGCTCCACAACAGGAAGGAACAGCAGAATGTATGGGTCTCAGCACCGCACACACGGGGATGACGCTTCGTTCCTGGCGCCGGACGACGCAGGGAGCAACGCCCGCCGCCGCAACCGCCGGGTCGGGTGGGCGACTTGCACGGTCTCCGCGGTTGCCGCCGTCGCAGTCGTCTCCACGGTCGCCCTGACGGGCAGCGGTGGCGAGAAGCGGCAGACGGTGCTGCCGCCCCCGGGTCCGCTGGTCGCGGCGGCGCAGCCGGAGGGCGTCGCCGCCACGTCGCCCGATGCCGCCCAGAGCGCCGCGGACCCGGGCACTCCCGGAACTCCCGCCGACAGCCCAGCCGGTACCCCAAGCGCCGCGACCGCTCCGAAGGCTCCGAGCGCCCCGAGCACCCCCGGTGCCTCGAAGCCGAGCGCCGCGAACCCCGGGGCCGCAAAGCCTGGAGCCGCGCCCGCCAACGGAAGCGCCGTCGGCACCGGCAGCGCGAGCGGCAAGGCGACCATCGCGCCGTGCACGACGGACGCGTTGGCGGTCTCCTCCCAGAAGGAGCCCCCGGACGCCACAGAGACCAGGCACCTCCTGATCACCGTCCAGAACGCCGGCAGCACGACCTGCGATCTCTACCGCCACCCCTACATCCTGCTCGGCAACGGCCGGGCCCCGGCCCCCGTGATCGAGGACAGCGACCCGGACCCGGGCGTGCCGGTCACGCTCGCACCGGGGAAGGAGGCGTACGCGGCCATGGTCCTCAACGGGCCGATGGACGAGTACGAGGTGACGAGCATCAGCCTCACCCTCCAGGGCAGCGCTCCCGGCAGCAAGGCAGGCGGGCCGATCGACGTCCCCATGCCCGGCGCGACTCCGCTGTACGCCAACGACTTCCAACGCGTCACGTACTGGACCACCGCCCCCGGTTACGCGCTGGACTTCGTCCTGTCGAGGTGACCGTCCCGAACAGGTCCTTCCGGCCGGGCGCCACCCACGCCCGGCCGGAAGCCCCGCGCCCGGCACCGGGCTCCACCCGCATCTCGGCCGGGACCACCCTGCCCACGGGCAACTCCACCGACGGCGGTATCGGCCGACGGCGGCAGATCCGGGCACTGGAGGCGGCGGCTTAGAGTGGCGGGACGTGGTGGATCACGTCGTGGCGGGACTTGGCGCGTCGTCGGGTCGCGGTACGTGTTCGGCAGTAGGTGCGCGCGGGGAGTGGTGAGGCGGCGTTGTTGACGCTTACGGGTGTAAGCCGTCGATTCGGGGAGCGGGAGGCGTTGCAGCACCTGGATCTCCGCCTGGCCCCGGGCGAACGAGTGGCCTTGACGGGATCGAACGGTTCCGGCAAGTCGACGCTGCTGCGCCTGGCCTGCGGGCGCGACCGGCCGACGACCGGCTCGATCCGATTCGACGGTCTGCCCATGGACGAGGACGACCCCCGGGTACGCTCCCGGGTCGCCGTGGTCGCGGAGGCCCTCAGCTGCTACCCGGACCTGACGGTCCGCCAGCACCTGGAGTTGGTCGCGGTGGCGCACGCCGTCCCGGATCCCGACAGCGTGATCGAACGGTGCCTGGACGAGCAAACGCTTGCCGCGCACGCCGACGCGCTGCCCGGTTCGCTGTCCTCCGGGCAGACACAGGCCATGCTGCTGGCGGCGGCATGGGTGCGTCCGCGCGATCTGCTGGTGCTCGACGAGCCGGAGCAACGACTTGACGTAACCGCGCGCGACCGCCTCGCGGCCCGATTGCGTGCCGAGGGTGAGCGCGGGACTGCGGTGCTCTTCGCCACCCATCACCCGGCCCTCGCACACTCGGTGGCGGACCGTGTCCTGGTCCTGGAGGACGGCCGCGTGGTCTCCGACGGGCCGCCCGAGCGTACGTCGGCGCAATGGCAGCGTTGAGCCCCGCCGCGCCCGACGTCGACGCCGCGGGTACGGTGCCGTCCTCCGCGCAGGACACCACGCGCCGCACGAGCACGTGGTTGCGGGCACGCCGGGGCGCGGGCCGGACCCGGCGCTTCGGGTACGCGGCGTACACGGTCCTGCTCGTGCTGGGCAGTTGGTACGGCGTCTACATGGCCGGCGCGATCCACCGCGTGCGTCGGGAACGACCGCTCGCCGCCCACGCGGACGAACTGGCGGCCGTACTGCCCTCCGGACTCGTCGTCGCGGCGGCCGGGATCCTGATCGTCACCGCGTGGGACGGACTGTGGCGCGGTCCCGTCACACCCTCTCGCCCTGATGTGGACTGGTTGCTGGCGCTTCCGGTACGCCGCGGCGCGGTGCTCCTGCCGTGGTTCGCGCTGTCGGCCGGAGTGTGGGTGCTCGCGGCGCTGCTCCTGGGACTCGTCGGCGCACTGGGGATTGCCGCCGCCGGGCTGGGCAGTGTGGGCGTCGGGTTCCTGGGGTTCGTGGGCTTCGGCGTGGGTGTCGCGGTACCGGCCGTGGTCGGGGCGTTGTTGGTGGAGCGTTCGCGACGGGCGGCGCAGGCCTTGCAACGGGCTCTGCCGGTCCTGGTGTTGGTGCTCGTCGGCGGTGCGGTCCAGGTGGTCGCGGCGGCGCGTGGGCACCGTTCGAGGGCCTTGGAGGCAGCCGAACTGTGGTCGGGGCCCTGGGGATGGGCGTCCCAACCGGTGCTTGCCGTCGCGGGCGGGCAGGTGCCGCTGTGGCCGGTCGCGCTCGCGTTGTCGGCGGTCACGGTGGCGGCCGCGCTGGTGGTGGCCCCGCGCCTGGTCGCGGGCATCCCCACCGCCGAACTTCGTACGCGTACGCAGGCGTCCACGGGAGTTCTGGCCGGCATCTGGGCATTGGACCTGCGCGCCGCCAAACTGTCCGCGTCCGGGGCCGCGTCCGCGGCACGTGCGGGGGGCGTGCGCCGTCTGGGCCGGGCGCAACGCTGGGCCGCCCGATCCCGTGCCCCGCGCCGCGGGTCGCTGCTGATCCTCTGGCGTGACGGGGTGGGCCTGGTCGCGGCGCCGCGACGACTGGGCCTGATGGCGGTGCTCCTGGCGTTCTCGGGCATGACCGCGATCGCCGCGGTGGCGGCCTCCGGAGCCGCGGCGGCCCTGCTCGGGATCACCGCCGCGCTGTTGGGGTACTTCGCCGCAGGTGCGGTCTTGGAGTCCGCACGGCTGGACGGCGACGACGTACGCCGCGCCGCCTGGTTGCCGCGGCCGTTCGAACGCGTGGCCTTGGAACACGCGTTGGCTCCGACGCTGGTGATGGTCGTCACCGGCTGTCTCTTGGCACTTCCTGTGGCGGTGCTCGCGCATCCTGGAGCGCCCCTGATCGTGCTCGCGGCGGCGCCGGTCCTGGTCGCCGCCGGGTTGGTCGGCGCGTACCGTCCACCGGCCCCGGTGTTGCTGCTCGCCCACCCGGCGTTCGCGGAGTTCGGCCCGCTCGTCGCGGTCCTCTGGTACGCGGCCGGCCCCATCGTCGGCGTCGCCGGCCTCACCGTGCTGCTCGACGCGCGGTGGTCGGTGTTCGGCGACGCCCCGGCCACGTCGCCGATCCGGCTCGCCGCCTGCTGGACGCTGACCGCCGTGATGCTGTGGTGGACCCGCGTCCGCGCCCAATCCCGTCGGTGAGCCGGATTCCATTGTGGGGACCCTGACGGTATGCAGCGGCGAAATCGCTTGTCCGGGGGCGCTTGCGAACCGTCCCGGCCGCGGCACTACTCGAGGAGCCGCCGGGCCGTGGACGGCGGTTCTCGCCCGGCGATCAGCCACCCGGTCGCCGCGGCCGGCACGGGGACGCCCAACAGCGCCAGGGCGAGCGGGCCGTACGGCACGTGCCCGAGGGTCCCCAGGTCGTCGAAGTAGGCGCCGGTCAGCACGAGGTACGCGCCGACCGTGCCGAGCACCACTCCGGCCGCCGCGAGACCGCCCGCCGTGGCGGCCGTGAGGTTGCGGCGGATCCTCCGGGTCGCGCCGGTCGCGGTGAGCGTACGCAGGTCGTCGGCCGCCTCCCCGCGGATGGTGCCGACGGTCATGGCCAGGACGCCGAGCGCGAGCACGACTCCGCCGAGGACGGCGGCCCAGCGCGGCAACACCGGCTGCGTCGAGGCCGTCGCCTCCGGCGCGGCCCTCGTCCGCGAACTCCGCGCCTCCGGGCGGGAAGTGGACACGGCCCGCGACGTCGCCCGATTGGCCGCGGAGGGGGACGCCGGGGCCCGCCGGGCGCTGCGCGTGGCGGCGGGCCGGATTGGCGAGGTTCTGGCCGCCGTGGTGAGTTTCCACAATCCCGGTCGGATCCTGATCGGCGGTGCGTTCTCCGCCGTCGGCGACGACGTCGTGGCCGAGATCAAGGCGGTGGTCTACCGCCGCGTCCTGCCCCTTGCCACCCGTACGCTCCGGATCGAGACCGGCCCGCTCGGCGAGCGCGCCGCGATCGTCGGAGCCGTCGCGCTCGCCCGGGAACACGCCCTGACACCGGGCGCCTTGGCGACGCTGTTCGGATAGCCCGCCGACCGTCGACGACGCGACGCCGGGGTCGCCGTCAGCGCATCAGGTTGCAGGTGCCTCGGGTGCGGGGGCGGTCTCGGCGTTGTCGCCGCGGCTCTGGGGCGGCGAGGCGAGGGCGGAGTAGAACACCGAGGAGCCTTGTTTCGAGCGTTCGACCAGGCTCTTGGCGACGAGGCCTTCGACGGTCGTACGCACGACTGTGGCCTTGGGGGCGCGCTGCGGGTGCGATTCGCCGAGGGCGGCGCTGATTTCGGCGGCGGACCGCGGCTCGGGCTGGGCGACGAGGTGGCTGAGGATGAGCTCGCCCAGTGTGGGTCCGTCGTTCTTCGCGGACTTCTTCCGGGCGGGGCGAGTGGGGGACGCCTTGGACTCCGCGACCCGAGCGCGGTCGGCGGCAGGGGATTTCTCCCGCGGCGCCGGTACGGCGGCGCCTTGACCGGGCTCCGGCGACGACGCGCCGTCGGCTGTCCGCGGAGGAGCGGCCGCGTCGGGAAGCGTGCCCGTGGTGACAGCCTGCCGGATGCTCTCCAGGAGCGCCCGGTCATCCTGGAGAGCCTGCAACTGCTTCTCGAGCACGGCCAGTTCGGCGCTCACGCGCTCTTGTTCCCGGGCGTTGTTCGCCAGGTCCGCGGCCACCTGGGCTGCGTATTGGCCTTTGAGATCCGCGGGATCCGACCGTACTTCCTTCATGGGGAACGTGCCTTCCGAAGATCCATGGGAGTGTTGGGGCGGGATGCTACACGCTGCGGTGTGATCACGAGGTGAATCCCGCGTGGATCCCGCGGAGCGGTGGCCTCCGGCCCGAAACATCCCCGGGCAGACGCTGTGAATTACTCGCGGGCGGCCCTGGGGCCGTCAGATCATGGGCGGTGCCGCGAGAGGTGAGTCTTCGGCGCCCTGGGGCGGCAGCGCCGCCACGGTCGGATGGTCCCGTCCGACCGGGCCGAGCTTGGCGTTGCTGCCGGGGGAGCCGAGGTCGGCGAAGAACTCGGCGTTGACGGCGTTGAAGTGCCGCCACTCGTCCGGGGTGTCGTCCTCGGAGAAGATCGCTTCGACGGGGCACGCCGGTTCGCAGGCACCGCAGTCGATGCACTCGTCCGGGTGGACGTAGAGCAGGCGGTCTCCCTCGTAGATGCACTCGACTGGGCAAGCTTCGAGGCATTCCTTGTCCTTGACGTCCACGCAGGGCAAGGCGATCACAAATGTCATCGAACTGCCGTCCTCTCCAGGCTGGTTCTGCTCGTCTGGACCGCAACGGCTGTGAGGCGCCTCCCGGCGTCACCCCCGGCGGAGAGGTGTCTCCCGCCGCAGGTGACGCCGCGGAGCGGTCAGCTCGGGGAGGGCAGCGGCGTCAGGGTCTCCTCGCCGACCTGGGTCCCCGCGTTGTAGACCGTGACGACATTGCCGTGGATGACATAGCGGTACGGGGGATTGCTCGCCTCGTAGCCGCCACCCGTCGCCTGGGCCGGCATGGCAATGCCCGGCTCGCGTTGATCGCTGAACTCGCCGAAGTAGAACAGCTTGCCCTCGCGGGTGAGGCACAGAGTGATCTGCTTGTTCGCCGTGCGGAACGCCTTGACGAGCTGCGCGCCGCTGCCCGACGGCAGTCGGCCGGCGATGCGTGCCGGGCAGGGCGCGCCCCCGCTCGACGTCGCCCTCGGGGCGGCGCTGCCGGACATGGCCGTCCTCGTGGCGCCGCCGGTCGCGTACGAGTTGTCGGACGACGGATCGTCGTCGCAGCCTTTGCCGATTGCGTACAGGAGGCCGAGGACGAACACGACGATGGCCACCTTCTTCAGGCAGCCGGAGGACTCGTGCGTGGGAACCGAGGCCGGCGGCCGTTCCCAGGGACGAGGGGGACCCGTCGTCGTCCGCACTGTCCGAGGCGGTGCGGTGGCCGAGGTCGGCACCCGGTGCGACGTGGTGGTCGGTGGCGGTGGGCCCGCGACGATCGGGACGTAGCCGGTTGTCTCGCTCGGGGGCGGGTGGAAGAGGCCCTCACCGGAAGGGCTTGCCGGTCGCCGTGCCGTACCGGTCGTCCCTCGCGGGCTCGTCGGGCGAGGCCGCGGAACGGCCTTCGTCGGCGTCGGCTTCGCGGACGCCGGTCGTGCCGGGCGGTCCGAGCCGGGCCCGGCCGAGGTGGTCGGCGCCTTCTTCGCGGCCTTCTTCGCCGTCTTGGACGCCGGTTTGGGCGCCGGTTTGGAGGCGGCCTTCCAGTGCGTATCGCAGACGACGCAGGATGTGTCCGTTTTGCTGTTGTTCGTATCGCACTTGGCGCAGCGCCAGTCCGCGGTTGGCTTGGCCGGGGACGGCCGCTTGGCCGCCGGCCGCGAAGCGCTCTTGCGGGCCGGGGCCGTGGCAGGGGCGGACGTCGCCCTCCGAGTGCTGTCGCAAATGACGCAGGCCCTCTGCACGGGTGCGTTGAAGGTGTCGCAATCCGCGCAGCGCCAGTTGCCTGTTGCCGCCACCCCTGTGCGCCTTTCGTCGTCGTGCGCGCCGTTGTGCGTACGTCCCGGCTCAGCTGTTGGCGACCCTGTCCATCACCTCGTCGAAGAGCTGCTCCGACGCGGGGCCCGTGGGCGCGACGAGCCAGTCCGCCTCCTCCGCGGGGATGCGGACCAGGTCCGATGTCTCCTCATCACCCGGCCGGTCCGGGACGCCGTGTTCGCGGCGCAGCAGCTCGACCAGTCCCTCGACCCTCCCCACGTGGCCGACCGGGACGTCGACCCGCACCGCGATCAGGTCGGTCGTCTCCGGAGCCGCGCTCTTGAACCGGAGGGTCAGTTGCCCGGATCCGTCCTCCGACCGTGAGCGCAGCGAGGCGGCCGCGCACCGCTCGGCCTTGGCGTCCATGATCACGGCGGCGGGCCAGCGCAACTGCAGCGTTCCCTCGCAGTAGTCGAGTTGGAATCCGGGCCACTGCAGGTGCAGGGTCACAGGCTGTTCGCGATCGTTTCGATGATCTCGTCCATCTCGAACTCTTCGAGGCCCTCGCCTGCTTTGGACTCGAAGTGCAGGGTCAGGTCCCAGTCTTCGGCGATCGGGTTGCCCCAGGGGGCTTCGTCCGGCGCGAAAAGCACGAGGCGCTTGGCCGACTGCTCCATGACCGCGCTCTGGCTGCGGGAGTAACCCCACTGCTCGAAGAGGTCGTCGATGTCGCGCGGGATGTCCGCCGGGTAGCTCCGAGCGGACGCGCCCACGGTGCCGAGCGGGTGGGCCGGGGCGTCGGTGAACATGACGATGACGTGCCGCCTGCGGTCGAGGCCCTTCTCCCAGGGCGCGTTGATCGCGAGAGCGAGGGCTTCCAGGCCCGACTCCGGGATGTCGCCGCCGCCGTCCGCGTCGATCGCACGCACGAACGTCTCGAACTCCTTGCTCTGGTCCGGAAGGTGCAGGAACTCGGTCTGCTCGATCGCCGTGTCCGGGTCGTCTCCGAAGTCCCGGAACGCAATGGTCTTCAGGCGCAGTTGGCTGATCGCCTTGCCCTTTTTCGCCATCACGTCGTTGAGGCGGTCGTGGAACTGCAACGCGCTCGACTTCACGCTTTCGAGTACGGGGTACATGCTCGCGGTCGCGTCGATGCAGAGCACGATGTCGACGGCGTACTGAAGGTTGCCCTGGTACTGGTTGTTCGGAGAACTCATGGATGACTCCTGAGAGAGATCAGGGGGAGGTCAGGGTGTTCCGCGCCCTCGATCGCGGTTTCGATCACCGAAGTTGATGCGGACGCGGGAGGTCCGGGAAGCGGGCGGGGTGTCGGAAGCGGCCGGGCGCTCCGGAGCTCTTGGACCGGCAGTAGCCGCTGGCGCGGCTGAAGTCGCCGGGTTGTCCGAGGGCACCGGGCCGACCGGCGTTGCAGGCCCGCTGGTCTTCGGGGGAACGGGCGTTGCATCGGTCGGCACGGGTGCTTGGCCGCCCGTACGCGGTCCCAGATTGGCGCGCACGCGACTCGTCCGGGGTCCCGATGTGGAACCCTCCTCGCCCGGCGACTTCGCCGGACCGGGACCGCGTACCGGGCGGGGGCGGAGAGTGCACGCCTCCGGATTGGACAGCGCCTTGAGGTAAGCCGCCGTCCGCGGACGGTGCTTGGGGTCTGCGAGGGTCATGCGCCGCAGCAGTCCCTGGAGAGTGTCCGGCAGGCGCGGGTCGAGACGCAGCAGTTCACCCGCGTTGACAGCGTCGGCCGGCGAACCGAACTTGTCGTCATAACCCGGAAGTTCGCCCGTCACGTACAGGTGTGTCATGAGGCCGAGGGCGAAGACGTCCACGGCGCACGTCAGCCGGTCGGGGCCGAAGCCGCTGTCCCGACGGAGGTAGCGGCGCCATTCCGGGGCTCCGTACAGGGAGTCGCCGGAGATGTCCTCGGGTGCGGGCGGCTTCCCCGCGAGGTAGGAGTCGTCGAAGTCGATCAACTTCGCGGTGTGGAAGGCCGCCCGGTCCCGCTTCTGCACCAGGACGTTGAGCGGCTTGAGGTCTCCGTGCACCACCTCGATGTCGTGCAGCTGCTTCAGGCTGGTGCCGAGTGTCTTGAGCAGGATCGCCTTCTGGCGCGGCTCCAGGTCCTGGGGCCGCGCCAGGCTCGCCGTGTCGATGCGCTCCGTCACCTTGAAGTACGTGCTTCCCTCGTGGAAGAAGTCCGTGGCGAGCACGATGTTTCCGCCGCCCGGGGCGTCGGGCCGCAGCCGCTTCATGATGCCGCGGTGCCGCTCCTCGAACTCCTGGGCCACCTGCCGCCTGATGCGCAAGCTGGGCGAGTCGGCGGCGTCGTCCTTGGGGCGCTTGGGTTCGAGGAACTGCTTGATGAAGTAGGCGTTTCCGGACTTCTCGGCAAACGCCCAGATGCATTTCCCGCCGTTGGCGTTGGTGGGTGCGGTGGTGATGCGGTACCCCGCGATCACATCTCCCTGCTTCACGCGGGCTCCTCGGGAAGGGGCGGCAGGCACGATTCGTAGGAGCCCCGGTACTTGTGCCACGACCAGTCCTGCCACGCCCGGACCTCGGCCGCGGTCTGGTAGGGGTCCGCCACGGTGGTCTGCGCCGCCGTCAGTACGGCCGGCCTGGAGACCTGCTGGTCGTGCAACTTCAGGAACCGGTCCGAGAATTCGGTGCGCAGGTAGTCGAAGTCCCGGAAGCTGAGCGCCAGCAGCGCGAGCGAGGAGTCGTCGGCGGTGAACGACTCCACCTCGTGCCGGATCAGGTCGGCCCAGTGCGCGGCGTTGTCCGCCTGCTGCAGCGTGCGCAGCAGGAGGTGCTCGAAGTCGGACGGTGTGTGGACGTAGCCGAAGAACCCGTCCGTCGCGGCGACCAAAACGCACGGCAGCGGCAGCGAGATCTGGTGGCTGTCGATCTCGAAGTCGCGGTCGGCGCACACGAGATTGGTCATCGGCGGGTCGCTGCGCAGAAGCTCCAGCGCGTCGCTCTCCCGCGTGTGGTCGCGGGTGAGGACGTGCAGCCCGCTGCCCGGAAGCAGGGCGTACACCCGCGAGTCGCCCGCCCACAGGGCGCGCAGTTCGACCTCCCTTCGCCCCTCGGGGAGCCGATAGTGCAGGCCCGCCAGGGTGGTGGGCAGTTGCCGTCGCATAGTCCCGCCGATCTTGCTGCGCCGCTGCGGAGCGTTCTCGAGGAAGTACCTCAAGTACTCGTGCAGCGACTGCGGTTCGGGATCCTGCAGCTCCCGCGTCACGTCGTGGAACCAGCAATCGGTGGCGAGTCGCGCCGTGCGCGCACCCACCCAGGCACCGGTGCGCGAAGTGCCGTCGGGCGCCTGCCACGTCGGGGCGGCACCGGCGCCGCCCGAGCCGTCGAACACGGCGAGCAGGCCCTGCGCCGAACGCCAGTGGTGGGCGACGAGCGGCTCCGCGTCCTCGCCGCGGCCCGGTACCTGCTCGGTCCACACCGACACCGCCTGGACCTGTCCCTGTGCCCGGCCCCAGGCGTGCCGGGGAGCGGGACGCGGGACGGAGCGCGGCGTGGGCGGTCCACCCGGGGCAGTGGGGCCGAGTCCGAGTGTCGCGGCACCGTGCAGCGACCAGGGCCGGGGGGTCGGGTCGCTGCTGTCGTGGCGGTCGTCGTGGCGCGTGTGCTTCATCGCGGCTCCCCGCCGTTGTCGGTGGGCCTGCGCTTGGCGGTTCCGCGTACGCGGCTGACCCGCGGCGTCGGCGTCTCAGGTGCGTCGGCGGTACGCGGGGCCGATGCCCGGCCGGGCGGCGGCAACGGCTCGTCCTCGGGCGGAGCCTCGGACGCGGCGGCACGCCGTGGAGCCGTGCCACGGCCGAACTCCCTTCTCCGCTCCGGGGTGTCCCCGGTGCCGGACGTACCCCCGGCGCCAGGCGTGCGTCCGGCACCGGGCACACGTCGGGAACCGGGCTCGCGCGCGGCCCCGGGCTCGCGGCCGACCCCGGAAACCCGGCCGCCGCCGCGCCGCTCGGGGGACTCACGAAGTACTTCCCCGCTGACGAGCGGCGGTTCGGGCGCCGCTTCCGCGGGTTCGGCCGGGCCCGGCTCCAGGGCCCGTGCCGGCGAACCGCCGAGTCGTCCGCGCCGCATCGGCGCACCGAGGCCGTCCTCCCCGTCCCGGAGTGCCGCCGCCAGGACCGCGCGTTCCAGCTCGGCCTGTTCGAAGGGCTCGCGGTCGGCGTCGCCGCGCTCCAGGACCATCCGCAGGACCTCGCTCTTGACCGCGCGCTTCTCGGCTTCGTCCTTATCGATCCAGGCGAGTGCCGCGCGCGGCCCCTCCCGCTCCACGATCTCGGCGATGAGCCCCTCGATGCCCTCGTCGCGGAGCATCTCGACGTGCCGCCCGCGCCGCATGCGCGCAAGCCGGGTATCCCGTACCACGTCGCGGAATTCGCGTCCGCTGGTGGCGATCTCGTCCTCGTCGACCAGCAGTTCCACATGGATGTTGCGCAGCCGGACGGCGTCGTCGCCGGTGAACGAGCCGAGCGCGGCGTTCAGCGCGGTCTCGGCCTCGTGGAACTCGGCGATGTCGTAGCAGCGCGCCACCTCGCGCAGCAGCTTGCGCAGGTAGCCGTACATGGCACCGCTCATGTCGCGGATGCCGCGGGTGACGATCTCGGTCGGCGAGGTCACCTTGCAGACCAGGTCGACGCGGCTGCGGAAGGAGAACGCCGGGTCGCGACTGAGCAGGGGGATGTCCAGGACGAGGCGGTGTTCGCCGAGGTCGACGGTGAACACCTTGCGGTAGCCCCCGTAGCGCGGCGACGGGATCTCGTCCCCGGCGTGCACGACGAGCGGAGAGCCGTCGTCGCGGACCAGAACCAGCGCACGGCCTGGGCCCGGCGGGCGCAGCGGAGTCGTCAGGCGCCACCTCGACGGCTCCATGACGTCGAGGACCGGGTCGTACGTCTGCTTCTGCACGGTGTGGTCTGGCACCTCGCTCACTCGATTCTCCAAGCCGGTTCAGATGCGGCGGCGCAGCCATGCCGCGTACTCCGACGGTCGGTCGTCGTCCCCCGCCCACTTGTCGAGCCACCAGAGGAGCCGTTCGCGGTGCCTGCCCCGCCTGCGGGCGATCCGGGCGAGCAGTGCCGCGATGCTCTCGTGGCTTCCGGGGCACAGAGGCGCGTAGGTGTCGATCCACTCCCGCAAGGCGGCCAACGCGGAGTCCTGCACCGGACGCCTGGCCAGCGCGCGGGCCCACAACTCGGCCATTGCCCCGGAGTGTTCCGGCAATGAGCTGAGCAGCACCGGAACTCCCGGGACCCCGGGGGCCGGGGATGGCGGCCGGTACGGCTGGGAGACCGCGAAGACGAAGGCGGACAGCGTCTTGACGACCATGGGGGACTGGTCCTCGGGCTCGGACCAGTCCAGGTACGCGCCGAGGACCGCGCCTGCCTGCCCTTGGTGGACGAGGTGCACGCCGCCCCAGGCGACCGACGGCAACGTGCCCCAGTCGTCGCCGCGGTCGAGCGCGCTCTTCAGGACCTGCACCGCACGGTCCGGGGCCGCGCGCCCGAGGAAGCCGCCCGCCGCGTTCGCCGCGGTCCCGGCGAGGCGCCGTTGGTACGCGCTGTTGCCGCCTCGCGTCCAGTCGCCCAGCAACTCCCAGACTGCGTCGGCGGATTCCGGCTGCCGGCCTGCCACCCCCAGCGCGGTCGCCGCGGCCTGCCGTTGCGGCCACGACGTACTGCCCGCCCAGGCGGTGAGGAACCGATGCACCGCGTAGTGCCGGTCCGCCCAGATCAGGACGCCGGCGGCGACCGCGGCACGGGCCCGGACCTCGATGTCGCGGTGGCCGAGCATTCGGCGCAGCCATTCGAGGAACGCCTCACGGCGTCCGTCCAGGGTGTTCCAGGCGTGCAGCAGCACGGCATTGCCGAGCAGCGGGCCCCGGAACCGGACCCGGGGCGGGCCCGAGCCGGTCGAATCGAGCCGGATCCACTGCTGTTCGTGCCCGATGCGGTCCGCGAACCGCAGGTCCGGCGGGGCCGGTTCGGGCGGGGTCAGCGCCGTGTGCAGCTTCACCGCGGCGTCGGCGACGGTCAGGTAGCTGCTCTCTTCGAGCACGGCCGCGGCCAAGGCGAAGGCGACGGCCGCCGGTTCCCGGTGCCGCCGGAACCAGGACCGGACCTGGTCTCCGGGGTCGCGCAGGGCCGCGACCTCGGCGTGCAGGTCGCCTCCGGCGGTGATCACCGTGGCGAACCGCGCGGCGTGCCGGGCGGCCGGCTGCTCCCGCAAGGCGCCGACGACGCCGCCGGATTCCAGGCGTGCGCGCAGCCGAGCCCGCGCAGCGGTGCCGGGGCCGGCGCCGAGCACCCGGTGTTCCAGGATCACCAGCGGGTCGACAGGTGCGAGTTCGTGGTGGGCGAACGGGTCTCCGCCGTCGGTGTCGGCGACCGCGAGCGCGAGGTCGTGGCCGCCGGTCAGGACGAGGTGGCAGCCGGCCGCGCGTACCGCGCCCGCCACGGACGTCAGTTGGCGTACCCCGAACTTTCCGGCAGCCGACGGACCTTCGTCGATCTCGACGACGTAGCCGCGGTTCTTCGCGGGAGGTACCCAACCGGGTTCGGACAAGGCCGACGGGTCGAGCAGCCGGTGGCAGCCACCGTCGGGGGTGCCGCCGAGCGCGACGGCCTCGGAGAGCACGTTGACCGCGGTGGCGGTACGTCCGCTGCCCGGCGGCCCGGTCAGCACGAGGAGGCCCTGTCTGGACAGGCCCTCGACGGCCGCTGCGTAGCCCGTCGGCTGTACGAACCGCTCCGTGTAGTCGCCCAGTTCGATGCCGTCGATCACCGCGGAAGCGCCACTGTGCCGGGCGCTCGGCGCGACCCGGGCACCCCCGGTGTGGAAGCCGCCGCCGAAACTGACGGTGTCGTTGAAAAGCGCGAGCGTGCCGATACGGGTTCCCGACGCGTCGGCGTTCAGGCGCGCCGCGATGAGGTCGGCGAGAGCGGATGCCTGTTGTGCTTCGGAGCGCTCGTCGGCGTCGGCCCCCGCTCCCGAGGCGAGCGAACGCAGCGCGTCCGACTCGCTGACCGGGCCGTCCGATTCGTCGTTCGGCGGGCGTGGATCAGCCGGGGAGGAGGTGCCTGCGGGAGGAGCGGTGACCGCCGTTCCGTCGGCGGTTGCCGGACGTTCGGCCGGGCGCGGCTCGGCTGCTGTGTCTGAGCTCAACGGGTCGAGGACTTCCGGGCTTGGTGACGGCGCGGGGCGAACCACGTGGGGTGGTCTCCGGATTGCTAGGAGATGTTCCAGTCGCCCTGGATCTCGACCTTCTCGTTGAACACCTGGGCGTTCTTGATCACAGCCGCGTTGACCTGTGTGGTATTGCCGGTTCCGGCGACGCTCTCGTCCACCATCCGGCGCACCTCGTCCTCGAAGGCGCGGTCGCTCCGCATGTGGGTGGCGAGCGTCAACTCCAGGACCTGTCGGGCGCTTTCGTCGTCGGGCGCGCGGGTGACCTCGTCCAGCGCGGCTTCGGCGGCGGGGTCCCCGCGGAACCGCGCACGGATCCGCGCCAGAAGCCGGGCGCCGCCCGACCATCCCGAGCGCCCCGCTTCCTGGCCCGCGCTCTCCAGAGCACCCTTGGCCAAGAGCGCGACAGTCGCGGCCGCGACAGCAGTCACCGGATCCATGGCAATCCCCCCGCTTGTGCCCATGAGGCACCGCAAAATGCTTGGCTAGCAAGGGTAAACCACTTGGATGGGATCTGCGCGCGCTTTTCCGGAATCCGCGTCGGCGCGACGAGGGCGCGACGAGGGCGCGACGAGGGCGCGACCAGCGCGCGATGCGGGTGCGACGTGAGCGCGACGCACACAAACGGCCAACTCCGAAGTGCCGAACGAAGCCAACGCGCCCCGTCCGTCCAACTGAGAGAAACCGCAGCCGGGCTGCAGCCCGGTGAGGTGTCCGTTCAGCCTTGTGATCGGACAAGTGTCAGACAGGCGCGCGCCCGTTCCGGCCGCTGCGGCGCTCGAGCAACTTGCGAGTCTCCTGGGAGATACGGAGGTCCTCCCTCGCCGTGACGACCAGCGTCCGTACCGCTGCCTCCGCAGTGGATATGTCCCCGTCCCCGCGGGTGGTGGCGTTGCGCCGGCGTTCGACGAAGACGCCCAAAAACCCGAGGCGTTCGGCAGCCCGCTGACGCACGGTGGGTGACTTCTCGCCCACTCCGCCGGTGAACACGAGGGCGTCGATTCCGCCGGTGGCGGCCGCCATCGCCGCGATGCCGCCGACGAGTCGGTGGGTGTAGACGTCGAGGGCGAGCCTGGCCGCGCGGTCGTCCCGGGCAGCCGCCGCCTCGACCGCGCGCATGTCCCCCGTTCCGGTCAATGCGGTGAGACCGGACCGCTCCCGCAGCGTGGCGGTGATCTCGCGTACGGACAACCCTCCGTGCTCG
Source organism: Streptodolium elevatio (assembly GCF_053592165.1). Classification (NCBI taxonomy): domain Bacteria; kingdom Bacillati; phylum Actinomycetota; class Actinomycetes; order Kitasatosporales; family Streptomycetaceae; genus Streptodolium; species Streptodolium elevatio. The sequence goes on from NZ_JBSFVE010000009.1 coordinate 159,056, forward strand.
TGCATCCAGAGCACCAGACCGGGGTCCACCGTGCCGGAACGGGTCGCCGTGACCAGGCCCTCCTGCGGAGTGAATCCCGTGGTGGTGTCCACGCTGCGGCCGTCGAGGACCGCCGCGAGCGAGGCGTCCGCGCCCAGGTGGCAGGTCACGATCCGCATGCCGTGCAACGGCCGGTCGAGCAAGTGCGCGGCGTGGGCGGCGGCGTAGGCGTGTGACAGGCCGTGGCAGCCGTAGCGGCGCACCGCGTACCGCTCCCGCCAATCCGAGGGGACGGCGTACGTTGCGGCCGCCGCCGGGATGCCGGCATGGAACGCGGTGTCGAAGCAGGCCACCGCGCCGACTTCCGGAAGGAGTGCGGCGACGGCGTCCAGCGCCGCGAGGGCGAGGGCCTGGTGCGGCGGGGCCAGGTCGGACAACTCGTACAGCACGTCCCGTACTGCGGCGTCGACGCGGACCGGGGTGGAGTAGTACGCACCGCCGTGCGCGATGCGGTGGCCGATCGCGTCCGGCGTGGGCCAGGTGTTCAGCAGCGCGCCGAGTTCGTGGACGTCGAAACCGTGCTGATCTGCGGGGAGTTCGGCGCTCTCCTCGACGACATCAGCGTTCAGAAGGCTCAGCTTCAGGCCGGCCGATCCCGCGTTCACGGCAAGTACACGCATGTTCAGTTCCTCGATATCGGTTCATCCGGGCACGGTCCGGTCGCCGGTACGGTCGTCGTCGATGCCGCCGCGCTCGGCGTCAGAACGGCACGACGGCGAACGGGCCGTGGGTGTGGAGCAGCACCGCGCGCGCGACCGGGCCGAGGCGCAGGCCGAGCAGACTGCCGGTGAGTTTGCGGCCGACCACCGTCAGGGCGACTCGTGCGGAGACGTCGACCAGTACGCCGGCGGGCGCGGCGTGAACGGGCTGACGGATCACCTCGACCTCTGGGTACTTCGCCGACCAGGCCGCCGTCGCGGCGCCGAGCATCCCCGCGCAGTGGGCAGGAAAGCGGACACCCACCGCTCAGCCCTGTCCTGATGCCGCGAACAGGGCCGCGGCCACGCGAGGTCGCCGCTGCGCGCCGCTGCGTGTGTCGGTGTCGTCGGGCGGTCGTGACGGGGCCCGGGAGGGCGACGCGTCTGTCGAACATTCGGAGGGTCCCGTACGCCTCCCCGGCGGACGCATGTCGTCCATAGCCGTGGGCGGGGGCTGTAGGCCTCACCGTAGACCCAAGCAGGGGCCGCGGATAGAGCTGCGGCGTATCGTCTCAAAGGGTGCGCAGATCAGCAGGTGTCGCGCCCGGCCCCATTCCGGACGGCGAACCGGGTCGCCGCCGACGCGTTGACAGCGGCGGCCGGTCACCGTTGACTGTCAAGTACGGCGTCGGGTCACCGCCTCTCGGGGCGATGCGCTCCGTGCCGAATTGCCGAGACCCCGCGGCCTCGACCGGTGCTGTTCCTGCTCGTTGCGGATCTCACCTCGTTCCGTGTTCCGGTCGTCGGCAATGCTCCGGTGATCACGTGGATCCTCGGCCCGGTCGGCACCGCCGCGAACACCCGTGAAAGCGACAGTCGATCGTCGGCACCGACGTGGTCCGGATGCGTGGGCGGGAAGGGAGCCGACATGGCGACAGCAGCGGAAGACCCGCGCCCGAGGGGCGCGGAGACGGCCGAGGTCTTCCTTCGCGGATTGACCCGCTGGCAGGCCGAACAGCAGCGTGAGTCGGTCGCGGACCTGGCGGTGGAGGCGTACCGGGGGGAGCGGGGCGAGGAGTTCCGGGACCGGCAGGAGTTCCTCGGACGCTTCGCTTCCGACAACCAGCGGCCCGGGTTCGAGATGGCCCTTGCCGGCAGCGTCGCGGGGGCGGCGGGCTGCGCGTACGGCTTCCCGATGGGACGCGAGGGCGACCACTGGCGCGGCGCGCTCGGTCGGTTGCCCCGGCACATCGAGGAACTCACCGCCTCGGGACGCGTGTTCGTCATCGCCGATCTGATGGTCCTGCCCGCGTACCGGCGCCGCGGTGTGGGCACGTCGCTGATGGAACTGCTGCTGAGCCGTTGTGACGCAGCCTTGGCGGTGGCATTCGTCGACGCGTCGAACGCGCCTGCTCTCGGTGCGCTGCGGGCGTGGCGATGGACCAGGATCGAACACCTCGGGGCCGACGACGTGGGTTCCGAGCACGAGGTGTGGAGCCACAGCCTGGTCTCGTGACCGCACCCGGGGGCCGGACGCCGCTGATCAGCTGACCAGCTGATCCGGGGCGCGGGACCCGCAGGGCGCCTCGGACATCGAGGCGCCGCGCTACTGCGCATCGGCAGCGGCGACGACGTCGCCTGTGCTTTTTGTTCCCTTGCCTCCCCGGCGTCCCGGGCCGGCACCGGCCGGTTTCGGCGGGTGAACGGCGGCACCGCCATGCCCTGAGCGGCGGCCCTCGGCCGGCAGGTTGGCTGACGCTCCATCAGGAGACGCTTGTTTGTAACAAGCGTTTCATATATGAAATTCAGTGAGCGACGGTACGCGCGCTCGCCCAGGGTCCTGGGCGAGCGCGGGAGCGCAACGGAGAGGGACAGCTCGTGGAGCGAGACACCGGCCGCCTGGTCGGCAAGGTCGCCTTGGTCACCGGCGCGGCGAAGGGCCAGGGGGCCGCCCATGCACGGCGGTTCGTCGCCGAGGGGGCGAAGGTCGTGCTTGCCGACGTGCTGGACGACGACGGCATGCAGGTCGCCGCCGAGCTGGGCGCCGACGCCGTGTACACCGGGCTGGACGTACGCGACGAGCAGCAGTGGGCGGCCGCCGTCGACCTGGCAACCGAACGGTTCGGCAAGCTCGACGTGCTCGTCAACAACGCGGGCGTCAACCACTTCGCCGCGATCTCCGACACCACCACCGCCGACTTCATGCGCGTGGTGGAGATCAACCTGCTCGGCTGCTTCCTCGGCATCCGTACCGCCGCACCGGCCATCACCGCGGCCGGCGGCGGGTCGATCATCAATGTGTCCTCCATGAACGGCCTGGTCGGAGCCGCGCACACCAGCGCGTACGTGGCCACCAAGTTCGCGATCCGCGGGCTCACCAAGTCGGCCGCCATCGAACTGGGGCCGCTCGGCGTCCGGGTCAACTCGATGCACCCGGGAGCCATCGACACCGACATGGCCAGAGCCGGCCTCGAGATGGCCAAGGGGCTCGGCATGGACCCGATGGCCGCACTCCCGCTGCGCCGTATCGGCACCGTCGACGAGGCAGCGAGCCTCGCGCTGTTCCTCGCGTCCGACGAGTCGTCGTACTCCACCGGATCGGAGTTCGTCTTCGACGGCGGATGGACGGCGGGCCCGGGTGCCTGAGGCGACCCCGAACCGACCCGCGCGCCCGGCGCGCTCTCTCAACTCCCTTGGAGCACACCGCACATGAGTGACACCCAGCAGTGGGACCGCGTCGTCGACGTGATCGTGGTCGGTTCGGGCGGCGCCGCGCTGACCGCCGCCACGCTCGCCCACGACGGCGGCGCGGAAGTCCTCGTCCTCGAGAAAGCCGACCAACTCGGCGGCACCACCGCCGTTTCGGGCGGCGTCATGTGGCTGCCGGGGAACCACCACATGGCCGAGGGGACCGACAACCGCGAGGACGCGCTCGCCTACATCCGCGCGATCGCCGGGGGACGTGAGCACGACCCGGAACTCCTCGAAGTCTTCGTCGACACCGCACCACAGACCCTGCGCTACCTCGAGGACCACACGCCGCTACGCACCCACGTCACCGCGCTCGTCGACTACTACCGTACGTGGGAACTCCCCGGCAGCCGCTCGCTCCCGGGCCGCGCCGTCGAGCCGGACCCGTACCCCGTGGGCAGCGAACTCCCGAACTGGGTAGACAAATTGGCGAGCCGCGGAACGCTCATGTCGCTCGGTGCGGCCACCACGCTCAGCGAGGACATGGCGCCGAAGACCCCGGAACTGCTCGCCGAGCTCGCGCGCCGCGAGGCCGAGGACATCCGCCCCAAGGGCGCCGCACTCATCGCCCGCCTGTTCAAAGGGCTGCTGGAACGCGGTGTCGAGACCCTGCTCGGCACGCCGACCCGGAGCCTGGTGATCACCGACGGCGAGGTCGTCGGCGTCCACGCGGAACACGAGGGGCGGACGTTGACCGTCGGCGCGCGCAAGGGCGTCGTGCTGGCGTGCGGCGGCTTCGAGTGGAACCCCCAGCTGGTGCGCGCGCACATCGGGTACGACGTCCAGCCGCTGTCGCCGTGGCGCAACAACACCGGCGACGGTCTGACGATGGCCGTCGCCGCCGGCGCCGAACTGGGCAACATGACCTCGTACTGGGGCACGCCCGCGATGATCGACCCGGACATCACCCGGGACGGTGAACACGTCCCGCAGTTCGAGTGGGGCCGCGCCGAGCCCGCGTCGATCATCGTCAACCGCGAGGGCCGCCGGTTCGGCAACGAGGCGCTGCCGTACAACGACTTCCCCAAGCTGTTCGGGGCCTTCGACGGGGTCGGCTTCCCCAACTCGGGGCCCGCCTACCTGATCTTCGACCGCACCGTACGTGACAGTCAGCGCATCCTGTCGATGCTGCCCGGCGGCCCCGACCCCGAGTGGGTGCACCGCGCCGAGACCGTCGAGGACCTCGCCCGCCGGATCGGCGTGGACCCGGCGGCCCTCGAGGCCACCGTCACGCGCTACAACGAGTACGCCGAGAAGGGCGAGGACCCCGACTTCGACCGTACGACACGGGGCCTGATGGCGCCGGGACGGGTGGCGCCGCTGCGCGAGGCGCCGTTCTACGCCGTCGAGATCCTCCCCGGCACGCTCGGCACCAACGGCGGCCCGCGCGTGGACCGCGACGGCCGGGTCCGCCGCCAGGGCGGCGGCGTCGTGCCGGGCCTGTACGCGGCGGGGAACACCACGGCAAACCTGTTCGGCTGGGCGTACCCGAGCGGCGGCGCCACCATCGCCGGCGGCGTGGTCTTCGGCTACCTCGCCGGCCGGCACGCCGCGAGCCGGCCGGCCCGCCAGGTCTGACCGACACCCCTTCGCCGGGTTCGGCCGACCCGCCCGTTCGAGTGCCGAGGCGGACACCCGCCTCGGCACACCGGCCACGGTCTGTGGAATCCTTCCGACGCGCCATCCGCCACCGCCGTCCGGCGGGGCGGGCGGCGCGTATGTATCGGCCCGGCGAACGGAAGAGGCGCACACCATGCCCGAGCGGCGTTCCCCACCGACCGAACGCGTCGCCCAGGTCCTCAACCTCCTCGCTGAGCACGCCTCGACACCCCTGTCGCTGGCCGTCATCGCGGACCGGCTCGAACTGAGCAAGCCCACCTGCCTCGGCATCCTGACGACCCTCACCGAGACCGGCTTCGTGCACCGCGGCGAGGACAAGGCGTACCGGCTCGGGCCGACGCTCACGCGGCTCGGCCGCGCCGCGGAGGGCGGCGTCGCGCCGCTGGACGTGCTGCTGCCGTACCTGCACGGCCTGCACCGGGACCTCGGCCTGAGTTGCCTGCTGACCGCGCTGCGGGACGGCGAGATGGTGGTCGTCGGCCGCGCCGGCACCATCGCCGTCGGCCGCCCGCGCGACCTGGTCGGCGAACGCTTCCCCGCCGTCCCGCCGCTCGGCCTGCCGGAACTCCTGTGGAACGGCGACCAGGCGGTCGACTCCTGGTTGGGCCGGCCCCCGCTCATCCCCGTCACCGCGACCCGCGCCGCGCTGCGCCGCCTCACCGGCGAGGCCCGCGAGGCCGGCTTCCTCATCGAACGCCTCGGCGACGCGCCGGCCGCCCGCAACGACGTCCTGGCCAACCTCGTCACCTCGGGCATGCCGGACACCATCGTCTCGACGCTGCGCGACTACCTGCCCGCCGCCGACTGGCACGAGTACACCACCCGGCCCCCGGGCGAGACCGTCGACGTGGCCACCATCCATGCGCCCGTCCACGACCACCAGGGCACGCAGCACTACACGCTCTCCGTCGTGGTCGGCCGGCGCCGCGTCCCGACCCGCACCTGCGCGACATGGACCCGCACCATCACCGAGACGGCCGAGGCGGCAACCAAGGCCATCGGCGGCTGGAACCCCTGGACCCGTTAGCCACCGTCTCGGGCCAGCCGGAAGCCTCTGCGGCGCCTGCTCCCCCCCCGCGACGCCTGCCCCCACGGCGCCTGCCCCCACGGCGCCTGCCCCTGCGGCGCCTACCCCTGCGGCGCCTACCCCTGCGGCGCCTACCCCTGCGGTGCGTGCCCCTGCGGTGCCTGCTCCCGCGGCACCTGCTCCCGCGACACCAGCCCGACAGCGCTTCCTCCGGCCGACGTGCGAGCCGCGTCCTCGAGGCCCCCGCACCCTTGCCGCGGCACCGCCGCCAACCGCCGCGACGCGCCATGAGAAAAAACTTCGCGGAAACCTGAGAGGTCCGGCTGTCCGCCGCCACATCCCCTGTGACCGGCCGCGCTCCGCGGCCCGTGCGCAGAACGGGAGAACCATGAACAGACCTTCGTGGCAGGCGGGTTCGGCTCGTGCCCGAATCACCGCGACAGCCGCGCCGATCATCCGCGCTCTCGGTGGGACCGCCGCACCCGGCCGGTGCGCTTCCCGGCGCGGCGGCCGCGCGTACGGTGGCTCCGTCGGACGGTCCGAGCGTGCGTCGCGGCCGTCGCGCAGCGCTCCCCGGCGACTGATCGCCGCCTTGGCGCTCGCCCTCCTGACCGCACTGCTGGCTCCCATGCCGTCCGCCCACGCGTGGAGCGGCGTGGACTTCGCGCTGCCGGGTGCCGCCAACGCCGAGAACAGCACCATGACTTCGGTCGCGCGCGGGCCCGGCCATCTCGACGTCTTCTGGATCGCCTCCGACGGCGCCGTGAACACGGCCACATGGAACGACACCACCCACCTCTGGGCCGGCGGCCAGGTGGCGCCGCCCGGCTCGGCCGCCACCGGCGCCTCGGCCGGAGGCCTGGCGGCCGTCGCCCGCAACCCCCAGCACCTCGACGTGTTCTGGATCCGTCCGGACAGCGGTGTTTCCACGGCCTGGTGGGACGCCACCGCCCGCGGCTGGTCCCAGCCGCGGTCCATCGCACCCGCGCGGGCGGCCCTCCCGGGTGCCCTCGCCGCCGTCGCCCGCAACCCCGGCCAACTCGACGTGTTCTGGATCCAGCCGAATCGCGCCATCGCCACCACCGTGTGGAACGTCTGGCTCGACTGGCCGACTCCGTGGCCGATCACCGCACCCGCCGCCGCACAGTACCCGGCCGGTGCGCTGTCCGTGGTGTCGCGCGTACGCGACCAGCTCGACCTGTTCTGGATCCGCCCCGACGGCGGTGTCTCGACCGCATGGTGGAACGTCAACGCGAACTGGCCCTCGCGTTCCATCGCCCCGGCCGGCCACGCCCGGATCAGCGACCACACAACCGTCCGCCGCGCCGGGCTGGTGGCGATCGCCCGACGCCCCGACTACCTCGACGTGTTCTGGATCGGCCCGGACGGCGGCATCGGCACCACCGCGTGGAACCCCTGGGCCAACTGGCCCGCCCCTTGGCCGATCGCCTGGCCCGGCGCGGCGCAGTCCGGCTCCCTGGCCGTGGCCAGCCGTACGCCGGGGCAGCTCGACGTGGCCTGGGTGGCCGCGGACAACCGCGTCCAGAGCCTCGGGTACGACGAACGCGTACCCGGCGGCTGGGGCGCCACCGACGCCACCTCCGCGCACCGCGCGCTGCCCGGAGCCCTGACCATGGTCTCGCGACGCCCCGACGTCCTGGACGTGTTCTGGGTCAACCCGAACCGTACGGTCGGCACCACCTGGCGGCCCAACGAACGTGTTCGCGTCCACGTCAAGGCCGTCAACATGCCGGTCGACCAGACCCTGGTCCACAACCAAATCGCCGACATGAGCCTCCTGTTCGGCAGAGTGGAGATCGGCGTCGAGCTGGTCGGCACCGAGCAGATCAGCATCCCCGGCCTGGACACCGTGCGGGTGGGCCCCTGCAACGAAAACCTGGCTCCGGCCAGTGCCGACCAGGACACCCTGGCCAAACACCGCAACGGCGCGGGCCCGAAGGACATCGTCATCTACATCGTTTCCGAAGTCCGGGACAACCAGGGCGCCATCAACGGATGCGGCACCCACCCGGCAGGCAAGCCCGGCGCGGTCGTCGGCCCGTACGACCTGCGCTGGCTCCACGCCCACGAAGTCGGACACGTCCTCGACCTGCAACACCCCGAATGGCGCCTCGACGACCAGACGACGCTGATGACCGGCCTCGGACTCATAAACCTCAGGAAGAACCCGCCCGACATCAACGCCCGCGACAAGGCGACCATGTTCGCCAGCCCGCTCACCATCCCCTGACCCCAAGGCCCTGCCCCCGGAACCCCCGGGGGCAGGCCCCCAGCCCAACAAATCCCCGCACAACCCGCCCCCACCCACATCCGCCAGAAGGCAGTCTCCAGCCAAGGCAGGCGGATAGCGTGTCCCCGGTCAGATGGGGCCGTAGTGGGCGGTATGGGTAGGGGTCAGTAGGGCCCAGTAGCGGTCGCCGTGGGACCAATGCCACCACTCTGAGGGGTAGTTCACGAAGCCTGCTGCGGTCATGGCCGCAGTGAGGATGTCGCGGTGCAGGCGGGCCTGCGGGGAGATGTGGGCGGCGTGCATCGCACACGACGCCTCGTGGCCGCTGCGGTGGCCGTTGACCGGGCCGCCCATGTCGAGTTCGTGGCCGGCGGGGTCGGCGAGTGTCACGTCGACCGCGGCGCCCGCGCAGTGCGGCGCCACTTCGACCGGGGACACGAAAGCGCTGGTTTGGCACCGAAGTTCCGTGGGGTCGTCGACTCCGGCGCGGCGCAGGCCGTCGGCGTACGCCTCGAACCGCCGCTGCTGCTCCGCGGCGCTGCGGTGGCCCTCGATGACCAACAGCTGTAACCCCTCGGGGAGTTTGGTGGCAGCGGTGCGGAGGCGTGCGAGTACGCCGGTGCGTACCCGCCCCCAGGCCCCGTGTGGGTCCCTTTCCCGGTCGTCCAGCAGTAGCCCGGGCGCACCTGTGATCTCGACCAGCGGCTCGCCGCATTCGCGGATGTCGACCGCGCGGACTCGGGGATCGTTCAGCAGGATCATGCGCAGAGCGTAGGGACGAGGGGGATGCGGCCTGCGACGTGCTATCTGATCCGCGCGGAATGGCCTTGGGCGCGCGCTGCGGGCGTGGATCCGTCCTCGGCCCGGCGAGCGGGGCGAGGACGGAGTGTTCGGGGCGGTGCGGGAATTCCCGTTTGTGCGACCTGTACCACCTGCGTGCTCCCCAGCGGCGACCGCTGCGGCTTCGCCCGCCGTAGGTTCGGCATCTCCTACCGAGCTGATGGTGCGTCGGGTGCGGAGGTGCCGGCGTCCCGGCCCGGTCGCGGCGCGGTGGCGGCTACTGGACGCGCGGTTCGGTGCCGTCCGTCGACTCGTCGTCGGGGAGGTGGACGTCGTTGACGGAGATGTTCACCTCGACGACCTGGAGGCCGGTCATGCGCTCGACCGCGTCGATGACGTTGGCGCGTACGCCGCCCGCGACGTCGGTGATGGTGACGCCGTATTCGACGACGAGTTCCAGGTCGACGGCGGTCTGCTTCTCGCCGACCTCGACGCGGACGCCGCGGCTGACGTTGGCGGTGGTGCCGGGGACGCGGTCGCGCATGGCGCCGAAGGTGCGGGCGAACCCGCCGCCCATGGCGTGCACGCCGGGGATCTCGCGGGCGGCCATGCCGGCGATCTTCTCGACCACGCCGTCCGCGACGCTGGTCTTGCCGCGGCTCGCGGCCGGTTCCCGGGGGGTGGGCGGTGCGCTGTCCGCGCCGTTCTCGGCGAGGCGCTTGCGCGGGTCGGGGCGGGTCAGTGCCTGGGTGGACGGCCTGGTCGGTGTCGGGCCGGTCGGTGTCGGGTTGTTCGTCGCGGTGCTGGTCGACTCCGTCATGCGAAGCCACCTCCTGGATGAGTGAACGGGCGTGCGATTAAAGGGGATTGGTGCTGTCGGCGGTGCGCGCGGGAGCTGCCGGCGACGCACCGCGGCGCACGGCGGCGGCCTCTGCCGCGGCGGGGGATGCGGGCGTACGCGGACACCGTGAAGGTGTCGGCGCCGCTCAGCGCTGTACGAGAGGGATCCGCGTCATTCCGGGCCCGGCGTCGCCGTCGCCTGACGCGGCGATAGGTCGTGCCGGCCGAACCGCGCCAGGGTGAGGCGGGTGGCGGGGATGGTGCGATGTGTCCGGACGGTCGCCGAGAGGCGGTCGTCGGTTGCGGTGAGGATGGTCATGGTGCCGACCTGCTGCCTCCGGAAAGGCACGAACCCGTCCGGCGCTCGTGCTCGCCGCGAACGAGGCCGATATCTGGGTCGGCGTACGAAATATCCTCGACGAGCCCCACCCTACTCCAGGTCGGGGTCCCAAAACCGATGAGGGGACCACGAGTTCTCACCGCGGTCACCTGCGCTCGTCGTCGGAGGGTGGTGCCGCGCCGGGGTGTGCCCGCTGATCGCGGTCCCCGCCGCAAGAAGGTCGCCGCACACGCCCAGGGACGCGGCGGCATCCGCAACGCCGTCCTCGGCGGCTCGGACACGAGGCTGCTGGTGATGCACCGCAGCGCAGATGCCGCCGGGATGATCGCGCCGACCCTCCCACGTTGACTCGATTACCGTTGCGAACCGGACGGTCCGTGACGGTGGACCGGGCTACGGAACGGGGTCGACGTGGACGAAGTCGCGGTGCGCTTGCGGCATCACGCGGTGCTGGACCCGGGGGCGGGCGGCGATGCGACCGACGAGCCGGTGTCCGTCGGGCTCGCCCCCGGCGGTCGGCTCGTCGTGCTCTGGACGGCGCGGGCTTCCGCCGAGGCGACCCGGACGCGGATCACCGCGCCGTCCGGCGTCTCCTTCCCCGAGACGCGGATGTCGGCGGAGGTGTCCGCGCGGGTCACCGTGCACGCACCCGGGCCCGTCGAGGCCGCGCGGATCCCGAAGCTGACGGTCTCACATCCGTACGTCCAACTCCTGCCCGCGGGCCGGGTGTTGCTGGTGGGCACCCGGGCCTTGTGGCGGCCGGAGCCGGAGGGGCCGGAGCGGAACGCCGTCGCGTACGACGCGGACGGACAGGTGGTGGCCGACGGCGTGTTCGGCGACGGGATCGGGGGAGTCTTCACGACGCCGGGCGGGAACTCCTGGGTCCGCTACTTCGACGAGGGCATCTTCGGCAACTTCGGATGGGGGCGGGACGGGGCGCCGCCGCCGGTCGGGGCGTCCGGCCTCGTGCGTTTCGGCCCGGACCTGCGGCGCGATTGGTCGTACTCCTCGGACGAGTGGGGATCTATGTGGGGTGCGCCCGCACTCAACGTCGACGGGGAGACGGCCTGGGTCTCCTACGAAAAGGGCGAACCCATCGTGCGGATCCAGGACGAACGAGTCGTCGGCTGGGCCCAGGACGTCTTGTCCAGAATCCATGCCCTGCTGGTCGGCGCGGACCGGGTGGCCGCGTTCGGCCGCGATCACGACTACGACCTCCTCCAGGTGACCGGCAGGCTCGCCGACGGCCGTTTCCATCCGACGGCCGGGTTCCGCCTCGTCCTGCCCGACGGCTCTCCGCTGCCCGACAGGTGGCGGATCTTCAGCCAGGGCGCCGATCTTCACGTGCTCTGCGGGCGTGCCTGGTACCGGATCGGACTGGAAGAACTTCCCTGACGCACGATGCGGCATGTCGAATTGCCCCACTATGGACCGCCGATCGGGTGCGCGGCGCGTGCGGTGGTCAAGCGCGACCCCGTTCACACGCTAGAGTGATCACATCGACGCGGGGTGGAGCAGTTCGGTAGCTCGCTGGGCTCATAACCCAGAGGTCGCAGGTTCAAATCCTGTCCCCGCTACCACCGTTGAGGGCCCGGCAATCGCCGGGCCCTCAATCGTTTGCCCGGACGCGGCGGGAAGCGCGTCCGGCGGCATCGGGCCCAGGTCGGTCAAGAATGACCCGAAACGCCCACTATTGGATGCTTTCCAGGCCTCCTCGGGGGCGAACTCCACCTCCTTGCCCCGCGCATTGGTCTAGTCCAAACTGATCACCGGCCGGGGATCCGCGGAACCGGTCGTGCACGGACACGAGGTGCCGAGGGGATGCAGGCCATGGTGGAGAGGACGTCGGCCACGGGACACCATCCCCCTGGAGGCGCGACGGACGACCCGGACTCCTTCGGCACGCGCCTCCGGACATTCCGCAAGCGGGCCGGGCTGAGCCAGGAGGCCGCCGCGTCGCGGGCCGGGATCAGCACCAGGGCGCTGCGCGACATCGAGCGGAACCGGGTCGGGCGGCCCCGGTCTCGGACCCTGCAACGCCTGGCCGGCGCACTGGAGTTGACCGCCTGCGAGCTGTCGGACCTGCGGGCCGCCGCCCGTACTGGGCCGGTGCGCGCCGTCGCCCGGCCCCGACTCCTGATCCTCGGTCCGCTCGCCCTCCTGCGCGGCCGGTCCCCGGTCCCCGTCACCAGCCCGATGCTGCGCCGCCTGCTCGGGTTGCTGGCGCTCACGCACCCCGAACCCGCCACCCTGGGGGAGATCACCGCGACGCTGTGGCCGGACGGGCCGCCCGACTCCCACCAGAGCCTGGTCCACACGTACGTCAGCCAGGTCCGCCACCTTCTGGAACCAGGCGGGGCGCGTGCCGTCCCACCGCCGACCGTCGTCCGTACGCCCACCGGCTACCGGATGGAGGTGTCCCGGAAGCAGATCGACCTGGGGCACTTCGACGAACTGCTCGACCGGGCCAAACGCGAGTTGCGCGGGGCGGAGACGGGAGCGGCGTACGAGTCGCTCACACAGGCCCTGCGGACCTGGCGCGGCCCGGTGCTCGCGGACGTGGACCCGGTGCTGCGCCACCACCCGGCCGCGGTGGCGGCCGACGACAGGCGGGTCGCGGCGGCGTTGCTGCACGCCGACGCCGCGTTGGAGCTGGGTCGACCGGAGGAGGCTGTCCCGGTACTCGGGGAGATGGTCGCCACCGAGCCGCTGCACGAGGGGTTGCACGCCCGGCTGATCCGCACTCTTGCCGGCAGCGGCGAACAGGCCGCCGCGCTCGACGTGTTCGGCCGCCTGCGCGCCCGGCTCGACGAGGAGCTGGGCATCGCGCCGGGCGCTGAGGTCCGCGATGCCCACCTGTGGGTGCTGCGCCGGGAGCCGCCCGCCACCGGGGACCCGGGGCGGCATCCCGGGCAGCACCGCGAGCGCGCGGCGCCGGGTGACCGTACGGTGCCTGCCGGACGGCTCCCGGCCCCGGCCCAGCTGCCCGCCAGAATCGGCAGCCACGTCGGCCGGGCCCGGCAGATGCGGGTGCTGGACGCCCTCGTCTCGCCCGACCCCGCGCGGCGCCGCGACCTGGTCGCGGTGGTCGGTGCCCCCGGCGTCGGCAAGACCGCCATCGCCGCGCACTGGGCGCACGAGCGGCGCGAGCACTTCAAGGACGGGCAGCTGTTCGTCGATCTGCGTGGCCATTCACCGCTCCCGGCGCTGCGTCCTGGCAACGTCCTCGCCCAATTCCTCCGGGCCCTGGGGGCTCCGCCCGGCCACCTGCCCGAGGACGAGGACGAGGCCGCCGCGCTCTACCGCACGCTGCTTGCCGACCGGCAGGTGCTGGTCGTCCTCGACAACGCACGCGACGTCGAGCAGGTCAGGCCGCTCCTTCCCGGCGCCCCGGGGTGTGCGGTGGTGGTCACCAGCCGCAACCAGCTCGCCGGGCTGGTGGCGAGCGACGGCGCCCGCCGGGTCCTCCTCGACGTGCTCGATCCGGAGGAGGGCAGCCGTCTCCTGGGCGGCATCGTCGGAGATTGCCGGGTCGCGGCCGAGGAGGAGGCGGCCCGCAGGCTCGTACGGGTGTGCGGCGGCCTGCCGCTGGCCGTCCGGACCGCCGGTGCCAACATGGTCGCCCGCAACATCGGAATCGCCGACTACTGCGCCGAGTTGGCGGGCGACGACGTGCTCGCCAAGCTGCACATCGAAGGGGACCGGCGCTCGTCGGTGCGGGCCGCTTTCGACCTCTCGTACCGCGTGCTCCCGGCAGCGGCCCGGCGGATGTTCCGGCTCCTCGGACTGATGCCAGGCTCGGCCTTCACCGCGGACGCCGCGGCGCTCGCGGACTCGACCCCGGCCGAATCCGCCGCACTGCTGGTGAGCCTGGCGGACTCCCATCTGGTGCGGGAAAGGACGCCCGGCCGGTTCGTGCTGGACGAACTGATGCGCGCGTACGCCCGTGAGCTGGTCGGCGAGGACGCGGAAGCGCACGCCGCCCGGAAGCGGCTCCTCGACTGGCAGCGCCGCCACACCGACGCGGCGGCCTGACGGTTTCCGCGGCACGCTCTGACCCCTGACCCTGACGCCGGACCTCGCAGCAGGCGGACAACTGCTCCGGCAGTTCCGCCGGTTCTGCCGGTTCCGGCGAGACCAGTCGTGGGGCCCGACAAAAGCCCACGTCAGCACCGGCGCCTTCGGGCGGGTGCGGCTTCTCGCCGGGCGCCCGAACCTCTGGTCCGGCAGCAGACCCCTGACGAGCCGCCCTCCTTACGGTGGTCACACCGCGGTGCCGTTCCCGCGCCCACCCCGTACCGGCGGGTCGACCCGCCATGGATTCCGAAGGGCCGAGCCGTCATGGGAGTACGTCCGACCGACCGCACCGCGACGGCCGAGCCCGCAGGGGGCCGGGCCGGGCCGGCCGAGGCCCTGCCGGTCGGCGGGCCGGCGATCTGGTCCCGCGAGTTCCGGTACTACTTCACCGCCCGCAGCGCGGGTCTGCTGAGCTGGGCCATGCTGCCGGTCGCCGTCTCGGCCGGCCTGCTCGGCGGCGGGTACGGCCTGAACGCCGCCGGGTACGCGATGGCCTTCCTGGTCGGCCCGTTCGCCGGACTCGTGCTGTTCGGCGGGGTGCTCGCCGACCGGTTCACCGCCCGCCGGATGATGATCGCCGCCGATCTGGCCAACCTCGCCGCCCACATACTGCTCGCCCTCTTGTTCATCCACGGCATCGACCGCCTCTGGCAGTTGTACGCGCTCCTGGTGGTGGCCGGCACCGCCAACGCGATGTTCCAGCCGGGCGCCTCCTCGACCGTCCCGCTGGTGTCCCGGGACGTGCAGGGGGCCAACGGGGTGCTGCGTACCTCCGAGGCGGTCACCGGACTGGGCGGCCCGGCGCTGGCCGGGGCGCTGGTGGGCTTCGGGGCGACCGGCTGGGTGATGGTGATGTCCGCAGTCGCCTACGGGACCAGCGCCGTCTGCCTCTTCGTGCTCCGGCTGGGGCCGGTGCCCGCCCCGCCGGTCGGCGAGACCCTGTGGCGCAACCTGGCGGTCGGCTGGCGGGAGTTCCGCTCGCGAAGCTGGCTCTGGGGCGTGATCGTCATCTGGATGGTCTTCGCGGTGCTCTCCTGGGGGCCGCAACTCTCGGTGGCCGCGGGCGTCATCGTGCCCGAGCACGGCGCGACCGCCTTCGGCCTGCTCAACTGCGCGTTGGGCGCGGGCACCGTGGCCGGTGGCCTGCTGGCGATCCGCTACAAGCCCCAACGGCCGCTCGCCGCCGGTGCCGTGGCGATGCTGGCGTACCCGCTCTACCCGCTCGGCATCGTGCTCGGCTGGCCGGTCTGGCTGCTCGCCGCGGCCCAGATCGGCGTCGGCGCCGGAATCGGGGTCTGGGGTGTCATGTGGGCCACCAGCGTGCAGACCCAGGTGCCGGGCGACGTACTCAACCGCGTCCACGCGTACGAGGTCGCCGGCTCTGTCGGCATGTACCCCATCGGCAGCGCGTTGGCGGGCCCGGCCGTCGACGTTTTCGGCACCGACCGGGTGCTCCTGGTGGGCGCCGCGGTGGCCCTCCTCACCGCCACCGCTCTGTTGCTGACCCGGCCGGTCCGCACCCTGGGCCGGGTCGACCCGGCGGGGGCAGGGCTCTCGTATAGGTTCGGGCCAGTCACGTCGGAGCGGTCCCGGAACCACGCGTGAGGAGCTCGCATGGCCTCGATCCACCACACCACCATGACGCCCACCAAGTTGGAGCTGCTCGCCGATTGGTTGCCGAAGCAGAGCTGGTACGTCGGCGGCGGTGCGACCGCGGCGTCGGACCTGACCCGGGCCGGCGGGTTCCGGCTGGACGATCCGGCGGGCGAGGTCGGGATCGAGTTCATGGTCGTCGCGGACGCGTCCGGGGCCGAGCCGGTGGCGTACCTGGTGCCGATGAGCTACCGCGGTGCGGCGCTGGAGGGGGTGCCCGGCGGTGCGCTGATCGGCACTTCGGAGCACGGGGTGCTCGGTACCCGGTGGATCTACGACGGCGTCCAGGACCCGGTGGTGACGGCCCAGTTGCGGGCTCTCCTGCGCGGCGAGGCGGTGCCGCAGCACCAGAGCAAGAGCGACACTCCGGACCCGACCGTCACCGTGCACGGTACGGACGGTCCCGACAGCGGACCGGACGCGCCCGAGGTGTACGTCAACCGCGTACTGCGCGCGTCGGACGCCGAGCCGGGCACGTCCCGTCACCTGGTCGCCGGGTGGACGGGGCCCGACGGGACCACCCTACGAGGCGTGTTCGCCGGCTTCGCGCGGCAGTAGCCGCCGGTACGGGCCGACCGTCAGGGCCGCCGTGGCTTCGAGGACGTCCGCGACCCGCCTTGTCCACGCCCCATCCAGGCCCCGTCGACGCCCGTCCAGCGCGTCAGGCGCGTATCACCTCGTCCAGCCAGTCGAAGGCCAAGCGGTCGAAACCCGAGCGGTTCGCGGTTTGGCAGTGGCCGTCGTAGCCCTGGCCGTTCGGAAGCCGCAGCAGGGTCTTGGGGCCCGGGAGTTCGGCGTACAGCTGCTTCGCCTGCGCGGAGAGGGGGTCGCTGTCGTTGGCCACGACGAGGCTCGAGCACGTGATGCGGTCGACGACGTCCGAAATCAGGTAGCGGGCCATGTCGATGACGAGTTCGCCGAGGCTGTCCACCCCGTGGACCCACTGGGCGCGTTGCACGAACTTCCAGTGACCGACCGGGCTTTCCGCGGCCGGGGCGAGGTACGCGCCCAACTCGGCGGCATCGGTGTCGCCCACGCGCTGCGCGAGTTCGGCGGGGAAGTGCGAGATCATGTCCCATTGTCCGGGATCCGCGATCAGGGCTTGCACTCGCGAGTCGCCCGCGACTCCGCGTGGCGCCAGGTGGCCGCCGAGGCTCCAGCCGTGCACCGCGATCCGCTCCGGATCGACCTCCGGCCGTGTGCACGCGAAGTCGACCACCCGCGACACCACCGCCTCCCAGTCGGGGCGCAGCGGCAGCCCCTGGTCGATCAACGGTTGCCCCTGGCCCGGGCCGTCGACCAGCAGCGCGGCGTACCCGCGGCGCGTCGCCGGAATCGCGTGCGCCCAGTACATCTCGTGCACGTTCGAGTCGTACCCGTTGACCGAGACCACCGTCGCACGGGCGGCCGCGTCGCCGTCGTCGGGCATGCAGAGGTAGCCGGGGAGGGTGGTGTCCTCGTACGGCACGTCGACCGCCACCACCGCGGGCCGAGCCAACCGCGCCATGCGGGCAAAGCACTCGCGCTCGCGCGCGAACGCGGCCTTCAGGCGCGGGTCGACGGGCGCGCCGAACAGCGGCTGGTACGACGCACGGAAGTACGTCGTGGCCCGCCAGAACGCCTCCGCCGCACTCCGCCGGTGGCCGCGTGACCGGCTGTCCTCGGCCTCCGCCGCCACGCGCGAGGCGGTGGCAGCCCACGCGTTGTACCAGGAGTCGGCGTCGCCCGGCTTGACGTGCCCGGCGATCGCCGCGACATCGCCGGTCTCGGCGCCACCGCGCGAGACGAGACCGAGCGTGCGCGCGGCGAACATCTGGAACAGCGGATCCTCGAACTCGGTCACGGCCGCCTCCGGGATGCACATGAGCCGCGGCAGGACGTCCCCCTGTTGTCCATTCTCCCGCCGCCCCGGCGTCTCCGCGCGCGGAGCGGCGCCGCCCAGCCGGGGAGTCGGGGAGCCGGGGAGTCGGGGAGACAGGGTTGTCATCGGGCAACTCGCGTGCTCAGGTGATCGGGTGACTGTACGGTCGTTGTCCGACACGGAGTGCGCCCGTGTCCGAGGCCTGCACCCGGGAATGGCGGGTGCCGACGAGTCGGCGCCCGGTTCGGAACGTGGGGGATTGTGACCGACCTTGAGGGACTCCGGTCCGAACTGAACCGCATGCTGGAGCTGGGGTCGCGCTGGCTCGCCGGCCTCGACGCGGTGCTGCCGGGCGACGACGGGGCGCGGGAGCAGCGGGCCGGCGACGTCGAGCGGCTGGTACGGCTGCGCCAGCGCGCGGCCTCGTCGCTGATCAACATCGGCCTGCTGGGCGGCTTTTCGTCCGGCAAGAGCTTTCTGCTCAGCGGGCTGCAGGGACATCTGACGCTGCGCCAGGTCGTCCACGGCGGAGTGCTCGCCGACCAGTTCATCGGCATCCTGCCGTCCGCGCCGACGCCGACGACGTCCTGTCCGGCCACGGTCGTCCCGGTCAAGGACCCCGAGGGCGAACTGAGCGCCGGGGGCCGCGGATTTCTGCGCGTGCGGTTCACGGACTCCGACGAGTGGGAGGAGATCGGGCCCGACCTCAGCCCGATCGAGGTGGCGGCGTACGCGAGCACCGAGGCGAACGTCACCGCCCGGCGCGAGCGCCACTGGGACCGCATCGTCGCGGAACTCGAGTTGCTGATCGACACCTACGAGTTGCCGGCGAAGCTGTACGACCTGCCCGGGCACGGATCGCCGAACGAGATCCACAACCAGATCGTCCGCGACCGCGTGCACAACGCCGACTGCTTCATCTACGTCGCCAACGCCACCCGGTCGTTGTCGGACGACGACCTCGAACTGATCCGCTTCCTGCGCGCCGAAGCCGGCGGCAGGCGCGTCGTCTGGGTGGTCACCGCGATCGACCGGGCCTTGGAGATCGGGCTCGACAACAAGCCGGCCTGGCAGGCGACCGTCGACCTCAACAACCGCTACCTGCACGAGAACTTCACGCTCCCCGACGGACGCCCCGACCTGGACTTCATCGGCGCGGGGTTTCAACCGGTCTCGCCTGCCCTGGAGGCCCGGGGGGCCTACGAGGCCGCGTCCGGCGAGCCCGACCGGGTCGCGCGCGGCAACGAACTGCGGGCCGCGGGGCGCATGGACGTGCTGCGCCGGGCGGTCAACGACGTCATCCAGTCCGGGGCCGGGCGCCACCACGTCGCGCTCGTCGCCGCGCAGACCCGCGCGGCCCTCGAGCCGCACTGGAACGTCGCCGCCGACGAACTGCGCACACTGCGCATCCCCGTGGACCAGCTCACCGACGAACACGACGCGTTGCGGCTGCGGGTGCGTACCTTCAGCACCGCCTCACGGCTGACCATCGGCCGCCTGGAACGCCTGCTCGACGAGCGGCTGCGTACCGTGGACCGGGCGTTCTCGGGGCGGCGCGCGCTCGCCCACCACCTGCACGCCGAACTAGACGCCCAGGTACGCGAGACCGACGTACGCCGGGCCCGCAACCTGCACCGCCTCGAAGTACGCAAGACGCAGGCGATCGAGGAGTGGTTGAGCCAGGACGGCGCGCCGACGCCCTTGTGGGACGCGCAGTTCGCGGCGTTCAAGTCCGACGTCGTCGCGATCCTCGCCGAGGTCGTCCGGGAGTCCATGACGGAGGACGAACTCCCGCGCGCCCGCCCGATCAACGTCGACGACCTCGTCCCGCCCGCCGAACGCAGCCCGGCCGAGGTCCAGGACATCGTGCAGCGTGCCGCCGGCATCGTCAGCCTCGTCGCGCCCCTGGCCACCGGCGTCGCCACCGCACTGGGCGTCGTCACCGGCGGACTCGCGCTGATCCCCATCGGCGTGGCCGCGGCCGCGGGCGCACTGTACGGCGGCATCGGCTACCGCAAGAGCCGCCGCGACAGCAACGACGTGGCCCGCACCGACTACATCAACCACCTGGACCTCGCCGCCGCGCAGGTCCGGCAGAACTTCATCAGTGCCGCCGGCCAGTCCGGGTCCGAGATCATCGAACGCGCGCAACGCATCCTCAACGAGCGCCGCTCGCAACTCGAACAGCGCATGGCCTCCATCGCCACCCGCATGACCGACAGCGAGCACTACGACCTGGAAGAACGCATCCGCGCCCTGGAGCCCGTGGTGGCCGAAGGCCGGGAGGCCCTGGACGCCCTCAACGCCCTGGCGCACAACCGTACTTCGCAGGACGCCTAGGAAGCCTGGGACGCGCGGGGAGAGGCGCCATCGGTCGGCCGGGCACGCCCGACCGACCGATGAAGCGGCGTCAGCCGGCCGACTTGACGATCTCGTCGATGGCGTACGGCAGGGACAGCAGGGTGCTCTGGGACATGGCCGCGCCGATGGCCGGGCCCTCGCTGTCCAGCAGGTACGACACCTTGCCGTTCTTGGCGGCGGGCAGGTTGGCGAACAGCTGGAAGTTCTTCAGCGCGGTCTGGTCCGCCTGATCGGCGATGACGAAGATGCGGTCGACGTTGACGAGGTCGATGCGCTCCGGGGACAGCACGGTGTAGAACTTGCCGTCCGCGATCTTGTCGATCTCCGGAACCCCCTTGAACCCGACGCCCGTCACCAGGCGCCCGCGCACGTCGGTGGTCGTGAACGGGGCGACCGAGTCCTTGTACCAGGACACCGCGACCGCGGTCTGGTTGGCGAACTCAGGGTGCGCCTTGCGGGCCGCTTCGAGCTTGGCGTCGATGCCCTGCACCAGCGCGGCGCCTTCGTCGGCTTTGCCCAGCGCCTTGGCGATGTGCAGCGCGTTGTCCTGCCACGGCGCGCTGAACGGCTCCTTCTCGGCCTTGGTGCGGCCGACGGTCGGCGCTATCTTCGAGAGCTTGTCGTACGCCGCCTGGTCGATCTCGGAGTACACCGCGATGATCAGGTCCGGGCGCAGCGAGGCGATCTTCTCGTAGTTCGGGCCGGAGTCCCCGTTGCTCATGACGACTTCGGGACGGGCGTCGCCCCACTTGTCCTTCACCCACGGCCACTGGGTGTTGACGTCAGGGCTGGTGCCCGGCGGGTTCGGGTATTGGTCGACCATGCCGACCGGCTTGATGCCGAACGCGAGGATGGCCTGGTCGTCCGTGTAGCCGACCGAGACGAGGCGCTGGGGTGCCTTTTCGACGGTCGTGGACCCGAACGCGTGCTCCACGGTGACCGGGAAGACGCCCGCGGCCGCGGTCGGCGGGGTGCCGCCCGCCGCACCGGTGTTGCCCGCCGGGTCCGTCTTGTCGCCCGAGTCCGACCCGCAGCCGGCCAGGAGGCCGACGCTGAGGGTGGCGGCGGACACGATTGCCGCCAACCGCCGCCGGGATTTCGTGCGCGTCGTTCTGTGGAGGAGCATCCGGGGTCCCTTGCTGTCGTGCAGGCCGCTGCCCATCGGAGTTAGGGCAGGCAAACCTTACTTGCCTGAAGGAAGTTAGGCCAGCCTAACTTGACCTTGTTCTGCCGAGGCCTGTCCGCCCGGGCTCGTGACGCGACGCACATGGGTGCGGCCGATCGGCACGATCAGCGGTCGGTCGCCCACCGGATCGTCGATGACCTGCGCGTGCAGGCCGAACGCCTCGCGCAGCAGCTCCGCGGTGACCACGTCGCGCGGGTGCCCCTGAGCCAGGATCGCGCCCGCCTTCATCACGACGAGGTTGTCGCTGTAGCGGGTCGCGAGATTGAGGTCGTGCAGCACCATCACCACGGTGCGCCCCGACTCGTGGAGGTCGTCCACCAGATCGAGCACATCGATCGCGTGCGCCAGGTCCAGGTACGTGGTCGGCTCGTCCAGCAGCAGCAGATCGGTGCCCTGGGCCAGCGCCATCGAGATCCACACGCGCTGGCGCTGCCCGCCGGACAGCGCGTCGACCGGGCGGTCGGCCAGGTCGGACACCCCGGTCATGGCCAGCGCGCGGGCCACCACGTCGGCGTCGTCCGACGACCACTGCCGCAGCCAACTCTGGTGCGGATGACGGCCCCTGGCGACCAGGTCGGCCACCGTCAGCCCCTCGGGCGCGACCGGCGCCTGGGGGAGCAGGCCGAGCTTCTTGGCGACGTCCCGGGTCTTCGCCTTGGCGATGTCCTCGCCGTCCAGGACCACGGTTCCCCGGGTCGGCCGCAGCAGCCGCGAAAGGGTGCCCAGCAGAGTCGACTTCCCGCAGCCGTTGGGGCCGATGATCGTGGTGATCACCCCGGGCGGGATCGCCACGTCGAGGTCGTCGATGACGGCATGGCCGCCGTACCCGACCGTGATGCCCCTGGCCGCCAGCCGCTCGGTTCCGGCGGTGTGCTGAGTGGCCACGGCTTCCCCTTGGGTATGTGCGGTCCGGGTACGCCCGATCTGCACGGCGTCCTTCACCTCCTCCTCCGCCTCCTCCGCATCCTGCTTCGCGTCCTGCTTCGGGGTCTCCCTCACGTCCTCCGCCTGACGTTCGCCCGCACGAGCAGGTAGACCAGGAAGGGCCCGCCGATGGCCGCGGTGACCACGCCGACGGGGAGGGACGTCGGCAGCGCCGTACGCGCGACCAGGTCCGAGCCGATCAACAGCAGCGCGCCCACCAGGCCGGAGGCCGCCAGCGGCGGTGTCGGGCAGTGCGCCAGCCGCATCGCGACCTGCGGTGCGACCAGCGCGACGAAGGGGACCGGGCCCGCGGCGCTCACCGCCGCCCCGGCCAGCAGGACCGCGCACAGCAGCAGGACCGCGCGTACCGCCGAGAACCGGACGCCCAGGCCCGCCGCGACGTCGTCACCGAGATGCAGCGGCTTGAACTGGAACGCGACGGCCGCCACGACGACGAGGAGCACGAGCGTGCACCAGAACGCCACCCGGACCTCGTCCCACGACCGGTCGTCCAGCGAACCGACCAGCCACGCCTGGGCCTTGGCCACGTCCCTGATGTCGGCGGTGGCCAGCAGCCACGTCGTGACCGCCTGCGTCACGGCGCTCACCGAGATGCCGATCAGGATGAGCCGGAAGCCGTCGATCCCGCGCCGCCACGCCAGGGCGTAGACCAGCAGGCCGGTCCCGAGGCCGCCGACCAGCGCCGCGGTCGACAGCCCCAGCGAGCCGGTGACCGCCGCGGAGGTGCCGCCCGAGACCGTGACGAGGAACACCGCGACCGCGCTCGCGCCGCCGGTCACCCCGAGAACGTCCGGGCTGGCCAGGGCATTTCGCGCGATGGACTGGGTGAGTGCGCCGGACACCCCGAGCGCGATCCCGACGACGAGGCCCGCCAGCGCGCGCGGCATGCGCAGATCCATGATGACGAACTCGTCGAAGGAGTCGCCCCGGCCGAGGATCGTGGCGACCACCCGCGACAGCCCGATGTGGAAGTCGCCGACGGAGACCGAGACGCAGAAGACCGTGAACGTCGCCACCGCCAGGAGCAGCGTCACCACGACGATGCGGGGCCGCCACACGAACGACACCCGGCCGAGCCGTACGCCCGTCGGCATCGACGGCTTGACCTCTGGCCCGCCCAAGCGGTCGTCCCGCTCGGGCTGTGCACGTACACCTGTCCCGCTCATGCGCTCTTGAGCTTTCCGCGCCAGACCAGGGCGGCGAAGAACGGCGCGCCGAGAAGGGCGACGAGGACGCCGGCGTCCAACTCCTCCGGGCGCACCACCACCCGGCCCACGATGTCGCAGGCCAGCAGGAGGACGGCGCCGAGCAGACCCGCGTACGGCACCAGCCACCGGTAGTCCGGGCCGGTCAGGTAGCGCGCCACGTGGGCCACCATGAGTCCGAGGAACGCGATCGGCCCGCACGCCGCCGTCGCGGCACCCGCGAGCAAGGTGACGGCGGCGATGCCGACGATGCGGGTGCGCGCGACGTCGACCCCCAGTCCGCGGGCCACGTCGTCGCCGAGGTTGAGCAGGTTGAGGGACGGCAGGGTGGCGACCGCGAACACCAGGCCGAGCGCGACGAACGAGGCCACCGGCCAGATCACCGCCCAGCCGACGCCGGCCACCGAGCCCGCGTTCCAGAACCGCAGCGCGTTCAGCGACGCCTGGTCGGACAGGGCGACGGCGGTGGTCATCGCCGCGAGGAACACGGTGACCCCCTGCCCGGCCAGCGCGAGCGTCAACGGGTTCCCCGCGCCGCGGCCGAGGCTCGCCAGCCCGAACACGACCACACCGGCAACCGCCGCCCCCACGAAGGCGAACCAGACGTACTGCGACGGATCGGCGAAGCCGAACACGGAGATCACAAAGACCACCGCGAAAGACGCGCCGGCGTTCACCCCCAGCAAGCCGGTGTCGGCGATCGGGTTGCGCGTGTAGCCCTGGATCAGTGCTCCCCCGATCCCGAGGGCGACGCCCGCCACGATCGCGAGGACGGTCCGGGGCAGCCGTACGGTCTGCACGATGAGCCGGATCTCGTTGAGCCGTTGGTCGGGATCCGGGGACGCGAACAGCCCGCGCCACACCTCGGCCGGACTCAACGCGCGTGCGCCGACGGCCAACGAGGCGACCGCGGCGATCGCGAGGACCAGGACAAGAAGGCCCAACCCCACACCCCTCCGGCGGGGCCGGGCGCTCTTGGGTGCGGTGTGCCCGACACCGGTCGTGACCCTGCCGCCGACGGCCGCGGGGTGGTGATGCGCAGTCAGGAAGCACCTCTCACATGCGATTCCCACCGTGCGGGCGGTCGCCTGCCAGGGGTCCGGCAATACGGAAAGCAGGCACGTCGACATAGCGCCATGCCAAGAATTTAGGTGAGCCTAAGCTACGTTGCCGGTGATGTCGAGAGCGGGTCCCCGCGCTCGGGCGAGACGGCCGCACCGCCCGGACCCGCCGCAATATTCGCGGTGGCCCGCACACCTGACACCTAGACTGATCCGGCCGGCCGCGGGACTTCGGTTGCGACTTTCGACACCGCCTCTTAAGCGATCCCTCGCTGTTCGCTCCTCCATTCCCCGGCCGGCCTCTTGCGTCCGGTCAACGGGGGGTGGGTGTGGAGCGCCGCGAGTGGGTCGCTTGTGAGGATGTCCTGCTGTTCGTCAACGCGGCCGTCACCTCCACCGGGCAACGCGAGTTCCGCGACAGCGAGCAGGCGCAGCACATGTCCCTCGCGTTCCTGCACGAGTACATGCTCGGCAACTACCGTGAGCTGTACGCGGCGGCCCTCGCCCTCGAGATCAACGACCACAACGCCGCGCTCGTCGTCCGCAACCTGCTCCTGACCAGCCGCGACCTGACCCCCGCCGTCCGTCGCCGCGAGGGCGCGCTGATCGCCCGCCGCCTCGAACTGATGGCGCCGCAGCGGGTCTACCGGCTCTTCCGCGAACTGGCCCGGCTGGGCGTCAACAACCGCCGTACGCGGGCCATCATGCGCGACTGGATCGCGCAACGCCCGGACCCCGCCCTGGATGCGGTGAAGTACCGCGCCGGCGTGAAGGCCGCTGCCCGGCACGCGCATCTGCCGGTGCCGGGCGAGACGGGCACCCTGCTGTTCGTACCGCTGCGCAGGATCAAGGCCTTCGGGACGCCGTTGTTCGAGACGTGGCGCCAGGCCCACTACACGCAGCGCGCGCTGTACGACCTGCCGTACACGGTCGCCGAAGGCTTCGCGGCCCGGCACGGCGTGGCACGGCCCGAGTTCCTGCGCGGCATCGCCCCGCGGCTCACCCGCCTGGAGCGCCTGCGCCTGCAGGACTCCGGCGAGCGGCTGAACGTGGACGAGGTGCGCGCCGACCTGACCGCGATGCCGCTGACCCGGCTCGCGTCGTACGTGCTCTCGCTGACCCGCGAGGCGCGGGCCCGCCGGCACGACGAACTGCACGCGGCACTGGCGGCCGCGGCGACCCGCGTGGTCGGCCGGGCCGCCGGCACGTGGGGGCACGTGGTCGCGGTGCTCGACGACAGTTTCTCCTCGTTCGGGTCGACCGCCAAGCGGCAGCGCCCGCTCGCGGTCGCGCTCGCATGCCACTACCTGCTGAAGGTGCTGGCCGGTACATACACCGGGTTGTGGACCTCCGGGGCGCGCGATCCGCTGATGGTGCGTCCGACGGGCCCGACGCCGCTCGGGGACCGGTTGATCGACGCGCTCGAACTGCGGCCCGAACGGCTCGTCGCCGTCTCCGACGGCTGGGACAACGCGCCGCCCGGACTCGCCGCCGAGGTGCTGCGCGTATGGCGGGCCCGGCTGGATCCGGCCGGCGCGACCTCGGTGGTCCACCTCAACCCCGTCTACGACGCGGACGACTTCGGGGTGAAGCGGCTCGCGGAGTCGGTGCCGACCGTCGGCGTCCGGGACGCGGAGGACGTGCCGACGCTCGTCGAACTCGCCCGGTTCGCGGAGGGGCGCGCGGACTTCGCCGAACTCGACCACTACCTGGCAGCCAGGCGACAGCGCTTCCTGGCGGAAGGGAAGGCGCAGTGAACACCGGCGGATTCGCGCTGACGGGGCTGTCCGTACGCCCGGCGCAGGTGTGGGGCGCGATCCGCCTCGTACCGCTGGTGCGCGACGAGCCGATCGCCGGACTGCGCCTGGACCGGCGGGTGTACGAGGCAGGCGACCCGTCGATCGTCGACATCGGCGACGGCACCACCTACAGCTCCTTCATCCCCCATGCGTTCGTCGCCTCGTGGGGCCAAGGCGCCGACCCCGCGGCGGCGTTCGGCACGCAGCTCCAGGACCGGCCCGCCACCCCGCGCCGGGCCAAGTTGCAGACCTCGGGCCGCGCGATCCGCCGCCTGGCCCGCCGCATCGCCCCCGGGCGTCTGCGGTTCCTGCCCATGCACCTTGCGATGGAGGGCTATCTCGCCCTGCACTTCGGCGGCCCCGAAACGGCCTGGGAGGAATGGACGGACTCGGCGGTCCGGCACGGCCTGTCGCCGCGGGTCGAGGAGTCGTACAGCGGCGCCTGGGTGCGCGGACTGGCCGACTCACTCCGCGTGTTCGAGATCCACCCGGGTCAGTGCGGCGTCGCGCTCTATGTCGCGGACACGCTCGCAAGCGTGTTCGTCGTGCCGCACCCCGCCGACTACCGCGCGCTGCACGCAACCCTGTTGGAGGACATGTACGGCGAAGTCCTCTTCCACTACACGACCTACGTCGCCGACGTGCCGGACTTCACCGCCGCCATCGACGCCGACCGGGTCTCCTCGTTCGCCGACCTGCGCCGCCAGGCCGCCGTGCAGAAGGACGACTGGGCCCGCTTCCACGACGGCTCAATGGCCACGGGCCTGCTGGGCGAGGACGCGTACACGTACGAACGCGTGTACCGCCTCGGCGAGTTCACCTTGTCCCGCATGCTGCCGTCGTTCCGCCTCCACGAGGAGAACCACATCGGCGAACTGATCTCGACCGCCGACGGGCAGATCGCCTACTGCAAGACCTTCCGCCTCTCCGCCCCGCAGATCCGCCGCGGCCACCTGCTCTCCCGTCTCCACGCACACAACTGGGACCTCCTCGCCACCGCCAAAGCCCTCGGCACCGACCCCACCCAACTCGCCCACCGCATCGAAGCCGCCGGCTTCACCGGCCTCCTACGCCACCACGTGGTAACCCAACCAACCCGCCCCGGCCGCCCCCAATAGCCCGCTTTCCCACCCGCGAACGCGGGCCGACCGGGGCTCACGAATCCGCCCCGATCACAGGTTGGTTGCGGGTCGGACGGCCCGGCCCCCGTGGACTCCGCGGGCAAATCCTGCACGATGATGCATGTATTTGTCATCGGTTCTTTCATACCTGAATGATTGAGCGTAGGATTCGCGCATGGCTGACACCGGTTTCGGCTCCCGCAGCTCCTGGACGTTCCTGACCCACCACGCGCGGGTGCTGCGGACGGTGGCCGCCGAGCCCGAGATCCGGGTCCGGGAGATCGCGGCGCGCTGCGAACTGACGGACCGGGCCGTGCAGTCGATCCTGGGCGATCTGGAGCGGGCCGGGTACCTCACCCGGACACGCACGGGCCGGCGTACGACGTACGAGGTCACTCCCGGCACCCGGCTGCGCCACCCGCGCGACAGCGCGGGCAGCGTGGCGGATCTCCTGGCCCTGCCCGACACCCCCGCCCGCGGACCCGCGGGCGGACCACCCGAGGAAAGCGATGCATCCGCCCACCCCTGACCAACGCCTTGGCATGCGAGCCGAGGGGCCCGACCACCGGGAGGACGTGATGAACCGCGCACCCGTCCCCGAGCGGCACCATGTGGAACCGCCCGTCCCGCAGCCGCCCTACGTCGCCGAGGCGCCGGAAGAACCCGTGCTCCGGTTCGTGTTGAGCCGCGATGGCGAGGTCTTGGTGCTGACGCTGATCGGCGACCTGGACATCGCCGGGCAGCACGTGCTCGACGTGGCGGCCGACCGGCTCGCGGACCACGACGGGCCGATCCGCATCGACCTCTCGGGCGTCGAGTTCTGCACTTCCACCGGCGTGCACTTCCTCGACGAGCAGCGCCGCCGATGCGCGCAGCGGGCTCTGCCGCTCCAAGTCGTCGGCGCACGGCCGCAGTCCGTGCGGGTGCTCGCGATCTGCGGGCTGTCCGACTTGCTCTGGCCGCTCGCCCGGCCGACGCGTTCCGTCACCGGCGCACGGCCGCGGACGCCGGTCGGGGTCGGAAGCGGGGCGCCCGCGGCTACCTGCGCGGTCCCTCGCGTACGACCTCCTCGGGCCGCTTGTCGTCGCGGAGGCCCAGGTACCGGGGATGCCGCAGGCGACCGTCGCGGGTCCACTCGCTGAACCCGACCTGCGCGACCAGTTCCGGGCGGACCCAGTGGACCGCCCGTTCCCGTACCTCGTCGTCGAACGGCGAGCGGTCGGTGCGCAGTCGGCCGAGCCGGTCCGCGAGATCGAGCAGGGTCTTCGTGTCGTAGCCGGTGCCGACCTTGCCGGCGTAGCGGAGCCGGCCCGCCTGGTGATAGCCCAGCAGGAGGGCTCCGAACCCCACGCGGCTGCCGGTCGGGTCGGTGTAGCCGCCGACCACGAACTCCTGGCCTGCGCCGCATTTGAGCTTGAGCCAGTCGGGCGAACGGCGGCGTACGTACGGCGCGTCGGCCCGCTTGGCGATCAGCCCCTCCCAGCCCTTCGCGCACGCGTCCGTCAGCATCGCCTCGTCCCAGCGGTTGCGGTGCGGGGTGAAGCGGAGCGGGCCGCCGAAGTCCAGCGTCTCGCGCAGCAGTGCCTTACGGGTGCGCTGAGGGAGCCGGGTCGTGTCGAAGCCGTCGATGCTCAACAGGTCGAACACGTAGTAGAAGACCTTGATCCCGCTCGCGCGTGCGGCATCGGGGTCGGCGATGCCGCTGCGCTGCTGGAGCAGTGAGAAGTCGGTGCGGCCGTTGCGCATCGCGACGATCTCGCCGTCCACGGCGAAGCGCGCGCACGGTTGTCCGGCCAGCGCCTCGACGACCTCGGGGTACGTCCGGCCGCGCGCATGTCCGCCGCGCGAGAGCAGGCGCGTGTCACCGCCGTCCCGGACCGCCAGGACCCGGACGCCGTCGAGCTTGCGTTCGAACAGCCACTTGTCGTCGAACGAGCGGCGGTCGCTCAGTACGGCCAGCATCGGCTGCCGTGCCGCGTCGGCGTCCTGCGCCGGAGACGCCGGGCTCAGCAGCGGGTGCTGTTCCGCGGGCACGCCGCGCGGAGGGGGAGTGGTCATCGTGCCTTCCCTGCCCCGAGCACGAGCTCCGCGGCAGGCAAACGCGCCGACCGCCGTCCGGCGGCGGATACCCCCGCAGCACCCGTGGAAACCGGGACCGGGCGGGATCGGGCCTACGGTGTGTGGCCGGAGACGAGTGACCGGCGCAACCGACCACGCCGAGCGTGGCGGCGAGGGAGCCAACCGTCGTGGCCCGTTGCGGACGCGGGAGGCGAGGCGAAATCCGTGCGGGAGTACGGGTGGTGGAGCGACGGGTGACGGAACGGCGGGGTGACGGGGGCGGCCGGGAACCGTCGGGCGAGGTACCGGCCGCGCGGGCGATCAGGTGCGGTTGCGGGGCACGATCGCGGTGAGCTCCTTGCCGTCCGGGAAGATCTCCACGTCCAGCGTGCGGCTCAGGCGGCGTACCACCAGCAGCCCGAACCCTCCGGGCGCGCGCACCTCCGGGACCGCGGCGAGCCAGGACCGCCCGCCGTCCCGCATCGCGACGGTCACCGAGTCCTCCTCGGCCGCGAGCGTGAGCCGGTACGGGCCGGGGGCATGCCGGTAGGCGTTGGAGACGAGTTCCGCCACCACCATGACGACGTCCCGAACCGCCTCCCGCGCCAGGGCGGGCCCGGGGCACTCCCGGAGGAACTCCGCCGTGATGTCGCGCGCTCGACGCACCGCGCCCGGGGTCTCGTCGAGGTCGAGAACGAGGGTGTGCGGGCCCCACTTCATCGGCGGTCGGTCCTCCAGTGTGTGGAGCGGCGGTCCTACCGATGGTTCCATGATTGGCCGCGCGGCGACGCGCCGGGGTCGGCGTCCCGAGGCGAGCGCCCGACGGGAGCCCCCGAGAAGGGTGTCCGAGGCGAGGTTTCCGAGCGGACGGACCGCACCGCGCCCCTGGCCAGACGCGTAACCAATGGGTTACGCTTTCTGGGTGGACGAAATAGCCGGGGCGATCGCCGATCCTGTGCGCCGGGAGATCCTGGTGCTGCTGCGCGACGCGCGGCTGTCCGCGGGTGAGATCAGCGAGCGCTTCGCGATCAGCAGGCCGGCGGTCAGCCGTCATCTGCGGGTGCTGCGGGAGAGCGGGCTCGTGCGCGACGAACTCGTCGGGCGACACAGGTACTACGTCCTGCAGCCCGAGCGGTTCGACGAACTGGCCGCGTGGATCGCCCGGTTCGCCAGGATCTCCGGCTGGGAGCAGCGGCTCGACGCCCTGGAGACCGAGGTGTACCGCACCCGCCGGGAGCGTCGGACCACGGAACCGGCGACCGCCGTCGAGCGGCCCGGCACCACCACCACACACGGAGAGGCGGAGACCGGATGACCCGGACCCCTGAGCCCACTGGACGACTCCTGCGCGCCGGTGACGGCGTCGACCTGGTACTGACCCGTACGTTCCGGGCGCCCGTCGAAGACGTGTGGGCGAGTGTCACCGACCCCGAGCGCACCGCGCGCTGGTACGGCCGTTGGGAGGGCGATGCCGCACCGGGCCGCACGATCAAGGTGCAGTTGGCGTACGAGGACCAGGCGCCCTGGACGGACATGCGGATCGACGCGTGCGACGCTCCGGTCCGCCTCGCGCTCTCGGCCACCGACGAAGTCGGCGCGTGGCACATCGAAGTGCTGCTCGCCGCGACCCAGGACGGCCGCACCGAACTGCGCTTCGTGCACCACCTGACCGACGCCGACGGCGTCGCCGAGATCGGTCCCGGCTGGGAGTACTACCTCGACATGCTGGTGGCGTCTCGCGACGATACTCCGCAGCCCGATTTCGACGACTACTACCCGGCGCAGCGGCCGTACTTCGAGGCCCAGGCCACCGCCCTCTGAACGCGGCCGCCCGGCCCTCTGGACATGGACGCCCGAACCGGGACCGCGGACGGCGCCGGAAGGCCTTTGTCGACGGCTGGCGGTGCTACCAGGGGCCGGTCGCGGCCGGTACGGAACTGCCGCCGCTGCTATGGATGTTGCCACCGTCGACGAGGCGGCGTGCGTTGTCCAGGGTGGCGGCGGCGGTGCTGAGCAGCACCTCGGGGCCGGGGCCGATCGCGGCCAGCAGCACCACCAGGTCCAACGCCGCGGCGTGCGCGGCGCGCCACGCCTCCAGGTCCCACTGGGACTCGGCGAACGCGAGCCCGTCGACGGCGGCACGCACCGCGTCGGCGGCGAAGCGCTGCGCGGCGACGTGCGGTGCGGCGACCTGCGGCGCGGCGCCGGAAGGGACGGCGCCGCGCCCGGCCGCGACGTGCTGGAGCGCGGCGTGCTGGGGTGCGAGGTGCTGGGCGGGAGCGCCGTCGTACGGTGCGCCGGGCGGCGCCGCGTAGCCGGGATCGGCGGCGGGCGCCTCGGTCCGCCGGTGCCGCCCCGGACGCGCGGGCATCTGCGCGGAGGTCATGCGTGGCCCCTCAGACATGTGCGGGTCGGTGTCGACATCAGGTAGAGGCACCACCAGGCCACGGCATTTGATGCCGACGGCACGGTGCTGCCCTCCCCAACAGTGGACAACGACGGGGCGCGATCCTCGGATTGCCCGCGTACGTCACCCGTCCGGGTGATCGATGCCCCCTGCGGCGGGCCGGGGCGCTCGACAATCGGGGGTGACACGGACCGGCCGTCCAGCTCACGAGGGGGCGCCGGGCACGGCGTCGAGCTGGACGGCACGGAGTGGCGTGGCGAACCCGAGTCGCGCGGTTGGTTCGGCGCACTCGCGGTCAGAGCGTCTGGCGGGCACCGGCGGGAGACGCGCAGGGCCCCGCGGCGCAACCGGGCCGGCGTCATGAGGCCCGCGTCGTCCTGGATGCGGGGGTGGCCGGACAGTCGGGCCGCCCCCGCATGAACACGTCTTCCTCGTGTTCGACGGCCCGGAGCGGTGAGGCGCCCTGGTGAAAAGGGCACGCGAAAAGCGCCGTCGGCCCATGCGCGGCATCTGTGCACGGGCACAGCGGAGTGCGTCCGGACCTAGTTTGCGGCCTATCGATTTCCGAGCGGAAGAGCAGAGAGCATCTACTCCACCCCTTTGGTGAGGAGAGGGCCTTGCTCAACCCGCACGACACCCACGGCTTCGAGGGCACGGCCTTCGTCGTGCGCGCCCGCCGCGCGCTACTCACCGAGGACGAACCGATCGCCTGGTGCCGTGCGCGTGCGGCCGCCCGCAAGTACCGCGCCTGGTCGAGTTCCGCGACGAATTCCCCCTGACCGCAACCGGAAAGGCACCCGAACGCGCGCTGACGTGAACCGTCGCGGCCCGCCGCTCACCCGAGGAGTCCAGCCCCATGAAGCCCCCCGCCCAAAGACGCGCATCCGCCTTCGTGGCGCTGCTCGTCGGTGCCGTGCTCTCGATCAGCGGATGCAACTCGGATACCGCGTCGTCGACCGGCGGCAGCAAGGACCTGCCGGACGGTGTCCTCACCGGCCCGGGCGTCACCGACACGACCGTCACGGTCGGCGAACTGACCGATCTCACCGGCGTGTACGCGACGTTGGGCAAGAGCCTCACGCAGGCCCAGCAGCTCTACTTCGACGAGGTCAACGCGGCCGGCGGGATCTGCGGCCGCGAAATCCGGCTCCTGGTCCGCGACCACGGGTACGACGTGGCGAAGGGCGTCGCCGCGTACGACGAGATATCCCCCCAGATAATCGGGATCTCCCAACTCCTGGGCTCCCCGGTGGTGACCGCGGTGCTGCCGAGCCTGGACCGCGACGCCGTGCTCGCGATCCCGGCGGCGTGGCCGTCCACCATGCTCAAACAGCGGTACGTCCAAGTTGTCGGCGCCACCTACGACATCGAGATGATCAACGGTGTCGGCTTCCTGCTGCGGGAGCGGAAGGTGGTCGCCGGCGACAGGGTCGGGCACGTCTACTTCGAGGGCGAGTACGGCGAAAACGCGCTGGCCGGCGCCAGGTTCGCGGCGCAACAAGCCGGGCTCACCCTGGTCGAGCACCGTATCAAGGCCACCGACGCCGACATGGCCGCGCAGGTCGCCGCGCTCAAGAGCCAGGGCGTCAAAGCCGTCCTGATGAGCGCCGGCCCCAAGCAGTCGGCGTCGCTCGCCGGAGTCGCGGCCGCCGCGGGCTTCAACGTGCCGATCGTCTCCAGCAACCCGGGCTTCTCGCCGCAGTTGCTGACCACCCCGGCCAAAGCGGCGCTGGAGAAGAACTTCTTCCTCGTCAACTCGGTGCAGGCGCCGAGTTCGCAGGTCTCCGGCATCCAGAACCTGGTCCAGGCGTACGCGGCGAAATTCCCCGGCTCTCCGATCGACAACGGGGTGGCCTTCGGATACGTCACCGCGCGCGTCTTCGGGGAAGCACTGCGCAAGGCGTGCGAGGCGAAGGACCTCACTCGTCAGGGCGTCGTCGCCGCGCTGCACGGCATGAACGCGTTCGACTCGGACGGTGTGATGGCCCCTCTGGACTTCAGCAACGTCGGGGACACCAACACGCGCGAGTCGTACATCCAGCGTCCCAACGCACAGGCACAGGGCGGGCTCGAGACGATCGACGGTCCGGCGCCGGCCGAGTCCGCACTGAAATACCAGGTCGCTCCCTGACATCACGGCCCTGACAGGCAGCCGTACGGGCGACCGACTTCCGCGGTCGGGCGCCCGGCGCCGTCCTCGCGTCCTCGCCTACTCCCGTGTCGGCGAGCCGATCGCGTCGTCCCCGAACGCCGCGGCCAGCGCCTGCGCGATCAGGTCGGGCAGGTCGGTACGTCCGTCGTCCTCGGCCCAGCGCACCAACGCCGTGTGCATCGCGGCGAGGCACGCGCCGGCCGCCGCCTGGGCTCGGAACACCGTGTCGGGGTCCGGGGATTCGCCGGTCAGGGCGCCCACGATCGACTGTTGCAGTGCGTAGTGGTTGTCCAGGTGCCTGGCCCGCAACGCCGGTGTGGCGATCATCAGTTGGAGGCGGGCAAGGAGGAACCGGCGGTTCGATCCCGGGTCGTGCACGTCGCCGGAACTCAGCTGCGCCGCGGAATCGACGAGCGCGCTCCCGATCCGGTGCGTCAAGGGCAGGTTCGCGGGTGTCGCGGCGATGCCGTCGGCCACCAGCGCCACGTTCGCATCGGCGAGAACCAGGTCTTCCTTCGTGGGGAAGTGCCGGTACACGGTCATCGGCGACACGCCCGCGGCGTCGGCGACGTCGGCCACCGTCGTGGCGTCGAATCCGCGCTCGGTGAACAGCCGTACCGCGTGCGCCTGGACGGTGCGCTGCGTCTCGGCTCGTCGGCGCGCTCGCAGGGTTGAGTGCTGGTCGGGCATGTGGTAGACCCTACCTGACTGGTAGTCACTACCAGATTGGTAGAAGCTCACATGATTGGCGGCTCGACATGGGTGACCTGACCGGCAGGACGGCCCTCGTGACCG
This sequence comes from Streptodolium elevatio, assembly GCF_053592165.1. NCBI lineage: Bacteria > Bacillati > Actinomycetota > Actinomycetes > Kitasatosporales > Streptomycetaceae > Streptodolium > Streptodolium elevatio. Next base: position 194,023 of record NZ_JBSFVE010000009.1, read on the forward strand.
GGGCATCGCGCGGCATTAGGGCAGACGACCGCGGTCCGGCTGGCGGCGGACGGGGCCGCGGTGATCGTGCACTACGGCACGGACGCCGAAGGAGCTGCGGCGACGGTCGCGGACATCGAGCGGGCCGGCGGGTCCGCGGTCGCCGTCCGCGCGCGACTGGGGGCGGAGGGCGACGTCGAGACGCTCTTCGCCGGGGTCGAGGCGTACCGCGCGGGGCGGCCGCTCGACATTGTGGTCAACAACGCGGCGGCGCCGCCCGCGGGCGGGATGGGCGTCACCACGCGCGAGGAATTCGACCGGTTGTTCGCGGTCAACGTACGGGCCCCGTACTTCATCGTCGAGCGCGCCCTGCACCTGCTCGCGGACGGCGGCCGCATCATCACGATCTCGTCCGTCGCGACTCGGATGGCGAATCCGTCGCAGACGTCCTTCGCCATGACGAAGGGCGCGGTCGAGACGATGAGCCGGACGCTGGCCAACGAACTCGGGGCCCGGGGGATCACCGTGAACGCGGTCGCCCCCGGTGCCACGCGCACCCCGGCCAACGCTCCGGTGTTCGACGCGCCGGGGCTCGCCGACCTCATCACCGCCTCGACGGCGCTGGACCGGCTGGGCGGCCCCGAGGACGTGGCGGACGTGGTCGCGTTCCTCGCCTCCGACGAGGCGCGGTGGGTGACCGGTCAGGTCCTCGACGCGAGCGGCGGCCTGTTCCTCGGGCCCCGGGTGTGATCAGTTCCCCGAGCGGTTCCCGGGCCAGTGGCCGGGGCCGCCCGACTCGGGGCCACCGGAGAACTCGCCCGAGGCGTAGGGGTTCGGGGGCACGTAGCCCGGCGGGTAGTGGAGGGTGGGCGGCTGGTTGGCGGGCGGCGGGGACGAGTTGGGGAACGACGGGATCGCGGTGGTCGGCGCGTCCAGCGGCGGCGGGTACGCGTACGGCGACTGCGGCGGCGGCGCGGTGTCCGGGCGCGGCGGATGCGTGGACTCGGCCAACTCCGGTGCCGGGTTGGGGTCATGGCGCATGTCGAGCCCCAGGATCATCCGTCGGCCGCCGACCGGGCAGCGGACCGCGTCACGGCGTCCGGTGTCGGTGAAGCGCACCCGGACCAGCAGGTCGACCTGGCGTACGTGGCGCCAGGAGCGGCGGGCGCTCACCCTGATCCGGGCGCTGGTCCCGGGCAGTTGCAGCAGACCCGGGTTCTCGGTGTCGCCCTCGGCGAAGGCGCGGCCGAGGCGGTCCGGGGTGAGGACGGCCGCCACCTGGTAGCCGGGGGCGTCCTCGCGCCGTATCCGCATGGTCAGTTGGCCGGACCAGCGAGGGCGGCGGTACAGCAGCACGCAGAAGGTGACGAGCGCCGCGAAGAGCGCGATGGGCGAGGCCAGCGACGCCTGGACAGGCTCCGGGTTCGCGGGCACATCGCGTGCAGCGGGTACCTCCGGCACCGTGGATGCCGCCGACGACAACGTGGATGCGGATGCGGATGCGGATGCGGCGGCGGGCGACGGCGGCGCGGGCTCGGTCGACGGTCCCGCGGCGCCGAACGCGCCGGTGGCGAACAGGACGACGAGCACCGCGGCCAGCGCGACGACGACCGCGGCCGCCGTCAACACGCGGCGGTTGCGGAACCACGGCATGTCGGACCACTCCGCCGACTGCCGCGGGCCGCGGCTGCGGGCGCCGCGGGGGCCAAAGTTCGCGTGCTCGGTCTGCCGCCGCTCCTCCAAGGGCACGTTGGAGGGACGCTGTGCACCGGAGGCCGGATCGACCGACGGCGCCGCGGGCGGGGCAGGTGCCGCCGGGGCCTGAGGAGGCGGCGCCTGGCCGGTCGGGGGCCGCGTCGGGGCGTCCCCGAGCATGGCGGTCAGCATCTGCTCCTCCGCACTTACGACTTCCCGCCGCTCACGCAGCGTGTGCCGCAGATTGTCGGCGGCGTTCCGGCCGAGCCAGTCCTTCGTGAGAATCGTGCGGACGGTGCGCACCAGCCACACGTCCCCCTGGCGGGCCGTCCAACCGTGGTCGTGCAGCAGGGCCGACCTGACCTCGAGGAGCAGGTCGTACGCGGCCCCCTGCTTCCGCACCCCCGGCCAGGACTGCAACGCGTGCCGGACGTGCGGGTCCGGCTCCGCGTCGGCGGGCGACTGCGCCTGCAACCAGGCCCAGTGTCCAGCCAGTTCGGCCGTTGACCGGCCGCCGCGGGCGTCCTGCTCCAACTGCCCGAGACGTACGGCCAGCGCGAGTTGCGGTATGCCCGCGACCAGGCGCCGCCAGGACCCGCCTTCGGTGTCCGCGGCCAGCGCTTCCTGGACACCCGTGCGCAGGCGCCCGACCGAGTCGAGGGCTTCGGCGGCGAGGAACCCGCACGCCTTCGGTCCCAGGTCGTCGGCCCGGTCGAGCGCACCCAGCAGTACCGCCACGGTCAAAGCCCCGCTGTCGGGCTGGTCCTGATGCGCCCTCAGTATTCCGCGCAGCATCCGCACCGGCAGGTCGTCGAGACGGCCGCCCGCGTCGCGCGGCAACAATTTCCCGGCGTCGGTCAGTTCGGCGACGTACTCACGCGCGGTGTCGGAGGCCGGCGGCGCGAACTGCCGACCGTACAGGCACAGGAGCAGGCCGGTCAGGGCCGATACGTGCGTCGTGACGCCGTCGTCGGCAAGCGGGTCGTAGTCGCCGACCCAGCCGCCCAGTTCGGTGTGCTCCGGGAGGCGGTCGTCGGCGGCTATCCGCAGCCACTCCTGCCACAGAGCCAGGGGCAGGGCCCCGAACCTGGCGTACGCGACGGCGAACCGGAACGTCTGCACCGCCACGCCCGGGCACTGCCGCACGGCCTGCGCCAGCGTCCCCGCCGATCCGGTGCCCGGATCCGGCAGGTCGATCGCCCACCGCAGGACCGTCAGCCAGGGGGCCTTGCCCGCCTCCGACAACAGTGCGATCAGACGGCCCAGCGACTTCGGCCGCTTCTCCGCGCAGCGGCACACCGCGGCCAGGCCCACCCGGGGAGTCCTGAGCAACGCGTTTGTCGCCAGCGGCCATTCGCGCTTCGGTGCCGCCCCGAAACGGGCCACCCACACGTCGACCAGCTCGTGCGGCACGTTCCATTCGTGCGGCACGGCGAGCAGGCGCGCCACGAACGCGTCCGCGTCGGCCTGCTCCCACTCCCATGCCACCGTCACGAACGTCTCGACGATTCCGGTGACTTCGGCGCGTGCTCCCGGGGATACGGGGACATCCGGCGTCATGGAGGCCGGGGCCAGGGCACGGTGCATCGCCACCACCGCGGCCTCGTTCAGCTCCGCGCACGGGTATTGGGCCATGACCGGGTACAGCGCGGGGTCACGGCGGTCGAACAGGAACGTGAACAGGCTCCGGCGCGACTCCTCGTCGAACGACTCGACGCCCTTCTGGCTCAGCGCCTTGAGCACCCGGTCGGGGTCGCCCTGACCGGAACGGACCTCGGCGAGCACCATCTCGGACAGCGTCAGCGCCTCCAACACCTCCAGCGCACGGTTCGGTTCGGTGAACGGCCGGCTCCGCGCGTTGCGGCGCAGCCACAGCAGCACCCGGTCGGCCTCGCCCGCGTCGAGATGGCCGGTCAACAGATCCAGGTAGCGGCGGGCCACCGGACCCGCCGGCTGCGGCACCCGCGCCCCCCAGGGCACGCGCACCAGGCCGTCACCCGCGTAGTCCCCGAAGCACAGGCGCTGCCAGGCCTGTTCGGGAACCGGGGCCCAGGTCGAGGCACTGAATCCGGCGCGGTAGCCGTACGGGAGCATCCGGCACACTGCGTCGATCGCGGCGATGCGCTCGCCGACATCGGCGCGGCCCGCACCGGTGATCACCACGCGGCCCTCCAGCAGCAGCGCCGCGACCCCCGCGGCCCAATAGAGCAAGGGCGCGGAGAAGCCGGGTGCGCCGGCACCCGCGCCGCTGACCACCGGGGCCGACAACTGCGCGGGCTCGTCGGGCAGTTGAAGCGCGACCGGGCTTCCGTCGCGCATCGACGCGGACAACAGTGCCGCGTACAGGTCGCCGTACTCCGCGCCGCGCGAACTCAGTTCGGAGTACGGCACGGTGACCCAGGTCGTCGCGGTGATCCGGCGGTTGGTCCAGTCCGCCCGATCGGTCCAGTCCATGACCGCGACGTTGCAGAACGCCCCTTCGGCCTCGTCGTGTCCGCCGAACACCACCCAGGGCAGCGACTCGGGCCGCCCGCTGTCCTCGGTGCGGGGCGTCCCCGGGTTCTCGGCCTGCACCGCCGCGGTGAACTGCCCGGGATCCCCTGTGCTGCAACTGAGCACCCGGTAGTCCTGCTCGTCGCCGGATTCCTTGCTCCAGTACGCCCAGTGGGCGTCCAGCGTCGTCACGGCCGCCTCCCTGCGGTGCCGCCGGACCGCGACCGCAGCAGTCCGCCGCGGCGGTCGCGGCGCACCAGGCGGTCGAGGTCCACCAGGGGTTCAAGGACATTGACCGGAACCGGGATCGAACGCAGCCGCTCGCGGTACTGGGGCGAGGTGTCCGCGCCCGGCCGCCTCGGGCCGCGCTGCGGAGCGGGCTCGTGGTCGAGGTTCCCGTAGTCGTCCGGGTCGAACTCGTCCTCGTGGTCGAGGTTGAAGCCGATCGACGAGGTGACGTAGTAGCGGACGCGTTCCTTCATGAAGCTGTCCTGGATCAGTCGGCGCACCTCCTCACCCGTGCCGCCGGTCGACTTGCACAACTCGGCGAAGAAGTCGTGGGCGTAGCGGTCCGCGATGCGCGGCAGGTACGGCTTCGTGTCGCTCTGCGTGGCCCAGTTGCCGCGGCACGCCCGGTCGAAGATCGCCGGATCGTCGAACTTGGTGACGCACACGGCGAGATGCTGAGGCAGCCGGCCGTCCTCGCGCAGCTGCCCGTTCCGCAGCATGCGGTTGCTGACCGCGCGCAGTGTGCTGCTGAACGCCTGGAAGGTCTCGCTGCGTTCGCGGGAGTCGCTGACCGGGTCGTACAGGTAGATGATCGCGTCCGCGTCGGCGAGCTGCGCGACCGCCGCGTCCAACGCGTCCTTGTAGTCGCCGCCGGGGCGGTCCTCGACGGTGAGCAGGATGCGGGACGCCGGAGCGGGGCGCAGCCGGTGGAAGGGGCTGCGCGAGGACCGGGCGAGGAGCCAGCGCACGCTTAGCGAGGACAGGGTGCCTTGCGGCAGGACGCGGTCCACGACGAGAGCCGTTTCGGCGTCCGCCAGATAGGTCCGAGAGGTGTCGTCGAGGGGCGTGATCGTCCACCCGTCCGACCTGCCCGCCTTGCCGTGCAGCGCGCGGGGCAGCGCCCACAGGTATGTGCTCTTGCCGCTGCCGCTGGCTCCCCAGAGCGCGACCCGCACGTCGTTGCCGGGAGCGCCGGGAGCGCCGGGAGTACCGCCGGGCGCGGCGGCCGTGGCGGGTGCGGGCTGCGCGGGTGGGGCGTACCCGGGCGCGGCCGCCCGGGAGAGCGGCACGGAGACGCCGGGCGGCGGGGCCGGCGCGGCACCTCCCGTGGGACCCGGTGCCGACCCGGGCGCGGGCCCCGAGGCGGGCGCCGGCCGGGCGAAGCGGTCCGGCGGCGGGCGGCTGTCACCGGCGGTGTCGTCGAAGTCCGGGTCGGGCGGCGGCATGGAGCCGAGCCACTGCCGCACAGGGTCCGGCTGCCGTCGCCCGTCGGGCGGCTGATCGGTGATGGCGTTCTCCCTGGGGGTGGGCCTGCCCGGGGCGCCGTGCAGGTCTAGGGGGGAAGTTCGGGAGGGGAGGAGCGGGGCGGGGGGCGAAGTCAGTATGGAGGCGGGTCGGCGTGGTCGCGCTGTCGGCCCGGCGCCCGTACCGGAAGCACGAGTTCGGCCGACGCGGCCGGCACGACGAGGTCGGCCAGCGAGCGGAGGTGCGCGGCGGAACCGAGGACGAACCGCCCGTCCGCGCCGAGTTGCTGCCACATGCGGCGGGTATTGTCACGGGGTATCGCCGGGTCGGAGTGTGTCATCCAGGCCGGTTCGTCGACCATCGCCACCGTGCGTACGCCCCGCGCACGCAACTCGGCGAGCGCCTCGGCCCAGTCCAGTCGGCCCGGGCAGACCCGCGCGTGCACCACGCTGCCCACCCGCGTGGTCAAGCCGGCCGGGCGGCTGCCGACCACGACCAGCGTGCGCTGCGCGCCGGGTCGCCAGTCGAAGTGCAGCGCCCGGTGCAAGGCGTCCTCGACCGGCGCGGCGAACTGGTCGACCACCGGCGTCGGCTGCCAGTCCTGGAGAATCGCCATCAGCTCGCCGGGCGAGGCGAACCCCGCCGTCCGGCACGGGTCGTCGGCCTGGCGGCGGTTGTCGGAGTGGTCGGCGTAGCCGATGGCGGCCAAGCGCGCCGCACCGGCGTGCCCGGGCAGGCCGCCAGCATGGACGCCCACCCCGACGCGCAACGCGTGGGCGAGCGTCCGCACGACTTCGAGCCGCTGGGTTACCAACTGTGCCGGACCGCCGAGTTCGACGGCCACCATCACGTCCGCACCGACATCCGTGTTGTGGTGCGAGGGCAGCGACGCGGACAACTCGGCCCAGCTCTGCGGCCAACTACCGGCCTGCGCGGCGTCGGCACCCGATCCGCGCACCCGCAGGCGGACGCGGCCCGGCCGTTCCAGCGACGCCACCACCACGGCCTCCCCCGGGACGGGGATGTCCGCGCGTGCGACGGTGAGTTCGGACCACTCGCCGTCTGGCCCGGCGCCGCGTACGACCACCGGCAGCGCGGCCGGTCCGGCCCGGCCGGGCGGCCGGGCCACCGGCACCGCTGTCTCGACGGGCAGCCCGCGGCGCACCGCCGTGCCGACCGGGAAGAGTTCGACGTACGTGACCGAGACCCGGCCGCCGGGCGCGGCCACCGAGGCCAGAGCCAGGTGGTACGAGCGGCGCAGCGGAACTCCCGCGCACAGCGCGTCCGCGCGGTCCGCCAGGTCCGGCGAGCCCGGTTCCGCGATGAACTCGGCCACCGGCGGCGCGATCCGGCGTACGGCCGCGGCGAACAGGTCGGGGAGCAGCCAGTTGGCGCGGCGGTGGATCAGCACGTGCTCGGTGGTCTGCCCCGGGGCCTCGCCCTCGGAGGGGTGCAGCAGTTCGCGGGCCCAGGCCAGCAGTGTGTCCGGGTCGGGCGGCGCGCCCTTGAGGCCCACTCCGCCGGCGGCCAGGAATAGCATCTCGGCACGGCTGCGCACGCCTGTGCTGGGCACCGCGTCGCTCCACTCGCGCACATTGCGGACCACCGGATCGGCGGTGACGACACCGACCGCGGACGCGGTGAGCGTGCAGGTGGCGAACCCCTCCGGCCCGGTCTCGACCAGGACCAGGCGGTCCGTCTCGCCGGCCGCGAGGCGGGCTGCGGCGGCCTCCGGGGCGCCGTACGGCCGCCGTTGCGCGCGGGCGCGCCGTTCGGCCCGTGCCACCGCGTCCTGTTCGGACTCCACCATGCGGGTGCGGGCTTCCTCGGAGAGCCGGTCGAGCCCGCGGCAGTGCTGCAACAGGGCCTTGAGCACCCGGTGGTCGCCCTGGTGCAGGCCGTCGGCGCCCACGCGTACCGCCGCACGCACGTCTTGGCGCATCGTCAGATCGTGGTGGCCGCCCGAGCTTTCGGCGTGCCCGGCACCGGGCGCGGCGGGACGGCCGCAGCCCGAACAGCCCTCGGCACCGTCGCCGCCGGGGTGGGTGCAGACCGGGCACGGCGACGGCGGCCGTCGGAAGGGCACGCTGGTGTTCATCGGGCTCCGGGCTTCGATCGTGAGCGGTTCGGCGGCCGGGTGCGGGCGGGGGATCCGGCGGCGCGCCGCGGCGTCGCGGGGCCGGTCGGGTGCCGCGCCGGTGCGGACGGCGGCCGCGCGCGGGGCGGGGTCGGTCCGGCGGATCCCGGTCATGGCGGCGGCAGGGCGCACACCGTCCCGTCGAGCCGCCCGACCACCACCGGCCCGCCCGGCACCGCCGCGGCGGGGGCGTGCACGGGGCCCGCGCCCGCGTGCCGCCAGATCCGTCGGCCGCCCAGCGGGTCGACGGCCAGGGTGCTGCCGTCCGTGCCGCCCACCACCAGCGCGTCGCCGACCTGCGCCAGCGAACGCCGGATGCCCTCGGTCACCGGGAGTTCGCCGAGCTGCTCGCCGGTGACCGCGTCGTACGTCCGCACCGCGCCGTCCAGTGCCCCCGTCGAGACCGTCTCCGTCACCGGATCGGCGACGCAGGCCCAGGTCTGCGCGGTGCTGTGCGCCGACCAGTGCGGGCTGCCGTCGACCGTGTCGAAGGCGTGCAGTCCGCCGTCCGCACCCGCGGCGACGACCAGGTTCCCGGCCACGGCCAAGGCGATGGGACGCTCGCCCAGTTCGGGGCTGCGCGGCCAACCGCTCCCGCCGTCGTGCAGGTCGAGGGCGTGCAGCCGCCCCCGGGCGTCGCCGACGTAGACCGTGCGCCCGGCGACCACGGGGCCCGCGGTGATCGGCGCCCCCACCGGCTCGCCCCACTCGGCCTGTCCGTGGCCGGCCGGGAACGACCACACCACGCCCGCGCCGGACGCCACCACGACGCGCGCTCCCGGGGCGACGGCGCAACCGACCACGCGACCGCCGACCGGGCGGCGGTCGGTGAGCCGTTGGGCGGTGGTGTCCAGGGTGTTGAGCCAGCCGTCCGCCGAACCCGCGTGCAGCAGCACGCCGTCGCCCACGGGGGTGCCGCGCAGGCCGCCGGGCAGGGCGTATTCCCATTGGAAGTAGCCGGTGTGGCCGTTCATTGCGGTGACCATGCCGTCGGCGGTGGCCGCCAGCACGGTGCCGTCGGCGGTGGCGGCGACGTACTGCACCCAGTCGTCGAGCGGGCGCTCCCACTCCGTTTCCACGGTGCGCATGGGGGTCTGGGGCCGGGCGGGCACCGGGCGCCGGTGGACGACGGTTCGGGCATCGGCTCCGCCGGGGGGTACGGACACGCGCTCGGCCGCCCCGGGCGGTCCCGGGGCGCGCGGCGGAGTGGCCGTGTGCGGCGGCCCCGACCTGCGCGGCGGTTCCGTTACGCGCCGCACGGGGGTGCGGGGCGGCGGGCTGCGGAACTCGGCGGCGAACGCCCCGGGGCGTATGCCGGAGATGATCTCGGTGCGGATGCCGTCGTCGGCGGGCGGGGACGCCTCGTACCAGCGCGGGGCGATCGTCCCGGGCGCCGTGGTCGCGGGGTCGCCGAGGGCGAGGATCTGGGACGTCGACGACGCGTCGGCGGGACCGGTGAAGGTCGGGGGCACCTGGTGCGGGTTCACGGTCTGCCGGTGCGGGGCCCCGGCCGCGGGCACCGGACGCAGGGGGTGGCCCTCCAGCTTGTGGCGGTGCGCGGGTTCGAGCGCTTCGGTGAAGACCGGCACCGGCGCCCCCGGGGTCCGGCTGGTGCGCAGCAGGATCATGGCCTCGGCGGCGCTCGGGCGTTCCTCCGGCCGCTTCTCCAGCAGCCGGTGCAGCACGATGTCGAGGTCGTTGGGTATGCCGCCGAAGTCGACGTCTCCGGCGCGCAGATCGCCGTAGTTCTTGTACGGGGGATGCCCGGTCGCGGCGAACAGCGCGATGGCGCCGAGCCCGAAGAGGTCGCCCGCCGAGTCGTAGTGCGTGCCCTTCTCGGTGCCGGGCCGCTCCGGCGGCATGTAGAGGAGGGTTCCCACCGCTTCGCCCGTCGCCGTCATCGGCTGGGCGCCGACCGCGCGGGCCAGCCCGAAGTCGATGACGTGCGGACCGGCGGGCGTCACCAGCACGTTGCGCGGGTTGAGGTCGCGGTGCGCGCGGCCCATGGAGTGCAGCAGGCTGAGCACCTCGGCGACGCGGATCGCCAGCGCCCGCACCGCGCCCGCGGGCAGCGGGCCGTGCTCGTCGACCAGTTGCTGGAGCGTCGGGCCGGCGACGTACTCGGTGGCCAGCCAGGGGCGCGACGCGTGCGGTTCGGCGACGAACAACCGGGGCACGGCCGGGTGCTGAAGGTGTCTCAGGAACTCGGCCTCGCGGGCGAACCGGCTTCGGTACTCCGACTCCTTGTGGGAGGCCAGCAGTTCCCCGTGCATCAGCTTCACGGCGGCGGGGGCGTGCGAGTTGACGTGCTCGCCGTAATACACCTCGCCGAATCCGCCACCGCCCAGCCGGTGCAGGAGGCGGAAGCCCCCGACCTGTGCCGTACGCCGTCCGAATACAGCGTCCATACGAGTCCCCACCCCCAGGCGCCGTACGACGGCTGCTTTCGTGCCGCCACTGGCCGCAATCGTTACACGACACGGCGGTGGACGTGAGAGGTTCTTCCCTCTGACCGGAGTGTCGGCGCGCTCGGGAACGAGGCAGGTGGGGAGGCATGCGGGAGTGGAGAGGTGGGAGCGGTGACGACGGCGTCCGAGGACATCGTGTGCTCGTTGTGCGGGCAGGACCACGTGGTGCGGTACCGGATCAAGGGGACCGGAGACGAGTTCTGGATGTGCCCCGAGTGCGAGTCGCTGTGGCGGCCCGGAGCCGACCCGCGCCGGTCGACAGAGGCCTATCTGAGTGTTTATCTGGAGGCCCGGGGACTCGACCCGGCCGACGTCGAACTGGAACGGGTCGAGGGGTAGGCATCCGTTTTGCCGGTGCCCTCGAAAAGTCTCCTCGCAACTTGCTATTTAGGAACGGTCCGTTCCTGTATGGACCGTAGTGTTTGAGCCATGGAGAACACGCGGCACAACCACGCAGACCAGAGCCTCCCGGACGGCGTCCGCTCCTTCCGGATCGAGGTGCCGCAGGCAGACGTGGACGACCTCCGCGACCGGCTGCGCCGTACCCGCCGCGGCGGCGAGGTGCCCGGCACCGGCTGGAGCCGGGGCGTGCCCGCCGACTACCTGGCAGGTCTGGCGGCCTACTGGGCCGACGGGTACGACTGGCGGGCCGCTGAGGCGGCGCTCAACGAACTCCCGCAGTACATGGCGAAGATCGACGGACAGGACATCCACTTCGTGCACGTGCGCTCGACGAACCCCGACGCGCTGCCCCTGCTGCTCGCGCACGACTGGCCCGCCTCGATCGTCGAGTACATCGAGGTCGTACGCCCGCTGGCCGAGCACTTCCACGTCATCCTCCCGTCCACCCCCGGCGTCGGGTTCTCCGGTCCGCTCACCTCGGCCGGCTGGAACACCGGCCATATTGCCGCCGCGTACACCGAGCTGATGGCCCGGCTCGGGTACGAGCGCTACGGGGCCGGCGGCACGGGCGGCGGCGCGTGGATCGCGACCGAGATGGGCCGCCTCGCGCCGGACAAGGTGGTCGGCATCCACGTGAACGGCTTCATCGTGTTCCCGTCCGGCGATCCCGCCGAGTTCGAGGGCCTGACCGAGGCCGAGCAGGAGCGGCTCGGCCGGCTCGAGCAGTTCCGCGACGACAAGATGGGCTTCAATGCCATCCAGTCGACGCGGCCGCACACCCTGGCGCATGCGCTGCACGACTCCCCGTCCGGCCAACTCGCTTGGATTGTCGAGAAGTTCAAGGAGTGGACGGACGCCGAGGCGGAGCTGCCCGAGGACGCGGTGGACCGCGACCACCTGCTGACCAACGTCAGTCTCTACTGGTTCACCGCGACGGCCGGGTCGTCCGCGAACCTCTACTACGAGGCCGCGCACGACGCGGCAGCGTGGGGGCCGAGGGACCGCGGGACGGTGCCGACCGGTGTCGCCGTGGCGCTCAGCACCGACATTGCGGTGCGCCGTTTCGCGGACCGCGACCACAACGTCACGTACTGGTCGGAGATTGAACGCGGCGGCAACTTCCTGCCGTTGGAGCAGCCGCAGGCGTTTGTCGACGACATCCGCGCGTTCTACCGCTCCCTGAAGGCCATCGCGGACTGACGGGCTCGCCGAGTTCGGCAGTCAGGCGAGCCCAGGCGCTCCCGAACTCGGGCGCTTTCCCGAACCCGAATGTTCGGTACGGCCCCACCGGACCTCCCTCCGGTGGGGCCTTTTCGTCATGCCCGGGCGGGGCGGCGTGCGGAGGCGGGGGCATTGCGCTCCGCGTCGACGACGGCGTCCAGGAGCCCGGGGAACGCCTCGGCGAACTCGGCGTCCCTGAGGGTGTTCATGCGCGACGTGCCGACGTAGTGCTGCCGGATGAGGCCGGCCTCGCGCAGGATGCGGAAGTGGTGCGTGGCGGTGGACTTGCTCACCGCGATGTCGAAGGACCCGCACGCGATGTCGGCGTCGGCCTCGCGCAGTTGCCGCACGATGCTGCGCCGGACCGGGTCGACGAGTGCCTCCAGGACCTGCTGTAGCGGGATCGTCCGTACGTCGGGGTGGTGGGGGGTGCGGTCGTCCATGACCCCCATGGTACGACACTCATCAAAGTTTGACGAGCGTCGTACTTTCGTGTTGGGGTTGGACCCGGTTCGCCGCGCCACCGAGTGCGGCTCCACCTCAGGACAGTTCCCGCGGAAGGACGAAGCGATGGCCAGGACGGTGTTGTTCCACGAGTTGGGCGGACCCGAGGTGCTGCGGGTCGAGGACGTGCCGGTCGGCGACCCCGGCCCTGGCGAACTGCGCATCCGGGTGGACGCGATCGGGCTCAACAGGGCAGAGGCGCTCTTCCGCTCGGGTCACTACATCGAGCCCGTGAAGCGGTTCCCCGCGAGACTGGGGGCCGAGGCCGCGGGCGTCGTCGAGGCGGTCGGGGAGGGCGTCACCGGGTTCCGGCCCGGGCAACCCGTCAGCACGGTGCCGGCCTTCTCGCAGAACGACTACGGCGTGTACGCCGAGACCGCCCTCGTCCCCGCCGCCGCGGTGCTGCACCGGCCGGAGGGCGTCGGCGCGGTCGAGGGCGCGGCGATGTGGATGCCGTACGGAACGGCGTACGGCGCGCTCGTCGAGGTCGGCGGCCTGGGCCCCGGCGACACGCTCGTGCTCAACGCGGCCTCCAGCAGCGTCGGCCTCGCCGCCATCCAGGTCGCGCACCGGGTCGGCGCCACGCCGATAGCCCTCACCCGCACCGCGGCCAAGAAGGACGCGCTGCTCAAGGCCGGGGCGGCGGAGGTCGTCGTGACCGATGACGAGGACGTCGTCGAGCGGGTGCGCGCGGCGACGGACGGCCGCGGCGCGCGCATCGTCTTCGACGCGGTCGCCGGACCCGGCGTGACGGAACTGGCGCGCGTCGTGGCCGACGGAGGCACGCTGCTGGTCTACGGCGCGCTCAGCGGGCAGCCCACCCCGTATCCCGGCGTCGAACTGGGCCTGCCGGCACTGAACATGCGCAGCTACACGGTGCTGGAGGCGACGACCAGGCCCGAACGGCTGCGCCGTCTGGAGGCGTTCGTCGCTTCCGGCTTCCGCACGGGCGCCTTCAGTCCGGTGGTGGACCGCACGTTCCCGCTGGAGGACATCGTCGAGGCCCATCGCCACCTGGAGTCGAACTCCCAGGTGGGGAAGGTGGTTGTCACGGTTCCCCGGTAACGGCCCCTCGGCCCCGCGGCGGTCATGACGTACGATCGACGATCAAACGGTTGGAGCAAGGCCGACCAGCCTTCCACCTGAGTCGGCCGGCCCCTCCCCGCCGAGTCGTCCGCGGCCCCGGCAAAGGGAGTTGCCGGCAGTCGACAGACGAATATCGGGGGAATCAGATGAACGGCGGCGGGCCTGGCAGTCCGAAACCGTCGACCGACCCTGCGCCTTGCGGGTCCGAGAGCCATCCGGCGCTCCACGAGGCGGCGACACTGTGGGAGTTGGTCGAGCGGCGGGCGAAGGCGACACCGGACCGCCCGTTCCTCCTGGACGAGGAACGCCGCTTCTGCTTCGGCGAGATAACCGACTGGGCCGAACGCGTCGCCGCCGGCTACCTGGCTCTCGGGATCGGCGCGGGTACGCGCGTCACCTGGCAACTGACCACACGCGTCGAGTCGATCGTCGTATCGCTGGCACTCGCCCGGCTCGGCGCCGTGCAGAACCCGATCATTCCGTTCTACCGGGAACGCGAGGTCGGCTTTTGCCTGGACCAGACCCGCGCGCAGTACTACATCTGCCCCGGGACCTGGAAGGGCTTCGACTTCGCGGAGATGGCCGCGACCGTCATCGCCAAGACCCCGCGGGAACGGGCGCCCCGCGTGCTGGAGGCGTACGACCGACTCCCCGAGGGCGACCCGGCGACGCTGCCGCCCCCGCCGTCCGACGGCGACGAAGTGCGCTGGCTCTACTACACGTCCGGCACCACCTCCGACCCGAAGGGCGTGTGCCACACCGACCGGACCCTGGTCGCGGGGGCGCACGGCCTTGCGGTGGCCCTGGAGATGGCGGACCCAGACGTCGGTTCGCTGACGGTCCCGTTCGCGCACATCGCCGGGCCCGACTACATCATCGCCCTGCTCCTGACCGGCCTTTCCGTCGTCGTCGTGGAGCACTTCGAACCGGCCTCCGCGATACCGCTGTTCGAGCGCCTGGGTGTCTCGCTGGTCGGAGGGTCCACGGCCCTCTACAACCTGTTCCTCGCCGAGCAGCGCAAGCAGCCGGGCCGCCGGATCATCCCGACGCTGCGCGTGGTGGCGGGCGGCGGCGCGCCCAAGCCGCCCGAGCTGTTCGACCTGGTGCGCGACGAGTTGGGCGCCGTGCTCTGCCACGGCTACGGCATGACCGAGGCGCCGATGATCGCCCAGGGCGGCCCCAGCCACTCGCCGGAGCAGCTCGCGAACTCCGACGGCGCTCCGGTGGTGGGGATGGAGATCCGCATCGTCGCGTCCGACGGGACTCCGGCGGCGCCGGGGGTGGAGGGCGAGATCACGGTGCGGGGGCCGATGCTGTTCAAGGGCTACACCGACCCGGCGCTCAACGAAGTGTCGTTCGACAAGGACGGGTTCTACCGCACCGGCGACCTCGGCCGCATGCGCCCGGACGGCCACATCACGGTCACCGGGCGGCTGAAGGACGTCATCATCCGCAAGGGCGAGAACATCTCCGCCCACGAGGTCGAGGAACTCCTGTTCGGCCACCCGAAGATCGCCGACGTGGCGGTCGTCGGGATCCCCGACGACGAACGCGGCGAACGCGTCTGCGCGGTCGTCGAACGCGCCGCGGGCCAACCGGCTCTGACGTTCGACGAGATGGCGTCGCACCTGCGCGGACTCGGGCTGATGGCCCAGAAGATCCCCGAGCAACTGGAGGTCGTGGACGCCCTGCCGCGCAACGAGACCCTGCGCAAGGTCCTGAAGTACAAGCTCCACGAGCGGTACGAGGCGGCCCCCTGGTCGCCGCCGTCGCGGTAGGCGCCTCGCTGCCGCGCCCGCCACAATGCGCTTGACCTGCGTGTTAGCGTCGGCGGTGTGAGCACTGGCGAGTTCCCACCCGGCATCACGTGGCGCCGCCTCGGCGAAGCCGACTTCCCGCTGCTCAAGGAGTGGCTGGAGCGACCGCACGTGGCCCGGTGGTGGAACCACGAGACCGCGCCGGAGGCGGTCGCCCGCGACTTCGGTCCGGCGGCGCGCGGCGAGGAGCCGTCCCAGGACCTCCTGGCGTACCTCGGGGACCGGCCCTTCGCCCTGGTGCAGCGCTGCCGGTTCGCCGACTACGCACACGACTTCGCGGAGCTGGCGGGCCAGGTCGACGTACCGGCGCATGCCGCGACGATCGACTACCTGATCGGCGACGAGGCGCACACCGGGCGGGGCCTCGGTCCGCGGCTGATCGCCGCGGTCGTCCACGAGACCTGGGGCGAGTACCCGGAGGTGGCGGCCATCGTCGTACCGGTGCACGCGGGCAACCGGCCGTCGTGGCGTGCGCTGGAGAAGGCCGGCTTCCGGCGGGTCGCCGAAGCGTCTCTGGAACCCGACAACCCGGTCGACGACCGCAGTCACTTCGTCTACCGAATCGACCGGCCGGCCGAGATCGACGGCGTCCAGGTGCTCGCCTTCGCCGACGGCGCGGCCTTCGAGGACTGGTTGACCGCCAACCACACCCGCCACGAGGGGCTGTGGATCAAGGTGGCCAAGAAGAAGTCCGGCATCCCGACCGTCACGGACGACGAGATGGTCGACATCGGCCTCTGCTTCGGCTGGATCTCGGGGCAGCGCCGCTCGCTCGACGACCGCTTCTACCTGCAGAAGTACGTGCCGCGCCGGCCGCGGAGCCTCTGGTCGCAGGTGAACGTCGAGAAGGTCGCCGCGCTGACCGCCGCAGGCCGGATGCGGGAACCCGGACTCGCGGAGGTCCGCAAGGCGCAGGAGGACGGGCGCTGGGCGGGGGCGTACGAGTCCCAGAAGACCTGGTCGGTCCCCGCCGACTTCACCGCCGCCCTCGACGCCGACCCCGAGGCGAAGCGCGTGTTCGACGCGCTCGACAAGTCGGCCCGCTACCTGGTGGTGCTCCCCGTCCTCCAGGCCCGCACCCCCGCGGCGCGTACCGCCCGCATCGGGCAGGCCCTGCGGTCGCTCACCGAAGGCCGGGCCGACGGCCCGGCCGGTGGTCAGTCCTCGGCGCCGAAGTCCCCGTAGGTCGGCTCGCCGGTACGGGCGTACGTGTTGATGACCACCCCGGTGGACGTCGGACGGCTCGACGCGAGGCCGAAGGCGCTGGGCAGGGCGCTCTCGGGGAACAGGCGCTTGCCCGTGCCGAGGACGACCGGGAACGTCAGCAGGTGCAGGGTGTCCACCAGGCCCAGCGTGAGCAGCGAACCCACGAGGCGTCCGCTGCCGTGCACCTGGAGCTCGCGGCCCGGGTGCGCCTTGAGGGCGGTGACCTCCTCGCGGAGATCGCCGGTCAGGACACGGGTCTCGGCCCACTCCGGCGAGGTGAGGGTCGAGCTGGGGACGTACTTCGGGAGGCTGTTGAGGCGGCCCGCGATGGGGTTGTCCGGGTCGGTGACCTTGGGCCAGTACGCGGCGAAGATGTCGTACGTCTTGCGGCCGAGCAGGAAGGCGTCCACCTGGCCGAAGATGCCGTCCATGAAGGCGCCGAAGTCCTGGTCGTCGTAGGGGTACGCCCATCCGCCGTGCGGGAAGCCGTCGCTGCGGTCCTCGTCCGGGCCGCCGGGGGCCTGGTACACGCCGTCGATGGTGATGAAGGTGGTGGCGGTCAGCTTCATGGCGGTCTCCCTCGCTGCACATCCGCGGGCTCTGCACGACCGGCTCGATCGGCACAATCCGCGTGACCTGTCGGTCGAACGGTCCGGTCGCCCACCGTCGGCGGCGGGCGCTCGGGAGGCAGTACCCCTTTCGGGGCCCTTACAAGGTTCGACTCGAGGGAGAGCACAAACTCATCGGTCCGTGCGGCGACCGACCGCCGGAGTATGACGGCAAATCAGATTGCCGCGAGAGGGCGGGTGCCGCGGGCGGCGACGGAAGGCCACACGCCCGCGCCCTCCGAGAACGGAGGGGCGGGCGTGACTCGGCAAGCGGTCGGGGTCACCCGGTGCGGCGTCTCCACCAGCGCGGCCGGCGTTCCCGGGGTCGGGCCTGCGGGGGCGCGGACCCGGAGTCGCACCCGGAGCCGGACCGGGAGCCGGGCGAGCAGTGGGACGCGGGTGTTGCGGACGGCGGCGTCGGGCGTACCCGGTCCGGGTGCCGGTCGCGCCACGCGGCCGCGACCTCCTCGACGTCGAAAGGCTTGACGTTGAGGATCGGACCCGGGGGCGGCATCCGCAGATGCTTGACGATCTTGTCGTTGATCTCGGTGATGATCGTGCGGGCCTCGCGCTCGGAGCGGGCGCGCAGCGCCGCCGGCAGGGCGTCCTCGGCCTCTTTGCGGAGCCGCAGGGCGGGCGGCAGGACCGCGATGCCCTCGCCGCGCAGCTTGTCCTTGAGCCACCACGTCTCGTCGTACGGGGCGTCCGCGGAGGCCAACGGGCGGCCCGCGCCCGGCAGGTTGTCGAAATCCCCGCGTTCACGTGCTTCGTGGATCTGCCGGTCGACCCAGGAATCGAACGAGATCTCGGGCGGTTTGCGTTCGGTCACGACGGGGCTCCCCAGAGGTCGGCGATCACTGTCGTCCCGTCCAGGATGCCTCACCGGCGGAGTGAAACGGCGGCCCCCTGACCCCCGCGGCCCGGCTCACCCCGCCGCGGCCCGCGCGGTCGCCAGCAGCTCGGGCAGCGTGCCGGCGAACTCCGGGAGCAGCATCAGCGCGACCGCCCAGGCCTCCGTGTCGGCGCCGAGGTGCCGCTCGGTGAGGCGGCTCACCGCGGTCCGGGCCTCGTCGAGGCGCGGCCCGGTCGCCGTCGTGAAGACGGTGAGTGCGGCGTACGCGAACGGGGCCTTCGCCAGGATCTCTCGCGCCGGCAGCAAGCCCTCCTGGTACGCCCGGCGCAGCTGGTCGTCCCGCATGCCGACGGTGAGCGCGGCGAGTTGGCGGTACGCGTCCCGCCGTATCCGACCGCGCTCGTGCTGCGACCGGATGCGGCCGCCGGGCGACGGCGGGTGGTGGCGCAGGCGTTCCAGGATCCAGTCCGGGCAGCCGGGTTCGTCGCCGAGCGCGGTCACGACGTCCGGGACCAGCGCGGTGAGGCCGTCCTCGTGGCGGACCACGTCCCAGCGCGGCGGTTCGTGCGGCGCGAACAGGACCAGTCGGGTCAGGACGGCTTCGGAGCCGTCGTACGCGCTGGACGTGGGGTGCACGGCGCTCGTTCGGCGGCCGACCCCGCGCAGCCGCTCGACGACCACCTGGGTACGGCCCTCGTGCTCGATCAGGCGTCCGAGTGCGGCCCGCCCGTCGTCGGCGGCGAACACCTCGTCGAAGCGTTCGGCGACGGTCTCCGGCAGTTGTGCGGCCGTCGCGAAGGCCGACTCGGCGGCTGTGCGGCCGCGGAGCCGCCACAGGTTGAGGAGCGCGCGGGCGAGCACGACGGCGCCGGCCGGATAGGGGTGCCGGAACAGCAGCGCGGGCACGGCCCGCGCGACCACCTCCGCATTGGCGGACTCGACTAGTGCGTACACGTCGCGCTGCGGCAACCCGGCGTCGGGTATGGCGATGCGGTCGACGTGGTGCGCGGCCATCGCACGGAGCATCACGTCGCGCGGGGCATGCGGGTTGCGTGCGAGGTGGGCCGCGACCTCGGGAGCCGGGTCCTCGGCGAGCCGCCGAAGGGTCGCCGCGGTGACGGTGGGGCTCTGTGCGAGCGCCGCGCGGCAGGCGACGGACCCGTGGCCGAGGACGTACGAGACGATCGCCCCGCCCTCCGGCAGCGCACTGCCGAGCACGGTCTGCCGGGTCCTGGGGTCGAGACGGTCGAGCACCGGCCCGATCACCGCCCACGACGCCTGACTCAGCAACAGCGCCCAGGGATTCACCGCCCGCCCCCTCTCCGAGCGGTCAGGCTAACCAGCCCGACCGCGTGGCGGCACGCCATTTGCGCGCTCGCGCGCCGTGCCGGGGCCGCGATGCGGGGGCGCAGCGGTGCGCGGGGCTTGTGTCGGATGCTGTTCGGCGCATAACGTTTGGGGTCAAACAAAGCGTGCACCGGTACGCCGATCCGGGCTGCTGCATGCCCTCCGGCACGCGCATGCGCACCGTGCGGGAAGGAGCCACAATGCGTGCCCTGATCATCCGTCATGACCACCCCTCCGAAGCGGGGTTCGTCGGTGAGCGGCTCGTGCGACGCGGTTTCGAACTCGTCGAGATGCTGATCGTGTCCGAGGCGGAGTACGACCGCCCCGGTGTCACGGTCGAGTTCCCCGATCCGCGCGACTTCGACGTGATCGTGCCGCTCGGCGCGCCTTGGTCGGTCTATGACGAGCTCACCATAGGCACCTGGGTGGGCGACGAAATCGTGCTGCTGCGCGAGGCGTTGGCGGCTGACGTCCCGGTGCTGGGAATCTGCTTCGGCGCGCAGGCGATGGCCACCGCGCTCGGCGGGTCGGTCGAGCGGGCGGACCGTCCGGAGATCGGGTGGACCGGCGTACGCTCCGACGACCCCGGGCTGATCTCCGAAGGCCCCTGGTTCCAATGGCACTTCGACCGGATGGTGCTGCCGCCTGAGGCCAAGGAGATCGCGCGCAGCGACGTGGGGCCGCAGGCGTACGTCGTCGGCCGTTCGCTCGGCGTGCAGTTCCACCCCGAGGTGACCCCGGAGATCGTCCGGGCGTGGCTGGACAACGGCGGCGTACCGCAGGCGCTCGAATACGGCTACGACCCGGAGGAGTTGGCCCGCCCGAGGGACGGGGCGCGGGAGCAGTCGTACGCGCTCGTGGACAACTTTCTGGACCGGATCGCCGGTCTTTGATCCGTCGTCTCAGGCGTCTGAGCCGTCCGAGCCGTCTGAGTCGTCAGGGGCGGTCGGCTCGATGAGCGGACGCATCGCCGCCGCCAAGTGCGCGCGCAGGCGCTCGGGCGGGGCCTCCGACAGCACGTCGACCCCCGCGACCGAGGCGAGCGCGCCCATGCCGACGTTGAGGGCCAGGATCATCGCCGCCCGCAGTTCGGCGTCGGGGCCTTCGAGCCGGTCGGCGAGGGCGCCCACGGTGTCGCGTACCTGAGCCCGCATCAGGTCGGCGACGCCCTCGCGGCCCGCCGAACGCAGCATGAGGGCGAGCGGGTGCTCTCCGGCGATGGCCGGGGGTCGGGTGCGGAACCACGTCACGGAGCGGTCGGGCAGTTCGCCGAGCGGCCCGGCGATGATGGCGGCGGGATCGCGGTCGCGCGACACGACCTGCACGAACAGCTTCTCCTTCGAGCCGAAGTAGCGGTAGATCAGGGCCGGGTTGACGCCCGCGTCGGCGGCGATGTCACGGACGGACGTGTTCTCGTAGCCGTGCCGGGAGAACCGTGCCACGGCCGCGTCCAGCAGCGCCGCGGCGGTGGCCTCGGCACAGCGGGGGCGCGGAGTGTCGGCCTTGGGAAACGCCTCGTCGGCCGCGGCCTGCGTGGCGGAAGTCTCGGCGGCTGCGGTCTCCATGGTCGTCGTCTCCCGGGTGGCCTGAGTGCCTTTGTCGTGGACGTGGCGCGGCAGTCACGTCGGTCTGCGGTCCCACGCACGCCGTCGTGCGCGTTGCGGTGCGCATTTCCGTGCGCCTCGCTGCGTGCGTTGCCCGTGCGCGTTGCCGTACGCATTGCCGTGCGCATGGCGTACGCATTGCCGTGCGCGTTTGTAGCACGCCCTGCCAATGCCCGCAGAGGGCGGTCCGGACGGCGGCCGGTCGTCGTGGATAATGATTGTCGCCTACATGTAAACCAGGTTTACATGGGGTGCCACGCACGCGAGGGGAACCACCTGCCTTGACCGCCATCGACGGGACGCGAGCCGGCGTCCCCGCACCCGCCACCGGCCGGATACCCGCCCCGTCCGCCGCCGCCGACCAGCCCGGCGGCACGCCCGGCAAGGACACCGGTCGGTCCCGCACCGGGATCGTCCTGCTGATCCTCATCCTCGGCTCGCTGACGTACTCGCTGCTCCAGTCGATGCTGTCGCCCGCCCTGCCGGTCATCACGCGCGAGGTCGGGACCACCACCGACACCGCGTCGTGGCTGCTGACCGCGTACCTGCTCGTCGCCTCGGTCACCACCCCCGTGGTCAGCCGACTCGGCGACATCCACGGCAAGAAGAAGCTCTTCGTCGTCGCGATCGGAGCCCTCGGCGTCGGCTCGCTCATCTGCGGCCTCGCCGACAACATCAGCCTGCTGATCGTCGGCCGCGCGATCCAGGGCGTCGGTGCCGCGGTCTTCCCGCTGTCGTTCGGCATCGTGCGCGACGAGTTCCCGCCCGAGCGGCGCGCCGCCGCGATCGGCCTGACGTCCGCGGTCATGGGCATCGGCGGCGGCATCGGGTCGGTGCTGGCCGGACCGATCGTCGACAACCTGTCCTACCACTGGCTGTTCTGGATCCCGATGGTGGTGTGCGTCTTCACCGTCGCCATGGCCTGGAAGTTCATCCCCGACTCGCCGAACCGCGCGCAGTCCACGAAGATCAACTGGCTCGGCGCGGCACTGCTCGCGGGCGCGCTCGCCGCACTCCTGCTGGGCGTCAGCAAGGGCCGCGCGTGGGGCTGGGGCTCGGGCACGATCCTGGGCCTGCTGTTCGCGGCCGCGCTGCTGCTCGTCCTCTGGGTCGTCGCGGAGCAGCGCTCGGACGCCCCGCTCGTCGACATGCGCGTGATGCGCCTGCGTGGCGTGTGGACCACCAACGTCGCGGGTCTGCTCACCGGCTACGCGATGATGAGCGCGATGTTCCTGATGCCGCAGCTGCTGCAGCTCCCGAAGTCGACCGGCTTCGGGTTCGGTACGACCGTCACCATGGCCGGCGTGTTCATGCTGCCGCTCGCGGTGGCCATGCTGATCGCCGGTCCCACGGCGGGCGTGCTGGAGGCCCGCATCGGCTCGAAGCCGTCGCTGCTGGGCGGTTGCGTCCTGCTCGGCGCCGGCTCGCTGCTGCTCATCGTCGCGCACTCGGAGCTGTGGCAGATCACGATCGGGCTGTTCGTGTTCGGCCTCGGCGTCGGTGCCGCGATGGCCGCGATGGCGAACGTCATCGTCGGCGCGGTGCCGCCGGAGCAGACCGGCATCGCGAGCGGTATCAACACGATCGCGCGTACCGTCGGCATGTCGTTCGGCTCGGCGCTGTCGATGGTGGCCGTCACGTCGCACACCACGAGTGCCGGGGTGCCGACCGAGAACGGGTTCACGGTGGCGTTCGCCATTGCCGCCGGTGCGGGCATCCTCGCGGTCGTCGTCGGGCTGCTGGTGCCGTCCACCCGGCGCAAGGCACCGGTCAAGCAGGTGTCCTGACCCGCCGCCACCCGTCGAGATCTCCGTCGTCCTCGATCAGGAGCGACGACAATCAGCCCGGCCGGGCGCTCGCACCGCCTCGGCCGGGCCGTACCGGTCCAGGACCCCTTCGGCAGGCCCGGATTAGGCCGGGGTCGCCGTGACCGGAGGCTCCGTCAGGCCAGGGTGACCGTCACCGGCAGCTCCTTGATGCCGTTGACGAAGTTGGACCGCACGCGGCTGACGTCGCCGGCGAGCCGGATGTCGGCGATGCGCGGCAGCAGTTCCTCGAACATGATGCGCATCTCCAGGCGGGCCAGCGCGTTGCCGAGGCAGAAGTGCGGGCCGCCCTTGCCGAACGTGACGTGGTCGACGTTCTTGCGCGTGACGTCGAAGCGGTACGGGTCCTCGAACACCGCCTCGTCGCGGTTCCCGGAGGCGAACCACAGCACGACCTTGTCGCCCTCGCGGATCCGCTTGCCGCCCAGCTCGGCGTCCCGGGTGGCGGTACGCCGGAAGTGGTAGACGGGCGAGGCCCAGCGCAGGAACTCCTCCACGGCGTCCGGCATGATCGACAGGTCGTCGCGCAACCGGGCCATCTGCTCCGGGTGTTGCATGAGCGCCAGCATGGTGTGCGAGATGGCGTGCCGCGTCGTCTCGTTGCCGGCGACGACCAGCAGCAGGAAGTAGTTGTCGAAGTCCGCCTGGGTGAGCGGGACTCCGTCCGCCGGCGTCTGGTTGACCAGTCGGCTCACCAGGTCGGTCCCCGCGCCGCCGCGCCGCCGCTCGGCGAGTTCGCGGCCGTACGCGAACACCTCCAGCGACGCCGGGCTGCGGAACGGCAGATCACGGTACTGCTCGCTCTCCGCGCTGTGCAGCAGCACGTCCGCGTAGTCCGGGTCGGTGTTGCCGATGATCCGGTTGCCCCAGTCGATCAGCTTCTCGGTGTCGCTGTCCGGCACGTCGAGCATGCGGGCGAGCACGTTGATCGGGAAGTCCGCGGAGATCTCCCGGACGAAGTCGAACGTGCCCTTGGGCAGCGCCGCGTCGAGCGTCTTGGCGGTCAGGCCGCGCAGGAACGTGCCGTACTCGGCGATCGCCCGCGGGGTGAACTGCTTCTGCAGCAGCCGCCGGAGGGCGACGTGGCGCATGCCGTCGGTCTCCAGCATCGAGCGGCGGATGGCGATCTGGTCGTCGTCCAGCTCCTCGAGGTTGGTGAACCGCGTCGAGGTGAAGGTCTCCGGGTCGCGGTCCACGGCCACGATGTCCGCGTGCCGGGTCAGCGCCCAGAAGCCGCTGTTGGGCTCCGGCTCGGGCTGCCAGTGCACGGGGTCGTTCTCCCGCAGCGTGTGGAACATCCGCCACGGGGTCTCGCCGTCGACGAAGCGGTCGTTGTCGGCGAGGTCGACGTCGTCCAGCGGCATGGGCTCGGGCTGCGCGGACACGGCTGTGGTGCTCATTGCTGACTCCGTATCAAGTTCGGGGGCGGTCACAGGTGGTACGCGTACTCGGCGAACTCCCAGTCCGTGACGTGCTGGTTGAAGCGCGAGACCTCGTCGCGCTTGTAGGTCAGGAAGGCGTCCGCGAACTCCTTGCCGAGCAGGCCGATCAGGTCCGAGTCGGCGGCGAACGCGTCGAGCGCCTCGGCCAACGAGGCGGGCAGCACCGGGGCTTTCGAGGTGTCGTAGCCGTAGCCCTCCAGGGGCGCGGGCGGGGCCAGTTGGTCGCGGATGCCGAGGTGGGCGGCGGCCACCAGGGCGGCGGTGGCGAGGTACGGGTTGGCGGTCGCGTCGCCGAGGCGTACCTCCAGGCGGGCTCCCGGACCGCGCTCCGGCGGGATGCGCACCATGGCGCTGCGGTTGTCCAGGCCCCAGTCGATCAGCCAGGGCGCCAGGGTGTCCGGGCCGAACCGCTTGTAGGAGTTCACCGTGGGGTTGAGCAAGGCGGCGATGGCGGGGGCGTGCTTGAGGATCCCCGCGATGGCGTGCCCGGCGACCGCGGACAGGCCGTACGGCTCGCCCGGGCCGTCGAACGCGTTGGCGTCGTCGGCGTCCATGCAGCTCATGTGGAAGTGGAAGCCGGAACCGCCCTCGTCGTTGAAGGGTTTGGCCATGAAAGTGGCCAACATGCCGTCCAGCCGGGCGAGTTCCTTGATGGACGCCTTGAAAAGGTACGCGCGGTCCGCGGCGTCTAGGGCCTCGGAGTGGTCGAGGTTGATCTCGAACTGGCCCGAGGAGTACTCGTGGTTGCCGGTGGTGGCGCCTATGCCGAGCTTGTGCAGGTGGCGGAGCGTGCGCAGGAGGTGGGCGTCGGGGTCGCCGCGGCGGCCCGCGACGTACACGTTCCCGGTGGCCTCGCCGTAGCGCTTCCAGCCGCCGTTCCCGTCGGACTCGCACAGGAAGTACTCGAGTTCGGGGCCCACAACCGGGCGTAGCCCGGACTCCCGCGCCATTCGCGCGAGGACGTCGCGCAGCACGGACCGCGGCCCCTCGGGCGCGAGTTCGCCGGTCGCCGGGTCGGTCGTCTCGCCGAGGCACCAGGCGACGCCGGGCTCCCAGGGGATGAGGCGCAGCGTGTCCAGCTCGGGGTACACGCAGACGTCCGGCAGCCCCGCGTCCAGTCCGCCCGCAACGGCAAGGGTCTCGCCGCGCGGCGTCGTGTGGTAGACGGCGCGGCAGAATGCCAGGCCGTGCGCGCACACGGACGGCAGGTGGTCGACCAGGACGTCGCGCCCGCGATCGGTGCCGATGAGGTCCGGGTAGGTGACGCGGACGACGTCGACGCCCTTGTCCTTCAGTTCGGCGACGGTCTCGTGGATCCGGTCCGGAACGGGTGGGTGCACCGGAGTCTCCTCGCGGTCTGGCAGGGCGGCGGCAGGAGGTGTGCCGATTCGTTTGAACCCAAACCATATGGACGCGAGGGGCGTCGCACAAGGGGTTCCGGGTGGTGACAGCGGGGCGGGCGAGGGCATATCGTACGGACCCAAACGATTGATGTCCGACCGAAGGAGGCGCTGTGACCGGCGTGCGCGGTTTCTTCCACCCCAAGACCGGCAGCGGCCGGTCCTCGCTCGTCCCGGCACCCCCGTGGCACTACTCCGGTGACCTGCTGACCATCGAGTACCGCACCGACCCCGCGCGCGTCGCCGAGCTGCTCCCGGCGCCGCTGGAACTCGCCGACGAGGACCCCGGCGCGGTCGCGCTCATCTGGGCCGACTGGCAGTCCTGCTCCGACAGCCGCGAGGAACTGCTCGACCCGGTGCGCAGCCAGTACAAGGAGTGCTTCGCGGTCGTGCGGTGCAAGTACGAGGGGCAGACGTATTCGCGCTGTGTCTACATCTGGGTCGACAAGGACTTCGCCGTCGCGCGGGGCCTGCACCAGGGCTATCCGAAGAAGCTGGGCTCGATCCACCAGACCCGTCCGCACCCGTACGGCCCCGCGCCGCGCGTCGAGGCCGGCGCCGTCTTCGGCGCCACCCTCGCCGCGGCGGACCGCCGCCTCGCCGAAGCCGTCGTGACCCTCCGTCGGGAGTCGGAGTCCAACGGCTTCGTCAACGGACACCCCATGGCCCACCACCGCTGGCTCCCTTCCATCGAACCGGGCAAGGGCCTGGCCCTCGACGAACTCGTGCTCTCCGGCGCAGCCTCCGCCGAGGTCGGCCCCGCCTGGTCCGGCGACGCCGACCTCACCCTCTTCGAGGCCCCAACCGAAGAGCTGCACCTTTTGGACGTACAGGAGACCATAGGCGCCTATTACCGCCAGGTGGGTGTCACCTGGAACGGTGGCACTCTGCTGGCCTCGGGGACCACGGCCGCCGAGTAGTCGAGGGCGCCGAGTGGCCGGGGACGTCGAGTGATCGGCGGCCGCGAGTAGTCGGCGGTGGCGAGCAGTCGACGGTGACGAGTGGTCGAGGGCGACGCGCGTGCGGGGGCGACGCGCGCGAGTACGACCGCCTGCGCGGTCTCGGAGTGCGCTTCACCCAGGAGCCGCTGGAGATGGGCTCGGTCACCACGGCCGTGCTGGACGACACCTGCGGGAACCTGATCCAGATCGTGCACGGCGCGTAGCGGGCTCTACCTGTGGGGATGCCCGGCCACCCGCCCGGCCCTCACCATGTGGTGACGGGCCGGCGGCGAGGCCGTCACTCGGGGGCCAGCTCCTCGAAGAGAGTCAGTTGCAGGCCGGCAGGTGCTTCCAGACGGGCGTTCGACGAGTTCCACGGTGTACGCGTCGGCTCGGCGAGCACCGTCGCCCCCGCGGATTCGAGGCGTCGGGTGGCGGCCTCCGCGTCGGGGACCTGGAACGCGACGCGGATGTGGCCGGCGACGCCGCGCCGTCCGACCTCGACCTCGTCGATGTACGCCGCGTGCGGCGGGTCCGCGATCTCCAGCGTCGCGCGTCCGGCCTCCAGGATCACGACGCGCCCGCCCGGCGAGGAGAACGCCGCCCGCTGGGGCAGCCCGAGTGCGTCGCGGTAGAACGCCAACGCCGCGTCGTAGTCGTCCGCGGTGACGACGATGCGCAGTTCGGCGACGGCCGCGACCTCGTCGGTGTTCACCTCGTCGGTGTTCACCGCGGTGGGGTCGGCCTCGGCGGCGGCAACGTCGGGGGAGCCGGGTTCCGGGGCGTCGGTCATGGGGTCTCCAGGTGAGGGTGTCGGCGACGCCGCGCGGGCGGGCGTCCGTCGGACCAGTCTCGGATGCCTTCGCCGCTGGAGTGCGGCCGCGACACGGTCGATAGGGTCTCGGCAATGGGCAATGATCGACGCAACCGGCGTCTCGTCGTGGGGGACACGACCTGGCGGTGGTCGGTCCGCCACCGGCACCACGACGGCGCCGACGGCTCCTGCGCCGAGGTCCTGTCGCTGCGCCGCGACGGCACGTCGGCCGTGCTGCGGCTGGTGTTCCGCGCCGGGAACGGCCGGTTCGTCGCCGACGGCTGGTGGTACTCCGGGTGCGTCACGAACGGCCGCGACCTACTGAACCTCCACGAGCCAGGGGTGGTCCGCCGCTTCGTCGACATGGCGGCCGCCGACGGCCTGTTCCCGCCCGACGCCGTCCGCGGCCTCGAAGTCGACGCCTGGCCGCTGTACGACCGACTCGTCGCGGACGGCGCGCAGGACGCCGACTCACCGCCCTGATCTTGACCTCGCCCCCGCCCTGTTCCCCGGCTGGTTCCCCGCCCCGCGCGTCCGTTCGCGCCGTGTCCGTGAACGCCGTACCGGGCACCGGCAGGCCCCCTAGCCTGGGACGACAAGGGGGTTCCATGACAGAAGAACAGCTGGCCGCGTTACGCGAACTCATCAGTCGACTGACGGGCTTTCCGGGACTGCTCGACGACCTGGCGGAGGACGCCCTGGCCACCCCGGTCGAGGCCCAGACCGAACTGGACGCTCTGAAGCAGGCGTTCAGCGCACTCGCCGAGCGTCTCGAGGACGACGCCATCGAGAAGCGCGTGCTCACCGCCGCGCGCAGTCTCATCGCCTCCGCGGGCGCCACGCTGACGGCCGCCGCCCGGCAAGGCCCGGCTGACGCGGGGGTCCGCGACTCGCTGGCCGAACTGGGCAGGGTCTGCATGGCTCAGATCGCCACGCTGAACCGCCTCGAACGCAAGGCCAAGGCCCTGCTCGCCCTTCCCGACGAACTCGTCGTCCCCGAACACCGCATGATGGTGCATCGGCAATGCGTCGTGCAGGGCCGCCGCGTCACCGTGGACGGCGAGCCGGTGGCCGGCGGCGATCACCGGGACCTGGCCTGGACGCTCGCGGTCCTGTACGACCTGGGCGTACGGCGTCTTGACGTCGGTCTCGCCGTGCAACCCGGCGCGGTCGCGCTCGGCTGGGCCTTCGAAGCCGCCCGGGTGGTGTTCGACAAGCACCTCGACCGCTGGGACGTGGCCGTCAACGCACCGGTCAAACTGCCCGACGGCACCACCGTGCTGTACCTCCATCTGCGGTACGACAGCGCCGACCGCCGCCTGACCCTGGCCTGCGAGGGCACGTCGTTCAAGCTGTGGGGAGACGGCGCCCGCGGACTCGACGCGGTCAAGCAGATCATCCGTACGGACCTGGGCATGGGCGAGATCGTCGACGACGACGCGCACTGGACGGTCCCCGAACTCATCCAGTTCTACGCGGTCTGCCGCAAACTGCCGGTCGCGGACCGGGCGGCGCTCGCGGGCTGCCGGCTCGTACGGCGGGCGCGGCCCGACGAAGTGGATCCGGATGCCAAGCACGAGAAGGCCTCGTACGGGCATTCCACGCACACCATCACCGTGCTCGACGCCGTATTCGAGGCCGACGACTACGGGTTCGTCGGGGCGGGGGAGACGATGGGGCCGCACGCGCACTGGGTGCTCGCGCACGAGATAGGCCACGTCGTGGAGTTGCGGGACTGGCGCAAACGCTGCGCGAAGTTCGACACCGCGGACGTGGACGCCCGGATCGCGGCCAAGGAGAAGGAGAAGCGGGACCTCGAAGCGTGGTTGCAGGGTCCAGGGCAGCAGGCCGACACGAGCCTCTACGCGGAGAAGAGTCGCGAGTGCACGGCGCTCGGCAAGGAGATAGGCCAGTTGTGGGACGAGCAAAGGGAGTTGTGGGGAAAGCGCCACGAACTCGACGTCGCGGCCTTCCAGAAGACCGCCACGTCCGTGTGCCTGGAGCGCTTCCTCGCGCAGGTGCAGGCGCTCGGCGTCGCGCCGTTCACCTTTTACGCCGAGTCGAGTTGGGCGAAGAACAAGAAGGGCGAGCTGTTCGCGGAGGCGTACACGATGTTCGTGAACGAGCCGGAGACGCTGCGCTGGATCTCGCCGGGTCTGCACGACTGGTTCGTACGCCGCGAGTACTGGGTCGACTGACCGGCGGACACCGGTACGTCCTCACAAGGCACTGACCCGGCGCACGATCTCGCGGCAGAGGGACGGGATTTCGGCGCGCTCGTCTATGTACTGGGACGGCTTGACGCAGATGGTGGTGAAGCCACGGGCCATCTGCTCGGGGATCGATTCGAGAGCGAGGGCGATCGGGGCCGGCGAGTTGTCATCCGGGAAGGTGGGCCGGATGCCGCCGACCATTTCGAGGGCGTCGGCGTCGCGGCCCGCCTCGGTCATCGCGGCGCGCAGTGCGGCCATCTCGTCGGCGGTCGGTCGGCCGAGCGGGTGGAAGCCGTGGCCGTACCGGACGAGGCGGCGCAGAACCGCGCCGTGCACCGAACTCCCGCCGAACCAGAGGCGCGGGCCGTCCGGACGGTACGCCTTGGGGACCAAGTACGCGTCCTCGAACCGGTAGTGCTCGCCCTCGAACGACGCCGGGGTGTCCCGCCACAGGGCCTCCCATGCGGCGAGGTGCTCGTCGAGCAGTTTGCCGCGCCGCGCGAACGGCACGCCCAGGGCTTCGTACTCGGGGCGGTGCCAGCTCACGATGGGCTGTGCGACGAGGCGTCCCTCGCTCAGCAGATCGAGCGTCGCCAACTGCTGTGCCAGGGCCAGCGGGTGGCGCAGCGGCGCGATCACGCCCGCCGCGACCAGGCGGAGCCGCGTGGTCGCGGCGGCGATCGCAGACAGCAGGAGCAGGGAGTTGGGCCAGGGGGTCGCGGGGTCCTGGTTGCCCGGCAGGGCGTACTCGCGTGGATTGGCCATCAGGCCGTTCGCGTCGGCGCCCTTGCCGAGCACGATGTGCTCGCTCACCATGACGGCGTCGAAGCCGGCGTCCTCGGCCTCGCGCGCGATGTCGACCAGGCCGCGGAGGTCACGCGGGTCGGTCAGGGTCCAGTTCTCGCTGAGGACGAGGACGAGCCTGGGGGCGGCGGGGGCGGGCATCGATCTCCCTTGCTGTGTGGTGGTGGTGACGTACGGTCAGCTCTGCGGGCCGCGCCCTATGCGGGCGTACACGTCGGGTCGGGCGGCGCGCAGCCACGCGCCGTACGCGCTGCCGACAACCCCCGCGCCGATGACCAGCGCGGGCAGGATCCAGCGCAGCGACGAGCCCGAGTCGACGCCGAGCAGAACCCCGAACTTGCGTACGGCGAGCACGAATACGAAGCCGAGGGCGACGGCGGCGATGACCGGTGCGACGAGCCGGTTCCAACTGCTCTCGCCGACCGCCCGGCCGTTGCGGTGGAAGTACGCGAGCACGGCGAGGGAGGTGAGCACCAGCAGCAGGATCACGCCCAGGGCCCCGAGGTTGGTCAGCCAATTGAACAGCGTCGCCATCGGGTCCTTGTCGAGTGACGCGAACACCGCGACGACGGCGAACGAAAGCGCGGTCTGCGCCAACGAGCCGACGTAGGGCGAGTCGTGGCGTCCGTGCGTACGCCCGAGCGCGCGCGGCAGCACCTGCTCGCGGCCGAGCGAGAAGAAGTAGCGGGCGACCGCGTTGTGGAAGGAGAGCAGCGCGGCGAACAGGCTCGTGATGAGGAACACCTGCGCGGTGTCCGAGAATCCGGAGCCGATCTGGTCCTCGCCGAGCACGAAGACCAGGTTCGGCCCGTTCTCCTGGGCGGCGGCCACCGCCTTGTCGGTGCCCGCGCCGGTCATCATGGCCCATGCGGTGATCGCGTACAGGACGCCGATCACCAGGACGGCGATGTACGTGGACCGGGCGATGGTGCGCTTCGGGTCCTTGCACTCCTCGCCGTACAGGGCCGCCGACTCGAAGCCCATAAACGACGCCATCACGAAGCAGAACGCGGCGCCGGTCGAGCCCGCGGTCAGCGCGTCCCACGTGAACGGGTCGAACGAGATGCCGTCGGGCGCGGAGGTGAACGAGCTGAAGTCGAAGACGACGACGGTGACGGTCTCGACCACGAGGAGGACGGCGAGGACGCGGGCGTTGAGGTCGATGCGCAGGTAGCCGAGGATCCCGACGAGGCCGATGCCGACGAAGACGACGACCCACCACGGGATGTCCCAGCCGAACTTCGCGTCGAGGAAGTCGGCGGTGGTGAAGCCGAAGAGGCCGTAGATGCCGACCTGCATGGCGTTGTACGCCACGAGCGCGATGAAGGCGGCGCCCACCCCCGGGACGCGGCCGAGGCCGTGCGAGACGTACGCGTAGAAGGCGCCGGCGCCGGTGATGCGGCGGCTCATGGCGGCGTACCCGGCGCTGAAGACCACGAGCATTGCGGCGAGGAGCAGGTAGACGAGCGGGATGCCGGTGGTACCGGTGACGGCGAGGCTCTGCGGGATGCCGCCGGCGGCGACGGTGAGGGGCGCGGAGGCGGCGACGACGAAGAAGACGATGTGCGCCACGCCGAGCGAGCCGCGGGGCGGCGGCGCGTCGTCGGCAGTGGTGCGGGTCGCTCTGCGTACCGGGGGTTCCTCGACGGCCATGGCGGGTCTCCCGTGGGGGTGGACGCCGGATCAGGGAGGACGGGACACTGTCCGGCGGATCGTTTGGGTCCGTACGGTCTGCGGTGTGGCTGATCGTACGGATGCAAACAGGCCGCCACAAGGGCTAGATTTCGGGCGGAGCGACGTGGTGGACGTCGTGACGCGGAAGCGACGGGAGAGCACGCACGTGGTCGGCAAGCGGACCATCACCGAGACCGAGAAGGTCGTCCAGGCGCGGCTGGGGGACATCCCGCTGCGCCGCGAGCAGATGGCCGCGGTGTCGAACATCTACCGCGCTGCGACGGCGGTTCGGCAGCACTTGGAGAACTCCGTGCTCCGGGAGGCGGAGCTGACGTGGACGGCGTTCACCGTGCTGTGGGAGGTGTGGATCTGGGGGGAGTCGGAGACCCGGCACGTCGCCGAGGAAGCCGGCATCTCCAAGGGCACGCTGACCGGCGTCGCGCGCACCCTGGAGACACGGGGGCTGCTGAAGCGCACTCAGCACGCCTCGGACGGACGCCTGGTGCTGCTCGGGCTGACGCCCGCGGGCGAGGAGCTGATGGCGAGGGTGTTCCCCGCGTTCAACGCGGAGGAAGCTTTCGTCACCGACGACTTGACGGCGGACGAATGCCTGGACCTGGCAGCCGGGTTGCGCAAGATCGTCGCCCGCCTGGAGGCGAAGGGCGAGGAACGCCGCGAGGAACTGCTCGCCGGCCAGGCCCCGAAGCCCAGGCGCAGCGGCCGCCGCCCGAAGTCCTGAGGCGGTACCCCTGTGCCCGGCGCCGCCCCTTGGCGTTCACCGGACCATGCCGAGTTCCCCGGTGGGGCGGGTGGTCAGGCGGCGGGCGTGTCGAAGTAGTGGCGGTCCAGGTCTTCGACGAATCCGATCTGCGTGGGCTCCCAGCCCAGGAGTTCGCGCGTCAGAGCGTTCGAGGTCGGGATGTCGGACGCGAAGACCCCCGCGATCCAGCCGAAGTGTTCGTCCGCCTCGGCCCGCGGGACCGCGACCACCGGGATGCCGAGCCGCCGTCCGATCACCTCCGCGATCGTACGTGCGGGCACGCCCTCGTCCGCGACCCCGTGCAGCGTCGCGCCGACCGGTGCGGACTCCACCGCGAGGCGGAACAGCCGTGCGGCGTCGAGCCGGTGCACGGCGGGCCAGCGGTTGGCGCCGTCGTCCACGTAGCCGGAGACGCCCTTGTCGCGGGCAATGCCGATCAGGGCCGGGACGAAGCCGTAGTCCCCGGCGCCGTGGACGGTCGGAGCCAGGCGTACGACGGACGAACGTGCGCCGCGGGCCGCCAGCGCCCGGGTCAGGTGCGCGTTGGCGAGGCGCGCGTTGGTTTCCTCGGCGGCGGGCGCGTCGGCGGTCCCGTCGCGCTCGGTGAGTACGCGCCCGTCCCCGAGCCCGATGATTCCGGAAGCGATGACGAGCGGCCGGTCGGAACCGGCGAGGCCGTCGCCGAGTGCCTCGATCGCGCGGTGGTCGGCCGCGACCGCGCCGGGGTGGTCGCCGCTGAAGGCGATGTCGTGCTTGAAGGCGAGATGGACGACGCCGTCCGCCGAGGCGGCGGCCTTACGCAGGTCGTCGAGGTCGTCGAGCGAACCGTGGTGGACGTCGGCCCCGGCCGCGGTGAGCCGCGCGGCCGCTTCGGCCGTTGCCGCGCACGACTCTCGTACGGCCTTGCGAGGTCCACTTGTTCGGTGGGTCGTACGGTGTGGTCCCCGACCCACCCGCGGACGGCCCGTCAGCCGTCCGTTCCTCGGCCGAGCGGCGCTGAACTGCTCGTGTCGGACGACCATTCCCGCGATTGCGCATCCGGTTTCGACAGTCGGCTCGGCCACCACATGTGGCGGTCCAGGTCGACGGTCAACGCGGTGACGAGGATGGACCGGACGACCAGGGTGTCCAGCAACACGCCCAGTGCGACGGCGAAGCCGATCTCGGTGAAGGCGACGACCGGCAGCGTCGCGAGCACGGCGAACGTGCTGGCCAGAATCAGACCCGCCGACGTGATGACGCCGCCCGTCGCCGCGAGGCCGATCACCGCGCCCTCACGCGTACCGCGATGTGCCGCTTCCTCGCGTACGCGAGTCATCAGGAAGATGTTGTAGTCGATGCCCAACGCGACCAGGAACACGAACACGAAGAGCGGGAACGCGTTGTCCTGGCCCGCGAAGTCGAAGACGTGCTCGAAGACGAACACGCTGATGCCGAGCGCCGCCGCGTACGACAGCACGACCGTCGCAATCAACACCAACGGCGCGACCAGGGCCCGCAGCAGCAGGCCGAGGATCACCAGCACCACGACCAGCACCAGCGGGATGATCACCTTGTTGTCCTGCGTGGCGGCGTGCTCGGCGTCCATGATCACCGCCGTACCGCCGCCGACGCGCGCGTCCGCGTCCGGCACCGCGTGCACGGCGTCGCGTACGCGTTCCACCGTGTCCTTCGCCGCCTGGCTGTCCGGACGGTCGTTGACGGTCGCCTGGAAGAACGCCCGGTCGCCCTCAACTGCCGCCGGTGTCACGGCGGATACCCCGGGATCGGCGCGTACGGCCGCCTCGACCTCGGGCGTCGCGGGCGCGTTCGCGATCACCGAGATCGGGTCGCCGGTGCCGGCCGGGAAGTGCTGGTCCAGCACCTCCTGGCCGACCACCGAATCCGGCTTGTCGGTGAAGCCGTCCGCCGCGCTCAGGCCGGTCGCGTTCAGCGACACCAGCCCGACCGTGCACGCCGCCAGCGCAAGCCCGGTTCCGATCCAAACCCTGCGCGGCCGCCGCGCGATCGCATTGCCGATGCGCGCCCAACGGCCGGACCGCGTCGGCTCATCGCTCCCGTACGTCGGCTTGACCGGCCAGAACACCCAGCGGCTCACGACCACCAGCAAAGCCGGCAACAGCGTGAGCATCGCGGCCAGAGCCACCAACACGCCGATCGCACACACCGGTCCCAGCCCACGCGTCGAGTTCATCTCCGCGGCCATCAGGCACAGCATCGAGATGACGACCGTCGCCGAACTCGCCAGAATCGCCGGCCCCGCACGATGCAGCGCCAGAGCCATCGCCTCGTGCCGGTCCTCGTGCCGCCGAAGTTCCTCGCGGTAGCGGGCCGTCAGCAAGAGGGCATAGTCCGTCCCCGCACCCAGGACCAACACGATCAGGATGCCCGCGCTCTGCGCGTTGACGGTCAGCCCCGCGTGCTCCGCCAGCAGGTAGATGACCGCCTGCGAGACCACCAACGACACACCCGCAGCCAACAACGGGAACAACCACAACACCGGGCTGCGGTACGTCAGCAGCAGCAACAGCACGACCACCGACACCGTCGCGATGAGCAGCGTGCTGTCGATCCCCTCGAACGCCTCCGCCTGGTCGGCCCCGATACCGCCCGGACCGGTCACGTGCGTGGTCATGCCCTGGTCGTTCGCGTCCGCGACGTCCCGCAGCCGGTCGACGGCCGGAGTGAGGTTCTCCCAACCCTCCTCGCCGACCTCGATCGGCACGATCGTCTGCATCGCCTCGCCGTCAGGCGACACGACCGGCCCGACTACCGGCCCGACGACATGCGGCGCGGTCGCGAACTCCGCCGCGTCGCTCGTGGCCTTGGCCGTGTCGGCGGGAGTGACGCCCCCTGGACGTTCGTAGACCACGACGGCCTGCAAGGTCGTCGTGGCCTCGAAGTTCTTCTGCTCGTCGATGACTTTCGTCGACTCCGCGTTGCCGGGCAGCCAACTGGACGCCTGATTGTCCTCGGCGTCCGACAGTTTGCCGGCCAACGGCCCGGCCACCACCAGCAGAAGGAGCCAGATCACCACGACCGCCCACTTCGTACGGCGGCCACAGGGGAGGGATGCAAGTCTTTGGGTCGGACTCATGGGACGTTCCGCGGAATCTTCCGATCACCGAAACCCCGAGCGTCACGTGCACCGGCCCCGGCACCCCCTCCGCCGGACCCATTCACCCAGCCTCCCACCACCCCCACAATCCCGCAGCCCGAGCCACAGCCTTGCGGTCCAACGCGATTGTGACCGTGTTCTCCGCGTCGTAGGTGCGGGCAGGCGGATCGGCGCTCGGGCGGCGAGGGGGAGGTCTGGGGTGCGGAAGACCTGGTGGTCGGGCGCAGACCTCGCAGGCTTCGCGGGCGGCGGCCCATGGCGAAGGCGGCTGTCGCGGTCGCGTCGGCCTCGGTGAGGGACGGCGCGACGACGGTCAGGCCGAGGAGCTCGGTCGCGGGACGGCCGGTGCGGCCGTCGAGGATGTGGTCGCCGTGCTCGTAGCGGGCCGAGGTGGCGACCGCGGCGTCGTGGATGTCCAGGACCGCGCAGAGTTGACCGGCGGTTTCGGGGTGGCGGACGTCGATGCGCCGTGGCGCAGGTCAGGCGGTTCGGGGGTCCGGTCCCACCCTGTCGGCGGTGTCGCGGACGAGCGCGTGCATTTCCGCCGCCGATCCCGCGGCCAATCGGTAGACGCCTTGGAGGCTGACAAAACGCTTGAGGAGACCGTCCTCGACGTATTTCAGGGTGCGTTCGCCCCGCCGTGACGTGTACGTGAGCCGCTCCAACATCGTCGGAGGCACCACGGTCTCGAAGTCGAGGGGCGTCCCGGCCGTGCCGACGAGGATTTCGCGGGCGCAGCCTTCCAAACCGTCCGGGTACCAATCGAGAAAGCGCTCGTGCTCCTCGGGCGTGAGCATCTTCTCCGGCGTCTGGTAGTGCAGGAGCGAGACGCTTCGTGCGACTTCGAGCCGTCCGAGGACGCGGATTCGTCCCTTGGTGACCGAGACCGGAAAGATGTGGTCGCCGGGTTGCAGGCCCGCGCTCAAGAAGCTCGGTAGCGATTGGTGTCCGCTGGCTATCAGAGTGGACAGGCGTTTCCCGCCGTATCCGGTGTCACGCAGGTAGCGGCACCTGCCCTGGGTCCACAGCGTCGTGTACGAGTTGGTCACCGGCCCGACCGTACCGGGGCGCAAGGACACCGCCTTTGCCCATGCGTGGGCCGGCAGAAGCGGGCGCCGCGGTCGTAGTTGGGCGGTTCAGAGTACGGTGCCCGGGATGGGGGTGGCGAGGGGCTTGGGGGGTCCGGCGGCCGGGCCGACGACGCGGTGGACCTTGTCGACGGCGAGGGCGTAGACCTCCGAGGCGAATTCCGGGGAGTCGTCGCCGGCTTGGACGAACATGTAGACCAACTCCACGGCGCCGAGCGGTTCGAGCACGATGTAGCCGTTGACGGGGACGTCCTCGTAGGCACCGTCCATGCGTACGGCCACCGAGTCCGGGCCGCCGAAGGTGACCGGGGACAGGTTCAGCGTCAGCGGCGGGCCGCCGACGTTCGAGGGGAACGAGAGCGTGGTGCAACTGGTGAGCGCCTCGCGGAGCACCGCGTGGTTCGCCGCGACGGTCTCGGGCGGGCCGGCCACGAGCTTTTCCTCGATGAACACGGCGTCCGCGACGAGCTGCACTTCGGGCCAGGGGTCGGGCTCACCCGGGGAGGGTGTGTCGCGGAGGCTGTCGAGTGCCGGGCAGCCGGTCGGGTCGGTGGCCTCGTCGTCGGCCGGAGGGCTCTCGGGGTCCTCGGCCACCTCCGGCCCGACGTCGGTGGGCTCCAGGAGTGCCTGGCTCAGCGTTTCGGGCGTGGGGACGCCGTCCTCCGCCTCGGCGGGGAGGGGGCCGGCGGCGAGCACCAGTGCGCAGGCCGCCCCGGCGACGACCGCTGCTTTTCCGCGACGGCCGCCAAATCCGCCGTATCCGCTGTATCCGCCGTATCTGCCGTATCTGCGAGGTCGGTGATGTCGGCGACGCCTGTGCCCGGAGGCCGGATTCTGTGGTTTCCGCGCGATGCGCATGTACGCCTCCCGGGGCCGCGAAGCCGGATGGACACGTCCCTCCAGGCTCCCCACGCCGGCCGGGATCCGCAAACGCGCGGATCCGGGCCGCCGCGTCCCGGCTGCCGCGTCCGGCCCACGGGTGCCAGCAGATGGGTCCGGGCCAAGCGCCCGGCCTACGCGTCCCGGCCGGCGTATCCCGGTGAATGCCTCGCGGCTGCCGCCTACCCGTGGTGCCGTGACGCGGCCTCGGCGAGGGCGGTGAAAAGGCCGTGCTGCGCCTCGTCCGTCGCCGCGGTGTCCTCCGGGTGCCACTGGACTGCCAGCAACAGCCCTTTGGCCTCCCGGAGTTCGACTGCCTCGACGGTGCCGTCCGCGGCCCGCCCCGTGACGGTCAGGCCGCGGCCGAGGCGGTCGAGGGACTGGTGGTGGTAGCAGGACGCCTCGATCTTCTCCGTTCCCACATCCCTCCCGACAGCCCTCCGCACAGCCCTCCCCACATCCGTCCCCATCGCCGCCGCCACCGCGGAGCCCTCCCGCAGTCGCACGGGGTGCACGAGGTGCCGGTGGTGGGTGGGCATGTCCTGGGTCAGGGTGCCGCCCAGGGCCACGTTCAGCACCTGCATGCCGCGGCAGACGGCCAGCGTGGGCAGTCCGGACCGCAGCGCGTACCGGATCGCGGCGAGGTCGAAGGCGTCCTGGGCGTCGTCGACGTCGTACACCTCCTCGTGTACGTCCGCCGCGCCGTACGTGTGCGGCGCGAGGTCGCCGCCGCCCGGCAGCAGCAGGCCGTCGCAGCGCGCCAACCGCTCCGCGGCGTGCCGCGGTTCGGCCGGGTGCATCATGAACGGCTCGCCGCCCGCTCGGTACACGGCCTCGGCCAGCGCCCGCGCGGTGACCTCGGCCGAGTAGCGCAGCGCCGACGTACGCGCCGCGAACCGGCACGGCAGGGCGATCAACGGCCGCGTCACAGCTGGATCCAGGTCGTCTTGAGGTCGGTGTACTTGTCGAGCGCGTGCAGCGACTTGTCGCGGCCGTGGCCGGACTGCTTGACGCCGCCGAAGGGCACGTTCAGGCCGCCTTCCTCGTAGCAGTTCACCCACACTGTCCCGGCCCTGACGGCGCGTGAGACCCGGTGCGCGGTCGCGAGGTTCGACGTCCAGACCGCGGCCGCGAGGCCGTACTCGGTCGAGTTCGCGAGCCGCACCGCCTCCGCCTCCGTCTCGAACGCCATGACGGACAGGACCGGTCCGAAGACTTCCTCGCGGGCGATGGCCATGCCGGGCGTCACGCGGTCGAAGACCGTCGGTTCCAGGTACGACCCGGCCCGGTCCACGCGGAAGCCCCCGCACCGCAGTCGCGCGCCCTCCGCCGACGCCCGCTCGATGTGCCCGCGCACCCGCGCGAGGTGGTCCTCGGTGACGAGCGCGCCCATCTCTGTGGCGGGGTCCAGCGGGTCGCCGACGCGCAGCGTACGGCCGCGCTCGACGATCGCGTCCACGACCTCGTCCGCGACCGACGCGTGTACCAGCAGCCGGGACGGGGCGGTGCACATCTCGCCTTGGTTGAAGAAGATTCCCCATGCGGCGGTGGCGGCCGCCGCGGCCAGGTCGGGGGCGTCCGGGAACACGATGTTGGGCGACTTGCCGCCCAGTTCCAGCCAGACGCGCTTGAGGTTGGAGTCGGCGGCGTACCGCAGGAAGTGCCGGCCGACCGCCGTCGATCCGGTGAAGGCGAGCACGTCGACGTCCGGGTGCAGGCCGAGCGCCCGTCCCGCCTCCGGACCCTCGCCCGCGACGACGTTGAAGACGCCCGGCGGCAGGCCCGCCTCCCGGGCGAGGCGGCCGAGCAGCAGGCCGGACAGCGGGGACTGCTCGGCGGGCTTGAGGACGACCGTGCAGCCCGCCGCGAGCGCCGGGGCGACCTTCCACGCGGCCATGGTCAGCGGGAAGTTCCACGGCACTACGGCGGCCACCACGCCGACCGGCTCGCGCGTCACCAGCGCCACGGCGTCGTGCGCGGTCTGCGGGGCCTCGTCGATCAGCTTGTCGGCGGTCTCGCCGTACCAGCGGAAGGTGTCGGCCACCGCGCGGAGCTCGATGCCGTACGCCTCGGTGACCGGCTTGCCCATCTCCAGCGAGATCGCCAGCGCCAGGTCCTCGCGGTGTGCCTCGACGAGGTCGGCGAGACGTACGAGGGCCCGGCCGCGGTCGGTGGGGGACAGTCGCGGCCACGGCCCGTCGTCGAAGGCGCGGCGTGCCGCGGCTACCGCGAGATCGACCTCGGCCGCGCCCGCCCGGGCGACCTCGGCGAGCACCTTGCCGTCGCGCGGCGAGACGACGGTGAAGGACGCGCCGCCGCCCGCGTGCTCGGCGCCGGCTATCTGGTGCTGCGTCACGGGCCGGAAGGCGGCGGCCCGGGCCTGCCAGTCGGCGTGGGTGAGGTCGGTCATGGCGTCCGGCTCCCGCGGGTCGAGGTTATTGTTTGAGGTCAAACGATACTCAGCCGTACGTCCGGGGCAAGGGGTTGACCTGCGTCCTCGGCCCTCAGTAAATTGTTTGGGGTCAAACGATATGGAGGGTTCCCCATGACCGAGGCCACCGCCGTGAGCGCCGCGGCACCCGCGGCCGTCGCGACCGTCGCCGGCGTCGCCGTCGACACCCGGCACTGGATCGGCGGCGAACGGGTCGGGTCGGCGGACACCTTTGCCGACGTCTCGCCCGTCGACGGCACCGTCATCGCCCGCATCGCCCGCGGTACGGCGGCCGACGCCCACGCCGCCGTCGCCGCGGCCCGCGAGGCCTTCCCCGGGTGGGCCGCCACGCCGCCCGCCGAGCGCGCCCGGATCCTGCACGCCGTCGCGGACGGCGTCGAGAAGCGCCTCGCGGACCTCGCCATCGTCGAGACCACCGACAACGGCGCGCTGCTGCGCTCGCACCTGCGCGGCGTCATGCCGCGTGTCGCGCACAACATGCGCTTCTTCGCCGACTGGCTCACCGACCGCCTCGACCACGGCGACTTCGACACACGCGGCCACAACAACCACGTCTCCTGGGACCCCGCCGGACCGTGCGTGCTCATCACGCCCTGGAACGCGCCGCTCATGCTGGCCACCTGGAAGATCGGCCCGGCCCTCGCGGCCGGCAACACCGTCGTCCTCAAGCCCGCCGAGTGGACCCCGCTCACCGCCTCGCTGTTCGCCGACATCGCCGCCGAAGCCGGGCTGCCCGCGGGCGTGTTCAACGTCGTCCAGGGCTACGGCGAGGAAGTCGGCGCGGCGCTCGTCAAGGATCCCGACGTACGCCGCATCAGCTTCACCGGCTCGGTCCCCACCGCCCGCGCCATCGGCGCCGCCGCAGCCGCGAACCTCACCCCCACCAGCTTCGAACTCGGCGGCAAGTCACCGCTGCTGGTCTTCGCCGACGCCGACCTCGACCTCGCCGCCGACCTCGCCGTCGAGCAGTACGACAACGCCGGACAGGTCTGCCTCGCCGCCACCCGCATCCTCGTCGAGGAGTCCGTGGTTGAGGAGTTCACCGCCCGCTTCGTGGAACGCGCCGCCGCGCTCGTGCAGGGCGACCCGCGCGACGAGGCCACCGGCATCGGCCCCAACATCCACGCCGACCACCTCGCCCGCGTCGACGGCTTCGTCCGGCGCGCGGTCGACTCCGGCGCCCGCGTCGTCGTCGGCGGCGGCCCCAACACCGAACTCGGCGGCCTGTACTACCGCCCGACCCTCCTCGCCGACGTCGCCCAGGACGCCGAGATCGTGCAGGAGGAGGTCTTCGGCCCCGTCCTCACCCTCCAGGCCTTCACCGACGAGGAGGAGGCCGTCGCCCTCGCCAACGACACCCGCTTCGGCCTCGCCGCGACCGTCGCCACCGGCGACCGCGAGCGCGCGGACCGCGTCACCGCCCGCCTGGTCGCGGGCACCGTCTGGGTCAACTGCTTCTTCGTACGCGACCTCCAGGCGCCTTTCGGCGGCTCGCGCCAGTCCGGCGTCGGCCGCGAAGGCGGCACCTGGAGCTTCGACTTCTACTGCGACGTGAAGAACACCGTCACCTCGCCGAACGGATGGCACTGACATGGGGGAGATCGTCGGAGCGGGCCTCGTCGCGCACGCGCCCACCATCATGCTGCCGCGCGACGTACGGTTCGAGCTGAACGAGGGCCGCGAGATCAGCCTCGTCACCGGACTGCGCGAGCTGCGCGAGCAGGTCTTCGCGAACCCGGAACTCGACTACGACACCGTCGTCGTCTTCGACTCGCACTGGGCCACCACCGTCGAGTACGTCATCGCCGCGCACCACCACCGCGCCGGGCTCTACACCTCCGAGGAACTCCCGCGCGGCATGTGCCGCATCCGGTACGACTTCCCTGGAGACCCGGAACTCGCCCGCAACACGGCCAAGTTCGCGGACAAGCACGGAACGTGGATCACCCCGATCGACGACCCGTACCTGCCCATCCACTACGCGACCGTCAACCTGTGGCACTACCTCGGCGTCCCCGGCAAGCGCTGGATGTCGGTCGGCTGCTGCCAGACCGCCGACGTCGAGGACAACCTGCGACTCGGCCGCGCGCTCGCCGACGCCATCGCGGAGACCGACCGCAAGGTCCTCCTCGTCGCCTCCGGCGCACTCTCGCACACCTTCTGGAACCTGCGCGAACTGCGCGACCACGAGGCCTCGCACCCCCGGCACGTGCGCACACCCGAGGCGCGCAAGGCCGACGAGGACCGCCTCGGCTGGATGGAGCAGGGAGACCACGCGCAAATCCTGCGCGCCATGCCGGACTTCATGCAGTACAAGCCCGAGGCGCGCTTCGGTCACTACCTCATGATGCTGGGCGCCCTCGGCGAGGAGCGCTGCACCGCGCCCGGACGCATGTACGGCACGTACGAGAACGCCACCGGGACCGGCCAGGCCCACATGTGGTTCGACCGCCCCGCGGCGGGCTGGGCCACCTGACGCGGCCCCTCGCCCGGACTCCCGCCGAACTACCGCCGTGCACCGCACACTTCCGAAGGAACACCGTTGACCACCACCCCACAGCCCACCACCCCACAGCCCACCACGGAGTACCGCCGGATCCTGCTCGACGGCGCGACCGTCGAGGTGGTCCGCGAGGGCGACGAGCTGATCGCCGCCGACGGCCGCCGCGTCAAGACCTCCGACGCGCACCACCTGCCTCCCGTGGTGCCCGGCAAGGTGATCGCGGTGCACCTCAACCACCGCAGCCGCGTCCAGGAGTTCCAGACCTCGCTGCCGCCCGCGCCGACGTACTTCCACAAGCCGACCTCGGCACTGAACTCGCACGGCGGCGCCGTCGTGCGCCCCGAGGGCTGCAAGTACCTCAACTACGAGGGCGAGATCGCCATCGTCATCGGCCGCACGTGCCGCAACGTGTCGCCCGCTGAGGCGGGGGCGTACATCCGCGGCTACACCCTGGCCAACGACTACGGCCTGCACGACTTCCGCGACACCGACGCGGGCTCGATGCTCCGCGTCAAGGGCTCGGACACGCTGTGCCCGCTCGGCCCGGGACTCGTCGAAGGCTGGGACTTCCGCGGCAAGACGCTGCGCACGTACGTCAACGGCGAGGTCGTGCAGGACGGTTCCACCGACGAGATGGAGTGGGACATGCACTACCTCGTCGCGGACATTGCCCGCACCATCACGCTCCACCCGGGAGACGTCCTGCTGTCCGGCACGCCCGCCGGGTCGCGGCCCGTCCAGCCGGGCGATGTCGTCGAGGTGGAGGCCGAGGGCCTCGGGCGCCTCACCAACCGCATCGTGACCGGGCCCGTCCCGGTCCGCGACGACTGCGGTGCGCAGCCGACCGAGTCCGAAGAAGTCCTGTCCACGGCCCTCGGCGGCGACTGGGAGTTCCGCGGCATCCGGGCGCCCAAGCGCCCCTGAAACCGAATCCGCACGTCCCTCCGGCGGAAGCGCCGGTGCGATCAGAAGGAGCCGAACGGTGAAGATCGTCGTCGACATGGAGCGCTGCCAGGACCACGGGCAGTGTGTCTTCTCCGCACCCGAGGTGTTCCAGATCAACGCCGCGGGGCGACTCGAATACGTCGCCGAGCCCGACGACGCGCTGCGCGAGGCGGTCGAAGACGCCGCCGACGTATGCCCGTTGCAGGCCATCACCATCGAGGACTGACGGTGGCGGCACACGAAGTGGTCGCCCCGGTCGCCCGGGACACTTCGGACGCCCTGCACCCCCGCCGAGTCGTGGTCGTCGGCGCCTCGATGGGCGGCCTGCGAGCGGCCGAACAACTTCGCGCCGCGGGCTGGTCAGGGCCGATCACCGTGGTCGGCGACGAGAAGCACATGCCGTACAACAGGCCTCCGCTGTCCAAGGAGGTCCTGGCGTCCGACGTGTCGCACGAGGCGGTCGCCTTCCGTGCCCGGTCCGCCACCGCCGACGTGGAGTGGCGGCTGGGCGTGCGGGCGGTGGCCGCCGACCTCGACGCCCGGCACGTTTCCCTCGCGGACGGCACGCGACTTCCGTACGCGGGACTGGTCGTGGCCACCGGCATCCGCCCCCGCCGGCTGCCCTGCCCCGGCCCGGCCGAGGGCCGCCACGTCGTCCGGACCCTGGAGGACGCCCAAGGCCTGCGCGGCGCGCTGACTCCCGGCTCCCGCGTCGTGG
The DNA here is from genome assembly GCF_053592165.1 of Streptodolium elevatio. NCBI lineage: Bacteria > Bacillati > Actinomycetota > Actinomycetes > Kitasatosporales > Streptomycetaceae > Streptodolium > Streptodolium elevatio. Next base: position 238,493 of record NZ_JBSFVE010000009.1, read on the forward strand.
TGGTCGGCGCCGGGTTCATCGGCTGCGAAGTCGCCGCCACCGCACGCGGACTCGGTGCGGAGGTGGCGGTGGTCGCCCCGGAGGCCGAACCCATGCTGCGGCCGCTGGGCGCCGAACTCGGTGCGGCACTCCGCCGTCGGCACGAGGTCCGTGGCGTCGCCTTCCACCTGGGCCGAACCATCGGTCATTTCAGGGGCATTGACGCCGTGACAGGTGTCGTCCTCGACGACGGGACGCACCTGCCCGCCGACGTAGTCGTGGAGGCGGTCGGATCGAGCCCCAACACCGCGTGGCTCGAAGGCAACGGACTCGACCTCTCCGACGGCGTGCTGTGCGACGCGCTCCTGCGTGTCGAGGGCCGCCCGGAAGTGGTGGCCGTCGGCGACATCGCCCGGTTCCCCAACGCCCGCTACGACGGCGTGCCGCGGCGCGTCGAGCACTGGAGCATCCCGACCGACTCGGCCAAGCGTGCCGCCCGCACGCTCGTGGCGCACCTTACCGGTGCCGAGCCGGACGATGCGCCGTTCGCCCCGCTGCCGACGTTCTGGTCCGACCAATACGCCGAACGGCTCCAGTCGTTCGGCGCACCGGGCCTGGGAGCCGCCGATATCCGGGTGCTGGAAGGGGAGTTGGACGCCGACTGTGTGGTGGGCTACCACGCGGAAGGGCGCCTGGTGGGTGTCGTGGCGCTGGGCGGCGGCGCCGCGGCGACGGCGGCCCGCTACCGGGGGGCGCTCCTGTAGCGGGGCCGGGCCGGCCCCGGCCCCGCGTCGCGCGCCGACCTGCGGCGGGTTGAACGTGGCAGCCTGAATGTCGCTCTGTATGTGGTTACGGGGTCGTGGCAGGATCCGACGGTGACCGTGTACGGGTTCGGGACCTGGACGCGGGACGGGACTTGGACGGGGGCCGGGGGTTGGACGGGGATACGAAGGTCGCCACACCGCTCGGGGACATGGTGTTGCGCAGCTTGGCCGACGGGACTCTCTCCAGCGAGTTGTCGGACCTCCAGTGCATGGACGGCCGCGGCTTCGGAGGATGGACGGCTGCTCTCGCGGCTCTGGCGGCCGTCCGGGCCGCCGGCGACCGCGTGCTGCACACGTTCCGGGCGGTGTTCACCCGGCAGGCGCGCGTGGGTGAACTCCGGATCGAAGCCGAGCCGCTCGTGGAGGGGCGCACCGCCGCCGCGTACCAGGTGACCGTCCGTCAGGAGGGCGCCGTCGTGCTGGCCGCCCAGTGCTGGTTCGTGGACGCCTCGCTGCTCGCCGAGAGCGGTCCCGCGACGGATCGCCTCGCCGACGTGCCGCCGGTGTCCGCGTGCCCTCGTGTGCACTGGACGGAGGAGTTTATCCCCTGCCTCGCCGGGTTCGCCGAGTGGGCGGTGGAATTCCCCTTGTCGAACGAGGAGTTCCAGACGACCTTCGTCGACGGCGGCGACGTGCTGTCGCTGTGGACGGCCCCGGCCAAGGACGTGCGGGACGGCGTACCCGGCGTACTCGACGGGCACGTCGGGGGGTCGCCCGACGGTGTCGCCGAGCGCCTTGGCGACCTGATGATGCTCGACACCCACCTCATGGACGCCGCCCACCGCACCACGCCGGACATCGCCATGATGACCCTCGACCTGACGGCCACCTGGTACGCGCGACCCCGCCACCCGGCCCTGACCTTCTTCGAGGCACGCGGCCGCGTCGACGGCCTGCTCGCCGCCACCGAGGGGACGCTCGTCACGCCGGACGGCACGGTGCGGGCCACCGGCACGAGCCAGTGCCGCGTCTACCCGCGCACGTAGATGTGCAGGATGGGCGGGTGGGCCGGAACCTCCTCCGGGGCGAGCGAGAACACAGCCAGGCGGTACGCCGTCGGCGCGCACGACTCCGTCGCGGCCGGCATCGCTCCCGCGCCCGGTTTCGGAGTCTCCGCCTTCGCCGGTTCCAGTCGACCGTCCGGCCCGTGCCGCAACTGCGCGGCGTACGACTCGCACACCGGGTACAGGAACGCGAAGGTGCGCTCGCGCGACAGGTCGAAGGTCGCCGCCTCCGGGTTCCGGTACGCCGCCGCCAGGTCTTTCGGGGCCGACACACCCTGCGTACCGGGCAGTCCGCCGAGGCCGGCCAGCCACGAGCGCGCCGCCTCCTCGTCCGGGACCTCGGCTGCGACGACACCCAGGTCCGGCTGCGCGGTGACCAGGGTGGTGCTGCGAAGTATGCCGACGCCCGCGCTGCGCGGCGTGTTCCCGTCCAAGACCGGTGCGGCGGGCAGGAGTTCGCGCGGCACCTCGAAGTCGGCCGTGGCGAAGTTGTACCGGTCGCAGTCATCGGTGTCGCCGCCGGGCACGTCCACGTCCACGCCCAGTTCGTTGCCGTCCGCGTAGAGGCGCATGGCGGTGGCCGGCACGCACTTCGTCGATACGGACGCGGTGACCACCACATTGCGCGCGAAGTCGGTCGGGGGCGCGGTCATGGCGGCGGCCCGACTGTCGTCGTCCGTGCGAGTGGCGACGTACTCGCGCCACGACCCCGCGACCGTGAACCCCGTGCCGTGGTCCTGGGGGTCCCAGGTCAGGGTCCGCGTGTCGATCCGCGAGCCGCCGGGCCGTCCGGGCCGCTCCTCGTTCCACCAGTCCCCCGCGAGGACGACCGCGATCGCTATGAGCACGACCATCACTCCGGCCATCACCGTGAGGAGGTGGCGCCCGTCGTCGCGCGGATCGTGGGGCTCCGGTTCGGTGGCCTGTGCGTGGTCCATGCGGGGTGAGACGGACGTCCCCGCGCGACGGTTCCCTGGGGGTCGAGGGTGGCGGCGGGCCGGGCCCGCGCCGCTCGATCCGCCTCGTGCCGCGGAATGCACCCTGTTCCACGCGGTCCGGACAGGCGACGGCCAACCAGCGGCAACCTTGCGGTAGTTCGATAGGCGGACAGGCGGGGCAGCAAGATCTACGGTCATGTAGATTGGGCCGCGCCCGGACGCCCGCCCCGGGGCCTGCGCGCATGCGCGGGTGCCGGAGCAGATATCCGGACGCGGCGGCGGCAGCCAACGCCGTCGGCCGCCCCGGCGCAGGGGCGGCAGCGAACTGTCTCTACAGTTGGCTCGATTCCTTGCACGGGGCACCGCTCGATCCGGAGGAACCATGGTGGACTGGGAAGTGGCGACACTGGGCGGCGGACCCGCCGACGGGCTCACCGTACGCGTGGTGGACCGGCCGTCCGTGCTCCAGGTCGTCTACCCGTGCGCCGTCGACACCCCGGCCTCGGAGGCCCAGGTGCAGGCGCTGTACGTCTACCGGCGCCGGAACGGCGAGCCGCTGTCGTACGGCTTCGACGCCGCAACCCCCTGAGCCGCCACGGCCGGCTGGCCGGGCCCGACCCGACGCGCCCCGAGTCGCCGGACCTCGGCTCGACGCCCCTCCGGCTTGTGCGCGTACCCCCTACACGCGCGCGTGAGTCGTGATGTCCACCCGGAAGTCCGCGACCATGCCCGGCGTCACGGTCGGGCGGCACTGCGCCACCGCCTCCAGGTAGTCCCGCGTACCGGCCCCCGCGACCGTCGACGCGGGCAGGTCCAGGTCCCGTTCGAACGACGCCTGCGCCGCGATGCGCGCGGCGTGCTCGATGTCCGCAGGCGTGAACAACTCGCTGGCGCGCACCAGCGCCTCAAGATCGACGTCGGTACGCCGCGCGTGCGCGTACCGCCCCCACATCGCCCGCCGCGCCGCGTTGTCGGGTGTGCCGATCGGGATCACGTAGTCGAACCGGCCCGGCCGCAGGAACGCCGGGTCCAGCGACCGTACGGAGTTGGTCGCGCAGACCAGCAGCCGTTCGTTGCGCTCGCGGAACGCGGGGATCAGCTTGAGCAGTTCGTTGGTGACCGAGTGCGTGCCGCCGGGCGGCGTCGTGGACTCGAACTGGCGCACCGGCGCGATCTCCTCGACCTCGTCGATGAACACCACCACGCGGTCGAGTTCGGCCAGGCGCGCGAACGCCTCCCGCAGGGCCGCGGCGAGGTTGCCGCTGTCGGCCAGCCTGGACGGCAGCAGTTCGACGAACGGCCAGCCCAGCCGTGACGCGATGCCGCGCGCGAACGTGGTCTTGCCGGTGCCGGGCGGACCGAACAGGGCGATGGCGCGCGGCGGTTCGACACCGTGCCGCTCGGCCCGCTCGGGATCGGCCAGCGGCAGCACCACCCGGCGCTCGATCAGCGTCTTCTCCTCCTCCATGCCGGCCAGGCGCGACCACAGGTCGCCCGCCAGCACTCGCCCGCCCAGCCGCTCCAGGACGTCCGCGGCCCGGTCGTCGACCGGTTCCACCTTCTCGAAGTACGCCACCGCGGGGCGCCGGTCGTACCCGGCGGTGACCAGGCCCTCCTGGAGCAGGTCCTCCTCCGGCAGCACGTACGCGATGCGCCGCACCCGCATCTCGACCAGGCGCCGTTCCAATGCCAGCAGCAGCGCGCTGGCCAGGCCCAGCCCCCGCAGCGACGGCGCCAGCGCGATGCGCATCACCCACGCGCGCCCCTCCGCGACGGTGGCGAGCGCGGCCCCGATCACCTCCCCGTCGCGGCGCGCGACGACGGCGGGCTGGCGCGCGGTGAGGGCGGTGATGCACTCCGACACGGAGAAGACGGAGTCCGGGCCCAGGCCCGACGTCGTGTCGATGAGGTGTACGACGGCCGCGAGGTCGTCCTCGCGGTAGTCCTGAACGATCCAGCCCATCGGCAAACCTCCAGCGGCGCGCGCGACCGACCCCGGGCAGGGGGTCGGACGCGGTGGTCGAGTGCCGAAGGCTAGGCGCGGTCGAGGGGCGCGCGACTCCTCCCAAGTGGACAAGTGCGGCAGCCGGATTGCGCCGGTGTGCGGATTGACCGCGTCGTTCACGCCCCGCAGCCGAACGGTTGCGGCAGGGTGGAGGGGTGGCGATTGCTCCCGATCACGCAGGCGGCGAAGCCGCCGACCAGGCTCCACCGAGTGCTCCGGCCGTCCCGGCCCAGGCCCCGGCTCCGCCACGGGACCAGGTCGCCGACCCGGCCGCGGTCCCCGGCGGGCCGGAGGCGCCCGACCGGTCCGCGATCCCCGATCCGGCGGCCGCCCACGCGCCCGCCGAGCGCCGGACCTCGGGCGCGGCGGCCATGGTGGTGTGCGGCGACGACGCACTCGCGTACCGGCTCACCGCCGAACTCGTACGCCTCTACGACCAGCCCGTCACCGCGCTGGTGCCCTCCACGCAGTCCGGCAACGGTCCGCTGATCGCCGAACTCGCCCGCGGTGAACGGCTTTCGGTGACGGTACGCGAGGCCGCCGAGCCCAGCGAGGCGGCCCTGCTGTCGGCGGGGGTGCAGCACGCCGAAGCGGTCGCCCTGACGTACACCGACGACCAGACCAACATCCACGCCGCTCTCCGGGCCCGCCGCATCAACCCGTCCGTGCGCCTGGTCATCCGGATCTTCAACCGCAAACTCGGCCGCTACGTGGAGGACTTGCTCTCCCGTGCCACCGCACACGCGTCGGCCGCCGAAGTGACCGTGCTCTCGGACGCGGACACCGCCGCCCCGGCCCTCGTCGCGGCGGCGCTGGCCGGTCAGCGCAGTCGGATCGTGGAGGCGGACGGCCTGCTCCTGCGCGCCGCGGACCGCGCCGCGGGGGACCCGGTCGTCACCATGGAGCTGGGCGAACTCTGCACGCTCGCACTGCTGTCCGACACCGCATCGGAGCGCCGCGGTGAGGGCCCGGTGCCGCCGCGCGGCCCGATGCTGCTGCCCGACGACGACGAGGTGGAGACCGCGTCGCTGACCCGCAGCCGGGTGGTGCTGGAGGCGGTCACGCGCGAGTCGGCGCGTCCCGACAACGTCCCGCCGCGGCGTCCGCTGGGGAAGCTGCCGCGTGTGCCGTTCCGCGAACTGTTCTCCCGCAGGCTCATGCTGGCCGTCGCCATACTCGTCGCACTCGAAGCGCTCTTCGCGGTGCTGACGTGGCAGGTCACGCGGGAGCCGCCGCTGCGGGCCGCGTACCTGTCGATCCTGGACCTGCTGAGCCTGGGCGACCCGGCCATCGGCGAGCGCAAGGGCCGCCAGATCCTGCAACTCCTGTCCGGACTCACCGGGTTGGCGCTGCTCCCGGTCCTGTTCGCGGTGGTCCTGCAGGCGCTCGGTTCGTTCCGCACCGCGACGTCGCTGCGCCCGCCCCCGCGCGGCCTGACCGGCCACATCGTGCTGATGGGGCTCGGCCGGGTCGGCAGCCGCGTCCTCGACCGCCTGCACGCTCTCGGCGTCGCGGTGGTCTGCATCGAACGCGATCCCAAGGCACGCGGCGTGGCCCTGGCCCGGGCGCTGCACGTGCCGGTCGTCATAGGCGACGCGACGCAGGAAGGCGTACTGGAGTCGGCGCTGATCGAACGCGCGCAGGCCGTGCTCGCCCTCACCAGCAGCGACGGCAGCAACCTCGAAACCGCGTTGTATGCCCGGGAGTTCAACCCTGCCATCCGCGTGGTGATGCGGTTGTTCGAGGACGACTTCGCGGCGGTCGTCAACCAGGCGATGCGCGCGTCGTTCCCGCAGGCCACGACGCGCAGCCGCAGCGTCTCCACCCTCGCGGCACCGTCGTTCGCGGCGGCGATGATGGGACGTCAGATCCTCGGCGCGCTGCCGGTGGAACGCAAGGTGCTGGTCTTCGTGGCACTGGAGGTCGGCAACCACCCGGAGCTACTTGGTCGCACCGTCGACGAGGCGTTCCGGCCCGGCGCGTGGCGCATCCTCGCCCTCGACCTCGCCGACCCGCGGGACCGGCGCGCCCTGTCGCCGACCATAGGGGACGGCCACCGGCAGCCCGAGCTGGCCTGGGGGCTGCACCAGGGGTACGTGCTCCAGGCCCGCGACCGGGTGGTCCTGGCCACGACGCGGCGCGGCCTGGCGGACCTGCTCCAGCGGCGTCCGAACGGGGGAGGAGGCGGGGGCGGCGGGGGCGTACGGCAGGCCGCGGGCGATGCCCAGGCGCAGGCGGCCGAGGGGGCCAACCCCGCTGACACGCGTGCGTGACGTGCGCTCTGGACGTGCGCTCTGGACGTGCGTCACCGAGATGCGTCCCTGAAATGCGTCCCTGATATGCGTCTCTGAGTGGCCCTGAGGTGCCAATCCGACGTGTCCCCGACATGTGCCTGACGTGCCGGGACGCCGGGCCCCTTCCCCTACCCGGCGCCCCTGTGCAGACCCCTCTGCGGTTCTCCGGGCCCCGGTTCTCCGGTGCCCGGCCGTCGGACTCCTCCGCTCAGGAGCCCGACGCGGAACCCGGGGAGGAGTCCGTCTCCGTGCCGGCCTCCTGGCTCCCGTCCTCCACCGGCACATGGTCCGACTCGGCGTCCTGCGCGCAGACTCCTGCGAACCAGGGGGCGCGTCAATGGAGTTGGCGGGTCCACTTGTGGTGCGCACGAAACCCGCACAACCGTCGCCGCGCCCCGGGTTAGAGTCGGACGCATGGCAGGTACTGACGGGAACGCCCCGACCAGCGTGCGCGTGGACGCCTGGATCTGGGCCGTGCGGCTCACCAAGACCCGCTCGATCGCCGCCGCCGCGTGCAAGGCGGGCCACGTCCGCGTCAACGGCGACCGCGTCAAACCGGCGCAGTCGCTCAAGATCGGCGACGAGGTGCGGATGCGCCTCGACGGCCGCGAGCGGATCGTCGTCGTCACGAAACTGATCCTGAAGCGCGTGGGCGCGCCCGTCGCCGTCGAGTGCTACACCGACAACAGCCCGCCGCCCCCGCCGCGCGAGGTCGCCGCGGCCGTCGGCATCCGCGACCGGGGCACCGGCCGGCCCACGAAGCGCGACCGCCGCCTGATGGACCAACTGCGGAGCGGTCCGGGCGCCCCTTGAAGCCGTAGGGGCCTGCCGTTAGCGTCCGCGCATCGCACGACGATCAATCGCATGACGGTCAAAGGGGCGCGGCGGGATGAGCGAGAACGGCACGGGCAAGGGTGTGGTGGCGGCGTACGACGTCTCCTCGGACGCGGCGGGCGCGATCGTGGCCGACATCGTCGCCAAATGCGCCGCGACCGGACGGGCCGTGAGCGTCGCGGTCGTGGACTCGGCCGGGACGCTGGTCGCCTTCCACCGCATGGACGGCGCGCTGCGCTTCAGCGCGGACCTGGCCGTCGCGAAGGCCCGGACCTCCGCGTCGTTCGGGCGGACCACCGCCTTCATGGAAGGCCTCATGACCGACCGCCCCGCCTTCTCACAGAGCTTCACGGAGATCGGCGGCTGGTACCTCGGGCGTGGCGGCCACCCGCTGCTGCGCGACGGCAAGCCCGTCGGCGGCATCGGGGTGAGCGGCGACGCCGCCGACTACGAGGACGAACTCGCCCGCGAGGCGTCCGGGGCATTCTGACGGGCGCCGGACCGCGACCGGGCACCGGCCCGACGAGACACCGGACGGCGACGAGGCACCCGACCGCGACCAGGTACCGGACCGCGACAAGGCACCGGACCGCGACAAGACGCCGACCGGCAAGGCACCGGAACGAGCAAGACGCCTGGCGGACAAAGCGGGACAAATAGCGGAAGTCCCGTCGCCTTCCCGGCTCCTCATAGGTCAGATCACGCCGCCCCAACCTCTCGCGCCCTGGATAGTGGCGTGATTTCGCCCGTCGCTAGGGTCGGGTGATCATGGGTCACTCGGGGAGCAACAACCACAAGAAGCCGCCGCGGCGGATCGTCCGCAAGCGCATCCTGCTCGTCACCGCGGGCGCCGTGCTCATCAGTGGAGCGACCGGCGTCGCCGCGTACGCGAAGCAGAGCCCGTCCGGCAAGTCCGCCGGGCCCAGACCCTGCACCCTGCTCCCCAACCCGAACACGCCGGTCGAGAGCGAGGAGCGCACCTGCTTCTCGGTCGCCGCGAGCGTGGACCGTACGCCCGCCGTCGGCGAGACCGCGACCGTGCGCTTCACCGTCACCTCGCAGTACGCCGCCAAGGGCGTGCGCATCGAAGCCGACCTCCCCGCCGGCCTGACCTGGGCCGCGCCGCCCGCCGGACTCGCCTCCCGGACCCAGGACGACGCCACGCCCGTCAACGGCGGCCGGATCAACCGCGCCGACGCGACCGGTTCGTTCAAGAAGGGGGAGGCCAGGACCTACGAGGGCAAGGTCACCGCGTCCGCGCCCGGCCCCGCCGAGATCCGAATACGCGCACTCAAGGACGAGGCACGCGGCGTCTCGGCCGCGGAGGACGCGGTCTTCCTCACGGTCGGGGCCGCCGGAAGCCCCTCGGCGCTCGGCATCGTGCCGCCCGCCGAGGGCGAGGCCGTCGACACCCCCGCCGCCGTCGAGCCGCAGCCGGTCACGCCGTTCCGGCAGCCGCAGGAGGTCCCGGACGAGGCGAAGCCGGCGCCGACCAGCGACGACGTGCAGCCGCGTACCGGCACCGCGCCCTCGGACTCCCGCTCCGCCACCGCCGCGCCCGGCGCCGTGGCCGCCGCGCCGCAGGCGTGCGTGACCGGCAAGTGGGTCTACGTCGACAACAAGGGCAAGACCCGTCCGGTCGTCAACGCGAGCGTGCAGGCGTGGGACTCGGACGAGAGCAACGCGCACGACCTGCTCGGCAGCGGCGTGACCGGCTCGACGGGGACGTACAAGGTCTGCTTCGCCAACACCGACGGCACGTCGGCCGGGCAGGACGTCTACGTCAAGATGTTCACCACGAACTCCCGCTGGAAGGTGCAGAAGACCGGCACCACCGACAGCTTCGTGTTCAAGACCAAGACCGTGGTGAACGTCAAGACCGGCACCACGGCCAACCTCGGCACCACCAAGCCCAGCGACGCGAGCCTCATGCGGGCGCTCCAGGCGTTCGACGTCGCGAACGACGTGTGGCTGTGGGTCCCGGGCAGCACCTGCTGGGACAGCCTCGACACGACCTGCCGCCAGCTGATCCTGAACTGGGCGCCCGGCTCGCAGGAGGGCAACTTCTACCGCGGTTCCACCAATCAGCTCTTCCTCAAGGGCACCGCGCCCGACTCCCGCATGACCGTCGCCCACGAGATCACCCACGCGCTCATGGACGACGTGTACGAGGACCAGCTGCCGCCCATCCCCAACTGCAGCCCGCACGGCGTGTCGGCCAAGTCGTCGACCGGCTGCGCGTGGGTCGAGGGCTTCGCGGAGTGGGTGCCGGCCAGCGTCTACAACGACCCGTACTACCGGTGGCCGAGCGGCGCGTCGATGAACCTGGAGACGCCGAACAAGAGCACTCCCGACTGGGACGACGGCGACACCGTCGAGGGGCGGATCGCCGGGGCGCTCATCGATATTTCGGACAGCACCAACGAGGGCAACGACATCTACGGCGAGGGCGACCCGGGGAACATCTGGCAGACGTTCCTCAAGCACCGCTCCAACACCTTCCGCGAGTTCTGGGAGCACCGGAAGGCGGACGGTTACAATGCGGCCTGGACGGGTGCGCTCAAGAGCGTCTACCAAAACACGATCGACTACCGCTGAACGCTGCGACCCGATCCGACCCGTCCCGACGCCGACGGACGCAAGCGCCCCTCGCCCAAGGCGAGGGGCGCTTGCGCGCGTCCGCCGCCGGTGCCCGCGTGTGTCACCCGCGGTGTGCCTTCGACGTGCCTCCCACGCAACTTCGGGTGCCTCGCGGGTTACTTGGCGGTAATTTACTGACCGTCGACTGCGCCTGGAAAGAGCGGCACGGGGGTTCCGGTGCGTCCGGTTCAGGGACGAGGCTGGGATGGGTCTAGAACAACGACGGAGTGCCGAGGCGAAGGCGGTTTCCGTCCGGGTCCGTGAGGTGCACCTCGCGCGCCCAGGGCTGCTCCTCGATGCGCGCCCCGAACTCCTTGGCGACCGCGTCGACGTCCTTGATCCGCAGGTAGACCAGGGTGTCGGGACGCGCGTCCCCCTCGTGCTCGGACAGGAACAGCCGTACGCCGCCCCGCGCCACCTCCACGAAGGCCGGAAAGTGCGGCTCGAACCGGTGCTCCCACTCCTTCACGAAGCCGAGTCTGGCGTACCAGGCGACGGCCGCCTCCGCGTCGGCGACCCGGAGGACCGGGATCGCCTCCTCGACGATCTCGTTGCTTCCCCCGTTGCCGGCCTCGTTCTCGATCGCGTTCCCGATCCCGTTGTCGATCTCGCTCATGGCGCCATCATCGCGGGTCTTCCCAGACGCCGCCGCTCCAGCTAGCCTGCGTTAAATTAGCACTGCTAACCAGAAACGGCGCGCGGCACCGCGGGGGCCGCGCCGGCACCAGAGGGCAGCCATGGATTTCGCGCTCACCGACGAGCAAAAGGCCGTACGCGACACCGCCCGGGCGTTCATCGCCAAGGAGGTGATGCCGCTGGAGCAGGAGGTGCTGCGCCGGGAACGGGCGCACCAACCGGGCCTCGAACTCGGCGAGCTGCGGGAACTTCAGCAGAAGGCCAAGAAGTTCGGCTTCTGGGGCCTGTCGACGCCGCAGGAGTACGGCGGGATGGACCTGCCGGCCGTCACCCAGTCGCTCATCTGGACCGAGATCGGCCGCTGCTTCGTGCCGTTCCGCTTCGGCGGCGAGGCCGACAACATCCTCTACTTCGCCGACGAGGACCAGAAGAAGGAGTACCTGCTCCCGACGATCGCCGGGGACCGCATCTCGTGCTTCGCGATCACCGAGCCGGGCGCGGGCTCCGACGCCGCGAACATCAAGCTGTCGGCCCGCCAGGTCGGCGACGAGTGGGTGCTCAACGGCGAGAAGACCTTCATCACCAACGGCAACGACGCCGACTTCGCGATCGTGGTCGGGGTGACCGACAAGGACAAGGGCGTACGCGGGGGCGGCACCACCGCGTTCCTGGTCGACCGCGAGATGGGCTGGAAGTCCGAGTTCATCCAGACCATGGGCGAAGGCGGCCCGGCCTCCCTGGTGTTCGAGGACGTCCGCGTCCCGGCCCGCAACGTCCTCGGCGAGGTGGGGCAGGGCTTCGCCCTGGGCATGAAGTGGATCGGCAAGGGCCGCTACGTCATCCCCTCCAACGGCATCGGCATCGCCGAGCGCGTACTCCAGATGGCGGTCGACCACGCCAACACGCGCGAGACGTTCGGCCGGCCGATCGGTGAGAACCAGGCGATCCAGTGGATGATCGCCGACTCCGAGGTCGAACTCGAGGCCGCCCGGCTGCTCGTGCTGCGCGCCGCCTGGGCCATCGACCAGGGCCTCGAACCGCGGCACAGCTCCTCGATGGCCAAGCTGTACGGCGCCGGCATGGTCAACCGCGTCGTCGACCGCGCACTGCAGATCCACGGCGGCATGGGCTACACGCGCGAACTCCCGCTGGAGCGCGCGTACCGCCAGGTCCGCCTGTACCGGATCTTCGAGGGCACCGACGAGATGCTGCGCCTGATCATCTCCCGTGACCTGCTCCGCGGCTACACCAGGCTCGGCCAGGTCTGACGACTCGACGGCGAGGGATGACGCTATGGCACCCGTGTCCTCGGTCGGGGTGGGCAACGCCCCGGTGAGTTCGGACGACCTGGTCGGGGCGCTGCTCGGCGGCGTCCCGGGAGACGGCCCGCACGACGGGGGCCGTGGCGCGGCGGTCGGCGCCGCGAACACCCGCGATCCCGGTCCGGTCGGGCCGGTCGGACCGGTCGGCGCCGAGATGGCGGCGGTGCTGCTCGGGCTGCCCGAGCACGGGCCGTACGCCGTGCTGGCGCTCACCAGCGTGGTCGACGACGGCGGCCCCCAGGGGCACTTGGCGTCCCGGGACGCCGCCCGGTCGGCGGGCGGAGCCGGCGCTCCGGGCGCCCTGGGCGCCACCTCCGGCCCGGCCGGCGCCCCGGGGGGCCTCCAGGTGGGCTCCGGGATGCGCACGGTGTGGTGCGCGGCACCGCCGCCACCACCGCCACCGCCCGGCCAGCGGTACGCGGGGCCGGTCGTCCGGGCGCACGCGATCGTGCACCTCGGCGACGCCGAACTCACGGACCTGGTCAAGGCGCTCGACCCGCCGCCGGGACTGCGCGTCGGCGTCAGTCCGGCGGTCGACGGCCCCGCGAAGCTGGCGCGGGGACGGGTACTGGCCGAACGCGCGCTGCGGGCCAACCCGGACGCGCCGGTCGCGGTACTGGAGGAACGCCTGCCCGCGGCCGTCGTCGCCGACAGCCCGGACCTGGCCCGGCTGCTGATCTCCCGCGCCCTCGGGCCGGTCCTCGAACTGCCGTGCGCCGACCGCGACTCGCTGCTGAGCACGTTGCGGGCCTGGCTGGAGTCGGGCGGTTCGACGCGGCGTGCCGGGAACCGCCTCTTCTACCACCCGAATACGGTGCTCAACCGGCTGCGGCGCTACGAGCAGCTGACGGGCCGCCTGCTCGGCGACCCGGTGTCCGTGGTGGAGTTGTCCCTGGCACTGGACGCCTACCGGATCGCGGAAACGCGCTGAGGGCGGACACGGCTGACGAACTCGGCTGACGAATCCGGCAGGAGAACACCTCAGGCATGACCGGCACCACTGGCACTACCGGCGCTGCGGGCAATACGGGCACTGGGGGCACCTCGGGCCCGCACGACAGAGCCGCGCACGACTCCCGTTCGTTCGCCGCCTCAGGTCGTCCCCGGGCGCGCGGTCTCGGCATCCCCTTCACGGGAACACCCGGACCCTGCAACGCCGTCACCGACGTCCCGGGCGTTGAGGTCGGCTACGTCACGCTCGTCCACGGCAGCGGAGCCCTGGCTGTCGGCGAGGGGCCGGTGCGTACCGGCGTCACCGCGATCCACCCGCGCGGGCGAGCCGACGGCCGCCCGGTAGCGGCAGGGGTACACGCGCTCAACGGCAACGGCGAGATGACCGGGCTGTCGTGGCTGGAGGAGACCGGATCGCTGGGCACCCCGGTCACCATCACCAACACCCACGCGATCGGCGCCGCACACCGGGGCACGATCGACTGGATCGTACGCGAACGGCCGGAGCAGGCCCGGGCATGGCTGCTTCCGGTCGCCGCCGAGACGTGGGACGGGTACCTCAACGACATCAACGGCGACCACGTACGCCCCGCGCACACGGTCGCGGCGCTGGACGCCGCCCGCCCCGGGCCGGTCGCCGAGGGCTGCGTCGGCGGCGGCACCGGCATGAACTGCTACGGATTCAAAGGTGGTTCGGGGACCGCGTCGCGACAGGTCGGCTACGGTCGGGACACCTTCACGGTCGGGGCCTTCGTCCAGGCCAACTTCGGCGCGCGCCGGGAACTCGTCGTCGCCGGGGTGCCGGTCGGACGTGAACTGGCCGACGACAACCCGATGGAGACGACGGACTGGTTCGCGCCCCCAGGGGCCGGCTCGGTGATCGTGGTCGTGGCGACGGACGCACCGCTGCTGCCCGGCCAGTGCAAGGCGCTGGCGCGGCGCGTGCCGCTCGGGCTGGCACGTACCGGCACCAGCGGTTCGCACTTCTCGGGCGACATCTTTCTGGCGTTCTCGACGGCGAACGCCGGCGCGCTGGCCAGTTCGTTCCCCGAAGGGGAGCTCGGGGACGACGAGTTCGACACCCTGCGGTTCGTCCCGTGGGGGCGTATGGACCCGTTCTACGAGGCGGTCGTCGAGTCCGTCGAGGAAGCGGTTGTCAACGCCCTGGTCGCCGCGGACACGACTGTCGGCAGGGACGGGCATCGGAGCCCGGCCCTGCCGATCGACCGTCTGCGGGCGCTCCTTTCGGAGTGCCCGGGGTAGTTCGTGCCCGATGACCAGCGGGGGACGGGTGTCAGCCGAGCTGGCCGCGGACCGCGCCGCCGGGGAACTCGGCGGTGTGCACGTTGGTGTAGAAGCCCGCCGGGTTCGCCGTCATCTCCGCGACGATCTCGGGCTTGATGCCCTCGACGGTGCCGGACAGGCCGGTGATGGACTGCGGGAGCCCCTTGTCGGCCGCCCACAACGGCGCGACGACGTCCCCGTTCCGGCCCGTCGGCGCCTTGTGCACGTGGCCCAGGGTGGGAGGCGCGACGCCCTTCCAACTAAAGGCGTAGTCAACGCAGTTGCCCCATGGGCGAATGGCGGTCACGGCCCGGCCGTCTTGGTCGTTGATCGCCTTGTTGTCCTTGTTCGGGACCTCCTGCGCGCCGTTCGCGTTCACCGTGAGCGTGCCCTCGGGCTTGCCGGTCTTCAGCACGGCGTTCATGTCGACGGGGTTGTCCAGTTTGGTGAGTTGGCCGCGCACCGCGCCGCCGGGGAACTCGCCGGTGTGCAGGTTGAAGTACCAGTTGCCGGGGTTGTTCCGGATGCGGTCGAGCAGGCCCGGGTCGGCGACCGCGACACTGCCGGTGGTGGCGGTGGCGCCGTCGGGCAGCGGCGACGCGAAGAACGGGACCACGACGGCGCCGTTCGCGCCCTTGACGCCCTGGTGGATGT
The DNA here is from genome assembly GCF_053592165.1 of Streptodolium elevatio. NCBI lineage: Bacteria > Bacillati > Actinomycetota > Actinomycetes > Kitasatosporales > Streptomycetaceae > Streptodolium > Streptodolium elevatio. Next base: position 253,858 of record NZ_JBSFVE010000009.1, read on the forward strand.
GTGCGGCCGAAGGCGCGGCGATCTTCTCCCACTTGACGGAGAACGCCATCTGGTTGCCCTGGATGCGCACGTACGCGGTGGCCTTGCCGTCCTGGTCGCCGACCGCCTTGCCGTCGGTGCCGGGGACTTCCTCGGCACCGGTGAGGTTCGCGACGAAGAACGCCGCGTCGCCGTCGGCGGGTTCCGCCGCACCGGTGTCCTTGGCCTGGTCGGCCGGCGCCGGGGGTTGTCCGGAGGTGCCCGGATCATGGCCCGAACCGTGCCCGGCGTCCGGCGACGTCGTGGCCGGCGCGTCGCCCGCACCCGCAGGGGCGTTCTGAGGCGCGTTGGCGGGCGGCGTGGTGGACTTCGCGTCGTCGTCCGACGCCCCACAAGCCGTCAAACCGGTCATAAGGACCGCGGTGAGCATGGCTGCGGGCAGCGTGAACCTGCGAACGGACATGGTGGACCCCCATGGCGGAGTTGCCAGATTGACTCGATGTCTTGTCGCGCCTCAGTACGGGGCCGCCCCGTCGCCGGGTTCAAACGGGCGATAACTTTTTTCGGGCACCTGCCGGGGCCTCCCACCCAGCGTCCGCGCACGGCACAGCCGTTCGGGTGGACGCACTGGGCCGTACGGGTGGACGCGATTGCGGCGCGCGGAAGCGAACCGATGGGGTCGAGGGTGAAGGGCCGTGTGGGAGCCCGGAGTTCTCCCCGGCATGCCCGGAACGGCCCTCGGAAGACTGCTGGAGGCAGCCATGCGTACCGCGACCACCGCCGAATTGACCGCCAACGGGACGACCGTCAACCGGACGACCGCCAACGAGACCATCGGCACCCGGACGACCGCCATGCGTCTGCGCGCGACCCGCGCCGACGCCGCACGGACGACCACCGCCCGCGCACGCACTGCGGTACGCCGGATCAGCGGCGCCCTCGCGGCATTTGCCCTCGCCGCGGCCGCCCTCGTCGCCGGCCCCGGCAGCGCGGCGGCGGCCTCGAGAGAGGGCGCACCCGCGGACGGCCGCGTACAGAAGTCGGGCCTGTGCCCGGAAGGGTACGTCTGCCTCTTCCCGGGCGGCATCGCCGCACCCGAGCCCTACCTCATCCCGGAGTGCGGCAGCGAGTACTTCAGGTCCCCGTACATCACCTCGTCCGTCGAGAACCGCACCAACGCCATCGTGTGGGTCACGACCGCCGACGGGGCCGCGACGTGGATCCCGCCGCACGGCAGCCTGACGCTGTGGCCGGTCGCGCCCGTCGACTCGGTCGTCTCGCAGTGCTTCGTACCGCTGCCGTTCTAGCCTGCCGTTCCGGCCCGGACCCAGTCAGGACCCGGCCCGCCGTCGCGGGCCCACCCGACCGGTCAGACGCGGCGGCGGCGTTCGCGACGCGGGTACGCCTTCGCCGTCTCCGCCAGCCGCCTGGCGTGCTCGGCCTGGCGCTGCCAGTGCCCGTACAGGTCGCCGCGCGCGGCCAGTTCGTCGAAGCGGCGGATGGTGGCCGGCGCCACCACCGCCGGTTCGGCGTCCCGCCACGGCGTCCCGGGCAGCGGCATGAACGTGTGCGCGTGGATGCGCGCGCCCAGGCCGGTCAACTCGTCGGCGAGCGCCAACGACGCGTCGGCGTCCGCCTCCCGCTCGCCCGGCATCCCGAAGATGAAGTCGACGTTGGGCCGGAACCCCTCCTGCACCGCGATCCGCACCGCGTCGCGCACCGGCTGCACGCCGTGCCCGCGCTTCGCGGCGGCCAGGATCCGGTCCGAACCGGACTGCGCGCCGATGATGATGTTGTCGTTGGAGACGTACCGCTTCAGCAGCCGCATCGCCTCGACGGTCACGTGCTCGGGCCGGATCTCGGACGGGAACGACCCGAAGAACAACCGCCCGTGCGGCAGCATCTCCTCCCGGCACCCGGCCAACAACTCCTCGACGGCGTCCAGGTCAGGCGTCTCGTCCTGCGTCCCGTACGACAGGCACGTCGGCGTGATGAACCGCACGTCCTTGAGCCCGCGCTCCGACATCTCGCGCACGTGCCACCGCACGTTCTCCACGCTCCGGTGCCGGAAGCGCGCACTGAACGCGAACGGCGTCTGGCAGAAGCGGCAGCTGTAGATGCAGCCCCGGGTGATCTCGATGGGGCCGAAGCGGTGCAGGCCGAGGGCGAAGGAGGGGGTGTCGTCGAGCGCGCCGCGTACGGAGGTTCCGGTGCGCAGCGCGGTGCCGTCGGTGTCGCGCAGGGCGAGGCCGGGGACGCCGGTGAGGGGTTCGCCGCGGCCGAGTGCGGCGACCAGGGACACGAAGGTGGCCTCGCCCTCGCCGATGGCGGCGAGGTCCCAGCCGGCGTCGAGGATCTGCTGCGGTTCGGCGGTCGCATGCACGCCGCCTGCCACGTGCACGACGCGCGGATCGTCGACCGCGGTGCGGACTTCGGCGAGTTCGGCGGCCATCGCCTCGGCGTCGGGGGAGTAGAACGACCACGGAACCAGGACGCGGGTGGCGCCGGCGTCGAGGGCCGTGCGGACCAGTTCGGCGGTCTCCGCGGCTGTGCGGCCGAGCCACACCTCGTGCGCCACCTCGGGCGGGTTCGCCTCCAGCGCGCCCAGCAGCGCGTGCATGCCGTACGTCACGGCCTTGCGGTAGCGCACCACCACGGCGACGTCGGGCGGACGCCGGGTCTGGGCGGGCAGGTGGAGCGGGGGAAGGTCGTACGCGGGCATGCCGTCACGGTACCGGCCCGGGACCGGTGTCCCCGGCGAGTGCCAGGATGCGGGCATGACCGCACCTGCGGGGGACGGCCGGGAAGACATCGAGGAGGCGGAAGTGCGGGACGACGTGCGCGGTGCGGAGCTGCCGGACCAGGGGCGCGAACTGCTGGCGGTCTCGGTGCGCAGCGAGGACGGGACCACGGTCGACTGGCCGAGCGTCCCGGGGCTGTACCGGCTCCTCGACCGGATCGGGGCGGAGGGCGACACGTTCCTGGTCGTCGAGCGGATCCCGGACGACGAGCAGTACTACGTGCAGACGCGGCGCGACGAGGGGGAGCCGTACGTCGTCGAGTACCGCGAGGGTTCGGCCAAGACGCACTTCCAGGCCGACGTCGAGTCGACCGCGGACGTGCTCGCGGTCTTCGTGGGCTGGGCGCGCGGCGAGGAAGGTTGGAAGGGCGCCCACAACTGGCGTCGCCTCCGGCTGTGACGCGACATGGTGCCGCGGCTTCGTGGCGCGGCTTCGTGGCGCGGCGTTGTGAGGCGGACGCGGCGGCGGCACCTCGTTAGGGTGGCGGGACAACCGTCGCGTCAGGAGGTTTGTCCGTGATCGTCGCGTTTTCCGTTACTCCGCTGGGCATCGGTGAGGACGTCGGTGAGGCCGTCGCCGAAGCCGTGCGGGTGGTCCGCGCGAGCGGGTTGCCGAATCGTACCGATGCGATGTTCACGAGCGTCGAGGGCGAGTGGGACGAGGTCATGGCGGTCGTGAAGGACGCCGTCGACGCGGTCCGCGCGCGCAGCGGGCGGGTCAGCATGACGCTCAAGGCCGACATCCGCGACGGCGTGACCGACGGGCTGACGAAGAAGGTCGAGACCGTCGAGCGCTACCTCGCGGCGCACCCGGACGGCCCGACGGCATAGTCGCCTGCGGCCTGAATCCGGCCAAGGCCCGACCTTCCTGAACCCGGTCGTCGAAAGCCCGGTCGTCGAGGGCCTGGTTGTCGAGGGCCCGGTCGTCGAAGACCTGGCCGCCCGTGGCGTGAGTACGGGGCGGGACCGGGTTCCAAGCCCGGTCCCGCCCCCGTACTCCGGGCGGTCTACCCGGCGGTCAGCCGCCGCTCTTGCGCTGGAAGGTGCGCTGCTGCGCGGCCGGGCCGTGGGCGCCGCCGTGCACCTTGGGGTGGTCGTCGGGACCGACGTCGACCGAGTCCGTCTTCACCCCGCGCTTGCGGTCCAGTGCCTCGCGGAACTTGCGCTTGACGTCGTCGTTCGCGCCGCCCGCCGCCTCGGCGGGGGTGTCCGCGCTCTGCTCTTCGGTCTTCGCGTCAGTCTTGTCGTCAGCCATGGAGCCCTCCTTGCCGGTACGGCGCCCACCGGGCACCGGTACTGCCGAACGCCCCCAGCCAACCACGGACCGCGCGATCCGGCTCGCAACCCGCCGCTTCGCCGCGCTCCGCGGACGGTCGGACCTTGCTCTGTCTGCCGTACGCGCGAGGGAGGATTCGCCGGCGGGTCGAAACGTGGCCAACCCTCTGCCTCTACTCGAAGTCGGTGCCCTCCTTGGAGACTTCCTCGACTGTCCAGGCGTCGCAGAGGGGAACGCCCAGCCGTTCGTGCGCGGTGCGTTGCGCCGCCAGCGCCTCCGCGAGCGACTCCTGCCCGCCGCCGAGCAGCGCGGCGATCATCCGTGGCGGCGCGAGCAGGCGCCGCCACGTGACCCCGGTCGCGGGATCGACCCCGGCCGGGCCGAGCGACGCCAGGCGGGCGGCGATGCGCACGCGGGCACTGGGCACGCCCCGGTACATCAGTCCCTGGTGGTCGTGCAGGTAGCCGACGTGCACGGAGTCCGCCAGGACCGCGCCGGCTTCCTCGTACGCCTCCCGCCGCAGCGTCGCGAGCGCGTCGGCGTCCTCGGGCTCGACGGTGCCGCCCGGCATGTTGAGGCCGCCGTCGGGTGCCGCGAGCACCAGCGCGCGCCCGTCGGGGGCGAACAGCCAGCCCCACGACTGGCCGACCGGCAGCCCGTCCGGCACCGGCTCGTCCGCGTGCCAGGTCCACGGACCGCCGATCCGCAGCCACTCCCGCACGCCGAGCGCGCGGCGCAGCGGCACGTTGTGGTGGTCGGCGGCGGCCAACGGGACCAGCGCGGACGTGCCGGGGACGTGCGCGACGGCGGTGCCCGGCTCCTGGAAGTGCAACGCGTACGGGCGGCCTTCGGCGATCGCGTCCAGCCCCGCGCGCACGTACGCGACCATGCCGCCCGGCACCGAGTCGAGGTCGTCGAGGTCGGCCCACATCAGCTCGCTGTGCTTGTGCGGCTCGGCGTTGTACGGGCGGCCGGTGGCCCGGGTCAGCCCGACGGCGCGGAAGAACCAGCCGGTGCGGGCCTTGGCCGTGGCACGCGGGCCGCGGTGCTGCATCACCAGTTCGCAGCGCAGGAGTTCGGGGGTCAGCGCCACCCCGGTCTCCTCGTGCGTCTCGCGTACGGCCGCCGTGACGACGTCCTCGCCGTCCTCGACGTGGCCGGAGGGGAGCGTCCACAGGCCCGGTCCGTACTCGGCGTCCGGTCCGCGGCGCAGCAGCAGGACGCGGCCGTCGTCGACTATCAGGACGTGGACGTCGGTCGCCCCCAGGAACCGCGCATTGCCGCCGGCCATCGGCCACCCCCGTCGTTCAGGCCCCCGCTCGGTCGCCGGGCCGTGTGCCCACCAGTCTGCCGGGCTCGACCGCCGAAGGTGTTCCCGGCGTTGCCGGGGGTCCGCCGGGCGTTGCCGAGGCCGGCACACCACGCGGGCGGCTGCGGTCAGATCGAGGGTGCGGGGAGCCGTACCGTGAACCGGGCGCCGCGGGCGCCGTCCGGCCGGTCGCCGGCCTCGACCGTGCCGCCGTGCCGTTCCGTGATGGTCCGGACGATCGCCAGCCCGAGACCGGTGCCGCCCGAACGCGCGGCCGGCCGCGCACCAGAAGGTCGGCCCGTGCCCGAAGGTCGGCCGCTGCCCGGCTCGGCACTTCCGCCGCCGGAAACTCCCGCCGAACCGTCCCTGGCCCGGGACCGGGCGCTGTCGGCGCGGGTGAACCGCTCGAACAGGTACGGGCGGAACTCCGGTGGCACGCCCGGTCCGTCGTCCTCCACGACCAGGGTCACCGTCCGGGCATCGGCGGTCAGCGACACCGTCACGACGCCATCGGCATGCCGCTCGGCGTTGTCGAGCAAGTTGCGGACCACACGCGTCAGGTCGTCGCGCGAACCGCGTACGGGGGCCGCCGACACCCGCGACGTGTCGACGCGTACCGCGGTCACCGACCGCAGCCGCGCGGCCTCCTCGAGCACCACGTCGTCCAGGTCGAACAGCGAGGTACGCGGCGGTGGCCCGCCCTCGTCCTCGCGTGCCAGGAACAGCAGGTCCCTGACCAGACGTTCCATCGCGAGGTCGGCGTCCAGCAGGCCGCGCGCGGTGGCGGGCCAGTCCGTCGCGTCCGGATGCGCGAGCGCGACCTCCAACTGCGCCCGGAAGGACGCCAGCGGGGTCTGGAGTTCGTGTGAGGCGTCCGCGACGAACGCCCGCTGCCGGTCGCCGGCGTGTTCCAGCCGGGCGAGCATTGCGTTCATCGTGCGGGCGAGGCGTCCGATCTCGTCGTTCGCCGGCGGCACCGGTACGCGGCGGTCGAGCGCGTGTTCGGAGATGTCGGCGACCTCGGCTCGGATGGCCTCGACCGGGCGCAGCGAGCGGCCCACGATGAACCAGGTGGTGAGGGTCAGGACGACCAGCAGGGGTGGCAGGCCGGCGAGGAGCGTCAGGCGTACGGTGCCCACCGGCTCGGTGACCCGGTCCAGGTTGCTCGCCACGTAGACCGTGCGTCCGCCGTCCCCCGCGGCCTGCGCGGCGACGCGGTACGTCTCGGCGTCGCCGTCCTCGTCGTGGCCGCGGAGGGTGCGCAGATCGGGGTCGTCCTCGTCGCGGGAGCCGTCGGATTCGCCCGAGTCCCCGGGGTCCCCGGAGTCCCGAGAACCCCCGGAGTCGTCGGAGCCGGTTGAGCCCGCGGAGTCGTCGGATTCTCCGGAGCCGCTCAGGAAGAGCGGGAACGGCGGGGAAGCCGCGGTGAATTCGTCCGACGACGCGGCGACGATGCGGCCGTCCGCGGACACGACCAGCGCGATGTCCTCGTCCCCGGCGGTGTCCAGTTCGGTGTCGGGGGCGATGCCCGGCGCGACGGTGGCGAGGTCCCGGGCGCGGTCGCCGAGCGCACGGTCGAGGCCGTCCCGCAACGACGACTCCAGGATGGCCAGCAGGCCGAACGCGCCCACCGCGAGCGCCACGGCGACGACAAGCGAGGCGGCGGCGGTGGCCCGGCCCCGGACGGTGCGCGGCAGCATGTCAGCTCCCGCCGTCGGTGGCGGGGGAGTCGTCGTCGAGCCGGTAGCCGACGCCGCGCACGGTGCGCAGCGAGTTGCGGCCGAAAGGGGCGTCGATGCGCAGCCGGAGCTGGCGTACGTAGACCTCCACGATGTTCGGATCGCCGTCGTACGCGAAGTCCCACACGCCGTCGAGGATCGTCGCCTTGGACAGCACCTCGCCCGCCCGCGTCATCAGCAGCTCCAGCAGCGCGAACTGGCGCGGTGTCAGGTCGATCGGCCGGTCGCCGCGCGCGACACGGTGCGCGGCGGGGTCTAGGGTCAGGTCGCCGACCTGGAGGACGAGCGGGCGCGTGCGGCGGCCGCGGCGCAGCAGGGCGCGCAGCCGGGCCACGAGCACGACGTACGAGAAGGGCTTGGACAGGTAGTCGTCGGCGCCCGCGTCGAGTGCGCGGGCCTCGTCGAGTTCGCCGTCCTTCGCGGTGAGCATCAGGACGGGCACCCAGTTGTCGGCGGCGCGCAGGCGTGCGCACAGGGTGCCGCCGTCCAGCCCGGGGAGCATGATGTCGAGGACCAGGGCGTCGTACGGGTTCTCCGTCGCCAGCCACAGCCCGTCCGTCCCGTCGGATGCGACGTCGACGGCGAAGCCCTCGTGTTCGAGACCGCGTTTGAGGGCCAGGGCCAGGTCCGTGTCGTCTTCGACCACCAGGATGCGCACACCCCAACGGTGTCACGCCGCACCTGAACGGGAGCTGAATGCGGGCCGCCGCCGCGTGGCGGCGACTTGGTGGGACTCGGCCGTACGGGTGAACCCGGGCGGCGGCGTTCAGCGGGCCTTCAGGATCGCCGTCGCACGATGGCGGCAGCCGTGGGTGCCGGAAGGGTGGCCGCGGAATCCGTGAGGAGGCAGGACGACATGCGCAGGAAGCTGGTGATCGGCGCCGCGGCACTCGCGTTGGCCGGAGGGGCGACCGCCGGGACGTTTGCGGTCGCGTCCGCGTCCGAGGACGACGACAAGCCGGTGGCGGCCGCGGACGCGGACGCCGCACGGGCCGCCGCCGTGCAGGCCGCCGGGGCGGGAAGCGTCGCGGGCGAGGTCGAGCGCGAGGACGACCGCGAGGACGACGGCGCGGTGTGGGAGGTCGACGTCACCCGGACCGACGGGACCCGGGCCGAGGTACGCCTCGACGCGGGCTTCAAGGTCCTGGTGGTCGCACCGGACGACCAGGACGACGGCCCTGACGGCGCCACCGACGACGACCACGACGACGACGGCCCGGACGACGGCCCGGACGACGGCCCTGACGACGACGGCCCCGACGACGACGGCCCCGACGACGACTGAGCCGTCGCCCGGCGCGCACACCCGGCCGCGTACGCCGGGACAGGCGACCGGCTGCGCGGCGGGGGCGGGGCCCGGCTTCCGCTCCCGCCGCGCAAACCAACTGATCAGCCGCAAAAGGCCGTTCGCTGCGGCGCTCGCCTCCGGAATCTGCCATTCTGCGTGCGTGACCGTCATAGCAGGCAAGATCCTCGAAGACCGCATCGTCATCGCCGCGGACTCGCAGGTGACTTGGGGCCAGGCGAAGACCGAGGGCACGAAGCTCTACAAAATCGGCGAGAACCTGGTCTTCGGCGGCTCGGGCCACCTGCGGGACGTCAACCTCATGCGCCTCTTCCTCGACACCCACATGCCGGCCTCCGCGGACGAGCGCGACGTCCTGGAGTTCTACGCCGAGTACATCGAGTGGGCGAAGCGGAAGATGAGCGGCTTCGAGGCGCACTCGTCGTTCCTTTTCGGATTCGACGGCAAGTTGTTCGAGATCGACTCCGACTTCGACGTCACCTATGCCGACTTCGCCGCCATCGGCTCCGGCTGGGAGTACGCACGCGCCGCGCTGCACCTGGGCCATTCGCCGCAAGAGGCGGTCCAGGTCGCATGCGACCTCACCATCTTCTGCGCGCCGCCCGTCACCGAGTTCAGCATCACGCGCCAGACCGCCGAAGGCGCCTGACGCCGGGCTGCGTACGGCGGTTCAGCCCGCGGTGCCGGGCGCACCCGGGGCCTGCGCAGTGTCCGCGGCCCGCGCAGCCTCAGCGGGCTCTGCGGCCCCAGCGGCCTCCGCGGTGTCCGCGACGGTTCGCAGCGCCGTGTCGACGATCTCGTCCAGCCGTCCGCCGTGCGAGCCGTGCCAGTAGACGCGACGGCACGCCGTGCAGCGCGCGAACCTGTCGAAGGACGCGAGCGTACGCGGCTCCACGTCGTCGACGACCGACTCCTTGGTGACCGCGGCCAGCGGGCCGTTGCAGGACGTGCAGCGCGTCCACGGCGCCAGGTCCGGGGCGAACCGGCGCAGCAGGTCGTCGAGTTGGGCGTCCGGCCGGGTGCCGCGCACATACGCCCCGAACCACAGATTGCGGCGGCGCAGCAGGCCGCGGTCCTGCGTCAGCAGCACGCGGCGCTCGGCGTTGGCCTGTTCGACCAGCACCGGGTCGTCGCAGTCGTTGTGGTAGGCCGTGTCGAGCCCGACCAGTCGCATGCGGCGGCCCAGCGCGCCGAGGTGTACGTCCAGGAGGAAGCGCAGCCCGGGGCCGGGGACTTGCTGCGGCCGGGCGACCGCGTACACCTCGACCGCCTCGCCGCCCTGTGGACGGTACGCCGCGTCCGCCCGCGCCCCGTCCACCACCAGCCACCCGACCTCCGGCAGCGGCACGCCCGCCGATTCGACCACATGGCCGAGCGTCGAATCGTCGGCGACCGCCGCGGTCACACACCCCGCACGGAGCCGGGGCGGCAGAAACCGGTGCAGGTCGTCGGCGAGGGTGAGCGTGACGGTGGGCGCGGCAGATGCGACGTTCGGCCCGCCGAGGGGGTCAGATCCGGACATGCCGTCAGCATGGCATCGGCGCGCTCCCGAGGCCGGGAATTTTCCGCCCGAGGGCCCGTGTGCGGCGCCGGCCACGCGCCCGCGCGACGCTCACCCGATCTCCACGGTCCGGGCCCAATCGGGCGGGGAATCGGGGACGTAGTCCGGGTCGTTCTCGGTCATGGACGCAGTCCGGGAGGATCGCGGGCGCGGGAAGAGGCCGACGACCGTCCGGCACGGCGGCCGGCTCTCCGGCCACGGTGTCTGGCCGTCCGTGAGCACCACGACGACGTCCGGCCGGGGGCGGCCGCGAAGCGCCTTGGCGAAGCCGGTGCGCAGGTCCGTCCCGCCGCCGCCGACCAGTGGGATGTCCTCGGCGCGGCACAGCTGGCTCACGGACTGGGCCGCGGCGTCGCACGAGAGCACGGTGACGAGGTCCCGGCGCCCGCCGACCGCCCGCGAGATGGCCGCGACCTCCTGGAGCGCGCTGCCGAGTTCGGCGTCGCTGACCGAGCCGGAGGTGTCGATGACCACCGAAACCCGGGGCGGCATACGCCGGAGGCTGGGCAGGACGGCGCCCGGCACCACCGGCGAGCGGCGCGACGGACGGCCGTACGTGTAGTCCTCGCCCGCACCGCCCGCACCGCCCGCGGACGCCGCCGAGCGGACCGCCGCCCCGAGCAACTCCCGCCACGGCTGCGGTGGTTGGAAGGCCTCCTCGGCCCACCGGCGCCAGCCCGCCGGAGCGTCCCCCGGCCGGCCCTTGATGCCCTCGGCCACCCGGAACCGCACCGCGTCGCGCTCCTGCTCGCTGAGACCGTACGCACCGTCCGCCCCGAGGTCCCAGTGGCGTTCCAGCCCGTCGGCGCCGCTGCCGCATTCCAGCCAGGTGAAGTCCTGGGTCAGCGGCCCGAGGCTGAACTGCCGCAGGTAGTCCTCCATGAGTTCGCCCTCGGGCAGCTCCAAGTGCCGTGGGTGGAGGGCGCCTTCCGGCCACACCAGACCGTCGCCGTACACGTCGTCGTTGATCTCGCAGTCGGCGGCGATGTTCATGCGCAGCCGGTCGCCGGGTCCGGTCAGCCCGCGTTCGCGCGCGACCCGGTCGCTGCGCCCGTGGTGGTCGCGCAGTAGGTGGGACACCTCGTGCACCCACACGGCGGCCAGGTCCTCGACCGGCATCCGGGCCACGAACGCCGGTGAGACGTAACACCGCCAGAACCGGTCGACCGCCATCGTCGGCACATGCCGGGATTCCACCGGATGCAGGGCGAACAGCGCGGTCGCGAGGTAGGGGCGGACTCGGGCGGCGTGCAGGCGCGCGGCGAACAGCTTGTCGCGGTCCAGGGCCCGCGGCTCCTCCGCGGCCGTCACCGTCGGGGTCGTCGCCGATGCAGCCGGGGTCGTCGTCGGGGTTGTGGTCATCGGCCCACCTTCCGGGACGCCGAGGCCGACGTACGCTCCGCGGCCCGATCCGCGCGGCGGGACAGCGCGACGACGCCGGTGAGCCGCCCGATCGTGTCCGGGACGTCCCAGTCCTCCCGGCGCAGTGACGCGAGCGTGGTCGCCGGAACGACCACGAGGTCCGGCGCGCCGGTCGCCAGCGCCCGGGCCAGCAGCGCCCACGCCGCGTCCCAGCGGGACTTGTCGGGCCGGTTGCGCACCGCCTGCACCACCCCGTCGAGCACCACCTGCCGCAGATCGCCGCGTTCGGGCAGCGGGGCGGTGTCCGGGTCGGCGAGCAGCAGTTCGGGGTCCGGCAGGTCCATGCGGTCGATGTGGGCGAGCAGTTCGAGCCCCGGACCGTCGCCGACGGTACCCCTGACGAGCTGGGAGAGCACGTCGCGGGACGCGTCCGCCGCCGTGGCGAACGCGATCAGCGCCAACGTCATCTCCCAACTGCGGGGCGACGGCCACGGACCGCCGCGCCGCGTCTCGGTGGTGGGCAGCCGGTGGACGAGCGTGGGGCGGGCGGTCAGCAGGCCGCAGACGGCGCGGCGCGCGAACTCCACCGCCTGCGGCAGCTTCGCGGGGTCCAGCCGCGGCAGCGTCGCGAGGGGCCAGATGCCGCCGAGGCCGCGTACGACCACCTCGTGCTCGTGGGTCCACTGCAGGTGGACGAAGCGGTTCGCCAGGGGCGGGCTCAGCTCCCAGCCGTCGGCGGCCGACGACCGGGGGTTGGCGGCCGCCACGATCCGCACGCCGGGCGGCAGTTGCAGGGCACCGATACGCCGTTCCAGCACGAGGCGGAGCAGGGCGGCCTGGACCGCGGGTGGTGCGGTGGACAGTTCGTCGAGGAACAGCAGTCCGCGCCCGGCCTCGACCAGGCGTACGGCCCAGTCCGGCGGCGCCATCGGCACGCCCTGCCGCGCCGGGTCGTCGCCGACAATCGGCAGGCCCGAGAAGTCGGAGGGCTCGTGCACGCTGGCGATGACCGTGGTGAGGGGCAGGTCCAGGGTGGCGGCGAGCTGCGTCAGGGCCGCGGTCTTGCCGATGCCCGGCTCGCCCCACAGCAGTACGGGCAGGTCGGCGGCGACGGCAAGGGTCAGGGCCTCCAGTTGGCCGTTGGGCCGCGGCTCGGTGGCGGTGTCGCGGAGCATGGCCAGCAACTCACCGGCGGTCTCCAGGTCGGAGGCGGATGCGGAAGCGGAGGCAGGCGCCGGAACGGGCGCGGGGCCGGCCGCCGCGGCGGTTTCGGGCATGGCGGGCCGCGTGAATGCGAGCATGTGGGATCACCTTTGGGGTTCGTGGTTGATGGCGTGGACCAGGGCCGGGCGTCCGACGGCCGGTCAGAACGGAATCCGGCGAAGTTGCCGTCAGCGGACGGAGGTACGGCGTCCGCGCGAGCCGCGGGTGCCCGGGCGGACGGGCCTGGGACAGAGCAGCGGCGGAGTGCGGCCGATCAGCCCGGCCCGGAACAGCCCGTACGTGATCCGCCCCCGCGCGGCGGCCTCCAGACTGTCCAGCAGCGCACCGTCGCGCAGCACCGCCTCGGCCCCCAACAGGTCCTCGACGACCGCCAGGGCACCGGAGCTGTCGCCGTGGTGGAGGCGTTCGCGGACACCTGTGAGGCAGTCCGGACGCCGGTGCGCCGCGTCGATCGCCTGGAGGCAGGGCACCGGGGTTCCGGTCAGGGCGGCGAGCAGTTCCTCGCGCCGGATCTCGTCGGGATCGTGGTCCAGGGCGGTGAGGACGCCGTCGACCAGCCCGATCCGATGCCGCGCGCCCCGGCAGTCCACGAAGCGGGGGTGCCCCGGGTCGCGTACGGTCCGGGTGGTGTCCGACGAGTAGCCGGGGATCAGCGCCTCCGCCACCAGCGGGTGCAGCCGGTCCGCGTCGATCGCGCCGGCGCGCAGGAGTTCCAGGTCGGGCAGGACCCAGGTGGCCGCGTCGGGAAGCACCGGCAGCGCGGGACCCCGCCCAGAGGCGGACGCTCTCGCGAGCCGAAGTCCCGGCAGCCGTACGCCGTTGCCGACGTCACTGTCCCAGTGGCCGGTGCCGTCGCCCGGGTCGGTGTCCGGTTCGACGATCAGCCGGTGCCGGGCTCCGAGCCGGACGAGGACGGCTCCCGGGGGACGGCCGTCGGCCCGCAGCAGGATCTCGGCCTCGGCGGCCCATCGGTCGACGGCACACGGCTGGTCCTGCGGCACCAGGTCCAGGAGGTCCGACGCCGAACCGGTCGGGGCGGCGCCGGCCGACCGGTCCGCCCACGGCGGCGGATCCGCGGGACCCGCCTGTCCCGCCGGACCGGCCTGCCGCGCCTGCCCCGCAGAACCCGCCGAACCCGCAGAACCCGCGGGACCCGCGGGACCGGCACCCGAGCGGACACCCAGTTCGTGCGACCGTCGCGCGTCCCACAGGTGCCGGTGCAGGTCGAGGCGGAACCGCCGGTGCGGATGGGGATGCGGATACAGGTACGCGCCGGACGCGCGGTCCGACCCGTCCCACAACGCGAGGCTGATCCGCTGCCCGGCGGCCGCCCAGCCGGGCGGAGTGCGAACCACCAGGTGTACGCCGCGCGTTCGGCGACCGGAGTCGGTCCCGTAGCGGGCCAGGGAGATGGTCAGGCCGGGCCGTAGCAGCCCGTCCGGTGCGATGCGCGGCATGTGCCAGCGCAGCAGATCGGGGGCGAGATGGCGCAGGTCGGCGCGTACCCGGGCGGCGAGTTCGTGCCCGTGGTCGCGGGCGAGCGCACGGAGGTTCAGGTCGACGTCGATGCCCGCGGTGGCGCACGCACCGGCCCAATCGCCGCAAAGGCGGCGGGCGGTCGCGGACTCGATCATGGGGGGCGGCACGGCGAACTCGCGCACGCGCGGCCAGAAGGAAAGCCGGGAATCCCCGTTCGCGATGTGAGTGTGCATCAGCACTCACCTTGCGCGGACGGGACCCCCATTCTCACAACGAATTGAGTGGTCATCACGAATGACCATAGCGCCCCGGACCCCGTCCGGCCAGGAACTCCCGCCCCGCGTCATGTCGGGCACCTCCGTGCGACGACCGTTTGGGAGGTTTCCGTACGGGCGCTCGGTCGGTCCCGCGGCGTCTCCGGGGTGCTGCGTGTGGATGACACGGAAGTGATGGCCGTGACCAGCACGCCGGCCCTGTCGTTGCTTCCGCATGCGGCCCCAACTGGCGCCGCAGTCTGGACCGATGAAACGGAGAAGTTTCGTGGCGATCATGAAGAAGGCGACGATTGTCTCGGCCGGTGCCGCGGCCCTCGTGCTCGCGGGCGGCGGCGCGGCGTTCGCGGGTTCCGACGCGGACGGCGCGGCCGTCGGCTCGCCCGGCGTGCTGTCCGGCAACCTGATCCAGGTTCCGGTGCACGTGCCGGTCAACGTGTGCGGCAACACGGTCAGCGTCATCGGCCTCCTGAACCCGGCGTTCGGCAACGTGTGCGCCAACGTGGACGGCGACGACGCCAAGCCCGGCGTGACGCCCCCCATGGCCCCGGGCCACCACGGCGGTCACGGCGGCCACGGCGGCAACTGGTAGCCGACCCCGCGACAACGCGCCGCGCCGGTGCCCGGCCCTCCACTCCCGGGCACCGGCGCGTCACACGTCACCGGCGGTCAGCCGGCCGGCGGCCCGCACAGGTCGGCAGGTTCCGACTTCAGGCACGTGTTGGCCGCATAGGTGTTGCCGACGCCCCGCGGATCCCGCTGGGCCAGGTCGGCGGGGGCGTTGCGCAGCAGCGTGTTGCCCGTGACCTCCTGATGGGAGGTGCCGCCGCCGCTGAAGCTGGGGACCATCACGATGCCGCCGGACATCGGGGAGTCACCGCTGTGGTCCACGACGGTGTTGGCGTGGATGCGTACGCCCTCGGTGCCGGTCAGGACGATGCCGGAGCCCTGGATGTGGGCGATCCGCTCGTTGCCCGGGCAGAAGCGGTTGTTGGCCGCGATCGTGTTGCCGACGATGTCGAGGTCGCCAGCGACCGGGCGGGTCTCGTCGCCGACCACGAAGACCCCGGCGCAGTTGGCCGTGAGCCGGTTCCCGGTCACGGTGACGTGCCGGGCCCGGCGCAGATGCACGCCGATGCGGTTGTCCGCCGCGCTGTTGCCGACGATTGAGGTGCCGCTCCCGTCGGGCTCGTCGCCCACGAACACCCCGGACTGCCCGTTGGAATCCGTCATGTTGCCGACGAACCGGCCGCGGACCGAGAACTCCTGGCCGACGCCGTGCTCGCCGTTGCGGTGGGCGCGCACGCCGGCGACGGAGAGGCCGTCCGCGTGCAGGCCCTTCACACCCGTCTTGCGGAACCCGGTCACGGTCAGCGACTCGACGCCGACTCCGACGACCGGCTTCTGCGCGGTGCCGAACACGCACACTCCGAAGCCGCCCGTCGCGCAGGCGCCCGCACCGGCCGGGTCGTTCGGGTCGGCCGGTGCGATGACTGCCTCGCCCTCGCGCGGGCCGCGCAGGGTGATCCCGTCCTTCGCGATCAGCACACTGCCGCGATAGGTGCCCGCCGCGAGTTCGACGACCTCGCCCGGCGCCGCGGCGTCGACCGCGGCCTGCACGGACTCGCCGGGCGCGACCGTACGCACGGCAGGTGTCGCCCCGTCACGAGGTCCGGCGGCTTCCGCGGACCCGGCCGCCAGGACCACGAGCACGGACGCGGCGGCTACAACACCGCGGGTTGCGCGTCCTGACCGTTCGGTGATGCTTCGTCGCTGCTGACCCATGGTGCCAAGCCCGCCTTTGCGTACTGTGTCGAATGCGAAAGCCATTGCGGCTGAGGGAGATCGGGGGAGACGTCGGACCCTTCGTCGCCGCGGACAATCGCGTCGACAAGGGTCGTGGTGTGCGTGGCCGCGCCGAAGGCCGGGTGGTCGATGATGCGGCGCAGGAACGGGATCGTGGTGCGGACCCCGCCCCCCTCCACCCGGAACTCGTCGAGGGCTCGGGCGGCACGCGCCCGGGCCGCCTCGCGGTCCGGTGCCCAGGCGATCACCTTGGCCAGGAGCGAGTCGTAGTCGGGGCCGATCCGCCAGCCCGCGAAGGCGTGCGTGTCGACGCGTACGAACGGGCCGCCGGGCGCCACGAATTCCTCGAGCGTCCCGGGCGTGGGCACGAAGTCGTTCTCGGGGTCCTCGGCGTTGACGCGGCACTCGATCGCGGCCCCCCGGATCACCACGTCGTCCTGACGCATCGTCAGCGGTGCCCCGGCGGCGATGCGCAACTGCTCGTGCACCAGGTCGATCCCGGTGACCATCTCGGTCACCGGATGCTCCACCTGGAGACGGCAGTTCACCTCCATGAGGTGGAACTCCTGGGCGGCCGAGACGACGAACTCGAAGGTGCCCGCCCCCACATAGCCGACCGCCTTGGCGCCTTGCAGCGCCGCGTCGCACATCGCGTCGCGTACGCCCGGATCGAGACCGGCCGCCGGTGCCTCCTCGATCAGCTTCTGGTGCCGCCGTTGCACCGAGCAGTCGCGCTCGCCCAGGTGGATGGCCCCGCCGTGCATGTCGCACAGCACCTGGACCTCGATATGTCGGGCGTTGTCGACGAACTTCTCCATGTAGACGCGCTCGTCGCCGAACACCGCGCGGGCCTGAGCCCGGGTCTCGCCGTATGCCCGGGCCAACGCGCCCGGTTCGCGCACCACGCGCATGCCCCGGCCGCCACCGCCCGCGACGGCCTTGAGGATGACCGGGAAGCCGATCCGGTCGGCGATCTCGGCCGCCTGGCCCGGCGAGGACAGCGCGCCGCAACTGCCGGGCAGCACCGGCAGGCCCGCGTCGGCCATCGCCGCGCGCGCCGCGGCCTTGTCGCCGAGGCGCTGCATGACCTCGGGCGGGGGACCGATGAAGGTGATGCCGTGCGCCGCGCAGACCTCGGCGAAGTCCGGGTCCTCGGAGAGGAACCCGTAGCCCGGGTGGATGGCGTCGGCCCCGACCGCCCGGGCGGCCTCGATGATCGCGGGGATGCTGAGGTAGCTGGACTTCGCCGGCGGCGGCCCGATGTGCACGGCGGCGTCGGCGCAGCGCACGGCGGCCGAGTCCCGGTCCGCGGTCGAATAGACCGCGACGCTGCGGATGCCCGCCTCGCGGCAGGCGCGGACGACACGCAGCGCGATCTCGCCCCGATTGGCGACCAGAACCGTGGAGAACATGCGCCTCACCCGCTGCCGACGGGTTCGAGGGCGATCAACGGCTGGTCGTACTCGACCGGTTCGGCGTCGCCCGCCACCATGTCGACGACGCGTCCGGTGACTTCGGCGGTGATGGGGTTCATCATCTTCATCACCTCCAGGATCCCGATCGTCTGGCCGGGCCGGACGATGTCGCCGACGCCGACGAACGGCCGCGCTCCCGCGTCCGGCGAGTGGTAGAACGTGCCGACCATCGGCGCCCGGACGAACAACGCGGCGGCCTCCGGCACCGCGGCCGGACCCCCGGCCGGCGTGGCCGGGCACGCGGCGACGGACGCGATGACGGTCGCGGCGGACGAAGCGGCGTGGGACGCGGTGTGGGCGGCGGGCGACGCCGAGGAGATCGCGGCGGGTGCCGGAGCCTCCCGCAGGACCGCGGTGCCGTTCGCGGTAACCGTCACCGGGGCCGCGGACTCCCCGGGGAGCCAGTCGATCTCGATCACGGTGTCCCCGGCCTGCAGGCGGAAGCGCCTCGGCACCCGGGAAACGACCTCGTTGCCGGCGCCGTTCGCGCCGCCCTCACACTCGATGCTCATCAGTGCCCTCCTGGATACGTGTCCCCGGCGCCGGCGCCCGCCACCGCGGGCGACGCGCCGAACTTCCGGTAGCGGTCGCGGCGTTCCCGGATCCGCCGGTCGTGGTCGCGGTGCCGCAGCTCGGTGAGGACCGGCACCAGGGCGGCACGCATGAGGTCGGCGGCGGTCTCCGGGTCGGTGTGGGCGCCGCCCGCCGGCTCGGGCACGATTTCGTCCACTACGCCCAGCCGCAGCAGGTCGGACGCCCGCAGCCGCAATGCCTCGGCCGCCGTAGGGGCGGCGTCTTGGTCCTTCCACAGGATGGCCGCGCACCCCTCCGGACTGATGACGGAGTAGACGGCGTGTTCGCAGATCAGGACGCGGTCGGCGACCGCCAGCGCGAGAGCGCCGCCGCTGCCGCCCTCGCCGGTGACCACGCTCACGACGGGCACCGGCAGCCGCGACATCAGGCGCAGGTTCTCGGCGATCGCGACCGCCTGCCCGCCGCGCTCGGCGTCCAGGTCGGGATTGGCCCCCGGGGTGTCGACGAGCGTCACGACGGGGATCTTCAGCTTCGCGGCCAGGTTCATCAGCCGCGCGGCCTTGCGGAAGCCCGCGGGGGTGGCCATCCCGAAGTGCCGGCGGCGGCGTTCCTGGAGGTCCGATCCGCCCTTGTGGTGGCCGATCAGCACGACCGGCTGCCCCGCGAGGAGTCCCACGCCGCCGACGACCGCCGGGCAGTCGGCGCCGATGCGGTCGCCGTGCAGTTCCTCGAAGCCCTCCAGCAGACGGCCGGCGTAGTCGAGGGCCGAGGGCCGTTCGGGGTGCCGGGCGCGGCGTACCACGTCCCACGCGGCGCCACCCGCCGCCGCGCCCTCGCCGCCGGACGGCTCCGACCGGAGAGCGGCCCGCGGGTACGGCTCGACGCGCTGCCGCCAGGTCCCCTGGTCGGCGTCCGGGTCGACCTCGGCGCTGTTCGCGGGGTCCGCCACGTCCAGCAAGTGCCCGAGCATGCGCCGCAGTTGGTCCCGGGGGACGACCGCGTCGACCATGCCGTGCGCCAACAGGAACTCGGCGCTCTGGAACCCCTCCGGCAGCCGCTCGCCGATGGTCTGCTCGATCACGCGCGGTCCCGCGAACCCCATGCGGGCACCCGGCTCGATGAGGATCACGTCCGCGAGCGTCGCGAACGACGCGGCGACCCCGCCGTACGTCGGGTCGGTCGCCAGCGTGACCACCAGGATCCCGGCCTCGTCGAGTTCGGCGAGAGCCTGCGCGGTCTTGGCCATCTGCATGAGCGACAGCGCGCCCTCCTGCATGCGCGCGCCGCCCGAGGCGGTGACGATCAGCAGCGGCACGCGCTCGCGCAGGCTCTCCTCGGCGGCCCGGGTGACCAGCGCCCCGACGGCGCAGCCGAGGCTGCCGCCGAGGAACCGGAAGTCCATGACCGCGACGACCACCGGATGGCCGGCGATGGTGGCCCGGACCGCGAGCGCCGCGTCGGGCATCCCGGTCGCCGCCTGCGCCTCGGCCAACCTGTCGGGGTACGGCCGCGAGTCGGTGAAGCCCAGCGGGTCGTGCGGGGCGGGCCCGGTCTCGAGCGGGATCCGCAGGCCGGGGTCGAGAAGCTGGTCGAGCCGCTGCCGGGCGGTCAGCCGGGCGTGCGCACCGCAGCCGGGGCACACCTGCAGGGCACGGGCGAAGCGCTTGCCGTACACGAGGTCGCAGCACTCGGTGCACCGCACCCAGTCGGCCGCCGCGGTCGCCGCGGGCCCTGCGTCCGGCGCGTGCGGCCGGTTGTCGATGTCGACCACGGGTTCCTCCGAGAGTCGGTGGGTCGGGGCGTCGCGGACTCAGCCGTTGCGCGGCCGCTCCCACCGGTAGAACTCGTGGGCCATGGCGTCCTTGGGACCACGCCAGGTGGCCGGGTCGTACGCGCTGACGTGGGCCGAGAGCCGGTCGCTGATGGCCATGAACTCCGGGTGGCCGGCCACCTCGGCGACGCCCGCCGCCGGAGGACGGTCCGCCTCGATCAGGTGCAGGTACAGGTCGTCGCCGAACCGGAACAGGCTGCGTCCGGTGACGCCGACGAGACCGGGCAGCTCACCGCGGTCGGACGCGGCGAAGATGTCCGCGACGTCGTCGGCGGCTCCCGGGCGCATGCGGGCGACGATGAGGCTTCGGTACGTGGTCACGAGAGGTCCTTCGCTTCGGATCGGGCGTCGGGATCGGATCGGCCGTCCGGATCGGATCGGCCGTCCGGATCGGGCCGGGCGTCGGGATCGGATCGGAGCGGCGGCAGGGCCCGTGGACCGGTCGGGGGGCGCCGCGGCCTACCCCCCCGGCCGCGCGCGCGAAGGACGCCCCCGCCGAGACGCCCCAACCCAGAGGGCGC
>NZ_JBSFVE010000009.1:274341-282803 GCF_053592165.1 Streptodolium elevatio
GGGGGGGGGGGGGGCGGGGGGGGCCCCGGCCCCCCCCCCGGCCCCCCCCCCACCGGCCTACAGACCGTCGGCGAGGAAGCGCGTCACCCGATGGGGCTGGGTGCGATCGTCAGGCCGAGCTCGTCCGCGCGCTGCTGGATCTTGTCGCGGATGATCTCCATCTGGACGCGCGAGTTGCGGTTGATGTTGTCGGTCATCCACGCGTCGTCCACCGGGGCGGTGTCCTTCATGGCGAAGTCCTGGACCCAGCGCATCCGCACGCCGTCGGGCTCGTCGTGGTACTCCCAGCGGATGTGCATGTGGGCGAACGGCCCGGTCTCCACACGCTGCGCCCACACGGTGCGCAGTTCGCGGTTCGGCTCGCGCTCCGACACCCAGCTCCAGACGTTGCCGTCCGCGTCCGGGTGCATGGTGAGCCGGAACGTGACCTTCTCGCCGTCGCGTTCCATCACCTCGACCGAGGCGTACTCGGTGAACAGGTCGGTCCAGCGCTCGACGTCGTTGGTCATGTCCCAGACCAGGTCGAACGGCGCGTTGATGATGATGCTGTTGTCGGTGTGTCCGGACATCGCGTCATACTCCGGAGGTGAGTTGGGAGTTCACCAGGTCGATGAACTCGCGGGGGGTCTTGCAGCGTTCGGCGTCGGCACCGAGCGGGATGCCGTGGCTGTGCTCGATGTCGCCGACGACGGCCATCAGGCCCAGGGAGTCCAGCCCCAGATCGGCGAAGGCCGAATCGGCGCTGTTCTCCAGCTCCTGCGGGTCCGCGGTGATGCCGGCGGACGACTTCATCAGGGCCGACAGGTCGTCATAGGTGAAGGGCCCGTTCATGGGCGCGTCCTTTCGTCTCGTCGTCTCGTCGTCTTGCGTGAGCGCGGTCGCGCTGCCCGGTTGTGGCTGTGTGGGGTGCCTGGTGCCTGGTGCCTGGTGCCGGGTTCACGGGCTGGCGTCGCCGCCGCGCAGCACGAGCGCGGCGTTGCAGCCCATGAGGCCGCGGCTCAGCACCAGGGCGGTGCGTACCTGCGCCGCCCGCGCCCGCCCGGTCACCAGGTCGATGTCGTAGTCGGTGGAGAACACCCCGGGGGTGGGCGGGATGACCCCGTGCTCCATCGCGAGGACGGCGGCGGCCACGTCCAGGACCGGTCCGCCGCAGTACGCGCGGCCGATGCCGGCCTTGGGCGCGGTGACCGCGACGTTCGCCGCATGCGCCCCCAACGCGTCGCCCAGCGCCAGCACTTCGGCTTGGTCGGCGGCGGGTACCGCGAGGGCGTCGGCGAACACCACGTCGATTTCGTCCGGGCCCACGCCGGCCTCGGCGAGCGCTTGCCCGATCGCGCGGGCGAGCCCCTGGCGGGAGGCGGCCCAGTCGTCGGTCCCGGTGAAGGTGGCACCGTGTCCCGCGACCGTGGCGCGAATCGCCGCACCGCGCCGCTCCGCCGCCTCGCGCTCCTCCAGGACCAGCACCGCACCGCCTTCGGCCGGCGCGAAACCGCAGGCGGCGGCGTCGAACGGCAGGTACGCGCGCGCCGGGTCGTCGGCCCGGCTCAGCTCGCGGTAGCCCAGCTGGCACACCATCGAGTACGGGGCGATCGGCGCCTCGGCGGCCCCGACGACCATGGCGTCCGCGCCGCGCATGATCGAACGCCCGGCATGCGCGATCGCGTCCAGGCCGCCGGCCTCGTCGTCGGCGAGAACGGCGCACGGCCCCTTGAAGCCGCCCCGGATGGAGATCTGGCCGGTGCTCGCGGCGTAGAACCACGCGATGGACTGGTACGGGCCCACGAGTTCGGGCCCGGTGCCCCACAGGTTCTGCAGCTCCCGCTGTCCGAACGCGCCGCCGCCGGAACTGCTCGCGGTGGCCACGCCGATCGCGTACTCCGGCAGATCCGGCGTCCCCGCGTCGCGCAGCGCCTGGTCGGCGGCGTGCAGCGCGAAGTGCGTGAACCGGTCGGTCTGTACGAGGAACTTGTCCTCGACCGTGCCGACGGGATCGAAGTCCTCGATGAGCCCGGCCACCGTCAGCGGAAGGTGGTCGCAGCCGTCACGGGTGATGCGGGTCAGCCGCGGCGTGCCTTCGCGCGTGGCCTTCCAGAACGAGTCGGTGCCGATGCCGTTCGGGGCGACGACGCCCATTCCGGTGACGACCGCGCGTCGTGTCGTGTCCATCACTGCGCACTCCCCGAGCGGATCGGTCCGTCCACCGAACGGCGGTCCAGGACCACGGCGGACTGGAAGCCCCCGAACCCGCTGCCGACCGACAGCACGGTCTCGAGGGCTGCTTCGCGGGCGGTACCGGGCACGTAATCGAGATCGCACTCGGGGTCGGGCGTCTCGTAGTTCGCGGTGGGCGGCACCACGCCGTGGGCCATCGCCAGGGCGCAGGCCGCCAGTTCGATCGCGCCGATCGCGCCGAGCGAGTGGCCGACCATCGACTTGATGGAGGTCATCGGGGTCGTCCGGGCGTGCTCGCCGAGGGCGAGCTTGACGGCGGCGGTCTCGTGGCGGTCGTTCTGCTGGGTCCCCGAACCGTGCGCGTTGACGTAGTCGACGGCGGTCGGGTCGAGCCGGGCGTCGTCGAGGGCCCGGCTGATCGACTCCGCCATCTCCAGACCCTCACGGGTCAGCCCGGTCATGTGGTACGCGTTGCCGCGCGTCGCGAACCCGCCGATCTCGGCATAGATCGGCACGCCCCGCCGCAGCGCGTGACCCATCTCCTCCAGGACCAGCACCGCGCAGCCCTCGCCGAGGACGAACCCGTCGCGGTGCGCGTCGAACGGACGCGACGCGTGCGCCGGGTCGTCGTTGCGCGTGGAGGTGGCCTTGATGGCGTCGAAGCAGGCGACCGTGATGGGCGAGATCGGGGAGTCCGACGCGCCGGCGAGGTAGATGTCGGCGCGGCCCTCCTCGATCGCGTGTGCGGCGTACCCGACCGCGTCGAGACCCGAGGTGCACCCGGTCGACACCGTCTGCACCGGCCCGCGCGCGCCGAACTCCTCGGCGACCTCGGAGGAGAGCGCCGCGGGAGTGAAGGCGCGGTGCAGGAACGGGTCGGCCGCGCGGTGGTCGACGTCCCAGCGCACGCCGTCCGGACGGACGGCGACGCCGACGTAGTCGTGCTCCAGGCGCGTCGTGCCGCCGACGGCCGTACCGAGGGACACGCCGATGCGCCAGGGGTCTTCGCCGCCCAGGTCGATCCCGCTGTCGCGGACCGCCTCGGCCGCCGCGGCGAGTGCGAACTGCACGTAGCGGTCGGCACGTCCGGCCCGCTTCGCGCTGACCCCCGAGGCGGCGGCGTCGAAGTCGCACTCGGCGGCGATGCGGGAGCGGAAGGGCGCCGGGTCGAAGAAGGTGATGCCCCGGGTCGCGGTGCGTCCGGCGGTCAGCAGGTCCCAGAAGGCCGGCACGCCGACGCCGCCCGGGGCGACGACGCCGACGCCGGTGACCACCACACGGTGCTTCACGTCGCGCCGCCGATGCCGGGATGCGGCTCGGCCGGGTCGGCCGGGGACTCGGTGTCCACGTGGCCCAGTTCCGGCCGGGGGGCGAGCGGCGCGAGCTGGAAGACCATGCGCGCCTCGGTACGGCTCGCGTTGCGGAACCGGTGCCGCATCTCGCGCGGGATCATCAGGCTCTGCTCGGCCCGCAGTTGGTGGGTCACGCCGTCGAGGTCCACCTCGAGCTCGCCCTGCACCAGGTGCACGAACTCCTCGGAGTACGGGTGGTAGTGCTCCGAGATGGTCTCGCCCGGGGCCAGCAGCGCCACCCCCATGAACCCGCTGGTCGAACCGACTGTCGTGGGGCTCAGGGTGACCCGGAGGTCGCCGCCGCGGCGCACGTTGGGTGGTACGTCGTCCAGGCCGACGATGCGGACGGACGCGGCGCAGCAGGCCTGGCCGTCGGACGCCGGTGATTCGGGCTGGGGAGCTGTGTCCTTGATCGGTGCGGTCATGCGTGCCACCTCCGAGTGGCCGGCGCGACGCGTGCGTACGCGTCGCGCGAAGGTTGGAAGGATCCGCCGGACCGGACCGGCCGTGTCCTTTCGGACGGGCCGGTCCGGACCGGCGGGGGAGCGGCGGGCGACGGAACGCTCAGGAGACGTCGGCCGCGTGCCGGTCCGTCACCGGCGTCATGGCGCAGGCCGCGAGCAGGCGCCGCAGGCCGGCCTCGTCCGCCAGGTCCGCCTGGTGCTCGTCCAGGAGGCGCCCGATCCGGGGCGCCGCCTCGGCCGGGATGCCGAGCAGGACCGCCGGGTCGTCGCCGGCGCCGGGGCGCAGGTCGACCACGCGGACCAGGAGGTCCTGGCGCAGGTACACGGAGACACCCGCGAACGGGCCTTCCGGGTCGGCGAGGAACTCCTCGTCGTGCGCGGCCAGGATGCGGGCGACGGACTCCGCGGCGCCCGGCCGTACCGGGTACAGGAACGCCTTGCGCTCGGCGCGGTCGTCGCCGGCGCGGGCGTGCGCGGCGGTGCGCTGGAACGCCTCCGCGAGTGCCGCCCGCATGAAGAACTCCCGTGCGCCCTCCGGGTCGTCCAGGTCGCGGGGCTCCACCAGGTACGGGTTGAGCGCCTCCTCGGCGGCGCGCACCTGCGGCTGCCGTGCGACGTGCGCCAGGGCGGCACGCATGTCGCCCCGGATCTCGATGGCCCGCACGACGACGTTGCCGTGCATGAAGACCGAGGTACGGCGCAGCGACGTGGTCTCGTCGACGTGCGGGTCCGGCGGGTCGTAGTCGCTCAGGATCCGGGCGACCTCGGCCGAGCTGCCGGGTTCGACCGGGAAGCTCAGCGCGCAGCGGATGATGCCGTCGGCCGCCGCGGTCGGCGGGCGGAGGGCGGGCGCGGCGCCGGTGCGCGGCTCGCCGCCGGACGGGATCGGGCCGGTGGCCGGCGGGTGGAGCGTGCCGGTTTCGCGGGCCACCGCGTACCGCAGCGAACGGGTGCCGCGCACGCAGCCGTGCAGCGGGCGGACCATCAGCTGGTGCTCCGGGCTGTCGACCCAGGCGAGGAACCGGTCCGAGTCCGCCCATTCGCTGGTGATGAGCCACTGGGTGGGATCGTCGATGGACTGGCAGAGCTGGTCGCGCAGGTGGCCCGGAACCCGGGCGACCTGGTCGCGGATGCTCTCGTAGGCGTCCAGGAAGCGCTGCTGCGAGCCTTCGTGGATCTCCAGCATCAACAGCACGCGCAGCCGCGATCCGCTCGGCCCCTGGGCCGTCCCAGTGCGGTCGCTGTGGTCTCGGACGGTCGTGTCCATATCAGTCCTTCGCTCGTGGGCCCCGGAATCGAGCGTGGACGCGGATGTGACGGAAGGCACCTTTTAAAGGCATATGGGTGATATGTCGACAGGCGGCGCGGATCGTGATCCGTCGCCGGGCACAAGCCACTTCGGCGGATGCCCGGGGCCGAGCGAGAAGGCGGAATGTCGATGAGTGACGAGGGGCGCGGGGACGAGGGGCGTCGGGACCGGCGGCGCCGGGACGAGCGGCGCGGGGGCAATGTGGACGGCGACGGCGCGCGCGGGGGCCGGGCGTGGGCGGGCGGTGGGAGCGGCGCGGGCGGCGTCGAGCACGTGCCCGTGCTCGTGGTCGGCGGTTCCCTGGTGGGGCTGTCGACGTCGGTGTTCCTGAGCCGGCTCGGGGTCCGGCACATGGTGGTGGAACGGCACACCGGGACCTCTCGGCATCCGCGGGGGCGCGGCAACAACGTCCGCACGATGGAGCTGTTCCGTACCGCCGGCATCGAGCAGGGCATCCGGGACGCCTCCGCCGTGCTCGCCGACAACCACGGCATCCTCCAGGCCGAGACCATCGCCGGGGACCGGCAGGAATGGCTCTTCAAGGAGATCGATCCGGGCGGTGGCCTCGCCCGGTTCTCACCCAGCTCGTGGTGCCTGTGCAGCCAGAACGACCTTGAGCCGGTGCTGGTGCGCTACGCCGCCGAACTGGGCGCACCGGTGCGCTTCGGCACCGAACTGGTCGGGTTCGCGCAGGACGCCACCGGGGTGACCGCGGAGCTGATGGCGCGCGACACCGGCGAGCGCCGGACGGTACGGGCCGACTACCTCGTCGCCGCCGACGGCCCGCGCAGCCCCGTGCGCGAACGCCTGGGGATCGGGGTGTCCGGGCCGGGCGACCTGTTCCACAACGTCAGCATCACCTTCACCTCCAAGCGCCTCGCCGAGTTCGTGGGCGAACGCCGGTTCATCGTCTGCTACTTGACGCACCCTCAGGGCGAGGGGGCGCTGCTGCCGGTGGACAACACCGAGCGCTGGGTGTTCCACGCGCCCTGGCATCCCGAGGACGGCGAGTCGCTCGACGCCTTTACCGACGAGCGCTGCGTCGCGCACATCCGTGCCGGGATGGGGGTGCCGGATCTGGACGTACAAATCACCGGAAAGGCCCCATGGCACGCCGCCGAACGGGTGGCCGACCGGTACCGCGACGGACGGGTGTTCCTGGCCGGCGACTCCGCCCACGAGATGTCGCCGACGGGTGCGTTCGGCTCCAACACCGGCATCCAGGACGCGCACAACCTGGCGTGGAAGCTCGCGGCGGTGCTCGGCGGGCACGCGGATCCCGGGCTCCTGGACACGTACGAGGCGGAGCGGCGCCCGGTGGCGCTGGCGACCGCGACGCGCGCCTCCACGCGTTCGGCCGAGCACAGCCACCCGGGCTACGCGGCTCCGCCGATCGCGGGGCCCCCGGTGGCCGGGCCGCCGGTCGCGGGGCCGCCGGTCGCGGGGCCCCCTGTGGCCGAGCGTCCGGTCCCTGGGCCGCATACGACGGCCGGGCGGCCGGCGGCCCGGCCACCGGCGGGCGGGCCGCCTCCCGGAGTTGCCGCAGGCGGACCTCCCGGAGGTGCCGCAGGCGGGCCCCCCGGGGGTGCGGGGCGGCAGCCCGGCGTACTCGGCGTCGTACTCGGATACCGCTATCCGGCCGGGGCCGTGGTCGGCGGCGACCCCGAAGCGCCCGTCGTGCCGGAGGCGTTCCGCCCGCCGAACGGTGAGCCGGGCACCCGGGCGCCGCACGCCTGGGTGCGCCGCGTGGGCGAGCGGGTGTCGCTCCTGGACCTGTACGAGACGCGGTACGTGCTGCTGACCGGCGATGGGCCGGCCGGGGAACCGTGGCGGCAGGCGGCAGCCTCCCTGGGCGCGCACCTGGCGGTCTACCGGGTAGGCCCCGACAAAGCGGCCTCGGACGCCGGAGCGGCGGACGACGTTCTCGTCACCGAGGAAGGCGTGGACTGGGCCGCACTGCACGGCGTGGGCGGTGAGGGCGCGGTCCTGGTGCGGCCCGACGGGTTCGTGGCCTGGCGTTCGCCCGGCGCCGCGGCCGATGCGAAGCGTGAACTGCGCGACGTGGCAACGGCGTTGTCGCTGCGCGTCGCCGGAACATGAGTGCCGCGGGGCGCACATAGGTCGTGCCCCCGAGCTCCCGCCGGGCCCTGGCCGCCCTTCCAAGCGCCGCAACGCAGCGCTCGAAGGGGCAGCCAGGGCCCGCGGAAGTTGGAGGACACCCCTGCCCCCTCGCGTACGCGGACGGCGGATGCCGCCGGACTGTTCGGGTCCGGCGGCATCCGCCGTTCAGTGGGCGGCGTCAGTCGCGGTTCGCGAGCGTCAGCCGCCGGGCACGAGGTGTGCGAAGACCACGACGTTGTCGGGGTAGTCGCGTTGCTTCTTGTCGTACACGCCGCCGCAGGTGATCACGCGCAGCTGGGCGTCGGAGGTCTGCCCGTACACCCGGGCGTCGGGGAAGGCGTTCTTGGCGAACGACTCGACCGAGTCCACCTCGAACGTCGCGGACTTGGCGTCCATCCGGTCCACGGTGATCTTGTCGCCCTTCTTGAGGCCGCCGAGGGCCCAGAAGACCGCCGGGCCGGACTTGGTGTCCACGTGGCCCACCATCACCGCGTTGCCGCGAGCCCCGGGGGCCACGCCGCCTTCGTACCAGCCGGCCAGGTTCCGGTTCGTCGCCGGGGGCACGGTCAGGATGCCCTTGGCGTCCAGTCCCAGCCCGATGACCGGTGCGTCGACGTCGATGGCGGGGATGCGGATCCGCAGCGGCGGGGAGGCCTTCATCGGCCGCGCCGCGGGAGGTGCCGGGGCGGGCGGTGCCGGGGGCGCCGGAGCCGGGGCGGCCGCCGCCGGGTTCCCCGGGGCCGCGGGGGCCGTCGCGCGCGCCGCCGCGGGTTGCGGCGGTTCGCTGTCGCTCTTGAGGTCGTTGCCCACCATGGCCACGCCGAGAATTACCGCACCGGCGGCGACGGCCGTCAGTTTTGCGCGTCCCATTCGCCTGTCCTCCGGAGACACAGATAGTTGTCCTGCTTGGCTCGGGCCGGCCCGGAGAGCTCCGGGTGGGGAGATCGCGGTACGAGTCGCGGGGCCCCGCGGGGCGGGGGCGGTGGGCGGGGGGGGGGGGGCCGGCGGGGGGGGCGGCCCCGGCGGCGGGGGGGCCGCCCGGGG
>NZ_JBSFVE010000009.1:282813-310791 GCF_053592165.1 Streptodolium elevatio
GGGCTCGCCGTCCGGCCCCGGCGGTTTGGTGGGGCGGGGGCCGCGGGGTGGTGCCCGGGCGGCCGGAGCGGCCCGGGCGCCGTTGTCGCGTCGCGGTCGGCCGGTGTCAGGCGCCCGCGAGGTCGCCGGCCGGACGGCGGCGCAGCGCGTACACGCCCAGGCCGAGACCACCGGCGATCAGGACGCCGCCGGTGGCCAGGCCGGCACCCTCGTCGAGGAAGCCGATGCCGGCGTGCGGGCCGCCGTGCGGCGCCTTCTTGTGTTCGCCCGACTTCTCCTTGTCGGACCAGGAGCTGCCGTCGCCGCCGGGCCACGACTTCTCGGAGTCCGAGGAGCTCGAGGAGTTGGAGGAGTCCGAGGAGTTGGAGGAGTCCGGCGACGTCTCGGGGGTGTGGGACTCGGCGTGGGCCGCCGGGACCGCGATGGTCAGCGCGGCGAAGCCGAGCGCGGTTGCGGCGACGAGGGTGCGTGCACGACGCATGGTGCGGGTCCTTTCGAAGCCCGGCCAGGTAGCCGACATGTCATCGGCGCTGGGGACCGGCAGGGCGTCTCACCCACCATCAGCCGCCCGTGCCGCGACCGCGACTGCTGCTGCTGCGTATGCGCACGTCCGCAGGGCCCTTGGAGGGATTTGCGGGCCGCAGTTCATTCGCGGGCATCATCGCGAGGTTTGGGCGTGCCGCATCAGGGGGCATTCGAGTGGGCCGCGATTGCCGGCACCACGCTGTCGAACATGTGGAGCGTGCTGTTGACCGCGCGCACCTCCCCGACCTCGAGTCCCGCACGGCGCATCGCGGAGAGCAGGCTCACCTCGGTGTGCTTGGCGCCGCCGACATTGAGCAGGAGCAACAGGTCCATCGCGGTCGTGAACTTCAGCGAGCCGGTGTCGTCGACGAGGTTCTCGATCACCACGACGCGTGCGTCGGGCTCGGCCGCCGCGACGATGTTCGCGAGCGTGCGGCGGGTGCTGTCGTCGTCCCACTCGAGGATGTTCTTGACCACGTACACGTCCGCGCGTACGGGCACGGCCTCGCGGCAGTCGCCCGGGACCAGCGTCACCCGGTCCGCCAGCGCGCCGCCGGGCCGCAGCCGGGGGTCGGCCCGGTCGACAACCGCCGGCAGGTCGAGCAGCGCGCCGCGCAGGTGCGGGTGCCGCTCCAGCAGGGTGGCGACCAGGAGGCCCTGTCCGCCGCCCACGTCGACGACCGTCCGCGCCTCGGAAAGGTCCAGAACGGCGGCGACGTCCTCGGCGGACTGGCGGCTGGACTGCGTCATGGCGCGGTTGAACGTCTCGGCGGACTCCGGCGCGTCCTCGTGCAGGTAGTCGAAGAAGCCCTTGCCGTGCAGGTCCGGGAACACGCTGCCGCCGTGCCGGACGGCGTCCTCCAGCTTCGGCCAGGCCTGCCAGGTCCACGGCTCGGTGGCCCACAGCGACACGTACCGCATGCTGCGCGGCGCATCGGCGCGGAGCAGGCGCGAGGTGTCGTTGTGCGCGAAGCGGCCGTCGGGCTCTTCGACGAAGATGCCGTTGGCGACGAGGGCGCGCAGCAGCCGCCGCAGCGCGCTCGGCTCCACCGCCAGGTGCGCGGCCAACTCCTCGGCGGTCTGCGGTTCGTCGTCCAGCGCGTCGGCGATCTCCAGGCGGAGTGCCGCCCGGACGGCGGCCGCGCTGACGGCGCCGAAGGCGACTTCGCGCAGCCGCATGCCCGCGTCGTGCGGCTGCGGCGGTCGGGTCTCGGTCATGCAGGCGCCTGCCCTTCTGATCCTGTGTGGTCCTGCTCGGGTTGGGGGTTGCTGCGGATCGGCTCCCGGCGCAGGGGTCAGCCCAGGCCGCCGTACTTGTACGTGTAGCCGCCGATCACTTCGAGGAGGTCGGCCGTCCCCGAGGCGTGCGCGAAGTCGCCCGTGCCGCCGGTGACGACGTGCCGCATCGGGTCGGCCGTGCCGGGCATGACCGTCTGGTCGCGGTAGTGGTGCTTGCCGTGAATCAGCAGCGTGCCCTTGCCGTCGATGCGGAGGGCGTGGCCGCAGTCCGCGAGGACGCGCTTGTCACGGGCCTTCTCCACGACGCACGCGATGCTCACGTCGCCGATGCGCTTGTCGGCGGCGTCGCGGAGCATGGCGTAGGACTGCCAGTGCTGCCCTTCGACGACCCCGCGCGGCTTGCCGCCGGCCACCACGTACGCCCGCAGTTCGGTCACTTTCTGGTCCGCCGTCGCCGTCGGCCCGGAAACCGCCAGAACGGCGGCCAGCGCCGCCACGACAACACCGCACTTCCGCATGCGCACGGCATCTCCATATCGCTCAGACCCCGACCAAAACGGGGCAATATGGCGATACTGCGCATGTCGAGGTGCGATCATCGGTCCGCCACGCTCCGCTGTCCCTCGTTCGGACCCCCGAGACGCGGACGCGCGGGCACGCAGATGCGCAGCCGCGCGTACGTCCGGACCGGCGGTGCGGAAGGTCAGGCGCCGCGCGCGGCGCCGCCCGAAGGTGACGACGCGGACGAGGTCGGCGAGTGCCCGGACGTCGCCTGGTCGGCCGATCCCGGCTGGTCGAGCGCTACCGCCACGGCTTCGGCCGGGCTTTCCGGGCGGGGGTGTTCGGTGCGGACCCCGGCCGGCGACATCGGCGAGGGAGGCCCCGGTACGGCCAGGGCGATGAACGCGCTCAGCACGCAGCCGACCGCCAGCAGCCCGAAGCAGATCTGGTACGCCGTCAGGCTCGGCGCCGAGCCGCGCGGTCCGTCGCCGCCCAGGGTGACGGCGGTCAGGATGGCGCCCAGGACGGCCGCGCCGACCGCCCCGCCGATGGTGCGCAGCACCGCGTTCATGCCGTTGGCGACCCCGGTCATGTCGGACGGCACGTTCGCGTTCACGGTCGCCGGCATCGCCGCGAAGGCCAGCCCGAGGCCGAAGCCGAAGAGCGTGAACACCGCCGAGAACGCCCAGGCGTGGTCGGTCAGCGGCATCAGCGCGAGGAAGCTGACGGCGCTGAGCGCCGGGCCGAGCACGAGGGCGGGCTTCGGGCCGTACCGGTTGATCATGCGCCCCGCGACGGGCGCCGCCGCGAGGTTCCCCAGCGCGCCGGGCAGCATGTAGAGCGACGCGGCCAGGACGGTGGTGCCGAAGCCGTAGCCGTTGGATTCGGGGGACTGGAGGAAGGGGGCGAACAGCAGGCCCGAGCCGTACATCGCCATACCGGTGAGCATCCCGGACAGGCCCGCGAGCAGGACCGGACGCCTCGTCATGACCCGCAGGTCGACCAGGGGTTCGGGGCAGCGCAGGGCCCACCACGCCCACAGCGCGAAGAGCAGTGCCGACAGGACGAACCCGCCGACGACGAGCGGCGCGGCCCAACCGACCCGGCTGCCCTGGCTCACCGCCGCGAGCAGCGCGGCGAGCCAGCCGGACAGCAGGAGCGCCCCCAGGACGTCGACGCGGCCCGGGGCGGAGCGCGGCGTGGAGTCCGGGACGATCAGCCACACGAGCGCGATCGAGATCGCCGAGACCGCGGCGGACAGCCAGAACAGCAGGTGGTAGTCGGCGCGGTCGGCGATCAGGCCGGTCATCACCGAGCCGAACGTCGAGCCGACGCTGATGGTGGCGCCGATGACGGCGATGCTGCCGGCGGTGCGGTGCCGCGGGAACTCGTCGCGGACGACGCTGAGCGCCAGCGGGACGACGCCGCCGCCGAGGCCCTGGAGCACGCGCCCGGCGACGAGCATCGGGAAGGAGGTGGTGACCGCCGCGAGCACCGACCCGGCCGCGACCGCGGCGAGCGAGATGAGCAGGTAGCGCTTCTTGCCGCGCAGGTCGCCCAGCCGCCCGATCAGCGGCGTGGCGACCGCGGCGGCGAGCAGGTTCCCGGTCAGCACCCAGGCGATGGCGGAGCTGGAAACGCCCAGGCGGCCCTGGAGTTGGGGCAGGATCGGGGTCACGACCGTCTGCATGACCGCGATGGCGGTCGCCGCGAACGCGAGGGCGGTGAGGATGAGGGTGGGGCTGCGGCGACCGCGCGCCGCCGTGCTGTCGGAGGTCTTTCCGACGGCCGCCGCCGTTTCCGTCCCGGCGTCGGCCCCGGTACTGTCGCCGCTCACGACGCGATCGTCAGCGGCCGGTCCTCGACCCAGTCGCAGTGCAGCGTACGGGTCGCGATACGCCACCCCTCGTCCGTGCGTGCGTAGGTGTCGAGGTAGCGGATCGCCATGACGCGGTCGCGGCGTACGCCCGCCTCGTCGTCGTAGATGTGGTGCGCGGTGCAGTACGTCTCGGCCTCCGCGCGGTCCCCGTCGACCGTCGCGAGCTGATTGGCCACCAGATGCATGGTGGCGACGTACCGTTCGAGCCCGGTGAGGGCCTTGGCGATCCGCTCGCGACCGGTCCGCGACACCGGGTCGGCGCCGGCCTCCATGTGCACGGTCAGCGTGCCGTCGGGGAGGAAGCAGGAGGCGACGAGGTCGGGCTTGCGCCGGTCCGCGCCGTGCGCGTACGTCTCCACCAGGTCGCGCAGCGCCTGCCGGTCCGCCAGGAGGCGGACCATGTCGCCGTCCTGCCCTGTGCCCGCACCCATATGTACCGTCCCCTCGCACACGACACCGTCATCGCATGCTGACATGGGGCAGTGGACTGACACAAGTTTTCGCTGACGGTCAGTCAGGCTTGGATACGGCAGTCCTGACCTGCGAAAACCACAGGAAACATGATCGTCATCGACAGGCAATGCGGCGGGGTGTCGTTGGACACCTTGCGGCCACCGTCCGGGCGCACGCGGTGATGTGACGGGGCGTCAGCGGGCCAGGAAGACGACGTCCGGGACGCCGCGCGGCACGCGTACCGGGACCTCCTCGACGCGCACGTCCCCGAACACCTCCGCCAGGCGCTCCTCGAACTCCCGGCTCGCCGCGGCGCTCCAGACCGCCAGCACGCCGCCGGGGGCGAGCCTGCCGCGCAGTGCGGTCAACCCCTCGCGGCCGTACAGCGAGCGGTTCGACTCGGTCACCGTCCAGTCCGGCCCGTTGTCGATGTCCAGGCACAGCGCGTCGTACGTGGCGAGCGGATCGTCGGCCGGCCCCGCCGTCGCGAACACCCAGTCGAGCAAGTCCTCGTGCCGCACCTGCACATGGGGGGCGTCCAGCGCGTGCCGGGAGAACCGGCCGAGCGGGCCGTGCTGCCAGGCGATGACCGGGGCCTCGCGCTCGACCACCGTGACGTGGCCGACCGAGGGGTGCGCGGCCGCCTCCCCGAGCGAAAACCCCACCCCCAGACCGCCGATCAGCACCCGGAGGTCGGGGCGTCCGACGGCGTCCACCGCCGCGCGGACGAGCAGCCGCTCGGACGTCCCGTCCCGCGTGTCCATGAGAAAAGTGCCGTTGCTGATGATCTCGAAGTCGTCGCCGCGGCGGCGCAGAACCAGTTCGCCGCGGGGCGTTTCGACACGCTCGACAACCACCGTCGCAACTTTGTCGCCTTCTCGCTTCACCGGCATGTCGCCGCACCGTCCTCACCGTTATCTGACCGGCACTTTTTGCCGGTCCGACGACTCTTGCACCCTCGTGAGGTCGCCGTTAGTGTCCCGGCCATCGCTCCATGGTCCATTGTCTGATGGCATCTCCGGACCCCAACGCCGATCCCGAGCCGACCACCGCGGACACGCGAGCCGTTCGCCGGGACGGTGCACAGCACTTGAGCACGAATGCACCAATGCACGGCTGCACCACGAATGCCGACCAGGACACCTTGCGTCCGGTCAGCGGACACAAGTGTCGGGAGGGCTGATGGCTTCACTTTCCGCCAGGCGAGCGGGACGGCGATGGACAGTGGGCATGGTTCTGCCCCTGCTCCTGGTCGCCGCCTGCAGCCGCTCGGGGGACATGCGGGACGAGGAGTTCCCGCCGGGGTACGGGGCGGCCGCCCCGCTGCCCGGCGCCCCGGGCCCGGGCGACGGAGGCGCACCGGCCTCGGGCGACTTCGGGGACCTCAAGGGCCTGTGCGGCGCCAAGCCGGCCGACCAGAAGCCGTCCACTTCCAAGGCGCGCGGCGTCAACGACGACTCGATCACGGTGACCACGCTGGGCGACCCCGGCAACCAGATCCAGCCCGGCCTCGGCCAGGAGTTCTTCGACATAGCCGACGCCTTCACCAAGTGGTGCAACGACGCGGGCGGCATCAACGGGCGCAAGATCAAGGTGAACAAGCGCGACGGCATGCTCACGCAGGCTCCCACGCGCGTCACCGAGGCGTGCCAGACCGACTTCATGCTGGTCGGCGGCGGCAGCCCCCTCGACGACGGCACCGTCGAACCGCGCCTGGGCTGCAACCTCGGCGCCATCCCCGGCTACGTCGTGACGACCGTGGCCATCGACGCCCCGCTCCAGGTCCAGCCCGGCGGCATTCCCTCCGACGAGGGACTGACCGGCGCCTATAAAGCACTGTTCGACAAGTACCCGGAGATGAAGGACAAGGTCGGCATCGTCGGCCAGGCCATGGGCTCGCTGAGCGCGGTCGCCGACCGCTACGAGGACGCCGTCAAGAAGGCCGGCGGCACCGTCGTCGACAAGCAGCTCGCGCAGCCGATCGGCCAGGAGTGGCGCAGCATCGTCGAGACGATGAAGGCCAACGACGTCAAGCTGCTGATCAGCGCCGGCATCTTCGCGGTCAACGCGACCCCGCTGATCCAGGAGATGAACAACTCCGGGTGGGCGCCGCAGGCGATCCTCTCCGACCAGTCCGCGTACAACAACTTCAACCTGCAGACGGCCAAGGACGCCGCCATGCCGGACTTCTACGTCTACACGACGTACTGGCCGCAGGAGAGCGCCGCGGACAAGCCGGCCGCCAAGCTTGCGCTGGACCTGTTCCACAGCAAGAACAAGGACGGCCGGATGGTCTACTTCAACTACGCGGGCCTGAACGCGTGGTTGCTGTGGGCAGCCGCGGTCAAGGACTGCGGCGCGGACGTGACCGTCGAATGCGTCCTGGAGAAGGCGAAGCGGCCGGGCTGGACCGCCGGCGGCCTGTTCGCCCCCAACGACGTCGGTCCGCTCACCGAGATGCACACCAACCCGTGCTTCGCGATGACCAAGCTGGACAAGGACAAGGGCTTCGTCGTCGACTCGGACGTCACCAAGCCCAACACCGACACGATCTTCAACTGTTCGCCCGACAACGTGGCCAAGCTCGACAAAAAGTACACCTGACCCGAGCGGCCCGGCACAGCCGGCCAGGCCCACGGAGGGCACGTGCAAGAGTTCCTCACGTTCACGATCATCGGGCTGGCCACCGGCGGCATCTACGCGATCACCGCCGGGGGCCTGACCCTCACGTACACCACCACGGGCATCTTCAACTTCGCCCACGGCGCCACCGGCATGTTCGCTGCCTTCCTCTACTGGCAGATGCACTACGGGTGGGGCTGGCCGGTGTGGATCGCACTGGTGCTGTGCCTGCTGGTGTTCGCACCGGCGTTCGGAGTGCTGCTGCACCTGGTGATCATGCGGCGCCTGGAAGGTACGTCCCAGGCCACCAAACTCATGGTGACCGTGGCGATCCTGCTGTCCCTGGTCGCGGCGGTCACCTGGATCTGGGACCCCAACAAGAACCGCACCGTGCAGCCGTTCTTCCGCGGGCACGTCCTGGAGATCAGCGGCGTCAAGGTGCCGTACGGCGACATCACCACGCTCGGGGTGGCACTGGCGGTGGCGATCGGTCTGTGGGTGCTGCTGACGCGCACACGCATCGGCATCGCCATGCGCGCCACGGTCGACGACCGCTCGCTCGCCGTGCTCAACGGCTCGCGTCCGGAAGCCGCGGGCATGCTGGCGTGGGCGATCGGCACCTTCCTGGCCGCCCTCGCGGGCATCCTGGTGGCGCCGAAACTGTCGCTGAGCCCGCTGCCGCTCACCCTGCTGATCGTCAACGCGTACGCAGCCGCGGTCATAGGCAGGCTGCGCAGCCTGCCTATGACGTTCGTGGGCGCGCTGATCATCGGCGTGAGCGGGTCGTACGCCACGCGCTACATCCCCAAGTGGGAGGCGGGCGCGCCGTACCTCGCCGGGTTCATCTCGGTGGTCCCGGTGCTGGTGCTGTTCGTCGCGCTGCTGCTGCTCCCGCAGTCCCAGCTGCGCGGCCACAGCTCCAGCCGAACCCGGGAGTTCGCCCGCAAGCCGACGTGGCCCGGAGGGCTCTTCTTCGCGGTCGCGGTGGTCTTCGGCGCGTTCGTGGCCTCCCGCACCCTGTCGACCGCGGACCTGTTCGGCAGCACCCAGATGTGGGGCCTGGGCATCATCGCGCTCTCGGTGATCCCCCTGGTCGGCTACGCGGGGCAACTCTCGCTATGCCAGCTGAGCTTCGCGGGGATCGGTGCGATCACCGTCGGGCACCTGGGTGGCAGCGGGAACCCGATCTCCCTGCTGTGGGCGGCGCTGATCTGCGCCGCCGTCGGCGCCGTCATCGCGCTGCCCGCGCTCCGGCTCTCGGGCATCTACCTGGCGCTGGCCACCGCGGCGTTCGCGGTGGCACTGGACCGGTGGATCTTCCAACTGCCCAAGTGGACCTGGGGCGACCACGAGTACCAGGTGTTCAAGAGCGGGACGTTGCAGCTCGAACGGTTCGACCTGGCCATCGTCGACATCGACGGGGACCGGGCGTACTTCGTGTTCGGCTCGGTGATGTTCGCGTTGTGCAGCCTGCTGGTGATCGGCATCCGGCGCGGGGAGTTCGGCAAGCGCCTGCTCGCCCTCAAGGACAGCCCGGCCGCGTGCGCCACGCTCGGCATGAACCACAAGCTCACCACGCTCGGGGTGTTCGCCGCCTCGGCGGCTATCGCCGGTGTCGGCGGCGGCATCTACGGCGGCGCGGTGCGGTCGGTCAGCACCAGCAACTTCGAGTTCTTCGTCGGGCTCTCGGTGCTGATGTCGATGGTGATCGCCGGCCTCACCTCGCCGGGCGCCGCCCTGTTCGGCGGCATCCTGCTCGGTACGCCGCTGATGACGAACCTGTTCCCGGATTGGACGCAGCTGACCACGATCCTGATCGGCCTCAACGGCATCGCGCTCGGCCGCAACCCGAACGGCATGATCGCCTCGCAGCTGCGGCCCAACTGGGATCCGGCGCTGAAGTACCCGGCGGTGATGGTGCTCGGCAGCTCCGCGGTGGTGCTCGCCTACGCCCTGCGCGAGGCCGATGTCGTGGGCAACTACGTCATGGTGCTCGTCATCGCGGCAGCCCTGATCGGCATCTCGGCGATGGGCAAGTACCTCGACGCCCACGCCACGGGCAAGTCCAACGGTTTGGCCGAGCTGCCCGAGGGCATGACCGCACCGCCCGAGAAGCTGGGGCTGAGCGTGCCCTTCACCCCTGCCGACATCGAGGCGTTGGACCGTACCCTCGGAATCCCGCCACTGACCGCCGTATCGGGAGGCCGCCATGGGTCTTGAAGTCGAAGGCGTCACCGTGCGATTCGGCGGGCACACCGCCCTCGACAACATCAGCCTGCGTGCCCTGGACGGGAAGGTCACCGGGCTGATCGGGCCCAACGGCGCGGGCAAGACCACGATGTTCAACGTCATCACCGGGCTCCAGGCGCCGCATGCCGGAAGGGTCGTGCTGGACGGGCGCGACGTCAGCAAGCTGGCGCCGTACAAGCGGGCGCGGCGCGGCATGGCGCGTACCTTCCAACGCCTGGAACTCTTCGGGTCGTTGACGGTACGCGAGAACATCCACGTGGCCGCGGCCCAGTTCCGGCGCAGGCACCGCGGCGCGGAACGCGCCGGGACGACCACGGACACCCTGGTCAGACGCCTCAACCTGGGGGCGATCGCGGAGGTCCGCGCCGACTCGCTGCCCACCGGGCAGGGCCGCATGGTCGAGCTCGCCCGCGCGCTCGCGTGCCGGCCCCGCATCCTGCTGCTCGACGAACCCGCTTCGGGGCAGGACGAGTCGGAGACCGCGGAGTTCTCGCGCGTGCTGCGCGACGTGGCCGCCGAGGGGGTCGCGGTGCTGCTCGTCGAGCACGACATGGACCTGGTCATGTCGGTGTGCGATGAACTGCACGTCCTCGACTTCGGAAAGAAGCTCGCGCAGGGGACGTGTGCGGAGATCCAGGCCGACCCGGCGGTGCGCGCCGCGTACCTCGGCGAGGTCGACGAGGATCTCGACCCCGCCGTACTGGCCGATCCCGACGAAGCGCTGGGGGTGTCGCTGTGACACTGACGCTCGAACTCCCCGTCCCGGGACCGCAGGAGGCCCCGCCACTGCTCGAACTGCGCGGTGTGAAGGCCGCGTACGAGCAGGTCGAGGTGCTGCACGGGGTCGACCTGGCGGTGCCCGCGGGCTCGGTGCTCGCCGTGCTGGGACCCAACGGGGCGGGCAAGACCACCATGCTCAAGGTCGCCTCCGGCATGCACCCGCCCAGCGGCGGGGACATCTGGCTGGCCGGGCGGTGCGTCACGGGCGCGGCGCCGGTCGACCTCGCCCGGCTGGGACTGTGCAGCATTCCCGAGGGCCGCGGGGTCTTCCCGAACCTCACGGTCTCCGAGAACCTGTGGATGGCCAGCTACCGGGGGATGTCACGGTCCCAGATCGAGGAGCGCGTCTTCCCGATCTTCCCCCGGCTCAAGGAAAGGCGCCGCCAGGCGGCCGGCACGATGTCCGGCGGCGAGCAGCAGATG
Source organism: Streptodolium elevatio (assembly GCF_053592165.1). Taxonomy (NCBI): domain Bacteria; kingdom Bacillati; phylum Actinomycetota; class Actinomycetes; order Kitasatosporales; family Streptomycetaceae; genus Streptodolium; species Streptodolium elevatio. Next base: position 293,486 of record NZ_JBSFVE010000009.1, read on the forward strand.
CTCGCGATGGCCCGGGCCATCGCCACCGACCCGGCGGTGCTGCTGATCGACGAACTGTCCATGGGGCTGGCCCCGCTGGTCGTCGAGCAGCTCTTCGAGATCGTCGCCCGGATCGCCGGGACCGGGGTGACGGTGCTTCTCGTCGAGCAGTTCGCGCAGACCGCGCTCGGCGTCGCCGACCTCGCGGCCGTCATGACCGGCGGGCGGATCACCGCGGTGGGGACACCGCAGGAGATCGCGGCCGGTCTGCACAGCGCGTACCTGGGCGGCGACGGTTCCGCGGAGGAGGCTGCGGGCGCGGCGGAAGCCGAGGAGACACCGCAGCTCAAGGGCACGGGCACGGCCGCGACGCTGGTGGCACCGGTCGACGCGGCGATGGCTCCGAAGGCCCTGCCCGGGTCCGGGCCCGCGGCAAGGGCCGCGGAATCGGCGACGGCGCGCAACGGGGAAGCGGCCGACACCACGGTCGCGCTGCCGGTCGCCGGTGACCGGTACTCGGCGTACCTCGGCGGTGGCGAGCAGGGGACGTCGGGGTCGGACTCGGTCGCGGGCCGCGGCGGCGCGGGCGCCGGTGCTGGTGCTGGTGCTGGGCAAGGCAAGGCGCAAGGCGAGTCATCAGGTGTGTCACAAGGCGAGTCAAAAGGCGAGACACGAGGTGAAGTCATGAGCACGAACACCGCCGGTGTTCCGCCCACCGTCCCGGCGGGCACCCCGGCCGCCCCCTCCGACGGGCCGCCGGCACCGCCGCCCGGGGCCCCCGCGGAGCCGCGCACCCACGCGCTGGCGCAGGAGGTCGCGGGGCTGCGCATCAAGCCGCCGTCCACCACGCTGGACACGCAATTGATGTGGCTGGGCGTGGTGTTGCTGGTGGCGGGGATCGGCACCGGTCTGGGGGCGTACATCATGGCCCACACGACACGGCTGCAACTGACGCAGAACGACGCGATCGTGGTCGGGCTGGTCGGCGTGACCATCTCGATCGCGGGCATGGCGTTGTTCATCCGCTACTCGCTGTCGAACTTCCTGCGGTTCTGGATCGCGCGGCTGATAGCCACGCAGCAGCAGGGTGGGGGACAGCAGCCGCCCACGTCCTGACTCAGGGCCCTTCGGCCGTACGGCGCCTGACCAGGGGCCGTACGGCCGCGGGCGCGTTCTGCCCAAGGATCGTGCGGCCACGCGCCCCCACGCCCTCACGCCTTGACCGAGGGGTACGGCTGCGCAGCCCCGCGTCCCGACCGAGGCCCGCGCGGCCATGCGTCCTGACCCAGGGCCATGCGGCGACGCAGCGACGAGGCCATGCGGTCGTAGCCGGGGTGTGCCCCGGTTTCCTCCGCAGGACCGATGCATGGTGGCCCACCCGGTGACAGGCTGGGTGGGCAACGCCGTTGTGGGACCGTACGTGGGAGGGGACCCCCGTGAGTGAGCACCCCGTGGCCGACGGGCCGTCCGAGCCGCCCGCGTCGTCGGGCGGCGGCCCGGGCATCGAGGCGGCGACCGGACCGCGCCGCAACCCGCTGCCGTGGCTGCTGGCCACCGTGCTCGTGGCATTGGCCGCCGTGCTGGTCTACGCCGCCGTCATGGTCGTCCGCATGCTCGCCTGACCCCGGCCCGCCGCTCGCGTCTCGGCTCTGCGTCCGACCTCCGGGCCTTCGGGGCTTCAGCGGGGGTGGGGGAAGCGCAGTGAGCGGAGGATTCGTTCGTGCATGCGGTGGCGGATGACGCCGAGGTCGATCGCCGCTACCAGCGCCGTTGCCGCGGAGACTGCCGCGGCGAAGATCCACACTCCTTGGTGCGTGTCGGTCTCCGCGGCCACCCACGCGCAGACCGCCGCGGCGACGACGCCCGCCACGAGCGCCATCCTCGACAAGAGACGCCGTAGCGGCAGATCCGAGACGGCGTCGTCCGGTTCCGTCCCATGTCGCTGGGACCTGGGGATCTTGGCCATGTGTGGCGTCTACCCCGGTCGCGATCGGCAAACCGGCCGGTCCAACGTGCCTGTTGTCACGCGCCCGCGCACCCACTGATGTCACGGGGGCGAGGGCTGTCTCGTCTCGGGTGTCGAAGACGTACTTCGCACTCGGGAAGGTGATGGGGCATGCGCGTGTTCCTGGCAGGCGGAACCGGGGTCCTCGGACGGCGACTGGTGCCGCAGCTCCTGGCCGCGGGCCATCAGGTGACCGCCACGACGACGAGTCCGGACAAGCTGCCGCTACTGGCGGACCTCGGCGCGAAAGGTGTCGTGATGGACGGACTGGACGCGGCCTCAGTCGGTGAGGCCGTCGCCTTCGCGCGGCCGGACACGATCGTGCACCAGATGACGGCGATATCCGTGGCGCACGCCGGGAAGCCCGACCTGAAGCACCCGGACCGCTGGTTCGCCCGTACGATCCGGCTGCGTACCGAGGGCACCGACAACCTCCTGGCCGCCGCCGAGGCCACCGACGTGCCGCACATCGTCGCGCAGAGCTACGCGAGCTGGAACGGGATCCGCCGGGGCGGCTGGGTCAAGACCGAGGACGACCCCCTCGATCCCGAGACCGGGAGCAGGGCCCGCCCCGGGATGGAGGCGATCCGGTACGTCGAGGACGCCGTCGTCAAGGCCGGCGGTGTCGCGCTGCGGTACGGCGCGTTCTACGGGCCCGGCGCCGTCGACGACCAGGTCGAGCTCGTACGCAAACGGCAGTTCCCGCTGGTCGGCGGCGGTACCGGTTACAGTTCCTGGATCCATCTCGACGATGCCGCGAGCGCCACCGTCCTGGCTGTCGAGCAGAGGGCCACGGGCGTGTTCAACATCGTCGACGACGAGCCGGCCCCGGCGAACCAGTGGCTGCCGCATCTCGCGGCCTGTGCCGGCGCCAGACCGCCGATGCGGATGCCCAAGTGGCTGGCCCGGCTGCTGGCCGGCGATGCGGCGGTGACGATGATGACCGAGGGGCGCGGGTTCTCCAACGCCAAGGCGAAGCGGGAACTCGGCTGGGAACTGCGGCACCCGTCGTGGCGGCAGGGTTTCGAGCGCGAATTGAAGGAGGCACGGGCATGACCCGCACCGAGGAGTTCGAGGACCTCCGGCCGCTGCTGTTCTCCATCGCGTACCGGATCCTGGGCAGCGTCACCGAGGCCGAGGACGCCGTTCAGGAGACCTGGCTGCGCTGGGAGGCATCCGGGACCCGGCCGGCGTCGTCCAAGGCCTTCCTGTCGGCCGTGGTGACCCGTATATCGATCGATGTGCTGCGCTCGGCCCGGGTCCGCCGCGAGGAGTACGTCGGTCCGTGGTTCCCCGAGCCGCTGCTCTCCGACCCGTACCAGGACCCCGAGCGCTCCGCGGAGCTGGCCGACTCACTGTCGGTGGCCGCGCTGGTGCTGCTGGAGCGGCTGAGCCCGCTGGAACGCGCGGTGTTCGTGCTGCGTGAGGTGTTCGGGTTCGGCTTCCCGGAGATCGCATCCGCCGTCGGGCGGTCGGAGGCGGCGTGCCGCCAACTCGCGGTACGGGCGCGGCGGCACATGGACGACGGCCGGCCGCGCTTCGAGGCGGACCGGCGGGAGCGGCAGGAGCTCGCCGAGCGGTTCTTCGACGCGTTCCGCGAGGGCGACGTCGACGCGCTGCGCGAACTGCTCGCCGCCGACGTGCATTTGGTCGGGGACAGCGGCGGCAAGGCACCGCTCGTCGGCCCGCACGTCTTCGGCCCCGACAAGGTCGCCCGGCTGCTCGCCGCCGCGGCCCCGCAGTTCACCGCGGTCGGCGTCGCGCTCCACGTGCAGGAGATCAACGGCCAGCCGGGCGCGCTGCTGCGCGACCGGGACGGCCGGATCGCCGCCACCTGGGTGCTCGACATCCTCGACGGGCAGATCCAGGCGATCCGTTCCGTGGTCAACCCCGACAAGCTCGCGCACATGGGGCCGGTCGCGGACGCCTGGGAACTCAAGCGCGAGGCAGGCGAGTTCCGCAAGCGGCCGCAGTAGCCGTAGCAGGGGCCGCCGACCGTCGGTCCGTAGCAAAGGCCGCCGACCGTCGGTCCGCAGCCAGGGCCGCCGACCGTCGGCGCACCGGTCGGCGGCCCTGTCGGCTCAGGGCTCAGTCCGTCGTCGGCAGCCCCACCAACGTGCCCAGCCGGGCGCGGTGCCGGTCGGCGGTCCCCATGAGCAGCGCCGCGCTCATCGCGCGCTTCAGGTACAGGTGCGCGGGGTGCTCCCAGGTGAACCCGATGCCGCCGTGCATCTGGACGCATTCCTCGGCGGCGTGCACCGCGACGTCGCCGCAGTACGACTGGGCCAGCGAGGCGGCCACCTCGGCGTCGTCGGACCCCTCGGCGACCGCGGCCGCCGCGTACCGTGCGGTCGCGCGCGCCGCGGCGATGTCGGCCCACAGATCCGCGGCACGGTGCCGCAGCGCCTGGTACGAGCCGATCGGGCGCCCGAACTGGTGCCGCACCTTCAGGTACCCGATCGCCTCCTCCAACGCCCTTTCCGCGACCCCCAGTTGCTCCGAAGCCAGCAGGGCCGCGCCGACCACCAGGGCCTCTTGCAGGGCCTCCGCGGCCTCGCCCGGCGCCGCGGCGATCGACGCGGAGACGCCGTCCAGCGTCAGCGTGCCGATCGGCCGCGTCGCGTCCAGCGTCGTGATGCGTGAGCGGGTGAAGCCGGTCGCCGAGCCGTCGACGAGGGCCAGGTACGGCGCCCCGTCCACCACCACCGGGACCACGAACAGGTCCGCCCGGTCCACCGCCAGCACGCTGGTGACGGCGCCGGTCAGCAGCAGCCGGTCGCCGTCGGGGGCGCCGGTCACGGACAGGGGGAAGTCCGAGCCGGGGGTGGTCGTCGCCGGAACGGCCAGCGTACCTACGCGGGATCCGGCGGCCAGCGCGCGCAGCGCCTCGTCGCGCGCCTCGCCCGCCGGTGCCGCGACGAGCGCCGAAGTCGCCAGCACGGCACTCGCGAAGAACGGCACGGGCGCGACGGCACGCGCCAACTCCTCCAAGGCCACCCCGACTTCGCGCGCGGTCGCACCCGCGCCGCCCAGCTCGTCGGGCACCAGCAGTCCGGCCAGGCCGAGTTCGGCCGCCACGGCCTTCCACAGCGCGTCGTCGTACGGCTCTTCCGAGTCGACACGTGCCAGCACGTCGTTCCACGAACACCGGTCCGCCAGAAGGCCCCTCAGGGTGGCGCGGAGGTCTTCCTCGACGTCCGAGTACAGCAGCGCGGGGATCGCGGTCACCGGGGGATCTCCTTCCAGGGCAGCTTCGTGTCGGTACGCGGCTCGCGCGGCAGTTCCAGGACCCGGTCGGCGATCACGCCGCGCAGGATCTCCGACGTGCCGCCCTCGATGGAATTGCCCTTGGCCCGCAAGTAGTAGTAGCCGGCCGAGCGGCCGCCGTCCGAACCGCCGAGGTCCACCCGGCGCATCGACCAGTCGTCGTACGTCAGGCCCTCCTCACCGGTCAGTTCCAGCCACAGCCGCGTCGTGTCCTGGTTGATCCGGGCGAACGACATCTTGGCCGCGGAACCCTCCGGCCCCGGCTTGCCCGCCGCGAGCTGCTGCCGGATCCGCTCGTTGGCGAGCCGCGCGACCTCGGCCTCGACCCACGCCCGCATCACCCGGTCGTGCAGGCCGCCGGTGCGCACCTCGGGACGCTCGCGCCACAGCGCGGCGACCGGGCCGATCGCGCCGCCCTCGCGCGGCGACTCGCCGCCGCCGATCGCCACCCGCTCGTTCATCAGCGTGGTGTTCGACACCGCCCAGCCCTTGCCCACTTCGTCGGCGCGCATCGTGTCGGGGATGCGTACGTCGGTCAGGAAGACCTCGTTGAACTCCGCCTGCCCGGTGGCCTGCCGCAACGGCCGCACCTCGACGCCCGGCAGCGTCATGTCCAGGAAGAAGTACGTCAGGCCCTGATGCTTGGGGAGGTCCGGATCGGTCCGGGCGAGCAGCATCGCCCAGCGCGACTTGTGCGCGAACGACGTCCACACCTTCTGGCCGTTGACGACCCAGTCCTCGCCGTCGCGCACCGCGCGCGTCGCGAGCCCCGCCAGGTCGGAACCGGCGCCAGGCTCGCTGAACAGCTGGCACCAGACCTCCTCGCCGGTCCACAGCGGCCGCAGCAGGCGCGTGCGCTGCTCCTCCGTACCGTGCACGGCGACGGTCGGCGCGCCCATGCCGAGCCCGATCGGATTGCGGAACGGGTTGGCCGGTTTCGCACCCGCGGCGGCGAGCTCCCGCTCAACCACCTGCTGCAGCGCGCGGGGCGCGGCGAGACCGCCGCAGCCGACCGGGAAGTGCACCCAGGCGAGACCGGCGTCGAACCGGTGCCCGAGGAATTCGACGGGGTCGGTGGTGGCCGGGTCGTGAGCCTTCGTCAGCTCCCGGACCCGGGAGCGGATCTCCTCCGCGGTGACGACGGTGGACCCAGTGTTGTCGGGCAAGGTGTCGCGCCTCCTTCGTCCACAATTACTGACTGTGCGTCAACAACAGTCCGCACGCCGATGCTAGGTACACAGATCAACGAGCGGAAGGGTGCGAGGGACCGCCGCGCGCCACGAGTGGGCGCGGGAGTTGGACGGCCGCGTCCCGCACGGCTCCGCGACGCGGTACGCTCCACGTCCACTGCGCATGGCACCGGTACGTCGATACATCGAGTTACATCGATCCCGCACGGTCCCGAAGACGATCCGGGCCGTGTTCCGTGAGGACAACCAGTGACGACTCCCAGCACGGGCGCCACCGGCGGAGCCGCCCTTCTCGACACGCTCGCCGCCGAGCTCGCCGTCGACGGCGAACCGGTGACCGAGGCACTCGACGCGTGGTCGGTCCGCACCCCAATGCGGGTCTTCATCCACTATGGCGAGCACGGACTCGACCTCAGCTACGCCGAGGCCCGCCGCGCGACCGACACCATCGCGGGCAATCTGGAGGCCATCGGCGTCCGCCGCGGCGACCGCGTCGCGGTGCACTGCCGCAGCCCATACGCCGCGGCCCTGTGGATGTTCGGCATCTGGAAGGCCGGCGGCATCTTCTGCCCCGTCGACCCCGACCTCGGCGGCGAACTGCTGCTCGCGCAGCTGACCACCATCGGTGCCGCGCTCATCGTCACCGAGCGCGCCGGACTGCCCGCACTCGAACTGGTGCGCAGGCACCTGCCGTACGCCCCGCGCGTGACCGTCCACGACTCGGTCGGCATCCCGCCCGCACACGAGTTCCCAGAGGTCCCCTACTCCCGCTTCCTGGCCCGCGCGCTGCCGCCGCAGGTCGGCTCCGGGCCCGACGACATCGCGGCGATCCTGCACACCCCCGGCAACACCGGCCGCCCCAAGGCCGTCGTGCTGTGCCACCGCTGGGTCGCACAGTCGACGTTCCTGCTGCGGCGCCTGACGACTCCCGACGACGTGGTCTACAACGACCTGCCGCTGCACACCATGCTCGGCGCGTTCGCCGGGGTCGCGCGCGCGGCCTGGACCGGGTCGACGGTGACGCTGTGGGACCGGTTCCACCCCGGCGAGTTCTGGGGGCGGGTCACGGCGACGGGGGCCAGCACGGCGGTGCTCACGGACGCCGCCGTACCGTGGCTCACCAGTGCCCCCGAGCGCCCCGGCGACGCGCTGAACCCGCTGGCCAAGGTCTGGCTGCACCCGCTGCCCGCGACGCACGCCGACTTCGCGCGGCGGTTCGGCATCGACTTCGTGGTGGCGGCGTACGGCCAGATCGAGTCGGGCATGCCGGCCGCCGCCGTCATCGAGGAGATGCGCGACGGCGAGGGCACCCCGCCCGCGTTGCAGCGCGGGCTCACGCACGAACAGGTGACCCGCGTGTGCGCGCACTACCGCGTGCCGGTCGTGCCCGCCCACGCGGTGCCGCGCAAGGGGCTCCTGGGCGCCCCGCTGCCCTTCCTCGACGTCGCGATCCTCGACGAGTACGACCGGCGCGTGCCGCCCGGCACCGTCGGCCAGTTGGCGGTGCGCCCGCACCTGTCGGGCCTCGTCGTGCAGGAGTACCTCGGCGACCCGCTCACCACGGCCGAGGCGATGCGAAACCTGTGGCTGCACACAGGGGACGCGGTGGTGCGCGACCCCGAGGACGGGATGATCCACTTCGTGGACCGCGTGCAGGACCGGATCCGCATGCGGGGTGAGAACATCTCCGCGTACCACATCGAGGACCTGGTCAACCAGCATCCGGACATCACCATCTGCGCGGTGTTCGGCGTGCCGCTCAGCGGCCGCCAGGACGACGAGATCGTGCTGTACGTCGAGCCCGACCCCGGCCGCCTGCTGGAGCCGGAGGCCCTGCACGCGTGGTGCGCGCAGTCGCTGCCGCCGTACATGCGGCCCGCGCACGTGCGCGTCGTCATCCGCATGCCGCGCACCCCGAACCACCGCGTCGAGAAGCACCGCCTGCGACGGCACTTCCTGGGGCTGGCCGACCCGGCCGGGCTGATCGTCGAGCAGACGCGCCCGCCCGCCGCGCCGACGGCCAGGGCGGCACTGCCCTCGGGACAGCGCGGGATCGGGGCGGGGTTCGGCCCGGCGGCGCTTCCGCCGGGGGCGGGCGTCGAGAACTGAGGGCGTTTCGTTCGGGCTGTTCCGTTCGGGTTGTCGTGACTGGGTTGTCGTGACTGGGCTGTCCTGATCGGGCTGTCTCGCTCGGGCGGTCGTTGATTCGGCTGTCTCGTTCGTGACGTCGCGTTCGGGTTGTCTCGATCGGGCGGTGTCAGGCGGGCTCGCGGGTATCCCGGCGCTGAGCGGGTAGGCGCTGATCCGCACGGACCTGCCGGGCGTACCCGCGTGTCGGCTCGGTCCCGGACCGGTCCCGAACCGACGCGAGGGAGCACCTGCCATGGGCACGACAAGCGGCAGCGGCCCGCGCCACCGCCGGATGGCGGGGGCCGACGCGGAGCGCGGCAAGGGCGGGTTCGGCTTCGGATTCCTGGTGTTCCTGGGCCTGATCCTGGTGGCCGCCGGCATCATCGGCCTGCTGTACGTCGGACTGGCGACGCTGACCACGATGGTCCTGTTCGCGTGGCTGCTGCTCGTCGGCGGCATCGTCGGACTGTTCCAGGCGATCCAGTCCCGCAAGGAGGCCAGTGCGTTCTGGCTGACCGTCGCGGTGGCGGCGCTCAACATCGCGGCGGGCGTCGTCCTGCTGCGGCGCCCGGACGTCGCCGCGGCGGCGCTCACGCTGTTCGTGGCGTTGCTGCTGCTGACCGCGGGGCTGTTCCGTGTCGTCGGCGGCATCGCGAGCATGTCCGCCCGCATGACGTGGACGATCGTCGTCGGCGTCATCGACCTCGGTCTCGGACTCCTCGTGCTCTCCGAGTGGCCGAGCAGCAGCCGGTACGCCATCGGCACCTTCATCTCGCTCGCCCTGCTGTTCGACGGCCTCAGCATGATGAGCCTCGGCATCGCCGGGCGCCGCATCGTGGGGATGGTCCGGGAGGCGGACGCCGAGACCGCCGGAGGCACGGCCGCCGGCGCGGCGGCGGCGTCCGTGGACCCCGCGGGTGGTCCAGTGGGCACCACACCGCGTGATGCGGACATAGAGGCCGAGTCGGAGGAACTCGCGGGCGGCGCCGCATGGCGCGACGGTCCCGGCGAGACGAACGGCGGCGACGCGTCGACCGCTGAATGGGCCGCCGACAAGGGGCCTGACACGCTGCGCAGGTCGCTCCACAAGGGCGGTGACGGCGAGGGCGCGTCGCGCTGACACACCCGTCACCGGTCGCCCGTCGCCCGCTGACCCGGTTGCCTGTTGCCTGGTCGCTCGGGATCGCCCCGGCCCACCGGTTTCCCGGCTCCGTGTCGGAAAACTCCAATACCCCGCGGGCCGGACCTGGCAGCGTGTGTGCCTGCCCGTCAACACAGGCCGCGGAATCCGCCCGGCCCGAATCCATGCACCGGGCTCCGCGCCGAGGACCCCCCACCCGTGAGAGCGCCCCGGGTGGGGGGTCCTCACTCGTGGCGGCTGTAAGTCCGTCGGCCCGCCCCCGTCGGCCCGCCCCCGTCGGCCCGCCCCCGTCAACCCGCGCCTGCGGTCGGCTCCTGCGGCGCGTGCCGACGGGCACAATGAGCGGATGTTGATCAGGGAAGCGACCGACGAGGACTGGGCCGGGATCAGGCCGTTCTTCCGGGCGATCGTCGCGGCGGGGGAGACGTTTCCGTACGTGCTCGACCTCGACTCCGACGCGGCCCGCGCCATTTGGTACTCGGCGGCGCCGAACCGCACCGTCGTGGCCCTCGACGACGACGGCACGATCGTCGGCACCGCCAAGATGAACAACAACCGGGACGGCAACGGCTCCCACGTCGCCAGCGCCAGCTACATGGTCGATCCGGCACACGCCGGACGCGGCATCGGGCGCGCGCTGTGCGAGTACTCGATCGCCTGGGCCCGCGACGCCGGCTTCCGCGCGATGCAGTTCAACGCCGTCGTCGAGACCAACGTGCACGCCGTGAACCTGTACCGTTCGCTCGGCTTCGAGATCGTCGGCACCGTCCCCGAGGCGTTCCGACACCCGCGCGAGGGTTACGTCGGGCTGCACATCATGCACCGGTATCTGTGACGTGCCATGTCCCGCACGGCCACGCGCCGCACGCCCAACGCCACGAGGCACGTACCACGCGGTCGCGTCGAGTCAGGTGAGCCCGACCGACTCTCGCGAGTCCGGGGACTTCAGCCCCCGGCCTCGGGACGGCGCAGCGGCTGCTGGAGTTCGGTGACCCACTTGTCCCGGTCGTCGGGGCATTCGAGGTAGAGCTCGCGCGTGTAGCCCACCGCCTCGCGCTCGTTGGCGTCGAGCCAGTGCGCCAGCATCTGCCCGGTCGTCGTGACGGCGTCCATCGATCCGTGGTGCACGATCGCGGCGGCTTCCTCGACGGCCGGGAGGTCGACCACGGTGAAAGCTGCGGTCGTGGTGACCTCGGGCCCGACCACCATGCCCGCGTGCACGACGACCGCCTCGCCACCGCCGTCCGGGACCGCCTCGTAGTAGGCCAGCCCCGGGCCGAAGCCGACGCCGGCGGCCTCGAGGCGGCGGCACAGCTCCTCGTACAGGGGCTGGATCACCGGACCGATGTGCTCCGGCTCGTACCCCTCGGCCACCGCGCCGAGTTCGGCGACCCGGATGACGGGCAGCGGCTTGACGACGACGTCCTGTGCGGGCATGCGTCCCTCGCTCTCGATCGACCGGAGGCGCGCCTCCACCTGGGCCAGGCGCGCGGCCTCGGCCGCCATCGAGGCGGCGAGTTCGGCCCGGCGCAGGCGCAGCATCCCGCGCAACTCGGGTACGTCCACCCGCTCGTCGAGGATGGCGCCGACCTGCTGGAGGTTGAAGCCGAGGTCCTTGAGCGCGATGACGCGGTTGAGCCGGGCGAGTTGCCCGGCCGCGTAGAAGCGGTAGCCGGTGCGCGGATCGACGTGTGCGGGCCGCAGGAGCCCGATCGCGTCGTAGTGCCGCAGCATCCGCACCGACACGCGACCGTGCCTGGCGAAATCTCCGATGCTGAACATGACGCCTCCCAGTGCACCGCCTCACATCGTGTCAGGGTGAAGTAGCCGGGACGAAAATGCTGCGACGCTGTCGGCGCGGCCGGATACGTTTCGATCATGGTCGACATGCCGGTGCGCCTTGCCGCACCCGATCCCACGTGGCGGGAGTCCTTCGTCGGACAGCGGGAAGGCGTCGCCCGCGTGCTGGCCCGGTGGCTGGCCGCGACTGTGCAACATGTCGGCTCGACGGCCGTCCCGGGGCTGCCCGCCAAGCCGATAGTCGACCTGATGGCGCCCGTGGTCGTGCTGCCGCGCATCGGGTCCCCCGAACGCGCCGCGATGGTGGACGCGTTGACGAAGGACGGCTGGACGTACTGGTCCGACGACCCGCATGCGGCCACGCGCCTGTGGTTCCTGCGGCCGAGTCCGGAGCTGCGTACGCACCACCTCCACGTCGTCGAGTTCGGCGGCCCCCGGGCCCACGCCCTGGTGGCGTTCCGGGACGCGCTGACGCGGGATCCGGCTGTGGCCGCCGACTACGCCGATCTCAAGCGGCGGCTCGCGGCCGAGTATCCGGAGGACCGCGAGGCGTACACCGCCGGCAAGGGCGCGTTCGTCGCTCAGGTCCTCGGCTACACGGTCGACTGACCTGAGCCGGTTCGTCCGAGCCGGCTGACCTGGTGCCCGGTACTCGGGCTCCACGGCTACGCCGCGCCGAATACCAGTCCGGTGAGCGGCGCGTGGGTCGTCCAGCCGAGGTGGTGGTAGAGCGCCTGGCCGTCGAGGGTAGCCCCGAGGACCGCGCTCGGGGAGCCGGCGTCGGCGGCGGCGTTGCCGAGCGTACGCATCACCACGCTGCCCAGGCCCCGCCTCTGGTGGTCCGGCGACGTCTCGATCTGGTCGATGACCCCGGGAGCGCCGACGGCCGGCACGGCTATCTGGCCGCGGGCGGCGAAGTGGCCGTCCTCAGTCGTGAGGAGCACGCGCGTGAGGCCGCCGCGTGCCCATGCGCGCAGGACGTAGCCCGCCGGTACGTCCGGATCCGGCACGCGGCGCAGGGCGGTGCTCATCAGGAACCCCGGCGCGTCGAAGGACCACCCGGGCGCGAGCCACGGCTCGACGGTCTCGGGCGGCAGGAACAGCTTGATCCAGGTGCCGGGCGCGGTGATCCGGGCCGTGAGCTTGCGGAACAGCGCCTCGTCGGCGTCGGGCAGCAGCACGTGGCGGCGTACGTGCGGCACCAGGCCCACGTCGATGGTGAACCCCCACAACTCCTCGATCGGCGGGGCGGCGGACCGGGAGACGACCCAGCCCTCGACCCACGCGCGCGCGAGCAGAGCGGTGTCGGGTGCGGTGTCCACGCGGGCTCTCCGTGAGTCGGTCGGCGTCCGGGCGGTGCCTCGGACGGCAGGCTGGTGTCGGTTCGGTCTTGCAGTTGTTGCTGCGTCTGGTGCTGGGCTGGCTCGTCTGGTGCTCGTCTGGTGCTGATCAGGTAATGGCCTGAAGCCAGCATCGGATGTTACCCGTCTCCACACTTGCAGATTTATGTTTGCAGAGAACTCTCTGCAAGATACGCTGGCGACATGACCCGGAACAGCGAGCCCAGCCCTGGTCCCCTCGGCGCCTCCCGCGAGGCCGCAGCCCACCCGGCTTCTGCCGCGGCCTCCGATGCGGCGGCGGCCGCCGGGGCCCGGCGCCGCATCGACGCGCAGAGCCTGAAAGGCCTGGCGCACCCGCTGCGCATGCGGATCCTGGAGCTGCTGAGCCTCGACGGCCCCGCGACGTCGACCACGCTGGCGCGACGCCTGGGCGAGAACACCGGCACGGTCAGCTGGCACCTGCGCCACCTCGCCCAGCACGGCTTCATCGAGGAGGAGGTCGGGCGCGGCACGAAGCGCGAGCGCTGGTGGCGCCGCGTTCCGCGGTCCAACGAGCTCAACATCGCGGACTTCCGCGACGACCCGGAGAGCAGCGGCGCGCTGTCCGTGTACCTGGACGGGCTGATCCGGCAGTACTTCGACCGGGTGACGGCATACGTCGGCGAGGACTGGGACGAAGAGTGGCGTGGCGCCGGAACCATCTCGGACTGGCGCGACCTGCGTCTCACCCCCGACGAACTCGGGGAGATGAACGCCGAGTTGATGCGAGTCGTGGACCGCTACCGGGCGCACTCGGCAGCGCGTCCGGCGGACGGCACCGCCTCCGGCGTCGACCGCGACGACGAACTCGGTGCCGACTTGGGTGCTGTTCCCGGTGCCGCCCTTCGTGCCGTTCCGGGCGCCGAAGTGCGCCCGGTGGTCGTCCAACTCCAGTCCTTCCCGCGGAAGGGGTCGGGAGCGTCATGAGCACCCGTACGCGCGGGGGCCTGCTGCGGCGCCACCGCGACTTCCGACTGCTCTGGCTCGGCGAGACGACGGGCCGCTTCGGGGCGGCGGTGACCAGCGTCGCGCTGCCGCTCATCGCCGTCGCGAACCTGGACGCGAGCACGTTCGAGGTCGGCCTGCTGACCGCGGCCTCGTGGCTGCCGTGGCTCGTCGTCGGGCTGCCCGTCGGCGTCTGGGTGGACCGCATGCGGCGGCGTCCCGTCATGCTCGTGTCGGCCGCGGTGTCGCTCGTACTGTTCGCGAGCGTTCCCGTCGCGGACCGGGCGGGGGAGCTGAGCGTGGGCGTGCTGCTGGGCGTCGCGCTGGCCACGGGGACGGCGGCGGTGTTCTTCCAGACGGCCTACACCGCGTACCTGCCCAGCATCCTGGACCCCGAGGACCAGGCCGAGGGCAACGCCAAGCTGCACGGCAGCGCGTCGGCCGCGCAGATCGCCGGACTCGGCTCGGGAGGCCTCCTCGCGCAGGCGGCCGGCGCGGTCAACGGCATGTTCGCGAACGCCGCGACGTACCTCGTCTCCCTGATCTGCCTCGGCCGCATCCGGCACCGCGAGGCGCCACCCGCGTCCATGACCGCTTCCACACCCGCGCCCGCAACTCCCGGACGCGGTGGGCTTGTCGGCGGGATCGGCGAGGGGATGCGGCTGATCGTGCACGACCCGTGGTTGCGTACGCTCACCCTGTTCGCGGCAGCCTCCAACCTCGCGCTCATGGGCTACCAGTCGATCCGCGTCGTCTTCCTGGTCCGCGAAGTCGGCCTCACGGCGGGCACTGTCGGAATCCTGGTCGCGGCGGTGAGCGCGGGTGGCGTGGTCGGCGCGTTCGCCGCACGGCGGATCGCGGGGCCGCTTCGGCACGGCCCGCGCCACATTGGTCTGCGAACTTGCGCTTGCCGTACCGGCGTTGCTGATGCCGGCGGCCGTTGCGGGGCCGGGCGTACTCCTCTTTGTTGCAGGCGGTTTCAGCGTCACCGCCGGTGTTGTGGCCGGGAACGTCATCAAGGCGGGCTTCCAGCAGCGCTATTGCCCGCCCGAACTGCTCGGTCGCCTCACCGCGACGTCGGCGTTCGTCAGCTATGGCACCATCCCGCTCGGAGCCCTGCTCGGCGGTGCGCTGGGGACCGCGTTGGGCGTGCGTACGGCCATGTTCATCACCGCGGCGGGGATACCGCTGGCCGGTCTGATCCTGCTGTTCTCGCCGATCGCCCGCGCCCGCGACCTGCCGACGGCACCGCCACGGCACGGCGGCTCGCGTCAACCGGAGGACGCCCCCGCCGCCACCTCCTGACCCCGGTCTCGACCCGTCGTGGGCGGGGCCGACGGCACATCGCGCCGCCGACCCCGCCCACCTCGGTCAGCTAGGTCAACTAGCCGTTCAGGTCAGGCAGTTGCACGCCGAACCTGGCGGTTGTCCCGTCGTCGCCCAGCGGGCGGAACCCCGCCTTCTCCAGCACCCGGACGGACGCCGGATTCGCCAACTCGACCTCGGCGCACACCGCGTGTACGCCGGGTGCGGCGAGTGCGAACAGCGCCAACGCCCGGGCCGCTTCCGACGCGTACCCGAGACCGCGCCGCGACGGCACGATGCCGTACCCGATCTCCAACGCACCGTCAGTCGGCGGCCAGAACAGCCCGATCGAGCCGACCACCCGGCCGGTGGACCGCTCGATCACCTGCCGCTGCCCGTACTCGTTGACATTGGGCCGGTCCGCGACGAACCCGGCGATGACGACGTCGCCTTCGGCGGGGAAGTCCTCCGCCCAGTGGTCCATCCGGGCGCCGCTCGGCACCGCCGCAAGCTCGTCCGGCGACCACGGCCGCAGCGCAAGCCGGGCGGTGGTGACGTCGGAGGCATCCACGGAAGACAGATATGACACGCGAACTCCAGGTCGATTCGGTCGACCGGATCGCTCACACGCGCGACGCGACCCGGCCAAGGGCATGCCGAAGAACAGCCACGCGGGCCATATTCATCAACCTCCCCAGCCGAACCGGCCGGCGCGCAACCACGCGCCACCGCGAGCGTATGGATCCGCAACCTCGCCCACCGGCTTGTGCTCTTGCAGCGGCCGGACGAGCCGGCCCTCCTGCGGGAGGCGCGCAGAATCTGTGGCTGCACGGCCCGGACTGGGACGACATCGCGGCAGACCTCACACGGCAGGCCGAGGCATTGGAAGCCGCCTGAGCAGACCGGAGCGCAGCAGCCCGCCCCGCAGGCGAACCGGGCCTGGACCTTCGCCGCAAGAACCACGACATCGACCCCGAGCCGCCTGGAGCAGCGCGGTCGGAATCGGGGGCGACTCATGACGGCGGTTCTCCTCAAGGACTGGGACAGGTACCTCGGCAGTTGGGTGCTCACCGTGGAGACCGGCCAACTCGCCCGGTGGTCGGACGACAAGGGAGCCGGCAACGTCGGCTGGATCTCGCTCAACCGGTACAGCGGTGCGGGACCCGGCTTCCCGGTCTTCTGCGCCGTGTACGCGGACGGCCCGAACCTGTGGTTCCAGGCCGGAACCGACAGGTGGCTCGTCGACGAACACCTGACCTTTGCCCGTGAGTGCGACGCCGACCGGATCGCCTGCCGGTTCAGCCTCGTGAGCGGCTCGTACAAGTTCATCACCTGGCATTACACCGGTCCCCTCGGCGACCCGGGCAACCGCGCGGACCCGTTGTTCGACGGTCTCGACGAGGAGTTGCACGACCTCAGGCTGTTCCTCGCCCGAGTCGGCAACAACCGCGACTGGCGGGGCCGCTTCGTCTCCGCGCGCGACCCCGTCCCTGCCGACGGAGCGGACTAACCGCTTTCGGCGGCGTACGGCTCAACGCTCCAGGGTCTGCTTGAGGTGGCGGTTGCGGTTGCTGATCAGGCGTGCCATGTAGCGCCGCAGTACGACGGCCTCCGCGAGCCGCCCGACCGGTCCGAACGGTGCGGCGAACTCCACGGTGTCGCGCATGATCGTGGCATCGCCGTCCGCGACGAAGTGGTGCTCGTGCCGCCATGAGCGGAACGGCCCGCAGCGCTGCTCGTCGACGAAGAACCCGGGCGGCTCATAGGCGGTGATCTCGGCCGTCATCCGCCACCACACCCCGAAGTGCCGCGCCCGCCAGGTCACTGTGTCCCCCAGGATCAGGCCGCGGTCCGTGACCCCCGCCACCGCCTCCTCGCACGCGTCGGCCATCGACGCGGTGTGGACGCCGACGTCCAAGGACGCCTCGAACACGCTGCGTGGCTCCGCCTTGATGTGCGTGACCAGAACAAACCGCGCCATGCCCGGAGCCTAGGCCCCCCTCTCGCCCCGGGTGTCCGCCGGGCCTCCCGCGCGCCGACACCCGCACGTTCTAGGGAGTGTCTTCAAATTTCGCGTCGGATAGCCCGCGGGCCGTGGTGCGTGCGCTCGCAAGGCGCGGGCCGCAGCTCGGCCTGGGTTTGGCCGGGCAAGGTCCGCAACGCGG